>JAISGQ010000017.1 GCA_031262985.1 Oscillospiraceae bacterium
TCTATAACATTACCGCACAAGTAGGAGAATCAATTGACAAGAGCGGTGTGGCTGACGGCATTGCTGTTGTCTTTTGCCCTCACACCACAGCGGGAATAACAATCAATGAGAACGCCGACTCGGATGTAGTTCGTGACTTGCTCTTTGTACTTGATAAAACTTATCCAGACCGTCCGGAGTTTCGCCACGCAGAGGGCAATTCTGCGGCACATTTGAAGGCAAGCACAATCGGTTCGAGCGTTACCGTAATTATCGAAAACGGTAAGCCCGTTCTCGGTACATGGCAGGGTGTTTATTTCTGCGAATTTGATCCGCCGAGAAATCGTAAGTTTTATGTAAAGGTGATGAAAAGATGAACAAATCTGACATTGAAATATATCAAACCGAAGACGGCATTACAAAAATTGACGTGCGTTTGGAAGATGAAACAGTTTGGCTTTCTATCGACCAAATGGCAGAGTTGTTTGGGCGTGACAAATCCACCGTTTCGAGACACATTAAAAATGTGTTTGACGAAGGCGAATTGATACGAAATGCAGTTGTTGCAAATTATGCAACAACTGCAGCTGACGGAAAAGTTTATCAAGTGGATTATTACAACCTTGATGTTATAATTTCCGTTGGCTATCGGGTGAAATCTTTGCGTGGTATCACTGAACGAGGCGCATATATTGCAGAGAGTAGTATTCTCAGAGAAAAATCCAAGGAATTTGCAAAAGATATAATTACACTTTGCAAAACTCTCAATTCTCCCTTGACGAACCAGCTTATCAGAAGTCGGGCGAGAATATAACAACGGGCTGTAGCAAATTTTGTTTGCTACAGCCCATTTTCAGTATAAACCAACTAATTTAAATTACGGAAGCAGTATTCTCCTACTCCTCAGCAGGAGTAGCCTCCTCAGCAGGAGTAGCCTCAAGTGCCTCGGCAGGAGCAGCCTCCTCAGCAGGATCAGCCTCAGCAGGAGTTACCTCCTCAAGAGCTTCAGGAGTATCAGAGCTTCCTGCGTCCTCCTTTATCTTTTCGGCATTTCTAAAGTGCTTTCTACCGATAAAGAGAGTAATCAGTCCGAAGAAGAACAGTACAATCAGACTGAGTATTCCAAGGGAGGGGCGACCTGTATATCCTCTGACAAAGGCGTAGAGGGCAGGACCGATTACGCTTGCGAACTTTCCGAATATATCGAAGAATCCGAAGAACTCGTTCGACTTGTTAGCCGGAATGAGCTTTCCGAAGTAGGAGCGTGAGAGAGCCTGAATACCGCCCTGCACAGTACCTACCAGTACCGCCATAGCCCAGAACAGCGCGGAGGAGAAGTCTATCGCGTCCTCATACGGCTTTGTGTTGTTCTCGTCGCCGATGTAGGCGATAACGCCGTCCTTATACTCGCCGACATACTGCACAAACGCCAGCTTATCGGATACGTTTCCGAATTCGTAGTCGGCGGCGGTAATCTCCGCGATAGCCGCGTTGAAGGTGTCAACTCTTTCGGTGGAGGCGAGCATATTGTCTGTTTCGCTGTAAAGTCCGGGGTTTATATCGTCGCCGACAAATACGCTGTCGAATATCTCTTTGCTTGCCGCGTCCTCGAATGTAGGCTCTCCCGCCTTAATCTCAGTGACGGCGGCAGTATACCCTGCCTTAAACGGAATCTCCTTCTGCTCAAGGCTGTAGCCCATGTAGAAGCCGACCGAGCAAATGACCACGTAGATACAGATAGCCGTGCAAATCATCTTGAGTGAGCCTAACTTCTTCGCGAGCTTTGAGAACAGAACCGAGAAGGGAGCGGCTACAAGCTGAGTGACAAGCAGTGCCAAAATCATGCCAACTGTGTCAAGTCCGATTGTTGCGCCGTAGGTTGTCGCCATGTGTATGACTGTTCCAACTCCGTCGATATAGAAGAAGTAGGCAATCATGTAGAAGAAGATAGCTTTGTTTTTGACTATATCGGAAAGTGTGCGTCCGATATTCTTAAATGTATTGGCAACGGCGTTTCCCTTTGCCTTCTCGATGTAGTGTACCTGCTTGACATTCTTGAGAATGGGAATGGAGAACACAAGCCACCAAACGGAGGTTATAATTACGGAGAACTTGACCGCTAAGGGGTTGTCCATACCCATAACCAAAAGCACGCCTATGGAGATAAGGAAGGGTATAGTGCTTCCGCCGATATATCCCATGGCATAGCCCCACGCTGAAACTCTGTCCATTCGCGCCTCCGTTGTGACGTCCGTCAGGAAGGAGTCGTAGAAGAGGTTCGCTCCGGCAAAGCCGATGTAGGAAATGATATATCCCACGAGCATCATTTTCCAGTTGTCGTTGATAGCCATTACTGTGGTAAACCCTACGCCGAGGAACAGGAAGAAGGCGAGGAGCTTCTTTTTAAGCCCCTTGTAGTCGCCTACAGCGCCGAGCAAAGGCGCGAGTATGGCGATAACAGCCGTGGCGATTGAAGTTCCGTATCCCCACCACTCATCACCGTTTACGCCCGCAGACTTGCAGACGGCGGTGAAGTAGATAGGGAAAATCGCCGCCATGATGTTGGTTGCGTAGACTGAGTTCGCCCAGTCGTACATAATCCAGCTCTTTTCCTGCTTGGTGAATTTTTTTGCGGGGTCTCTTGACATACTGAACACCATCTTTCGTTAATTTAGTATACCTAAGTACAGCTCATTCAAGCCGCACCAAAACTACATAATTTTAGGGGAGGAGGAGAGCCTTCCGCGCCGCTTCTCTCAGCTCCCTGCGCCTACTCCTGTTCCCACTCGGAGTATTCGCCCTCGCCGCCGAAATCAATATCCCCGAACTGCGGAGAACTGCCGTGACTGCCGCCGTTGCTCCTGCCACTGCCGCCCTTGCCGTTCTTTCGGGGAGGAGTTTGTCTCTGCTCCTCATATCCTCCGCGCCGCTTCTTCTGCCTCATCCCGGGAGCTTCGAAGTAAAACGCCTGCTCGGGGTCGCCTGTCTGCTCTGTGTTGACTATCTCGGCGTAGTTGTCAAACTCCTGCGCATCATTTCTGTTCGGAGGATAGTCTTTCCCCGCATTTCTGCCTGTGCCTACATTCGCGCCTGTGTATAGAGGCGGGAGAGGTCGGTTTCTCCTCCTCATGAAGATGTAGAGCGAGAGTGCGACAATCGCCGCGACAGCCAAAACTCCCAGCGCGAGATACCAAATAGCGGAGGTGTCGGTCTGTTCGGGCTCTTTGACGGGCTTGAGTGCGCCCATTAATTCGAGTATCTGGTTGTACACCGCATCGGCGTCCTCCTGCGCGGTGTCCTGCCTGTCGAGCTGCTTTGCCTTATTCGCCGCCTCCGCGAGGAGGAGGAATTTGTCGGCGGGGTAGTCGTTCGGATTAAGTGCCTCCACCTTGGCGAGTACGCGGTCGAGTGCGGTAAAATTCGCCTTGAGCCGAAGCTCCGTCACCGCGCCCTCGAGCTGTTTGCGCGCTGTGTCCACATCAGTCTGAGAGCTTTCCGCGTCGTCGAGAACGGAGTTAATGACGCTCTTTGCCTCGTCGATTTTCGCCCACGAGCTTTTTGTGTAGTCGGAGGCGGTCATATCGTCCACTCTCTCAATAAGCTCACGCGCCTTTGTGCCGTCTCCCCTGAGAATAAGCCCCTCAAGCGCGAGCAAAACCTGCTCCGAGTAGGAGTCGACCATCGCGCCGTTTGATTCGACTGCGAGTATGTTGTTAAGCTCCGCCACCTGCTTTTGCAGTGCTGCCCATGTCGAGGGCGTGTATCTTTCCTCCTTGAGGGAGTTGACTGTTGTGAGGATATTAAACGGCGTAGTCTGAATATTCTCTATCAGCACTATCTTGGTGCTGATATTGCCTGCGCGGTCAGTCGCCGTGATTTTGTACTCGCCGTTTCGAAACGCAGTAAATTCGGGGGAGTAGATTCCCACATAGCTGTTATTTACCTTAATTGTGTCAATACTTATGTTATCGGTGACGGCAAAATTTACTACTACCTGTGAGCCTGTGATTTTCGTCTCGGATTTGGTGATTTCGCCGATTTCGGGAGGAGTGGAATCGACTACTACTCCCGCGGAAGCGGCGGCGGAGGAGATGTTGCCGGCGGCATCCACTGCCCTTGCGTACACAAAGCCGATGAAATCGAAGTCTATCTGCGGCTTTGTGTTGGGGTTGTATTTTATCCACTTCAAGTCGTTGATAGTGCTTCCCGACTGAACAAACTGGTACTCATACCTCAAAACTCCGCTCTCAGCGTCAACCGCTCCGTCTATAGTGCATATCGCGGGGTCTTTGAAATATGTGCCGAAAAGGGAGGACTCAAATACATTCGCTCCGCCTTCGTTGCCGAAGGTCACCTGCAAATTGTCGATATTCGGCGCGGTAGTATCAAAGTTTGTGAGGGTAATGGAAACCTCCGCAGAGCGGTTCATAGCCTTGTCCACCGAGCGGGCAAAGAGAACTGTCGGCTCAGTTACATCAATCTTGTCGTAGTACTCAATCCATTCGCCTGTTTCGCCTATTCTGTACTCACAGCGGAGAAAGCCAGACTCAGCGTCAGAGGCATCGCCCAATGTGACAGACAGTAGTGATTTAACCCATGTAGTCGTATCTGCGTAGATAGTCGGCGGCATGGGAGGCACTTTGTCGATGCACTTTATTTCAGCTGTGGAAACCTGTGACTGAGTGCTGTCGGAGAGTATGGCTTTTGCCGAAATTACGGCGTTCTCCTCCACATCAAACGGTTCGGAGTAGTCGAGCCACTCGCCGTCCTCGTTAATTTTATACATAAGCCGTATATTCGCATCGGAGGACTTGTTGTATGTCAGCTTGACGCTCACTGCGGTGTTGACGGGAGCGTCGTTGAATATTATAACAGGTGCGTCGGGGGCGTTCGGCTGTGCTTCTGCCGAGGTGACGGCAGGTTCTGCCGAAGGTGCGGCAAAGGCTGTCGGAGCAAGCGATAATGCTATGCTCACACACAAAATTAAAGCAATAAATAAAGCTTTTCTCTTCTTCATGTTTTTGTCATTCCTCTTTCTGAAAATTAAACGGTATGTCAATAGTATCATGCACATTAATACAAATAGCATTAATGTAAATAATAGTGAATATTAATAAATATAACATAATAATATCATAATATTTTGGATATGTACAGTATAAATACAAATTTTTTAAGGGTATTTGAAGATATATACAGCAACATGGACTACAAAACGAAAGGTTGGTGCATAGAATGAATATTTCGCACATCAAATCGGCGGTCGCCCCTGTTTATGTAAAGCCCGATGAACGCGCGGAGCTTGCCGATGAGGTACTGCACGGAATGGAAGTAACCGTCACGGAGACTGCGGGGGAGTGGTGTCTCATACAGACCTACTACGGCTACGGCGGCTATGTAAGGGCAGTAGATATAGAGGAGGAAAGCACCTACCCCGAAATTTTCAGGACACACGAAAAGCTGTATGTAATCTCCTCCTTTTCCGATGTGAAGGCAGAGAGGAGCTATCAGTCGTCCTCCCTCGTAACACTGCCGCGGGGGAGCATTGTTGCGGCGGAGGCAGAGGGAGCAGGAAACGCAAAGGAGGACGCGGGTGTGGGTGCAGAACCTACAGACGGCTGGAGAGGCGTAGTGCTTGCGGACGGGAGGAGCGGCTACGTGCGTGCCTCATCGCTGTCGGCAAGTCTGCTCGATATGTCGGGAGGAGACGAGGACGCGCTGAGGGAAGCAATCGTGTCGCTGGCGAAGGAATACCTCGGAGTTCAGTACCGCTGGGGAGGGAAAACTCCGCTGGGAATCGACTGCTCTGGGCTGTGCAGTGCGGTTTACCTCATGTGCGGCATTATAATTTACAGAGACGCGCGCATTGAGGACGGCTTCTCCATGCGAAAGATAGGGAAGAGGGAGGTAAAAAAGGGCGATTTGATATATTTTTCGGGTCATGTCGCCATGTATATCGGGGAGGAGAGGTACATTCACGCAACGGGCAGAGCGGGCAGTGACGGAGTGGTGATAAACAGCCTAAATCCCGCGCATGACGACTACCGCGAGGACTTGGCGAAGGGCATACTGTACTACGGAAGTGCGTTTTGAGGTAAAGAAAAACTAAAATCTGTTGCCAAAGAGTTAGAGTTTAGGTCAAGCCTTTGCAAAGGCTTGCAGGTTGTTAGGACAGAGTCCTAACTCGCTCTCCGCAGAGAGCGAAACACCCCTATCGTCAGAAAAACGCAGGAGGGGTCAGGGGAACCCTCGTCGGGGGTTCCCCTGTGTAGGTCGCCTTGCGACCTACTTATTGCTAATGTCTTTATGAAATTGCAGTTAAGGCTTGCAGTCACAGATTTTAGTTGATTTCTCGCCCAATGAACATTCCCTTTACAACACAGCAAAAATAAGTTAGTATATAAATATAAAGTCAATCGAAACAAGGGGGCTTAACCATGTCTGGAGTTATAATAGTCGGCAGCGGTCCTGCCGGTATATCGGCGGCACTGTACACCGTTCGCGCAGGAGTTGAAACTACCGTAATCGCCAAGGGTACAGGCTCACTCGCCAAAGCGGAACGCATAGATAATTACTACGGAGCGGAAGCGGGCATATCGGGAGAAGAACTCCACGCACGCGGTCTCAGGCAGGCGGAGCGGCTGGGTGTCCGCATTATAAGCGCGGAGGTGGTAAGCGTCGGCTACGACGGCGAGTTTACCGTCAAAACCGCGCAGGAGGAGTACAGAGCGGCGGCGGTCATTTTAGCTACGGGGAGCAACAGAAGCACTCCCAGAATACAAAATATCGAAAAGTTTGAGCTTAAGGGGATAAGTTACTGCGCCGTGTGCGACTCCTTTTTCTACAGAGGAAAGGATGTCGCAGTGCTCGGCTCCGGCGACTACGCAATGCACGAGGCGGGAGTTCTCTCGAATGTCGCTGGGAAGGTCACGGTTCTGACTAACGGAGAGGAAACCTCGCTTACCTCCGACGAAAAAATCTCCGTTATCACGAAGAAAATCGACTGCGTAGACGGAGGCGACCACATTGAGTGCGTCAAATTTACAGACGGGGAACAGCTCCCGATTTCCGGCTTGTTCATCGCCGTGGGCGTTGCCGGCAGTACCTCCCTCGCAAGAAAGCTGGGAGCTGAAATCAGCGGAAACAAAATCGCTGTAAAAGAGGATATGTCCACTAACCTTCCGGGGCTTTTCGCGGCGGGCGACTGCATAGGCGGACTTATGCAGATATCAAAATCCGTTGCGGACGGAGCGATAGCCGCTACCTCCGCGATAAAATTTCTAAAGAGCAAATAAAAATAGCAAATAAACTGAAAAGAGGAATTAATGTGAACACAGAGGAAACAAAAAACGTGCAGACTAATGCGGAGGAGAGTACAACTCCCACTCCCGAAAAAAATCCCAAGAAGGAGATACTCAGGTCGGTAAAATTCCTCCTCTTCTCCATATCGGCGGGAGTAATTCAGTTAGTATCCGATACGCTCCTTGCTCAATTTACAGATTGGCCCACATGGCTATGCTACCTCATAGGGCTGATTCTGTCCGTTTTGTGGAACTTTACTCTCAACAGAAGATACACCTTCAAATCGGCGAGCAATGTGCCTATAGCAATGACTAAGGTAGCGGCTTTTTACGCCGTTTTTACTCCTGCATCTACATACTTCCATCATTGCCTGACCTCCATGTTTGGAGTGGCAGGAACAGTAGCCACAATTATAAATATGCTCGCAAACTTCATCCTCGAATTTCTCTACGACAGATTTTTTGTGTTCGGAAAGTCACTTGATACGAACGATTTGGCGAAGAATGCGGCAGCGACAAAGGCAGCAGAAACAGAGGAAACATCGGAATTATTGCCGACAGATGAGTAGCCGCTGTGTTACAATTTCATGCATAAACCTCGGCAAATTGATATTGACAAATTGAAATTTCCATGATATTCTTATCAAGTCGGTTTTGATAAACCGACTTGATGGAAGCGGTTTCCGTTTTCATTTGTGCGGATTAGGCTGTACGCCCCGCCTCGGAGAGTTTCGCTCCGTGTAAAAATCAACGAAACATGTGTAATTGCGGCGGAATCGGCAGACGCGCAGGGTTTAGGTAATGTCACCTCGGCGCGAATTGCAAATAGTAAGCGAAGAGTGGGGATTGTTAATGCAAAACTATGAATTAAGAAGTTCGACAGAGAAAAATAGCGGAAGCATTATTTTAGGCATTTTAGGTGCATTTTTTGGCGCGTTAATAGGTGCTATACCATGGGCTATTGCCTACTCTTTAGGTTGGTTTGTGGGTTGGTTGGGCTTTTTAATCGGTATATGCGTGTCTAAAGGTTATGATTTATTACGCGGTAGGTCAGGATGGTCGAAACTGATAACTATAGTTATTGCTATCTTGTTCGGTGTTTTAGTTGGGCAGGTTTTGGGGGATTTTATCGCCGTTTGGGGAATGATTGACTCAGTGAATTTTGAGATTAAGATTTCTCGAATTTCCCGTCTCTATTGGAGTGTTTTCACTGAGGACGCGGAGTTCCGTTTAGAATTTGCAAAAAGCGTGGCTTTTGGGCTTGTTTTTGCGGGTTTGGGAACGTGGAGAATTATTAAAGATACTTTGTATGACGCAAGAAGCCGTAAAACAGTAGTGTACAGAGTCCCTGTCTCCGCGGAGCAGCAAGTAGACGAAGAGCAAACAGTCACAGAGCAAACAGACGTAGTTGAATAGGAGTAACGTCACCTCTGTGTGAAATTGAAAGGCAGTGCGAATGCCGGTTGACTTTGAAAATTAAACAAGCTAAAATTGAGCGGGCAACCGCTCGTTTAGATAAGTGTGCACTCGTGGCGGAACTGGCAGACGCGCTAGATTCAGGTTCTAGTCGGGGTTTCTCGGTGGAGGTTCAAGTCCTCTCGGGTGCACCATTTAGAATGACAGCATTTAGCAAAAAGAAGCGAGGCACTCGGTGTCGCGCTTCTTTTTGCGTTAGGTGCTAAAATCCCTGTAACGGCGCGGCTTTGCGGCCATGTACTGCGTTTGAGTGCGTTTGCTCTGCACCCTCACCCCGCGGATAATTCGTTGAGAGCAGGTTTTTGCAAGAATAGCGGCGCTTATTGCTACTTTCCTCCTTTATCTAATAGGAAGGGTATGGTATAATACAAAGAGGTGATGGGGAGTGGTCTTTTGCGTTCTATGATAACACTTGGAGTCGGTCGTATGGAAGTAGATTGGAGGAAATACAGTTTATCTACTGACCACTTTGACCTTTTTCAACCATTGGATATAAAGCAAATACCATATTATTACGTTAACGGAGATACAGAAGAACCCATCGTCAAAATGAAAGAAGGGTTCTCACGAAAACTAATTGACATGAAATCTCGCTTAGACTTGCTCGG
>JAISGQ010000014.1 GCA_031262985.1 Oscillospiraceae bacterium
AATATCATCATCGACAAAACACCTGAACAATTGAAATTCAAGGAATGTATGTGGAGTCGTGCCAACATTCGCGAACTCATATTGTATAAATACAAGATTGATATGCCGCTTTCAACACTTGGCTATTACTTGGAGCGTTGGGGATTTTCTGTACAACGTCCTGTGCAACGCGCATACAAACAGGACGAGGAACAGGTCAAAAACCGGGTGGAAACCGAGTTTCCCGGCATTTCTGAGCGTGCTGAAGCGGAGAATGCGGAAATTTTCTTTGGCGATGAAACGGGCTTGCAAAACCACACATCTTATTTGCGTGGCTACGCCCCTATCGGGAAAACACCGATGGTTCGTACTGAGGCAAAGCATATTAAAATCAATATGCTGTCGGCGATTTCCAATCGCGGCAAGCTTCGTTTTGTGCTGTATCGAGATGCCATGAACGCCGACAAACTCATTGACTTTATGCGGCGTTTGGTACATGACAGCATGAAAAAAGTATTTTTGGTGCTGGACAATTTGCGCGTACATCACGCCAAAAAGGTGACGGCGTGGCTTGCTGCACACAAGGAGAAAATCGAGGTTTTCTACCTCCCTCCCTATGCACCTGAGTACAATCCTGATGAACTTTTGAATGGTGATTTGAAAAGGGGAATCAGCAAGCGACCCAGTCCACGTTCGGATGCGGAATTAGAGCATAATGTCAGGTCGCATTTGAAAAAGTGCAACTCCGCCCCGACAAAGTGAAGGGTTTCTTTGGCGCAAAGCATACTGCATATGCCGCTTAGTCGCGGCAAGGTTTAATCGGGGGAACAATAAAATCTATCCATATTAAGGTTACGTTAGTGGTTTAACCCAATGAAGAATGATGAATTAATATTTGAGTCCCAAGCCCTTCACGGGGTCTACAAACTCGCCGTTCTTTAGATACTCAAGGTGGAGGTGAACATCATCCGCAATCTCGCAGGGGATAGTTCCCACCTCTCCGAGCTGCTGTCCCGCTTCCACAATCTCACCCTTAGTGACGGAAACATCCTTCTTCAGCCCGCAGTAGTAGATAAGCGACTCATCGTTTTTCTTCACAATAACCACCGTGTTGTACTTGTCGTCACTGACAACAGAGAACACTACGCCGTCAGTGATGGAGACTACATTCGCATCGCTGTTGCAGGAGATGTCTACTCCCTGATGTATTCTCCAGTCGCTGAGAGTTTCTGAAAACACCAGCTTGCCGCCTGAAAACTCCTTCATTATCGCTCCCTTGACGGGATTGTGCGTCTTGCCCTCAGACTTGCTTTGTTTCTTAGTGGCAGTAGGTTCGGCTTCCTCCTGCTCCTCGTCGCTCAGTTCGGCGTTGTTCGCGATTGCCTGCTGGGTAGTCGTCGTCGCGGCGGCAGTTTCCTCCGTTCCCGCCTCGGTGGTGGAGTCCTGATTAGCCGGTGCGTTGACTGCGAGCGCGTCGCCCTCCTCATCAGGGTAGTAGCCGTCGGTATCCTCGCCGAGAAGAGCAATGGCTTCCTCCTCCGAGAGAGAGGTCACGTTGACCGTGTCGTCTGTGGCGTCGAGCCTGCTATTGCTCAGGGAGGTAGACCACGCAACCAGTCCTACTGCCGCGATACACATCAGCACTGCCACATAGTAGCCCGTATTTCCCGAAGACTTTTTCTTGTAGCGTCTGTTATTGTTCATAATCATATTAATTCTTGATTTTTTCTGTTACAGCGTCTCAGACCAATCACAGATAAAATCGTCCTCCTCTTTTTAATAATGTACTCTGCGGAGACTTGAGCGGCGTTACCCCAACCGCTTTCAAGGATATTTTTGCCAAGAAAGAAAGAAATATACATATAGAATAAAAATTTGTGTTTTTTCTTCTGTTACAAAAAGTTCACACTATAGCGTATAAAAATTATTTTATACCGCTCATATCTGTAGTATAATATGAGTGCGGAAAATCCTTAAATGGGGGTGAATGTTTGGGCAGGAGTAAAATTTTTATCGCTTGCGTCACCTGTCAGCAGTCGTGCGGCAGAATCATACGAGCGGCGAAGGCAATCGCCGAAAATTGCGGTGCGAAGCTCGAGGTGCTCAGTGTTTTGAGTGAAACAGGGCTTGTCAACTCCGAATACGATGAGAATTTAGCGGTCTTTGATTATCTCCACGGCGTATGCGGCGAGGTAGGCGCAGATATGACCATCCTCTACAGCGAGTCGCCCTCCGGCGCGGTTTTGAAGTACATCAAGAAAAAAAGCGCGAGGCACTCCCTCGAAGGCATTATCGCGGGAGAGCCTGAAATAAAGGAAACGGGATTTATTGAGGAGCTGTCGGAAAAATTCCCTCAGTCTAAAATAATTGTCATACCGAAAAGCTACGACAGCGGCGGGCTTATGCCTGTTTCGTCTGTTATGCAGCCATAGGATACTATAGTTATATACGGCAGTTCATGCGGCATTATTCGTTATTCGTATAGTGCCGCATATGTTTTTGGGTAATATTCACCGCTATATTATCCATTTTTTGTAATTTTGCTTGAAATATGCGGTATAATGTGATAGAATAACCAACAGTGTGCAGTGTACGGGTGAATACTATGCAAACCGAACCACTGCCAATAAGAAAAAATGCGCAGTTTGTATTTTCGTGTGCGTTTTCAAAGAGAAAGGAAGATTCTAAGTGGATTATCTCAATAAGAAAAGTGTGGAAGACATTGATGTTAGCGGAAAACGAGTTCTCGTTCGCTGCGACTTCAATGTGCCGTTTGACGCGGAGGGCAACATCACCGACACAAAGAGAATTGACGAGGCACTTAAAACCATCAAATATTTGCTCGATAACGGAGCAAAGGTTATCCTCTGCTCACACCTCGGCAGACCTAAGGGCGAGTTTAACATGAAGTACTCACTCGCGCCTGTCGCGGAGTACCTCTCGAAGGTTCTCGGCTTTGAGGTCAAGATTGCCGAAGACGTAGTGGGCGAGAGTGCGAAGGCACTTGCCTCCTCAGTAGAAGCCGGCAAGGCAGTTATGATTGAAAATGTTCGTTTCTGCAAGGAGGAGGAGAAAAACGACCCCGAGTTCTCAAAGCAGCTCGCCTCCCTCGCGGAAGTATATGTAAACGACGCGTTCGGCACAGCTCACAGAGCGCACGCCTCCACGGCGGGTGTCGCGGATTACCTCCCCGCTGTGTGCGGCTACCTTATCCAGAAGGAAATTAAGGTAATGGGCACTGCTCTTGCAGACCCGAAGAGACCGTTTGTCGCCATTCTCGGCGGCGCGAAGGTTTCGGACAAAATCGGAGTTATCAAGAACCTCCTCGAGAAGGTTGACACAATCATTATCGGCGGCGGCATGGCTTACACATTCATGAAGGCTCTGGGCTACTCCATCGGCTCATCAATCTGCGAGGACGACAAGATTGAGCTTGCCAAGGACATGATGGCTGAGGCGCAGGCTAAGGGCGTAAACTTCGTAATCCCCACCGACAACCGCGTGGCTAACGCCTTCGCTCCCGACGCGGAGTCGAAGATTGTGGACAGCGATAAGATTCCGAGCGGCTGGCAGGGACTGGACATAGGTCCTGTTACCGAGGGCAAATTTACAGAGGCAATCAAAGGCGCGGGTACAGTAGTATGGAACGGTCCTATGGGCGTTTCCGAGTGGGAGGCGTTCGCGAGCGGCACTATCGCTGTTGCGAAGGCTGTCGCGGAGAGCGGCGCAATCTCAATTATCGGCGGCGGCGATTCAGCGGCGGCTGTAGAGAAGCTGGGCTACGCTGACAAGATGACCCACATCTCCACAGGCGGCGGCGCGTCACTCGAATTCTTGGAGGGGCTTGTTCTTCCCGGAATTGCCTGCCTCAACGACAAAGACTGATTATTTTAGAAAAGAGACCGCTTCAGTTTTTGTGGAGCAGTCTCTTTTTGGTATTATACGGAGTATCAACACTCCCTACTAACAAAATTAGATTGGAGAATATTATTATGAATAAAGCACTGAGAAAAGCAGTAATAGCGGGTAACTGGAAGATGAACAACACTCCGGCGCAGACCAAGGCTCTCATCGAGGAGCTTGCGCCGCTGGTAGCGGATGCCGACTGCGGAGTGGTAGTATGCGTTCCGTTTATCGACCTCCACGCCGCACTTGAGGCGACAAAAGGCACAAACATCAAGGTAGGCGCGGAGAACTGCCACTGGGCGGCAAGCGGCGCGTTCACAGGCGAGGTTTCTGCTCCCATGCTCAAGGAGATAGGCGTAGAGTATGTGGTAATCGGACACAGCGAGCGCAGACAGTATTTCGGCGAGACGGACGAGACAGTCAAGGCTCGTACAAGAGCGGCTCTCGATAACGGACTGCTTCCCATCGTGTGCGTAGGAGAGGTTTTAGAGCAGCGCGAGGCGGGTATCACAGAGCAGGTCGTCACCTCCCAGACAACGAAGGCACTCGAGGGAGTGACTGCCGAGGAGCTTAAAAAGATTATCATCGCTTATGAGCCTGTTTGGGCTATAGGTACGGGCAAGACAGCTACAGACGAGCAGGCGAACGAGGTTTGCGCCATTATCCGCTCACTCGTCGAAGAGCTCTACAGCAAGGCGGACGCGGACGCGCTTACCATTCAGTACGGCGGCTCTATGAACGACGCGAACGCCGACGGACTGCTCGCTCAGAGTGATGTAGACGGAGGACTTATTGGCGGCGCGAGCCTTGTCGCCTCCAAATTCGCGGCTATAGTAAAAGCCGCAAGCAAGTAGCAAGCAGTTTTCGAGTATGATTAATATTTTCAGAAAGAGAAAACATAAGGAGCGGTTTAACACGATGAAAAAACCTTTGGTTTTATGTATAATGGACGGCTACGGAATTAAGGACGATTTCGGAAACGCCATAGCGGCGGCGGCAAAGCCTAACCTCAACAAGATTTTCGCGGAAAATCCCTTCACTACAATCGGCGCGAGCGGCATGGATGTAGGTCTGCCTGACGGACAGATGGGAAACAGCGAGGTAGGTCACACCAATATGGGCGCGGGCAGAATCGTATATCAGGAGCTTACGAGAATCTCGAAAGCTATAAAAGACGGCGACTTCTTCAGCAATGAGGAGTTTAACAAGGCGATAGACAACTGCAAGGCGAACGGCACTGCGCTTCACCTCATGGGGCTTCTCAGCGACGGCGGAGTTCACAGCCACAACACGCATCTGTATGCCCTGCTGGAGCTTGCGAAAAAATCGGGACTTCGAGATGTGTATGTGCATTGCTTCCTCGACGGACGCGACGTGCCTCCCTCCTCCGGCGCGGATTTTGTGGCGGAGCTGGAGGCGAAAATCGCGGAGATAGGCTGCGGCAAGATTGCCACCGTGATGGGGCGTTACTACGTCATGGATAGGGACAACCGCTGGGATCGTGTCGGCAAGGCATACTCCGCGATGGTTTACGGCGAGGGAGTGCAAAACTCCGATCCCGTAGCCGCAGTGAAGGCGTCCTACCAGTCGATTGACGAGGAGGGCAAGAACGTAACGGACGAGTTTGTCCTGCCTGTAGTATGCTTGGACGACGCACAAATTAAGGCGAACGACTCGGTTATCTTCTTCAACTTCCGCCCCGACAGAGCGAGAGAAATCACAAGGAGCTTGGTTGACCCCGATTTTTCGGGCTTCGAGCGCAGAAACGGACTGTTCCCGCTCTACTTCGTCTGCATGACGCAGTACGACTCCTCCATGCCGAATGTCAGCGTGGCGTTCAAGCCGCAGTCTCTCAAAAATACATTCGGTGAGTATATATCACAGCAGAATCTCACTCAGCTTAGAATCGCGGAGACGGAAAAGTACGCACACGTGACCTTCTTCTTCAACGGAGGCGTTGAGAAGGAGTATGAAAACGAGGACAGAGCGTTAATTAAATCTCCCTCTGTGGCTACATACGACCTAAAGCCCTCTATGAGTGCGGTTGAGGTAGCGGATGAGACGGTAGGGAGGATTAAGTCGGGCAAGTACGACGTAATTATACTCAACTTCGCCAACTGCGACATGGTGGGACACACGGGCATTTTCGACGCGGCGAGGGAAGCTGTGGAGACGGTTGACGCCTGTGTCGGCAGAGTGGTGGAGAGTACGCTTGCTATGGGCGGCGCAGTTATTATTACTGCCGACCACGGAAACGCCGACCAGATGAAAGAGCCTGACGGCAAGCCGTTCACGGCGCATACTACAAACCCTGTTCCCTTCTGTGTTGTGGGTTATCCGTGCAAGCTCCGCGAGGGCGGCGTGCTTGCGGATATTGCTCCTACTATGCTCAAAATGCTGGAGCTTAGTCAGCCGGCGGAGATGAGCGGAAAGAGTATAATTGAGTGATTCACGTCATCTGTAGGATGATATTTCGCTACTTCATAATGGGACTACGGCAAAATGAAGCTTTGCCGCAGTCCCCTTTTACTGTATTTCCCAAAAATGCAATTCTTTTTAATTTGTATTTTCATCACGCCTGTGATACAATTACCCTATTATCGAATTTATACTGCTTGGAGATGAACTTGCTTGAAAAACGCCGCGCTGATAAACAGCATAGTAGGACTGGGGAAATGCTCCCTCACAATAAGTATTCCTGTTTTTTCGGTTGCGGGTATCACTCCGAGCATTATTCCCACAGCCGTTCTGTCCACTCACACGGGCGGCTTCGGCACTCCCTACAGAGCCGATACGGGCGACTGCGTAGAGGGCTTCTCCCGCCACTGGGAGGATATAGATATTGCCTTTGACGCGGTATCCACCGGATACCTCACCTCCCGCGAGCAGGCGGAGGCGGCGGTGAGATTTATCGAAAATCAGCGGAAACGCGCGGAGGCAGTCGGTAGGAGAATTACGGTGCTTGCCGACCCTACTATGGGCGACCACGGCAGGTACTACGCGGGTATGGCAGAGGGGATGGCTGATTCCTACAAGAAGGTATGCGCGGCGGCTGATATAGTAGTGCCGAACATGACCGAGGCGTGCATACTGCTGGGAATCCCCTACACCGAAGGACCGTACACGGAGGATTACCTCAGATATGTCGCGAAGGAGCTGTGTACTCTCGGGTGCAAAATCGCCGTTATTACGGGTATCGGCACGAAGCGCGGAGAACTCGGCGCGGCTGTGTACGACTCCGAGAGCAATCGGTTCACACTCAGCCTGTCAGGTCAGTGCGAGAGGAATTATCACGGAACGGGCGACCTGTTCGCCTCCGTGCTGTTAGCCGCAGTAGTAAGCGGGTGTTCCGCTGTCAGGGCTACGGATATAGCGGTGCGGTTTATAAGGGACTGCATAGCGGGAACTATGGAGGACGACACAGACGAACGTCTGGGAGTGAATTTTGAGGTACGGCTGCCACTGCTTATGGATATGCTGAGGCAATCGGACAAGTAGGGCGGGGGACGTTGCGTTCGGCAAATAATTACAACTACAGCGATTGATTACAAAAGGGGAAAATTGAGTTATGTCTAATTTACATCGAACAGAAAAAATCATAAACAAAGAGCTTGCCGCCGCCGACGCACTCGCAAAAAGCGGACAGAAGGAGAAAGCACTGAAGAAGTTCTTCAGTGCGTACAAACGCGCCGCGCACCCCTCCCTCCTCCGAAATGCGAAGGGACAGGAGATAATGGCAGTCGCGGCGGAGCGTATCGCCGCTTTCTACGCGGAAAACGGACAGGCAGAGGAGGCGGTAAAATTCCTCCTCGGCGCGATAGAGGACAATAAGCCGAACGCGGAGGCGGAGGGACGGCTGCTCTCGAGCCTCGGCACTATACAGAACGCGGCGAAGGACTATTCCTCCGCGCTCAAATCCCTCCTTTCAGCCGAGGAAAAGCTCAAAAACTCGAACGACTACCCCCTGATTGTACGCACAAAGTTTGAGCTGGCGAAGGCGAAAACCTACGCGGAGGAAGGCTTTCCTGTAAGCGACTTTGCGGACATATTCGACTACATCGCAGACCTCGACCAGAAGGGTTACTCCAACCCCGAGCTTGTGATAAAAACAGGCGTTATATGCGCGACGGCGATAGTTTTCAGCAACACATACACCACCATGCGTATATGCGACAGGGCGTTCGGCTTTAGGGATAAGATTGATTTAAATACGGCGGATGAGCAACTGCTCGACAACATTACGGAGCTTGCCGCCAGACGCTGTCTCATGGCTATGTCGCTCAACAACCACGAGCTTATGGACAGGTACACACTCGAGTGGCAGGAGTACTCAAAGCACATCCCCTCCTCGACAGAGGACAGGGATTTTGACAGATTCATGATTTATCATTGCCGATTGATATACCTCTACCGCACACTGCCGGCGGAGGAGTTCGTAAACTCCGTCTCACGCGAAGAGCTGGCGGAAAAAATAAGGTTTTTCACCGGAAAAAGAAAGCGCGAGCAGGATGTTGAGAACGTCCTCCGATACAGCGTATCCCTTCTCCTCATGGAGCTTGGCGAGCTTTCAAAAGCTGAGGAGATATGCAGTGAGATTTTCAGCGAAACCCCCGAGGAGGGGAAGACGGGAATCTCACTCCCCGCGCGGGTTCTGCTCTGCTCCCTGCTGATAGAAATATACGAAAAAATGGGCGAGGAGGAGAAGAAAGCCGCCGCCGAAAGCAATATGGAGAGCCTCAAAAACTCCATAGCCCAAGCTGAGGGCGGCTACGAGGGCTTTACAAATTCTGCGTTTAATTATGTCAGGAAAGCCGATTCCCTATTCGGGCTGATGGAGGCGGCGATGGCTATGTGCGACACCGCCCTTAGCGTCACCGAGGGAGTAAAGACGGAGAAAACTCCCGTGCTGGCAAAATGGAAGATAGCACAGCTGTTCTACCTCGAGAGGCACGGCAAGCTGGAGACGGAATTTCAGAAGAATATTGATATTATTCTGAAACAATCCCCCGACGTAAGCACCGTTTCGGAGACCTACTCATTTCTCGTAAAATCAAGGCTTCTGCGGGAGGACGGCGAGGGCGTCTCCTCCGCGCTCGAGAGCTACATAGCAGACGTAAAAACCGCAACGGGCAAGCCTGTGAGCGTGAAGGACGCGGAGGAGTACGTAACCGCGAGGTGCGTAATCCCCGACAAATACAAGATCGCGTTCTACCAAAAGATTATTGAGCAGGCGGCAGAGGAAGAACGCAGTCTCAGCGAGATGGCGGACATCTACAACAAGCTTGGGATGTGCTGCTACAACGAGGGCGAGCCTGTGGAGACTGAGATAAAGCAGTTTTTAGCCGCCGAGGAGATTCTCTCCTGCAATCCCGAATACAACAGCACTAACGCCGCCGCTGTGGTACACTGCAACATCGGCGAGTGTATGATTCGTATGGACGACAAGGACGGCAGTATCGCGCAGTACGAACTCGCGCTTCGTATTTTCAGGCAATTAAAGCAAAACAGCGAATACTATGACGAGGCTCAGTACGCCGTGGCTATCAAAACTCTTGCCTCAAATAAGGCGGCAATCAAAGTTGATGAGGGGGACTATGCCTCCTCATTCAAGATTGCGAACGATGCTCTCAGTGAGCTTTTGTCACTTAAAAGCGACGCTGATAATGTGAGAGTTTGGCTTGCGGAGCTATATAATCTCCGCGCTACTCAGAACTACTACCTCAAAAATTACAGTGCCGCAGTAGAGGACGTCACGGCGGCTATGGGCATTGTCGCCGATATGGAAAATTCGGAGTATCATATGTCGAGATACTACATGAACCGAGGGGAAATATTCGAGAATATGGGGAAATTTCAGGCGGCGATAGACGACTACTCCGTGTCAGTGTCGTATGCGGAAAAGCTTGATGAAAACCATCCCTCCATAGCCTACCGCACACTTGATATGGGCAGACTTCTCGAAAAGCTGGACGACCCCGTGCCGTCCGCCGCCGCCTACAAGCGGTCGGCTTCTGTGTTCGATATTATGATAGGCAAGGGGGAGTGCGAAAACAGCGTGAAGGACGACGCCTCCTACGCCTACTACGCACTCGCGAATGTCCTGTGCCACCGCGATATTAAAAACTACAGCGACGCTCTGCCGTATGTTTCAAAGTGTATCTCTATTTTGGAGAGTATTGACGACAGCTACGAGAATAAAACTCCTCATCTCGCCACCGCGTTCAAGTTCAGAGGGGAGTTCTACGAATCCTTCGGGGAGAACGAGCTTGCCGCCGCCGACTTCAAGCGAGCGATGTGTGTGAATAAGGTGCAGTCGACAGACGATAGCGTATAATAGGCTTGACCTTATATTGTTAATATGATATACTTTTATAGTAAAGTTTGACCATAAATAACGTCAAATGCATTTAACATGATCATTTTATGTTAACGTTTCCCGAGATTTTATGGCGTCTATCTGCTCTACAACAGATAGACGAAATCGTTATGATTTGTGACTTGACTTTAGGAGGTAATCGTTATGAAAAAAACACCTGAATACATCAACAAATTAAAAGGACATATTCTTTTGGTTATTAATATAATCGGTTTGGTAATTACTTTGTTAATTTCTGTTTACAATCATTTCGCAAGCAAACTATTATCGACAGAAATATATTTGTTGATATATCTCAGTGCGTCCGGTTTAACATTGGGAATAACGATTACGCTGTGCGTTATTGATATGCAGAGGCAAATTAAGACTAAAGAAGCTATGCCGGAACAAAAAAACACTAAAAAAGATGTCGTTGAACAACAATCATCTGAAAAAACTTCCTCTCTACTCTCCTCTTTTCCGTTAAATGAAAACATTATAATGGAATCACGTATTATACGTTCAGACCTTGAGTTTTATCAGCTCATTGATTCATTAAGAGATCGTGCTCAAAAAAGAGCGTATTCGACTTATTATACCGTTACTCCTATCCATAATCAGCGGATTGATGTGTCATATTTTGATAAAGATGTGAGCTTTTGTAAGTCACACCCACAAGTTGAAGTTAGACGTATAATCACTATTCATTCAGAAAGAAAATTTGATATGTGCCAAAAAATGGTTGAGAGATTTAAAGATGGGTCCATCACTAATTTTCACTTAGCATATCTTAACATTAATAATTTTGATGAATATGATTATCAACCGCCGGTAATGGGCATGCAAATATTTGATGATGAAATAATTATTATGAATCCCAAAGTTGCGCGTATAACATCACCCTTTAAACCTTGTCTTTATATAAAAAGCAAAGAGATTGCCGATATTTTTGCTTCGTATCATGATGAACTTTGGAATAAGATTGCTAATTCTGATAAGAATGATCATCCTAAAAAGAAATTAGGATATATTCTGAAAGATGGTACAGAAGTTAACAACACTGAAGCTGTATGGGATTTTATTAAAAATCAAGTTAAACCCCAATACTGGAAAAACGAGGATAAAAAATGAATATATATTCTTGGGCTGACAAACAATTCAACTCGTCTCCTAAATATGAAACGGGGTTTACCCAACTTTTGGGCTGTGTTCCATATTTTGTTGAACAAAACGACTGGAATATGGTTGATTTTCGGCGTCAAAAGATAATGGATTTTATGCGTGTTTCGTTAGATATTTTTAAGAAAACACTATTTAGTGACGATGACCCCATTATTAAATCTTGGTTAATAAATGAAACTCCGTCAAGTATTGGCATTAATTACCATCAATCGCTACAAGAACAACATTTTTCTTTGCCTGTATTCTATCGAACAGATGAATCGTCACTTGGTAAGATAATGGAAATACAATGCCCAGGTTCATTGTGGGGAGAACTTCAGTTATCATATGAATATGCCCACACTCAATTTCCCACAATAAATATTCCATCTCCCGCAAAGGCATTTGCAAATCAGTTGACAGAATATTTGGGTCGCCAACCGATTACGCATCATCTTTTGGATGATGCAACCGCACAGTCTGGAATGCGTTATTTCATTGAAAAAACTCGTCCTGAAATAAAATATGCAAACATAGACAATGGAGTTCGACCTGAAAATTGTAATTTTGTGCGAAATCATTTTTATTGGGGTCTATGTAGCGAAATTTATTTTTTGAACAGATTACCTCGAATTGGAATTGATTTGTTTTATGACCTTCCTCCTCATGTCTTATTTTCTCAAAAAGCAACTTTAGTGCTTCCTTTTTGGTCAAAAACAAGACACTATTTTTCTGATGATATCCGAGATATAATAAACTTTTCAGTTCCTTTACTTCCTACTGGGATAGAATTAGAAACAGGATTGGTTTCTATATCTGAATTTGCGAAGCTTCCACGAAAAAAACGTTGTTATTATCTAAAATATGCAGGATCTAAGGTATCATCTAACTGGGGCGGACAAGCCGTGTATCGATTAAGCAATCTTAGTAGTGAAAACTGTTTGGCTCTATTTAATAAATGCTTAGAACGCTATGATGGTGGAGAAATATGGTTGATTCAAAAAGAAGATACCAAAGATGATACAATATCTTATTACGATTTAGATTCCACAAAAAAGGAAAAGAAATTACGACTTAAATTAAGTTCATTCTACGGTCCAAATTCTTGTATCGGAGTATTGGCAATGCATAACGATTTTTACAAGGTTCACGGAAAAAACGATACGGTAATTAGTTTTGTTATGCCAAACATATAAACCGCCGAGAAATCGATTTATCATAACAATAAGCAATGAGGGCTGTAACAAAACGAAAAGTGTTACAGCCCCATATCTTTTACCTTAACGCAACGCCTCAGCGTTGCACTTCACGTTGCTCCGCAGAGCAACACTTCACATCATGAAATCTCATTTCGTGATACTTCACATCATCCTTGTAGATGATACTTCACGTCATTCCGCAGGGATAACACTAACACAATCCGCCGCGAGGAGTATCCCCGCCTTCGCGCTGTGGTAGTTGAGCCCTCCCTGCATCCACACTGCATACGGTTCGCGCAGAGGAGCATCGGCGGAGAGTTCGATTGAAGCACCCATAGTAAACGCTCCCGCCGCCATAATAACCTTGCTGTCGTAGCCGGGCATATCGTCGGGAACAGGCACGGCGGAGGAGTCAATCGGCGCACCCGACTGAATCCCTCTGCAAAATGCGGACAGAGCCTCGGGGGTTTTCATTATGACCGACTGAATTATATCGGTTCGCGGTTCGTCAAATTTAGGAGACACCTCGTAGCCCATTTCCTCAAAGAGAGCCGAGCAGAACATAGCCGATTTGAGAGCCTCCCCCGTGACGTGGGGAGCGTTGAAAAAGCCCATGAACAGCTCCCTGTTGTGTCCCATAGTACAGCCTACCTCCCTGCCTGTGCCGGGAGTAGTAAGCCTGTAGGAGCATTTCTCCACGAGGTCGCTCCTCCCCGCTATGTAGCCGCCTGTAGGAGCAATGCCGCCGCCGGGATTTTTGATAAGCGAACCCGCCATGAGGTCCGCTCCGTGCTGTGTCGGTTCGTCGGTCTCCACAAACTCCCCGTAGCAGTTGTCCACCATGACAATCACGTCAGGATTGCGCCTCTTTGCCGCCGCCGCAATTTCTTCTATAACCGCAACTGTCAGCGAGGGGCGGAGGGTGTAGCCTCTCGAACGCTGTATGTACACCATCTTTACGTCCTCTGTCAGCGCGTCGGGGATAGCGGCGATATTCACACTGCCGTCGTTTGAGAGCTGAATCTCCCGATAATTTATGCCGAACTCCTTGAGCGAGCCGCTTTTGGGGCTATCGGTTATCCCGATAACGCTCTGAATTGTATCATATGGAGTGCCCGTAACCGAGAGCATAGTGTCGCCCGGTCTGAGTACTCCGAACAGAGCCACAGTAAGGGCGTGTGTGCCGCACACGAAGTTGTGGCGGATGAGTGCGTCCTGTGCCCCGAATGTGTCGGCTACCACTCGGTCAAGCGCGTCCCTGCCCCTGTCGTTGTAGCCGTAGCCGGTCGTCGCGGAGAAATGACTGTCGGAGATGTTGTTGTTGATAAACGCCGAAAGCACCTTCTGCTGATTGCGGCAAACGGTCTCATCGAGAGCGGCAAACACGGGAGCGAGCTTCTTTTCCGCTCTGTTCGCAAGCTCGTAAAGGTTGCTGTTTTTAATTTCGAGAGGATTTCTCATTTTCGTATATCTCAATTCTTTCTTTTATCATTTGTTTTGTCGTTTCGGGAAGCTGCTTAATCTGCGCCTTAGCCATCTCCGAAAGGCGTATGGGAGGCAGAATCTCCACAAGCACATTGCCGCCGTGAATCTTCATACTGCCGCGCTTCATGATGCTGTACGCACCGTTAATGCAGACAGGAACAATATCCGACTTCGCCTTTTCCGCTATTTTGTATGCCCCCGCCTTGAACTCCGCAAGCTCCGCACTGCCGCTCCGCGTGCCTTCGGGGAACACGGTCATGGAGTAGCCGCTCTTTACTACCTCCACCGATTTCTTCATGCTCAGAACCGAGGCGCGAATGTTATCCCTGTCCACAAACACACAGCGGAGGAAGCCCATCCACGTCGGCACAACAGGGAGCTTCGACAGCTCGATTTTTGCTAAAGCGGCGTATGGCTTATCCAAAGCCGCAACGAGGAGGAGAGGGTCGAGGTTGCTCTGGTGGTTCGACACGAACACAACCGCCCTGTCAGTGGGGATATTTTCAAGCCCGCGCACCTCATATTTTACTCCCGCCCACTTTATGACGGTAGTGCAAAATTTGCGGAGAATTTTTCTCACATACTCGTCAAACTCCTTGATTTTGCCCTTCTTCAGAAGGGACTTAGCTTTCGGCTCCTTCATCCAAAGCAAAAGGATGTAGAAAACCGCCCGCAGATACCAAAATACAGTTCTCACTTACACTCACTCCAATTTACCAATTGGTAGTATTATACATACTTAGATATATTAAATCAATCGAAAAATATCAGATGATGTGGATACGAGTTAAAATATTATTGAGTGAATACCCCTGCATAATTATTCATCTCCTCCCGCGAGGGCATACGTACACGCACCTGCCGCAGACCGCACCTCTGCCGATGTGCCGGTACTGCTTTTTCATAAACTCCGAGCGGGGAGTACGTCACATTACCGCCCTTACCTCATCATGTCGGGAGACCACACGCGGTTGAGTTCCATGATGCAGTTTGAAACAAAAGAGCACATCATACAAAGTTATTTTCCTTCTTCTACTATTTTGCGTAAAGTGTTGTAATACTCCCACGATTTGTTGTAATAATAGGAAAATTCCTCAGCAGAAAGCCACCATTTGGCTCTCTGATCTTTTTTAATCTCTTCCAAGGTTGATTTTCCGGATCTAAAGTAAAAATGCCGTAATCATAAGTTGCCACCCCTACTCCCGATCTTGAATTACCATCATCGTCCATCTCCTTACTTTTATACTTATAACCAATACGGAAAGTGTTCTGTTTATCATCAAATTCCATCAAAAGAGATATGTCGCATACAACCACAGTATCATTAAGAAGCTTTTCGGCTTGCCAATATATTTGGCAAACTTCACCGCGCAGAACCCATTCCTCTGTTTGTATGAAGAAAACGTACTCCTTTCCGTCTTTATCATAAATCGTAAGAACATATCCGTCTTCATTTAAATAACTTCCAGTTTTCTTATCAGCCGATTCGATTTTAGATATTACGCCATTTTCTTTAAGTGCTTCATGGTACTGTTCATAATTCTCGATAATTTCTGAAACAGGATTGTTGTTTTTAGATGAGCAGCCGGTGATAGAAAGCAATAAAAACGCTGACAAAAATACACAAATTATCTTATTCATAATATAATTCCCCCTTATTCACTCAAAAAGCTTATGTTCACCCCCGCCCGCGAGGGCATACGTATACGCACCTGCCGCAGACCGCACCTCTGCCGATGTGCCGGTACTGCTTTTTCATAAACTCCGAGCATTTTTCGGCGTCGAACACGGAGGAACGCTCCGCGCCCTCCTCGTAGAGCCGCCCCGTAATCGCACCGGCAGGACACGCCGCCGCGCACAGGTTGCAGGAGGCGCAGCCGTTCTCCTGCACGGGCAAAAACTCCTCTGTCAGCCTAAGATCGGTCAGCACAGTGGCAAGGCGAACCCTCGCGCCATACACGGAGGAGATGAACAAGCCGCTCCTCCCTATAAACCCAAGTCCCGCGCGAACTGCCGCCGTCTTGTGCTGGAACACGCCTGTGTATTTGGCCGACAGATTATGCACACTCTGCGACGCCGCAATGGGGTAGTAGTGCCCCTCCTGCCGCCTGATAAGCTCACCTGCAAGAAGCGCACACCTGTCAAGGTGTGCGTTTACTGCTCTGTAGTGCTGAAAATAGGAGTAGGTAGGCGCGTCTGATATCTCCTCAATCACCGCGTCGGACAGCCTGAACATCAGCGTAAGCGCGTAGGGATAGCGCGATAGGTGAGAGGGGAGAAGCCCTGTTAAATAGGAAAAACCGACCTCGCAAAGCCCCTCTGACAGTAGTTTCTCTCGTATTAAATCAAAACCTAAATCCATATTCTACAGCTCCTCCTCCACCGCATCGGGACACTCCGCTTTGCAGAGTGCGACATATTCCTCCAGACAAAGCTTGTATTTATTCATATATTCCGAGTGAACAGTGCCCACATATCTGTAGTGCCACGGCTCGCCCTCTCTGCCTGTAATGTCGCTCTTTCCGGCTGGGTAGCGGAGGATAAAGCCGTACTTCCACGCGTTCGCGGTCATCCATCTGCCCTGCTCGGTGGAGAGGAAATCAGTCTGCCGCTCTCCGTTTGACGATATATCGATACTGTTTCCGTACTGATGCTCGCTGCTTCCCGCCTCGGCTACGGTCTTTTCGGCGATGAACTTCGCCTCCTCGAGGGTCACTTCCTCCTCCGCCCGAACAAGCTCCACCTGTTCGCCGTACATAGCCATCTGCTCGTTGTACGACCTGTAGCCGCTGAGCGGAATGACGGCATATCCGTCATTCGCCATAGCGTCGTGCATGAGCTTATAGGCGGCAGCCGCGCTGAGAGAAAGCCGTATGTCATTTCCGCTCGGAATCATATTGAGTGCGGTCAAATCCGACGGCTGGTAGCCGGCAGGCAGTGTATGCTCAATATTGATTATTCTCGGATAGGTCTCTATCCCGCTTATCGGAGTGCGTTGCTCTCCGCTTGCGAGAGATGCGCCGTTCTCCTCCTCCTCACTGCTGCAGGAGGAGATGATGAGAAGCAGGAGGAGAAATGCGGTAATAACCGAAATGACGATGCGATTGATGGTTTTTGTTATATCACTGTTGTCATTTCTCTCGTTTCTGTAATAATAACTCCCTGAGATAACAAATCCACTCCTTTTAAGATTTTAGATCTTCAGCGAATCCATGTAGTCGGCAAATGCCGCGTCGTCCTCCCTGTTAGGGGGAGCTACGTTCTCCAGTATGAACCACTGCTCCGTGAGCGACACACTCTCGCCTTTTCCTATCAGCTTAAACGGGCTGAGACACTCGACCTCCAGCGCACCTTTGTCTGTGTAGCTCTCATAGTTTACACCGAAATCGGGGTAACTCTCCCCCTTGATGTAAGGAGGAAATTTCTTCACGAACATCTGAGTGCCTAAAATATACCCTGTCCACCCCTCAAGGATGTTCGCGCCGAACTTAAACGCACCCTCGGCGTTTACATCCTGCTTGAGCGTAATATAGCGCGAGGAGGCGCGGAAGCGTTTGTCGCAAAGCTGTGCGTAAGGCCACACGGAGATTATCCTGTCGGGGAGAGGGGAGACGCTCAAATCAGCCTTCTGCGGACACACCGCCAAGCCGCCCTTCTCCATCTGAGTAATGCCCCACGCGGCGGCTTCTCTCTTCTCATCGCGCAGGTTAGTGATTTTTTCGGTGACAGTAAGACCCGTGCCGCTCTCCGCCATGACGACGGTCATCTCGTACTGGTAGTCAACCACCGGCTGAGGCTTCTGAGTAAATACCGCGCCGTTCTCTATGGCTGTCCAGTGGAGCGGCTCGTCGTCGGGATAATATGTGTAGGGGACATTCTCAGGGCTGAGCGACATACGGTGTCCTCCCCTGAAGTCGTAACGCTTCTTCCCGAAGGTCTCCTTTATTCTCGGGTCTTCGGTGAACGCAACGCCGTCAATGTCGTTGTAGAACAGATTCCTCCCGTCGCTCGTCTTGTAGGAGATAACCCTCGGTCCTACCTCTATTGTGACCAGTGCCTCGGCGTCTCCGTTCGCGAGCTTGATGCAGTACCCGAACGGAGGGTAGAAGGTCTTGCTTATTGTTACAGCCATTTGTTTTTCCTCCCTTTCTTTATACTGCTAACGCACTTAAAATCCTTGTATCTTTACGGTCTTTTTTCCGCCTGACTGCGTTATCCTCCTTGACTTGCGTCCAGCAAGCCTTCGTCCTCTGCCTTGTCAGACGAAAAAAATCCTCGCAAATCTAACAATGCTTTTAAGTGCGTCAACAGTATTATCTTGTCTATCCTGTTTAGTTTGTCTACAATTCGGTGATTTCCGTATTTTGAAGAATTTCCGATATTTTGTCCGTACTCTCGATAACCGACGCTTCGGTGAGTATTGCCGCCGCACCGCAGGCAGCAGCATACATAACCGCCTCCGACAGCGGCTTTTCGAGGAGTATACGACTGATAAAGCCAGCTAATGTGCTGTCTCCCGCGCCGACTGTGTTGACTGCCGCCACCTCAGGAGGTCGTGCGATGACTACCGTGTCCGCCGTCACGGCGGCAAGTCCGTCACTCCCCATACTAAGGAGGACAATTCCCACGCCGCACTCGGCAAATCCCCTGCACGCGGCAATCATCTCCTCCTCGCTTTGAAATGAGCGGGAGGTCATCATGCCAAGCTCGTGGATATTCGGCTTGATCAGCCACGGTCGAAGGGAGCATATCTCCTCTGCCGTGAGAACGTCGGTGTCGAGCGCGATTTTGTAGCCTATGTCGGAGCAGTGCCGCACGAGCGACAAAAACAGCGGCTTGTCCATCCCATTGGGCATACTGCCGCCGAAAACGGCTATGTCTCCTGCCGAAAACAGCCCCCGCAGCTTCTCCAAAAGCAAGTCAAGCGCAGTAGGAGAACAGCGCGGTCCGCTTCGGTTTATCTTTATCGTCTCCCCCTCGGAGAGAATAGTCAGGTTCTCCCGCACAGAACCTGTCACAGGCACAAAGTCGGCACACAGCCCCTTTTGTTCGAGCATACAGACAAAACTGCCGATATTTTCCTCTCCCGCCAGCCCCGCGGCGGAGGAGTCCGCGCCGAGAACCTTGAGCGCGAGAGCGATGTTCACTCCCGTACCCGCCGCCTCGCGCGTTTCGCGCATGACGCGGTTGACCGCGTCAAAGCTGAGTGTGCCTATATGAATGGTCACGTCAAAGGCAGGG
Organism: Oscillospiraceae bacterium; assembly: GCA_031262985.1. Taxonomy (GTDB): domain Bacteria; phylum Bacillota; class Clostridia; order Oscillospirales; family Acutalibacteraceae; genus JAISGQ01. Next base: position 19,327 of record JAISGQ010000014.1, read on the forward strand.
TTTAAAGTGACCGTAACCACCTTTCCCCTCCTGCTCATGCCTTTCGCCATTTTACGCCTTGGGGAGTGTCCTCGAGTATTATGCCGTCCGCCTTGAGGAGGTCGCGTATTCTGTCGGCTTCCGCGAAATTTTTCGCCTTCTTCGCCTCCAGCCGCTGAGCTATAAGCTGTTCGACCTTGTCGTCGATGCTGTCGGAGGCTTCCTCGTACATCAGCCCGAGAACTCCGGTAAGCTCGAGGAACAAGTCGAGTGCGAACTGAATCAGCTCCCTTGAGCAGCCGTTATTCGAGAGAATTTGAGTGTTTATGTCCTTCGTCAAATCGAATATGGAGGAGAGGGCGTCTGCCGTGTTGAAGTCGTCCTCCAGAGCGGATTTGAAGTGTTCGCGGTGTGCGAGAAGGGTGGTCTTTACTCCTTCCTCATTCTCATTTCCGCCCTCTTCCGCCTTCGTGAGGTTGAACCTAAGCCCCGCAAGGCAGGTGTACAGCCGCTCCAACGCAGATTTATTCTGCTTTATCACGTCGAAGGAGTAGTTTATCGGGCTTCTGTAGTGGCTTGCCAGCATCATCAGCCTGATTGGTTCGTATGAAAACTGCTCCGCCACATCACGCACGGTGAAGAAGTTGCCGAGGCTTTTGCTCATCTTCGCGTTGTCAACGGTGATAAAGCCGTTGTGCATCCAGTATCTCGCGAAGGGAACGCCGTTGCAGCACTCCGACTGCGCGATTTCGTTCTCGTGATGAGGGAAAATCAAATCCTGTCCCCCGCAGTGTATATCAATGGTGTCGCCGAGGTATCTCCTGCTCATGGCGGAGCACTCTATGTGCCAGCCGGGTCGTCCCTTCCCCCACGGAGAATCCCAGTAGGGTTCGCCCTCCTTAGCCGATTTCCACACGGCGAAGTCCGCGCTGCTTTTCTTGATGTTGTCCGAATCGGACACTCTCTCACTCGCGCCGTCGAGCAAATCCTCGAGGGGGATACGGGAGAGCTTGCCGTACTCCGAGAAGGTTTCGGTGGAAAAATACACATCCCCGCCCGACTGATAGGCGTTGCCTTTTTCTATCAGAGCCTCGATTATGGAGATAATCTCCCCGATATTTTCCGTAGCTTTGGGATGAATGGTAGCGGGCTTTACTCCAAGCCCCTTTGCGTCTTTCCAGAACTCCTCTATGTACCGCTCGGCGATAACGTCGTAGGTAGTACTCTCCTCGTTCGCCTTGTTGATTATCTTGTCGTCTATATCGGTAAAATTCTGGACGAAGGTGACGTCGTAGCCGCTCCACTCGAGATACCTTCTGAAGGTATCGAAGAGGACAAGCGGACGAGCGTTTCCTATGTGTATGAAATTATAGACAGTAGGACCGCAAGCATACATCTTCACCTTGCCTTCTGTCAGCGGGACGAATTGCTCCTTCTGCCGCGTGAGTGTGTTGTATATTTTCATTTTAACCAAGCCTTTCCGATATGTGTTCCATTTCCCATTCCCACGGAAGGAGTTGCCGTTTTCCTGCTCTATCTCCCAATCCCGTGGGAGGAGTAGCCGTTTTCCCACTCCATTTCCCATTCCCGTGGGAGGAGTTGCTGTTCTCCTATTCCTTCTCCTGCTCCCCATTCCCGTGGGAGGAGTAGCCGTTCGCCTGATTTCTCAGCAAATCTATCTCGTGGCGCAGTCTGCACAGCTCCTGCCAAACGGGGTCTGTGTAGTGAATTTGGTCAAGCTCACCCACTCGGTTGCCTCCGATTCGAACCACCCTCGCCGGTACTCCCACAGCAGTCGCGTTAGGAGGCACTTCGCTCAGCACCACCGCACCCGCCGCGATTCTCGCGTTGTCTCCTACGCGGAAGGGACCGAGAACCTTCGCCCCCGAACCTACAAGCACGTTTTTCCCGATAGTAGGATGGCGTTTTCCCTTGTCCTTGCCTGTTCCTCCCAAGGTCACGCCCTGATAAATCACGCAGTCGTCGCCCACCTCGGCGGTCTCACCGATAACAACTCCGTAGCCGTGGTCGATAAACACACGCCTGCCGATAGTCGCCGCCGGATGAATCTCTATCCCTGTTTTGTGCTTCGCGCGCTCGCTTATATATCTTGCTATAAACTTAAACCCTCTTTTGTAGAACCAAGAGGCGCGTCTGTGCGACATTATCGCCTTGTAGCCTCCGTAGAGCCGTTTTACCTCAAATCTGCTTCTTGCCGCGGGGTCTTTGCTCATAATCGCATCTATTAATTCCCTGCTGTAACTCGACATCTAAAAACTCCTTATATAAAGTACCCCCGAAAAGTACCCCCGAAAGACAGTATACCGCCCTATATAAGGCAGTGTACCGCTATGTGCTAATTTGCGCGGATTATCGTGTTGATTATAGCCGAAAGCGCGTCATAGAGAGAGTTTTCATCCATCGAACGCGGATAGGTCGCAAAGATTTTGCCCTTATCCTCGTCTGAGAGTTCGTCTGCTCTCTCGGCAAAGTCGCCCTCAATCCCGCTCTTTACGCAGAGGAACTCAATCATAACATCCCTCGCCGTGTCCAGCATCTTGTTCGCCTTTAGGAGCTGTCCGGCGGAGATTACGGGCTTTACGCGCATAACCATCTCCATCACCTGTTGCCACAGGAGTGACATTCTGTCGCCATAGCCGCAGTTGTCCTCGCCGCCGGCAGGCGCATATTCCGCTGCCTCCTGCGCGGGAGGAGGAGTAACTGCACGCTCCTGCTTCTCCTCTGCGGGAAGAGGCGGGGCTGTCTGCTCCTGCTCGGTTTGTGCGGTAGGCGAACTCTGCAAACGCCTAAACCTCTCCTGCACCTGCTTCTCCTCTGCGGGAGGAGTAATTACCCGCTCTTGCACCTGCTCATCCTCGATATCAAAGAAATCGCTGTCAAATGCGTCGTCAAAGCGTGAGGGAGTGGGCTCTCTGAAATTATAATCGGAATTACTTTGGAGCGGTGTTCCGCCGAACTGATAATTATCCTCTAAAACCTTAAATCTTTTCATATTCCTTTACAGCCCCTTTTATACTATCCTATATACTATTTAATATATGTTCTAATCGTGAAAATTGCAACTACTTTTTGCCTGCGTCCTTCATCAGTTCTCTCGATTCGTAGATATAAATCAAGCCGGAGATGACAGTCGCGGCGGCACACAGCCACAGCAGTACATCTCCTGCGAGAAGGAGATGCGGGTCGAGAAGCTCGGACAAGTTGTGTTCGTACATATTCGGCTTTAGTATGAGCTTTAGCGCGTAGATGAAGTACCTCGACACAAGTACATACACAATAGCTACAATCTGTATGATTGTTTTGACCTTGCCCCATACATTCGCAGGGATGACTACTCCGTTTTCGACGGAAACCATTCTTATGGAGGTCACCAAAAACTCCCTTGCGAGGATGATAATGACTATCCACGGAGAACACATTCCTACCTTCACGAAGCATATGAGGGCGGATATAACCAGCAGCTTGTCGGCTATGGGATCCATGAGCTTGCCGAAGTTTGTGATAATGCCCTGACTTCTCGCTAAGTGTCCGTCGAGAGCGTCGGTAATGGCGGCTATTCCGAAGAAAATCCCCGCGAGAAGCCAGTTGTGCGGTATCTCCGAATAGAGGATAAACACCGCCACCACGGGAGATAAAATAATTCTCAGCACTGTAAGTTGATTAGGTTTGTTCACTGTAACAACCTCGCCTTTCCTGATTTAATATAGGAGAAGTAACCCTTTGCATCGTTTCTTATTCCGCTATCATTTCGCCTATCAAATCAGTTCCGAGGCTATCCGTAATTTTCACCTTCACTATGTCGCCTGCCGTAAGCTTTTTTCCGTCTGTAGTAAAGAAAATCATGCCGTCTATTTCGGGAGCTTCACCGCAGGAACGACCGAAACAGCACTCCGCGAGGCGGTCGAAGCCTTCTGCTATAACATAAAGCTCACGCCCCTGCATCTCCTCGCACCACGAATCAATGACCCGCGACTGCTCATCCATGACCACTTCTTGACGGCGGCTTTTCTCCTTGTCGCTCACCCTGTCGGGGAAGTCATACGCGGGAGTACCCTCCTCCGCCGACCACTCAAAGCAGCCCAGCTTTTCAAATTTTGCCTCTCTGACAAACTCGCAAAGCTCCTCGAAGTGCTTCCTCGTCTCACCCGGGAAGCCCACCATAACAGTAGTTCTGAGAGTGATTCCCTGCACCTTGCTCCTAATTTTAGAAAGGAGGGAGAGGAGGCTCTCCTTATCTCCCGTTCGGTTCATTGAGCGCAGTATCTCCCCATTGCAGTGCTGCAGGGGAATATCCATATATTTGCAAATCTTAGGCTCTTGCGCCATAACCTCCAGCAGCTCATCCGTAATCCTCTCGGGGTAGCAGTAGAGTAGGCGAATCCACTCTATGCCCTCGACCTTGCACAGCTCCCGCAGGAGCTTCGGCAGGGCGAGAGTGCCGTAGATGTCCTCGCCGTAGCGCGTGGTATCCTGCGCGACTAAAATAAGCTCCTTAACGCCCTTCTTTGAGAGCGTCACAGCCTCGCCTACTACCGACTCGATTGTCCTGCTCCTAAACTTCCCGCGAATCATCGGAATCGCGCAGTAGGAGCAGCAGTTGTCGCATCCTTCGGCAACCTTTATGTAGGCGTAGTACGGCTTTGTGGTGAGTATGCGTTCGCCGTCTATGTTGAGGTTGGTGTTTTCGTCAAACGCCTTGACCTTTTCTCCCTCGAGAACGCTGCCGACTACCTCCGCTATCTTCTTGTTAGCTCCGATTGACACCACCGCGTCAATCTCGGGGATTTCGTTCATGACCTCGTCCCTGTAACGCTCCGCCATACAGCCGGTCACAACGATAGCCTTGATTTTCCCCTCCGCCTTGAGCTTTGCGAGCTCTAAAATCTCCTGTATTGATTCCGCCTTCGCGCTCTCTATAAATCCGCAGGTGTTGACTATGGCGACATCGCCCATAGCGGCGTCCTCCACTAACTTGTAGCCCGCGCCGTGCAGCTCCTTGAGCATTATTTCGGCGTCCACCTGATTTTTAGGACAGCCCAGACTGACCATTCCTACCTTATACTTCAAATTAACCTCTCCCTGCACAGGAAAATCGGAGGAGAAATTACAGCTCCGAATTTCCGCATTTCAGGTTATTTTACCATAAAGGAAGCGGTTTTGAAATACTTAAAATAATTTTTCATAAACTTTTCTTAATTTTGTGCGTTGTACCCAATAGATTGATGAAGATTACCGCAATTATTTTCGACAAAATAATTGCTATTTTATTAAAAAAATGTTACTATTATCGTAAAAAGCGGCGGAGTTTATCGTATCAGTTAATTAGTCAACAGACCCTAATGCACCTGCTTTTGAACGGAGGTGATTTTATGCTGAAAATTGTGATATGTGATGACCAACCTGAAATGCTCAGTTTTTTGGTTAATCAGACGAGGGAGTTTTTCTCCTCCCAAAAGCTTGAGTTTGAGATTTCAGAGTTTGACGACGGAGCGGAAGTTGCCGCCCTGTATTCACCCGAAAACAAGCCGTTCGACTTGATTTTGCTCGACGGGAAGATGAAAAAAATACACGGCGATGAACTGGCGCGTATTATCAGGAGGTTCGATTCAGAGGCGATTATCATCTTCATCTCCTCATGGATTGAGTTTTCGATCAAGGGCTATGAGGTCAAGGCTCTGAGGTTCGTCCCAAAAACCGCGAGGAAACTTAAAAAGAATCTCCGAGCGGCATTCGAGAGCGTAATGTCGGAGCTGACGCGCAGTAAAAGTATTCCGGTTAGCTTAAATAACGGCAAGGACTACTTTTTGTCCCACGAAATTTATTTTATTGAGGTAATGGGACGCAGCTTGTTCTTCAATCTCAAGGACGAAATCAAGACCCACAGCGGCAAGATAAAGGATTTTGAGGAGCAGCTTTCGGGACGCGGGTTTGTGAGATGCCACAGGGCGTATATTGTAAATATCGCGAAAATACGTAAAATCACGGGAGATATAATCACGCTTGACAATGGTGTTACCATCCCTCTCAGCCGCTCAAAGCGGCGGGAGGTAACAGATGAATTTACAAGGTATTGCGGAAATATATAGGAGGAGTTAATAATGTTACCGTCGGCGGTGTCAATTGGCTTTATTCAGGTTCTGGCTTTCTTAAGAGATAATGTGGAGATGTTCTTTGAGTTGTCGCTCAACATCCTCGACACATTTTTGGCGGTGTATCTTCTTTCGGCGATTTTAGGCGCAAAGAGTACCAAACATAAAATCTGGTGCAACGCCGTGTTTTTTGCCGTAATGACAGGGGCGAACTTCCTTATAAAGGATATATCGTTAAGTATGTTCGCTACATTAGGCGTATGGCTGGTTCTCAGCAGTATATTTTTCAAAGGCAAATTTCACGCAAAAATTTTCTATCACATCATCTTGGCGGTGTTCTTTGTTCTCAGCGAAACGCTTGCGTCACTGCTCCTGCTTGCATTTTCGGGCGCAGGACTTCAGCAGATGCACGAGTTCGGAATATCGCGGATTATCGGGACAATCATGTCGAAAATTGTGTTTTTTATCCTCGTTCGCATTGCGATAGAAATCAGAGAGGGAAAGAAGTCGAAAATCCCCTTCAAATACTGGATTGTTCTGATGACCGTTCCCCTCCTGTGCGTATTTACCGCGATTCTCCTCTATCAGATTAAGTGGGATTTGATTGTGGAGGCTGTCAATCTGCCCCTCCTCTGGGTTGTGTCCTTCGGACTTCTTATCATCGGAGTGATGGTATTCTTCCTCTTTGAAAATTTCGCGGACGCCTCCTCTCTCGCCAAGGACAACCGCCTCATGGAGCAGCATATTGAGATGCAGAACTCCCACTTCCTCGAGTCGGAGCTTGCCTACAGGGAGACAAGACGCCTGTGGCACGACATGAACAACCACCTGCTGTGCCTCAAGCAGATGAAGGAGGACGGCAACCTGAGCCACGTGGATACGTACATAGAGGAACTGAGCAGCAGCCTTGAGCAGGGGGTGATGCCCTGCCGTTCGGGAGTACCGGTAATCGACACCGTTGTGAGCGTAAAATACAGGCACGCCGTGAGTGAGGACATAGATTTTATCATAAATGTAGCGGGGATTGACTGCTCCTCATTTTCTCAGATGGATTTGTGTACCGTAATTTCCAACGTGGTAGACAACGCCATCGAGGAGTGCGAGAGCTTCGAGGGGGAGAAAACCATCGAGCTGAGCATTTCGGAGAACGAGAACTACCTTATTTTAAACTGCGCCAACTCCATCTCCGAGAAGACGAAATCTAAGAGCAATCTGCTGGAGACAAGAAAAAGAGATCCTGAAAACCACGGAATCGGGCTGAAAAGTGTCAGGTCAACCATAAATAAGTATAACGGAAATATGGTTGCGGGCATTGAGAACGACAAATTCTGTGTGCACATCATAATGATGAAGAGCGAGAGCAGGGATACAGTTCCTGCCGTGTAAGTTTAAAAATTTATGGGATAAGCGCAAAATTCGACAAAAAGAACGCAATAATTACCATTCACATCAAAATACGCGCATTTGGCGCAAATCCTATTTAAATTCCGCGAATCTGTGCTATAATACCAATAACGATATTGATATTGCTGTATACATCATTAGGAGCAGCAGTCATGAATAGCGGTCATTCGCGAGGTGTGCTTTGGTGTCGCTGTAAATTTTGTGGATATGCGAATCTGATTCTGTGAGAATCAGACACTTGCGCGAGGCGGGAACTGTATCCCGTGCCGTTCGGACTGTCCCTGTGGTATAAGGAGTTGGAAGAATTGCGGAACATTCTTTCCTCCGCGCAATATCGACGTGTATTTTATACTGACACCTCTAATTGGAATCAGTGTCATGTAGTATTTTCCCTCATCTCAAATTTTTTTCGAAAACAGCGAACCCCCCCGATTTATCTGATTTAAATCAGTCAAATCGGGGGTTTCGCTGTTTTCGCATAGCGTGAAGGAGCAGTATAGCAGGCGCGGTATAGGCGCGGTATAATTGTAAATTTTATTAAAACATCACATTTTAAATTGAAAGCGCGGAGAAAAAATATTATAATCAATTTGTATGTACTATATTTGGAAATTCACTTGAAAATAATCGAAAAAGCTTTTTATGAAGGGAAATCATTACATATATATGAACAACTGGTATATGAAATCCGCCGAGCAATCGGCGAAGGAGCAAAAAACCGACCTAAAGCGCGGTCTCAGTGCGGAGGAAGCCGCCGCCCGACTTTTAGAGTGCGGTGAAAATAAGCTCTCAATAAAGGGCAAACCCACCTTTGCCGACCGCCTCACCTCCCACCTCAAGGACTTCTCCGTAATTTTAATTATCGTAGCGGCGTTTGTGTCGGCGGTAATCGCACTCAATAACGGCGAATCCCTCCTTGAGCCGTTTCTCATCGTGCTTATCGTCATGCTCAAATCGTCGGTCACATCCGCCTTCGAGATGAGGACAGACAAAAAGTTGGAGGAGATTTTCGGCAGCTCCTCCGTCAAAGCCAACGTCATAAGAAACGGCAAAATAATCAAGATAAATTCGCTTTCTGTCGTCCCGGGAGATATTGTACTCCTCAAAAAGGGCGATATTGTCATTGCCGACGGACGTATCACATCCTGCCGCAGCTTTGTCTGCAATGACAGTACGGTTTTTGACAAAAGGAACTTTGCGGAGAAAACCTCCGCCCCGTTCTCTTTTGAAACCCCGTATCAGGAGCATCGCAGTAACATGGTTTACAGCGGCGCGTATGTCCTCTCCGGCACTGCCGCAGTGCTTGTCACCGAAACGGGAGTTAACACAGAACTCGGCAAAAAGCTCAACCTCGTCACCGAACAGTCGGACGGGAGAGGGCTTCGCAAGCGTCTTTTCTACACGGGGAATTTCATAAGTATGGTGTCCTACGCCCTGTGTGCCTTGGTGTTCTTTGCGGGGATTATAAACGGAATGTCCACTATCGGCGCGTTTATAATAGCTCTTGCGCTCTCCGTCACCTCCATTTCGGATACTCTGCCGGAGATAGCGGCGTTTATCAAGTCAAACGACACCGTTGCCCTGTCGCGTAGCTTTGCAGTCGCAAAAAAACACACCAACGCCGAGCGTATACGAAAAGCCTCCGTAATTTTAGTGGGGAGTGATATTTTCCTCGATTCCTCAACTGCGTCGGTCAACAGCGTATGGGTTTACGGCGAGGACTCCTGTGTTCCTTTGGAGCTGTCGGCATCGGAAAATGCGAAGAATATAGTGAGATTCTCTTCCATCTGCATGGGAGGAATAGCCGAGCGGGAGATGATTGCCGACTCGTGCAGATTTTTCAGGCGGCTTGACACCGCGCTCGACAAGGCGATACCCTCTGCGGGGGAGGACAGAGGACAGCTCCTCTCGAAATATCCCCGCTGCAAGGCGGTCAGTTTTGACCACGGCAACAAGATACTGTCCTCCGTCCACAGGAGCGGCAGCAGCTTTATTGAAATTCTGCTCTCCGACTCAAAGCGAATTTTTTCGTTCTGCCCGAATATCAGGCAACCGTTGATTGAGGAGACTTGCACACATATGTACAGCAACGAGATGGCTCCGATATTTGTTGCCTGCCGCATATACACCTCGCTCTCCGAGATGGAGCGCGGTCAGCAGGAGGACGACGCGGCGTTTATCGGAATACTCGGCATAAAATACGATATATGCAGAGACTCCGAGGAGCTTGTCTCCGCCTGTTTTGACGCGGGAATAAGAGTGGTTATAGCCTCCGAACAGCCCGCCGAATATGTGCAGAAAATCGCCTCCGATATAGGCGTTCTCAGGCAGGGCGACCGTCTTCTCTCCTCGGAGGAGCTTTCCTCCATGCCGGAAAACGAGTTGCTTTTGAATATCAGAAGCTACTCCGTGTTCACCGACACTACTGCCGCAGACCGCCTGAAAATTGTAAACGCGTGGCAGGAGGCGGGGGAGGCGACGGCGGCTGTGAGCAATAAGTCGTCGGACAACAATATGCTCATTGCGGCACACGCGTCAGTCTCCTCGGGGGAGTTCGGTTCGGGTACGGCAAGGGATTGCTCCGATATAATTCTAAACAGATACAGCTTTAAAAATATCTTCGAGACAGTAAAACTCGGACGCTCCACATTCGACAAGACTGTAAGGCTCTCGGAATTTGTCCTGTGCGGAAGCTTGTGCATACTCATATCGGTGCTTATGTGCATATTCATCTTCAAAGCCCCTATGCTCTCCGCACTACAGATACTTATCATAAACTTCGTAACCGTAATATTCTCGCACATTACCTTTACAGCACAGCCGCCGGAGAATGTGCTGATGCGGCGAAAGCCCGCTGAGTTTAAGAACCGCAATTTCTTTAAGCGTTCATTTTTCGTAAAAACCATCCTGTCGGGATTGATTATCGGGATAATCTCCGCAGTAGCCTTTTCCATAGGCTGCGGGGAGGAGCAGAACATCGCGGCGGGACAAACCATGGCGTTCGCCGTCTGCGCGTTTTCTCAGATAGTACACCTCTTGTGCATACGTTCGCCGCTCAGTCTCTTCTCAAAGCGCAGTACATGGAGCAAGCCTATGCTCGCAGGGGGAGGAGCCGCACTCGCCGTCCTCCTCACATTGATTTTACTGCCCGCGCTCGCGGCTGTTTTTGGTTTTGCGTCACTGACACTTGAAGCGTGGATGATAATTATCGGGCTGTCGCTCTCTCCCGTTATTTTCGACGAGCTGTATAAATTAATCGAAGGAGTTCTGGAAAAGCGCGGTTTGACAGCGGTTTAGGCGAAACTCAGACAAATGTAATCAAATTATTTCCAAATCCTCCAAAAGTCAGCACAATAAACCAGTTGATTATTGGGATAATAAGTTATATAATACACTGTGAATAGTGCCCCGCTAACTTTGGTAATCTTCTATTATGGAGACAAGCTCGCTGTAGCTTTCGGCGATAAGTCCGCTTTCGAGGAGATTTCTGTCCTCCTCGGGGAGCTCGGCGACATCTACATCTATTGTGGTTATGGGCTGTTCGTCAGTACCACCGAAAATTCCTATTTTCCCGTCAATTTGGCGGACTACGAAATAGCCGTTCTGCCCGCTCAGTTCGCTCACGTCCTTCTCCTTCTCCGCTGCATATGTCCTTGCGGAGGACGCAAAGATTAAGACCGATACAAGCAGAAACGCGGACGCTAAAATCAAAAACAGATTTTGTGGTTTTCTCATTTTTCTCACTCCTATTCAAACGAGTAATAACTTCTCAACAATATTGTTGACATTTTGCATTTTCAGAATACAAATTTTTATAAATTTTCTTTTCGGTATAACAGGAGGCGTTGTATGAAATACGATTACAAAAATAAATTGGATGAAGTACTTAATTGGCTCAGAAACTCGTTAGGTATTCTCGGCGAAAAAATCGCCGAGACAATCGCCGAGCTGAAAGTAGACCTTTTGGTGTTTTTTGCAAATATCAAGGCTTACTTCTCCTCCGGCAACGAGGAGGAGGAAACTCCCCGCACACGCGCATTGTCGAGGATAGACGAAACGGACGACACCTACCGCAGGAGAAGGGGAGAGACCGTCCGCTCACAGAGCGACGATTCGCGCGGCGGCAGACAGCCTCGCAACGTATCGGCTACGCGCAGTAAGTATGACGGCGACTACGCGCGAAAGAAGTCCTCGCCAAAGCCGACATGGATAAAGGTAACTAAGGCGATAACCTCCATTCTCATGAGAGGAATGGCGACTGTACTGCTCATAACGGTCATGACAGGGTGTATTGTCGGCGCGGCGGGCATGATTTATGTGCTTGCCTTCCTCGAAAAGGATTTGGACTTTGATTTGTACTCACTCAAGCTCAGATACACCTCTGTCATCTACGTGCAGAACGATGAAGGCGTTGATGTGGAGTATCAGAAGCTGCACGGTTCTGAGAACAGAATCTGGGTGGAGAAGAGCGAAATCCCCGCTCATGTTCTCGACGCCATGGTTTCTATCGAGGACAAGCGTTTCTGGACGCATAAGGGCGTTGACTGGATTCGTACAGGCAGGGCGTTCTTGGGTATGTTCGGCGACGGAGACGTACAGGGCGGTTCTACAATCGATCAACAGCTCATAAAGAACGTCACAGGCGACGACTCCTTCAGCGTTGAGCGTAAAATCAAGGAGATTTTCAGGGCACTTGAGCTGGAGAAGAAATACTCGAAGGACATTATCCTCGAAACATATCTCAATGTAATTTCCTTCGGAAACGGATGCAACGGCATAGAGTCGGCTTCTCAGACATATTTCAACAAGCACGTCAGCGACCTCACAGTCGCCGAGGGTGCGGCTATTGTTGGTATCACAAAGAACCCCACCAAATACAACCCTCTCTACAGACCTGAGGAAAATGAGAAGCGCAAGAATCAGGTTCTCTACGCAATGTACGAAAACGGCGTACTCAGCGAGGAGGAGTACGAGGCTGCGAAAGCGGAGGAGCTTGTATTTAACGAGGCAGCAAAATACAATCCCGACGTCAAGAGCTACAACAACTGGTATGTCGATCAGATTATCTACGATTTGATAAACGACTTCACCAAGAATCTCGGAATGTCCGAGGTCGAAGCTAAGTATCAGGTGTACAACGGCGGCTTACAGATATACTCAAACATGGATGCCGACCTTCAGAAGAAGGCGGAGGATATATTTAAAAGCGCGAAGAACTTCATTAAATTCCCCGGAAAAACTCAGCCGGAGTGCTCTATCGCCGTAATGAACTACGAGGGCGAGGTTAAGGCAATCGTCGGCGCGAGAGGCACTAAGCAGTCTGATTTGGTGCTTAACATGGCATCTCAGTCTCAGCGTCAGCCGGGTTCGGCGTTTAAGCCCGTTTCCGTATACGGTCCGGCGATAGAGCTGGGCTTGCTGGAGTACTCCACTCCCGTTTCCGACTCCCCGTCGCTGGTAATCAGCGGCAAGGCGTGGCCTAAGAACTCAGGCGGCGTTTACCGTGGCAATATCCCCGCCGTTAAGGGCGTGGAGGTTTCGGCTAACTGCGTGGCAGTTCGTGTCTACTCCGCAGTGGGATATGAACGCGGATATAAGTTCATGACCGACCGTCTCTCGTTTAACCTTGTATACAACAGAAAGGTCAAGACAAAGAATGGAACCAAGGTGCAGAGCGACACCAACCCCTCCACCTGTCTCGGCGCGCTTACGGACGGCGTTTCGGTGCTTGAGATGACTGCCGCCTACGCGACCTTCGGCAACGGAGGCAAGTTCTACGAGCCAACCACATACAGCAAGGTCAAGGACGCACAGGGCAACACCATAATAGACAACACAAAGGCAGTGCCTACGCAGGCTTTCAGCAAGGAGACCGCTGTTATCATGAACCATATGCTCCGCACACCGATAACAGGTGCCAACGGTACGGCGAGGAAGGCGAAAGTCGGCAAACACACCACATTCGGTAAGACAGGTACTACCTCGGACGATAAGGACAGATATTTCGCGGGAGGAACATCGTACTATGTCGCCGCCTGCTGGTTCGGTTATAAAACTCCCAAGGAGCTGACAATTAAGTACACCAACCATGCCATGGACGCGTGGAAGAAAATCATGACAGAGGCTCACAAGGGGCTTAAAGCCAAGGCATTCAGCACCTATAACGCGAAAGTCTACGCACGCTCTTATTGCGCAGAATCGGGAGGTATCGCCGGTCCCGGCTGCAAAGTCACCGCGGTAGGATATTACAAGGGCAACAGTCAGATTCCTATTTGCCCGCTCCACAGCGGAGGAACTCCAAATGCGGCGTACACAAGATTCCTCACTGACAAGGATGCCTTTACGGGCGAGTCTACCACCGACGAAAACAGCACAACAACTTCCTCGAAGGCTCAGACTACGCCTCCTCCCGTTATCACTACGCCGACTAAGTCGACAACAACAACCACCACTAAGTCTACAACAACTAAGACTACCGCAACCACTACGAAAGCTCCGACAACACCTGCGCCGACTACTCCCGCGCCGACTACTCCCGCACCTACCGAACCCGACCCGACAGAACCGCCCGCACCCCCGCCGGCTGCGGAATAATTGGCATGAAGCAAAACGACAGTTTTTTCGACGAGTACGGAGATTTCATAGAGGGCGACACCGAGGACATCACAGAGGATTCTGCGGCGGATAGTGACTACGAGGACGACGATGATTTTTTCTTAGTCACATCCAAGAGCAATCCTCCGGCAGCAGGAGATAAATCCCGTCTTTTAGAAAGCCCTCCCTCGCGGCGGCACATACCGCGCCGAACGGCATCGGCGAGGAGGAGTACGCATCTTTCCTCGCAGAACCAATCGTACCGCAAGCCGTCGCCGCGTAAGGGGAGGGTTACTCCCTCTCCCGCGCATACGGCGGCGGAGGACGGATACGGCATATCTGCTAAGGCGTACAATCGGATAAAACAGCAGGTCAGACGCTCCCGAAACTCCTCCTCAGAAAATTTGCTGAGGGAGCAGGGGATAGCGAGCGGGAGCAGGCGTACTGCTCCTCCCGCAGATGGACGTGCAAACGAGCGTGTGCGCGGCTTTGCAAAGCGAATGGCAAAGAGCCGCACTTACGAATACGCCGAGGACTACGCTGAGTACCGTGACAGGCAAAAGCGCGAGCCGAAGCCGCGCAAAGCATGGAGAAAAAGGCGAAAGGCACTCAAACGGAATCTGATTTTCGCCGCTGTATGCGTTTTAGTCGCAGTTATGGGCGTCAACATCTGGCTGTTTGGCGGCATAAATAGGGTCTCCATCGACGACAGCTGGGAGGATGCTCCCGTCTCCGCGAACAAATCCGTCGCGCTTCGCAGTGAAAAGGGAATCACTAATATACTGCTTCTCGGGATTGATGCGGACAAGGGGAGCGGCACTCGAAGCGACACCATCATGATTATCAACATCAGGAGCGGGGGAGAGGTGCGGCTTGCATCCATACTCCGCGACACATATGTAGCCGTTCCGGGACACGGAAAAACGCGGATTAACCACGCCTACGCCTACGGAAAGAGCGAGCTTACAATGCAGACGATAGAGAATAATTTCAGGGTGAAGCTCCGCAAATTCGTCAGCGTTGACATGGACGGAGCGGTCGATATTGTCGATGAGCTTGGAGGAGTAACGATTGAGCTTACCTCTGCGGAGGTTAAGCACATGAACCAAAAGCTCGGCACGAAGTTTAAAAAGGGAGAAAATCATCTCAGCGGAAAGCAGGCTGTCTTCTACGCGAGAATCAGAAAAATTGACAGCGATTTCGGAAGAACCTCGCGTCAGAGAAAGCTGATATCCGTAATGCTCGGGGAGTTTAAAAAGCTCAACGTCATAAAGCAGCTTGAACTTCTGCGATACGCCACAAGTTTTGTCTCCACCAACATGACCAATTCGGAGCTTACCTCTCTCGCGTTTTCGGTTCTTCTGAGCGATCAGGAGGAAATTTCGCAGATAAGTATTCCCGATGCGGGCGGGTACAGCAGCAAGACTATATCATCCATGGCTGTATTAGTGCCCAATCTTTCAAAGAACTGCACCAAACTGCACGAGTTTCTGTTTGAGGAATAACAAAAATAAGGGGTAAAATGATTTGCGACAGATGGAGAAGCACTCTGTAGGTTTACTTGCGCCTGCTCTGGAGGGTACAATCACAGGTGAGCATACAGTCATGCAAAAAGAGAAAAACAGGACAATATTCAGCGGGATTTTATCAGTCCCCGCTGACGATATTGTTGTGTCTTTACTCCTGATTTCTATAATTTTGGGTGTGTACACGGCGGGCGCAGCGGTAGTTCTCACCGCTCTATACGCTATTATCAATCCCCGCACAAAGGCACTCATGGCAAAATCTCCCATGCTTAACGCCACGCTGTTTATATTTCCTCTTGTAATGCTTCCGGCAGTTTTTACCTGTTTTAAGTATTACTTCCTCAATGTGCGTCCGTCAATCTCACAGATTGCCTTCAACCGCTGTTTTCTGTGCGGAGTATTTATATGCTTGATTTTTGTGGTGCTGCTCTATCTGCTCACCACAATGACAAAGGAACGCTTTTCGAGGATGACCGATATTGTGCTTGCTATAAGCATGATTTCCTCCGTCTGCGGTCTGTTTGAGAGAATCACGCAGGACTCCGACAGAGTATCGTTTATCTACAGCAATCCCAACCTCTACGGCTACTGCATCGAGCTGTTTTCGCTGATAGCACTCTACAAGTTTGTTGAGTCGAAGCGGCTGCTCTATCTCGTGATTTTCGCGGCAAATGTGGGGAGTATCGTACTGTGCGACTGCCGCACGGCGTGGCCCGCGCTGTTTGTGTCTATCGCAGTTATGGCTGTCTACAAGAAAAAGAAGGCGCGGTACATAGCGATTGCAGTTGTCCTCGCGATAATATTCGCGGTGATAGTGTTCTCAGCCCCCGAAATATTCCCGCGTTTCGCATATAAATCTATAAACTCCAGCTTTATCAAGCGGATGGATATGTGGTATAACTCCATACGCTTCATCTCAAGGAATCCGATTATCGGCTACGGCACGGGGAGCTATCTCCTCCTCTCGACTGCCAGCCCCGATGTCAGGACGCTCATGCACGCGCATAATCTCTTCCTCAACATTCTGCTGGATTTCGGGATAATAGGAGCGGCTGCGTTTATCAACTTTTTCCTCCGGCTCTATCAGAAGATGTTCAATGCCACACAGCGCATAAAGCTCGGCAATATCGGTATGCTTGTCGCGGGAGCATTTTCCGCCACGCTCATACACGGCTTTACGGATGTGGTCATGCTCAGTACAAGCACGTCGCTGCTGTTTGTGCTGGTTATTTCAGGCGTTGCGGCGGCATCGAATACTACAGTTGACAGGTGACAAGTGACAGTTGACAGTTATTGAGGCTGTAACAAAAGTAATTTCAAATAGCAGAATGCACAAAAAGCTCCTATAATCCCGTTATTTTGGGATTATAGGAGCTTTTTTGTGCATTATTTTGGAGCGGTGAGTTAATTAACTCAGAAAACACCAAGCCTCCACGGGCGAAAAGCTTTGATTTGTGAGGCTTTCTCCCGTGGAGGCTTGATTGTTTCGGGGTTAATTTAGTATATTACCTTCGATGATGTGAAAAAGTAAAAG
This sequence comes from Oscillospiraceae bacterium, assembly GCA_031262985.1. Taxonomy (GTDB): domain Bacteria; phylum Bacillota; class Clostridia; order Oscillospirales; family Acutalibacteraceae; genus JAISGQ01. Next base: position 36,474 of record JAISGQ010000014.1, read on the forward strand.
TACCCTCTAAAATGACACGCAGAGTCATTTTAGAGGGTACTTCACGTCCGCAGAGGGTGCTTCACGCCATCCGCAAGGAGTAGTATTATACTTGACTGAGATATGTAGCTTGCAATTTCCAAAAAATTCCGCTTACTATTGACAGATTGCATTATTTGCATTATACTAAGTAATGCAATGGAGGTGACACGATATGCTGCTCAGGCTGGATTTTTCGGCGGATGTGCCGATCTATATGCAGATACGAAATCAAGTAGTGGTCGCCATCGCGGAGGGAAAACTGACGGCAGGGGAACAACTGCCGACCATCCGTGCGTTGGCGACTGAGGCGGGCATCAACATGATGACTGTCAGCAAGGCTTACCAGACCCTAAAAACGGAGGGTTACATCGCGACCGACCGGCGCAGTGGCGCGGTCGTAACCGGTGATGTCAAGCGCGTCCTCTCGGAAAACGCGCTGGAGTATTTGAGGGTAATCGTGGCGGAGGCAAAGCTCTCCGGCATGAGCAAGACGGATTTGCTGAAGCTCTGCGAGGACTGCTTTGAAGCTTCGCCCGTCGCAACCATACTAAATTAACAAGAAAACAATCAAGCTTCCACGGGCTAAACCAACACAAATCAGGGCTTTTCGACCGTGTTTTCTTGGTGTTTTCTAAGTTAATTAACTATAAAACGGAGGTATAATATGTCGATTGCTTTTAAACTGATCTTATATTTTTCACTCATTATCGTCGTGCCTATAGTGTTTGTCATGCTGAGCAACGAATCGAAGCCCAAGAAAAATATCATCCTCGGCGTGACGCTGCCGTATCAGGCGAGGACGGACGAAGCTGTGCTTCATATATGCGCACGCTTTCGGAGGTATATGCGAAACACCGCAATCATCTGCATAGCGTCGTCACTGCTTTTATTTCTGCTGCCGAGCCTCTCGCTTTTTTTGACGTTGTTACTGCTCTGGCTCGAAATCGTCATCATTCTGCCGTATTTGCTCTACGCCCGCGCGAATCTCGCGCTTTCTGCCTTGAAGCGAGAGCGCGGATGGGGAACTGAGAGCGAGGGAGTACTCATGGTAGACACATCCTCTGTCGCTCTGAAAACGAGGCGTATCGGGCATATTTGGTTCGCGATACCGACTATTATCAGCCTTGTTCCGGCAGTTATCGACCTCGTGCGCGGAGAGTATTTAGAGGCGCTGATACTCTCGGGCAGCGGAGTTTTAATCTGCGGACTGTTCTGGGGCATACACGGTATAATCTATCGCCAACGCGCCGAAATAGTCGAGGACGACAGTGCGTTGACCGCCGTGCTGACCCGTGTACGCCGCCGCAACTTCGGTCTCATGTGCTGCGTAGGTTCGTATCTTTCGGCGGCTCTCGTGCTGAGTATGTGGCTGTTTATGGAAAGCAACGCCGCGTTTATTATCACAACAGGAGCTTACACGCTCGGGATTATAGCTCTCGCGCTGTGGACGGAGATGAGAACGCGCTTCGTCCAGCAACGGCTCACCGCCGAAAGCGGGAAAGGCACGTATATCGACGAGGACAGCCAGTGGATTTTCGGGCTTTTCTACTACAATCCGAACGACAGGCATTTTATGAAAAATGACCGTGTCGGTCTCGGCACGACAGTCAATCTCGCTAAAACAAGCGGCAAAATACTGGGCGGTCTCTGCGCGTTGACGGTCGTCGCTATGCCGCTATTGGGGCTTTGGATGATGTCGGAGGAGTATTCCCCGCCGACACTGGAGGTAAGCGAAAGATTGCTCGTCGCGACACATGGGGGGACAAAATATGAGCTGGAGCTTGACGATGTAGTCTCCGCTGAGCTTCTTGACGAACTGCCCAATATGAATCGCGTCGCGGGAACAGGCATGGAGACTGTGCTGAAAGGTCGCTTTCGCACCGCCGACGGTGAGAATTGCAGGGTATGTCTCGACCCGACAAGTGCGCCGTTTATACGAATAGAGACAAGCGAGGGCGTCTACTACATCGCAGACCGAGACGGCGCGGTTACGCGCGAGGCATTCGACTTTGTGAATAACGCCGTAAATGCGGAATAAGCTCTAAAAAACAGCACCGGACGGGAGTAGTATTAACCTCTCGTCCGGCGTTAATATTTTGAGGAAACCGCTTTCTCATGCGGTGGTTAAGTTGTTTTAGTATAAGAAGAAGCGGAGAGCCGCTCCTTCTTGCTGTCACTTGTCAACTGTCACCCGTCAACTGTTAGTACAAGTACTTATTAAGCCTCGCGAACAGCTCGTCAATATCAATAGGCTTGCCGATATGCTCGTTCATTCCCGCTTCGAGGCACTTCTCGATATCCTCGCGGAACACATTCGCAGTCATCGCTATAATGGGGATGGTTTTCGCGTTTTTCGCGCCGGAGGAACGGATAATGCGCGTAGCCTCATATCCGTCCACTAACGGCATCTGTATGTCCATGAAAATCAAATCGTACTTCTCCGGCGACGCCGCAAACATATCAGCCGCCTGCTGTCCGTTCTCGGCGCAATCTATGCCTATCTTAGTCGGTTCGAGGATGTTCATCACTATCTCGCGGTTTATCTCTATGTCCTCAGCAAGGAGGATATGCCGCCCCTCGTAGTTCTCCGAGTCGTCCGCACCGCTGATAAGCTCGATATTCCGATTTCCGAGGCACTCGTTGATACAGTCTGCGATGGAGGACGGAAAGAGCGGTTTCGGAAGGAAATAGTCAACTCCCGCCTCCTTTGCCTCCTTCGCGATAACATCCCAGCTTATAGATGAAATCATAATGACAATGGCGTGACCGGAGGGGTCAAGCTCCCTGATTTTCCTCGCCAGAGTAATGCCGTCCATCTCAGGCATTTTCCAGTCAACGAAATATATGTCGTACATACCGTGCTTCGAGAGCAGGTCGAGAGCCTCACTGCCGCTCGAGGCAACATCGCAGTTGATGGAGAAGTTTTTCTTCACAACATCTACGAAATACTCCCGCACGTCCTCCATATCATCCACGGCGAGAATCCGAAGGTTGCTCCACCTCTCGCGGTGTACCATGGCGGAGTCGTCGGCACGCTCGCCCTTCTTCATCGGCACACGGAAGGCAAAGGTAGAGCCTTTTCCGGGCTTGGACTCCACCCAGATTTGACCGCCCATCATCTCGATTATGCGCTTGGAGATAACAAGCCCCAGCCCCGTACCGCCGAATCGGCGGGAGATACTGCCGTCCGCCTGCTCGAATTTTACGAAAATACGCTCCTTTTGGTCGTCCGAAATGCCTATGCCGCTGTCGATTACCTCGACGTGTATGGTGTAGATGTCGTCCTCCACATTCTCCAAAAACACGTTAAGCCGCAGAGAGCCGTACTCATCGGTGAACTTAGTCGCGTTCGAGAGGAGATTGGTGACAACCTGCGAGAGACGCTGCTTATCTCCATGCAGTACGGGAGGGATGTTCGGGTCGATATACACCTTGAAGTTCTGCTTCTTCTCCTCCACGCGGAAGCTGTTGACGTTGACCACGCTCTGGAGCATCTTCTCGAAGTAGAAGTCCTCGTAGTACAGCTCGAACTTCTCCGCCTCAATTTTGGATATATCCAAAACGTCATTGATAACGCCCAGCAGGTGCTGTGACGCCTCGTTGACCTTGCTTATCGCGTAGTTTATGTAGTTGATATCATTCGATTTCTGAGCAATGCCCGTCATGCCTATAATGGCGTTGAGAGGAGTACGCATCTCGTGGCTCATTCTCGAGAGGAAGTCCGATTTCGCGCGGGTAGACTGCTCGGCGAGCTTTCGTGCCGCCTGCGCTTCATCTCTCACGCGGATTAACTCAGTAGTGTCGCAGAGCATGGCGATTGCACCCTCGACCGCCTTTCCTCCGTCAAGCATAGGCGTGAGCTGAATGATGTAGTGTCTGAGATGACCGTCCTGCTCGAAGTCGATATCGTACTCCACCTCATACTGCTGCCTGTTGGTCAGCGCGCTTTGGAAGAAGGCGTCAATCTGCGAAAGAAATGACACCTCAGTCACAGGCGAGAGCAGTTCGCGGAAGGTTTTCCCCCTGATTAAGCTTAGTGCGGAGGTCTTACTGCGCTTTAGGTACGATTCACTCGCGTAGACAATCTTGCCCTCCCTGTCAAACAGGAGGATAATATCGGGGCAGTTTCCGAGGAGAAGGTTCATATATTGCTCCAAACGGGATTTCTCAAAGGATACAATGCGGCTCAAATTGGCGTTTGACTCCGCGCTGATTTTACTCCTATGATTGATATTTTTCTGCCGTTCGAGCTCTCTTTGGAGACGTTTATTTTCCTTTTGTAATGCTTTTATCTCACTTAAAAGAGCCTGCTCCCGCTCTCCGTTATCCATAGTGAGCATCTCCTTTCGGAATTGTTAGGGCAACACTGCCGGTTGTATGCGGTTGATTAGAACGCACACACTATCAGTGTGACATTGTGGCTTCTGTTCACTGTCTTTGCCGTGCCGTCCTGCGCGTAAACGGGACAAATCTCACAGCCGGAGTAGGCGAAATGATACGTAATATCCGTATTATCCAAGACAGAGAAAACCTTTTCAATCTCACTGTCGGGGTCATATCCGAGGTAGAAATACCGCCCGATGCAGGAGTAGATAAGCATACAGCTGTGTTTGCCAGTGTCTACCGCCTTCTTGATTTCATTTTTGGAGGAGGATATAATATAATCGGCGTTAATAGCACCCACAGACAGGGTCGCGCCTACGGGGATATTTCCTCCGCAAACGGCGTAGCCCTCGGGGGTCAGCGCGAAGAGAGAGCAGATGTAGGGCATCATTCCGTCATTCAAGTCAACGATAAACGGGAAGGCGTTTATGCCGGGAATAGTACCCTCCTCATTTTTCTCAAGCCCCAAGCTCTCCAAATATTCGATTACGGGCATATTGTTGACCGTCTGAAGCTGATTGCCGGAGGAGGCGGTAACAACGCACTTTTCGTGGAACACCTTCTCGTTTGACATACCGGTAATGTAGTAGCTCGGATTGACATCCCCGCACATGAGGATAAAGGCGTAGCGATTGGGGGACGCCTCGCCGTTGCAGAGTACGGCAGACTCGCGGTAGTCCTCATTGTGGTCAACCGCCATAGTGCCGAAATTGGGGATACCGCCCGAAATGGCGTCGAACGCCTTGACAAAATAATCTCCGCCGACATTCATAAGCAGAGGAGCAAAGCTCAGTATCAGCTTCGGCTTTTCGGGCAGACGCGCCGCCGCCGCCTCATATGCCTCTCTCAGCGGTGTCTCGTCCTCACACTCGATGGAGGAGGACAGTCCGACGGAGAAATACACATCATCGCTTGTGAGAATCATGGCGTTAAGCATTATGTCGCCGTCTCCGCCGCGAACGGCGTTTGCGATGGTAGTAGTACCCGCAACCTCGCACGGGAGAGCGTCGCACACCGCCTTATATACTCCCGAACCGACAAAATCGGCGTAACAGCTTATGATAGCCACCGAATTTTTGAGGAGCTGATCTTCAAATGTGAACTGTTCGCGGAGCTGTTCGAGTGCGTCGTCAACATCATCGACCTCGGTTATGCAGAGTGAAAACGATTTAATCATATGTACGCCCACCTTAATTTTTAATATCACTCACAATTATATCATAAAATTTAGAATTTGCAACCGAAATTTATAATTTAAATAGAAATTTAGCTAAATTTTGGTAAAAATTTAGCTAAATTTCACTATTGTCGCAATCTGAGTTATATTTTTCAGGGAAGCTCACAAGCTCTATGCCGTCCGACTCGCGGAAGGAGACAATTTGAGAGAGGTTGACATTGTGCAAGCTCCTGAAAATATTGAGGTCGGCGGCGGGATTGCTCTGCTTCATATGCTCAATCAGCTCCTTCATCTCCTTGCGCTTGGAGATGTTTTCGCCGTGTGCCGTCTGCTCGGTGAAGCGGCAGGCACACTGAATGAAGCTAAGGGAGTTGTACCTCGCCCACGCTATAATATCCTCCTCGCGAATCAGATAGAGGGGGCGAATAAGCTCCATGCCCGCGTAGTTCGTGCTGCGAAGCTTGGGGAGCATGGTCTTAATCTGCGCACCGTACATCATATTGAGCATTGTAGTTTCGATAACATCATTGAAATGATGCCCAAGAGCGATTTTGTTGCAGCCGAGCGACTGCGCCTCCTTGTAGAGGTAGCCCCTCCTCATTCTGGCGCAAAGGTAGCAGGGCGAACCCTCCTGCTTGTAGACGTAGTTGAATATGTTCGCATCAAATATCCGTATGGGAATACCCATAATCTCCGCGTTGCTTACTATTCTGTCTATGTTTTCCTTGTTGTAGCCGGGGTTCATCACGATAAATTCAGCGTCAAAATTCACCTTACTGCGCCGTTTCAGCTCCTGCACGCATTTAGCGAGGAGCATGGAGTCCTTGCCGCCCGAAATGCACACCGCAACCTTATCGCCCTCGTTTATCAGCTCGTAGTCCTTTAATGCGCCGACAAATCTGTGCCATATGGTTTTCTTGAATTTCTTGACTATGCTCTTTTCTATTTCCGCCTGTCTTTCGTCCATTATAAAGCTTCCTTTGTGGGTAAAGTAGGGGGGGAGCAGATACCCCGCGTGTGCTGAATATCGCTGCTCCATTCCTGTGAGGAGCAGCGATATTTCTCCGAAATTACATAGTTTCTGCGAGCTTTACCGCGTCCTCAAGTGTCATTCCTGCGAAGGTCTGAGCGGGGAGAAGCCGTCCGCTCTTCTTGTCGCCGATAAACGCGCCGACTACAATTCCGGGAACACAGCTCTCCACAGCACCGGGAGCGTTCGGACCGCCGAGGTCAGTGCGAAGCCATCCGGGATCGGTGAGGTTCATCATAACGTCTGTTCCCTCAATGACGGTGGCGAGGTCGGTAGTGAACTTATCGAGAGCCGCCTTGCTTGCGGAGTACCCAGCCTGCTGAGGTTCATCCTTGATTCCGCTTGTGGTGTTGATTATTCTGCCGAAGCCGCGCTCAATCATCTTAGGGAGCAGTCGGTAGCATATCATAGCCGGTGCGATTGTGTTAATCATGAAGCTTCCGGTAAAATCCTCCACGGGAGTTTTGAAGTACTCGGTTCTGTAGGCAATCTGCACAGCCGCGTCGTTGAAGAGAACGTCAATCTGTGTTCCTTTAGCCTCAATCTCATCGAGCATGGAGTTTACCTGTGCGGGGTCGGAAAGCTCGGCGGCTACGCAATATGCGTCTGCTCCAAGCTCCTTTACCTCGGCGAGAACCTTCTCGCAGTTGGCGGTAGTTCTCGCGTGGAGTACGAGATTACAACCGTTTTTCGCCATACACAGGGCAATCTGCCTGCCTACTCCGCGGCTTGCGCCTGTGATAAGTACCCATTTTCCTCTTAAATCTGTCATTGTTACATTCTCCGTTCTGAAATTTTTGATTTTACGCATTACCTGCGTACTGTTGCCAAGGAGTTAGAGTTTGGGTCAAGCCTTTGCAAAGGCTTGCGGGTTGTTAGGGCAGAGCCCTAACTCGCTCTCCGCAGAGAGCGAAACTCCCCATCGTCAGAAAAACGCAGGAGGGGTAGGAAAAAATGTCCCTAAGGACATTTTTTCCGTAGGGAACCCTCGTCGGGGGTTCCCTGTGTAGGTCGCCTTGCGACCTACTTATGCTAACACATAAAACAATTACATCTTAACGATGTTTTTATTTGATATTAGCATTAGGGTTTCCATCTATTTCCACTGTCACAGATACAGGCTTTGCCGCTCCGAGGCGGAGGCTCTGCTCATCCGGCTGGCTGTTGCCCGCCGAAAGAGTGTACACGCCGCAGGGAACTATTCGTTCTCCGCTGTCTGTGACCACTGAAAAAGCATTTTTATCGAGTGCAATGTCAAACGACAGCTCCTCGCCCGCCTTCATGCGGATTCTCTTAAATCCGCACAGACGGCTGTTCCTGACCTCCCATGAGGACTGCTCACTGCGTATGTACAGCTCGATTACATCCTCGCAGTCGAACTCCCCGCAGTTTTTCGCCGTGACACGCGCCGTATTGCACTGCTTGTCATAGGTGAGGGAGGCAATTTCGAGCTGTGAGTAAGTAAGCCCGAAGCCGAAGGGGTAGAGTATGTTCCCTGCCGCGTTTCTGTAGGTTCTGCCGCTCATGGAGTAGTCCTCAAAGGAGGGGAGCTTCTCCGCACTCTCGTAGAATGTGACAGGGAGCTTTCCCGAAGGCGAAACCCTGCCGAACAGAATATTCGCCAGAGCAGTGCCGCCTGTCTCCCCGGGATACCACGCCTGTATCAGCGCGTCCGCCTTATCGGCAAGGGGATTGAGCGAACTGCCCGAAGCAAGCACGACTACTGTCGGCTTTCCTACACTGAGAACCTCCGCGAGCAGAATCCGCTGGCTTTCGGGGAGCAGCAGGTCGAGTTTATCACCCGCCGCAAAGGCGTTGCCCGTGTCGCCCTCCTCCCCCTCGATTGAAGCGTCAAGCCCGAGGCAGAGTATCACGGCGTCCGACATCTCCGCCGCCGCTTTCGCCTCGGCTATTCCGTCGCCGGGAAGGGCGAGCGGCTGTAATCTGTCCGCAAAGAGGTGACACCCCTCGGAGTAGTAGACCCTGCACTGCGGCTCAAGCTCGCGCTGTATTCCCTCAAGGAAGGTCACGGGGCGCGAGGCAGTGCCGAAGTAGTTGCCGTAGAGTGCCGCCCTGCTGTCGGCGTTAGGTCCTATGACTGCCACCGCGCGGAGCTTCTCCTTCTGTAGGGGAAGCAGTCCGTTGTTTTTAAGCAAAACCATAGATCGCTCCGCACACTTTAGCGAAAGCTCCCTGTGCGTCTCGCAGGCGACTACATCGTAGGGTATGTCGTCCATTTTTGTATGCTCGCCGAGTAAGCCGAGCCGCGCCCTCGTTCTCATTAGGTTTACGGCGGCTTTCGTGAAATGCTCCTCCTCCACCAAGCCCTCCTCATACGCCGCAAGAGCGTGGAGGTAGGTGTTGCCGCAGTTGCAGTCACACCCTGACTTGAGTGCCATAGCCGCCGATTCGGGGGCGGTTTTTGTCACTCTGTGGCTTGTGTGAAAATCCCTTACCGCCCAGCAGTCGGAGACGAAGTAGCCGTCAAAGCCCCACTCGCGCAGCTTGCCCATTAGGTAGGAGCTTGCACACGCAGGCTCTCCGTTCACCCGATTGTAAGCACCCATCACGCCCTCCACACGCGCGTCACGCACCAACGCCTCAAACGCGGGGAGGTAGGTTTCCTCCATGTCCTTCTTTGACACCTCCGTGTCAAACTCGTGCCGCAATTTTTCAGGTCCGCTGTGTGCCGCGAAGTGCTTTGCACACGCCGCCGCCATGAGGTATTTGCCCTCTCCCTGCACTCCCTTGACAAACGCCGTTCCGAGCGCGGAGGTCAGATAAGGACACTCGCCGTAGGTTTCGTGACCTCTGCCCCAGCGCGGGTCGCGGAAAATGTTGACGTTCGGAGACCACAGGGTAAGCCCCTTGTATATATCTCTGTCGCCGTGCTTCGAGGCGGAGTTGTACTTCGCACGCGCCTCTAACGCCACCACCTTCGCCGCCTCATGCAGAAGCTCTGTATCGAACATCGCCGCTAAAGCTATCGCCTGCGGGAACATTGTGGATGTGCCGGCACGCGCCACTCCGTGCAGCCCCTCATTCCACCAGTTGTAGGCGGGCAGTCCAAGCCTCTGGATAGGAGGCGCGTCGTATTTGAGCTGGGAGGCTTTCTCCTCAAGCGTCATTTCGGATACTATGCTCTCTGCCCTCTCCTGCGCGGAGAGAGCGGGATTTTCGTATGGCTTCATTTCGGTATAGTCACCTCTGTCTGCTGATTTTTCTCCTCCCTTTGAAACTTTTCTCGGGAGGAGGGGAGTATGCGTACCGCCCTTCGTTTTCTGTCAGCGAGCGGTTATCAAGTAGGCTATCAATCGACTACGCTGAATCTGTACTCCGTCTCGAAGGAGAAGACCTCGTTGTCCTTGAATATGCCTGAGGGGAAGTGCTTGTGGTTGGGGGCATCGGGGAAGAATTGAGTTTCAAAACACAATGCGCTCCTACTGCCGTACTGCCTGCCGTTTTTGCCTGTCACGCCTCCTATGCTGTTGCCGGAGTAGAACTGCATCCCCGGCATATTGGTGTAGACCGACATCCTGATTCCGCTTTTTTCGCTGTACAGCATGGCGGCGAGAGAGTACGCTCTGTCGCCCTTAATAAGAACCCAGTTATGGTCGTAGCCATTAGTTAATTTAAGCTGAGGAAAGTCGCTGTCTATACACTTACCAACTGCGGTGGGAGTGAGAAAATCCATCGGAGTTCCCAAAACGGAGCAAATCTCCCCCGTAGGGATTCCTTCTTCGTTCACAGGCACATAGCTGTCGGCGTGAATTTGCAGAATATGCTCCTCTGCGCAGTCTGAATCCTGCCCGTCGAGATTGAAGTAGCTGTGATTAGTCAGGTTAAAGAGTGTGGTTTTGTCACTCTGCGCCCTGTATTTGATGTGCAGACCTCCGTTTTCGGTGAGTGAGTAGACGACACAAATATCCGCGTTGCCGGGGAATCCTTGATCGCCGTCGGGGCTTTGGAGACTGAAACACACCTCACTCCTCTCCTCATTTACGGAGATAACAGTCCACCTTCTCTTGTGGTAGCCGTTCGCTCCGCTGTGGAGGTTGTTTTCCCCCTCGTTTTTGTCCAAATTGCAGACTTGCCCCTCTATCATAAAACGCGCGTTCGCGATTCTGTTGGCATTTCTTCCTATAGTCGCGCCGAAATAGAGGGGATTCTCAAAGTAGTCCTCCGCGCGGTCGTAGCCCCACACTACATCTTTAAGCTCTCCGTTTTTGTCCCTCATGGTGATGCTCACGACAGCAGCACCTATGTCTGTGAGCTGAACGGCAAGCCCTCCGCGCTCAATGCGGATGAGGTGGGCATCGCGTCGGTCGTCTGTTCCCCATTCGGTTATCTTAATCAAAGCTGACCCCTCCAGACTATATTGGTAAAACTAAAATTCGTTGCCAAGGAGGCAAAGTTTAGGTCAAGCCTTTTCAAAGGCTTGCAGATTCTTAAGACGGCGTCTTAAGTCGCCCTCCGCAGAGGGCGAAATCCTTTATCGTCAAAAAACGCAGGAGGGGGTAGGAAAAAATGTCCCTAAGGACATTTTTTCCGCAGGGGAACCCTCGTCGGGGGTTCCCCTGTATAGGTCGCCGTGCGACCTATAGAGTTTCTTTCCATTCCTCC
>JAISGQ010000027.1 GCA_031262985.1 Oscillospiraceae bacterium
GGTAATTGAGGTTTTTGTTCATGCCTACAATGCTTTCGGCTTGGCAAAGATGAAATTTCGCCAAAATCGTGATCCGAAATCGCGCGAATTACCCTTTTCTGTGCTGGATTTTTTATAACACGCGTGATTGTCCACAGCCTTCGCGTCCATGACCTTGACAGCTTTCGCCGCGCCGTTAGCCTTGATCATGTAGCCGCTAAGTATGGGGACGGTTACGCAAGCAGGGACACCGAGCGGCGTAAACATACTTCAAAGTCTGGTAAGTGATTTTGATAAAAATACTGAGATGATTAAAGTGGTTAGAGATGATGTAGAAAATTTATATAAAGATTTTGATAAAATATAGATCATGTTTTTTCGATAAATGTGTTAACTCGTCTGAACAAAAACCAATACATTAGAAAACACGTATGTTATGGGCGTTTTCGTATTTTTTTCTTCTGATTTAAATTTTTGTTCTATAATAGTGTATGGCTAAATCCGGCATTGACAAATAAATTCATAGTGGTAGTATAATAGGCGGAGTGCTTAACTCCGCCTATTATACTACCCCGCCGTTTTCGCGGCGAAAGGAGTTTTTCTATGAAAAAGTTTCACAATCCAATGATAGCTTTTATGCTCGTATTGCTCGCAGTAGCATTCGTTGGCACAACCGTCGCCTTCTTTATCTTCCCCGAGTTTGTACTCCCCGCCTATATAGCCTGCGTTGTTATGTACGGCTTAGTTGCACTCCTTTTGCCTATAGGAGAAAGAATCTTCCGCAAACACGATGAGCGTATGTCCGAAATGACGGGGGAGTATTATCACACAAACGAGCGGGTTTCCTCCATTATGGGGAGTATGCCTAAGCTTAAAGTCCTCCTCATAGTTTTCGTTGTGCTTGCGGTGATAGGCGGCTTCACGGCACTGTGTATGTGGAAGCCGCTGATAGGGAGTATCGTATTTGCCGTATTTCTCGCGGCACTGCTGATAATCGCACTCCTGAGGAAAGATGGCAACCCCGATAGCGACACAGATAGCGACAGTGGAAGTGGCAGTGGCAGTTAAACCGCACTCGTACCGTCACTTCTTATAAGAGTCCCTCATGCTGTAGAGCATTTTCTGCACCTCCTGCACGAGCTTGGGAGGCGATTTAGCGAACACCGCGCCGCCGAAGTTGATTATCCAGCGGACAAGACCGCTGTTGATAATCCCCTCGCCCAAAACCGCGAACTTCCCCTCCTCGGGGAGCTCCTCAAATTTTGCGAACACGCCGAATTTGTCGATAATCGCCTCGAGGACGGAGTTGTCGCACAGCAGTTCAATCGGCACGGACTCCGAGCCTGAGTACATATTGAAAATCTTCCTGCTGTAGTCGGCGCAGTCGAACACGTCCGAGTACTCGCTGACCTCGCTGTAGTGCCGTATGTCCTGCGCGGTACACTCCGCCGCCCTCATGCGGTCGATTCTGTAGTGCGACAGGTCGTTGTACTTCTCGTAGTTCCCCACCAGATAGTACTTGTCGCTGTTCCATATGGCGGCATACGGGCTTATGACAAACTCCCGCCCCTCTGAGAAGGAGGGGATGTTGTCCTTTAGAACCATGTGGGAGTAGGTAAATTTGATTTTCTTTTTTAGCCGAATCGCCCTGTGGATGCAGTCGATATTATTAAGAATCTCCTCATTCGTGCTTTTCACCTGATTTTCGGTATACAGCACGCCGCCTAACTGCTCCGACAGGTGAACGGAGGTGAGCGACTTGAGCTTCCGCGTCAGTTCGGATGTCCTTTCGGGCGGTATTATGGGTGAGGACTCCACCGCGTCTATCAGAAGCCGCAGCTCGGCAAGCTCAAACTGCCGTTTGCCGATGCAGTAGCCGCGCGAGGGAGTGTAGCCCTTGACTATCTCAAAACCCACGGTGTTGAGTGCCTCAATGTCCTTGTAGAGCGATTTTCTCTCGCTGGTTACTCCGTGCGACGCCAGCATTTCGGATATATCCTTTATTGACGCGCAGTGTTCCTCGTCCGTGTTGTTCTGCAAAAACTGCGCGAGATAGAGCAATTTCAGCTTCTGATTCGGATTCCCCGCCATAAACACACACCCTTTTGTTCTTTGATATAACGTCTTTTCTAATATAATACACTATATCTGCGAAGAAATCAAGTGAAACTGCACTATTTATAGTACAAATTAATGAGCATGAGGAGGATTACACCTCCCCATGCTCATTGTCGATAATGTCGAGCAGTTCTTCGCTTTCGCTGCTTGCCTTTCGGAAGAACAGATAGCCGCTGTTTTTCAGCGTTGGGTACTCACTCGCCTTGGTGAACAGCTTGACGTAGTACGGATACTCAAAGTACAGCACATTGAGTAGCTCGGAGGGCTGAGGCTGTTCGAGCGGTCCGCCCTCGGGAGTGGACAAGGCGAAGGGAGAATTGTAAAGAACAGTGTGAAAATACGCCTCGTCTGAGGCAAAGGAACTCTTAAAGTAGCGGTTGAACTGAGGGTTGCTGTCGTAAAAATCGAGAATATATCTGACTGCGCTTCTGGTAATCGCGAAGTGTGCCCAGCCGCTGTAGACGTCGTAATCTGCGCCGTTTGAAGCTACGGAAAGAGGCTTAAACGGGAGGACAAGCTTTAATTTTATCAAAAGCTGGTTGAAAAGCGTCCCCGCCTTGCTAAGCAGCGACTTGCCGTCCTTGTTCCAGTAGAGGCAGTATTTATATTTATTGCGTCCGTTTAAGTGAGTTTCGTTCACGGCGCGTATAAACTCCGTCTCCTTGTGACGCTCGAAGAAGTCGGTTATCTGCGTGTTCGAGCGAATGGGATAATCCAGCCCTTGGAGGAGGACAAAGCGGTCAAAATCCGCCATTTCATCTGCAAAGCGGAACGACTTTACAGTAGCCTCAACCGAGGAGAAGCCACCCCAGTTGACCTTAGTTCGAGGAGACACAAAATGCACTCGTTCAGCCCCTTTGAGCAGCTGCTCAAAGGGGGAGAGGTCGGCCTTTTTATCTATGTGGAGGAAAACCTCGTGCTGTGTTCCGACTGTCAGTTTTTTCGACAGCCTTGCGATGTGTGCGGGGTCTGTGTGTGCTAAAATTATATATGCGATTTTCATATAAGCGACTATCTCCTGTAGTTAAGTATGCTGTAGATTGTGTGTACTATGGTAGGGGGGTGGGAGTTTCGTTATGTGAGATTTTCCAACAGCACACACGTCTCCACATGAGCAGTTCGAGGGAACATATCCACACCGGTCATCCGCCTCGCCGCAAATCCGTACTCCGAAAGCAACTTCACATCACGCGCCAACGTCGCGCAGTCGCAGGAGATGTAGACTATCCGCCGCGGCTTCATCTCCGCAATCACAGAAAGCAGCTTTGCCGTGCAGCCCTTTCGCGGAGGGTCAAGCACCACGACATCGGGAGTAATTCCCCTCTCCTTAAGCAGTACAGCCGCCTGTTCGGCATCCGAGCAGATGAATTCCGCGTTCTCAATGCCGTTGGTTTCGGCGTTTTGCCGCGCGTTTTCCACCGCCTCGGGCACAATCTCCACGCCGATAATTTGTTTCGCACCTGCCGCCATACTCAGCCCGATAGTACCCGTGCCGCAGTATAAATCGAGGAGAGTTTCCGTTCCCGTAAGTCCCGCATACTCAAAAGCCCGCTCGTAGAGGAGGTTCGCCCCCACGGGATTGACCTGAAAGAAGGAGGCGGGGGAGATGCTGAATTTAAGCCCGCGCAGAGTTTCGGTTATGCAGTCGCTGCCCCACACAGTCCTGAATTTCTTCCCCATAATCACGCCTGTTTTCTCCCTGTTCGAGTTGATTATAACCCCCGTAATCGCGGGGCAGGCATCGCGTAGGAGTTGTACCAGCGTCTCCTCCCCGTGCAGTCCGTTTCCGTTGACCACAACGCACGCCATTATCTCCCCCGTGCTGTTCGAGCGGCGGAGGTACAAATGCCGCACACGCCCCTTGTGTGCCTCCTCGTCATATATCTCCGCGTCGGTGTCGCGCAGGAATTTCCTGAAAGCTTCGGTGATAGCGGCAAACTCAGCCGGCTGGAGGAGGCAGTCTCCGCAGTCGATAACCCTGTGGCTGTGTGTTGCGTAGAAGCCGAGGAGCGGCTCGCCCTCCTTGCCCAAGCGGCAGGGGAGCTGAGCCTTATTTCTGTATCTGTCGGGGTTTTCTGCGGCGATATACTGCTCGCAGGATATGTTCGCGCCGCCTATTCGCCTGAGAGTATCGTTAATGCGCCGCTCCTTCACGCGGCACTCCTCCTCATAGGAGATGTGGCGGAAGACACAGCCGCCGCATAGCCTGTAGTGTTCGCAGTCGGGCGGAACGCGCCTGTCGGAGGGGATGATTATCTCCTCCGCCTTGCCGTAGGCGAAGCTTTTTCCCACCTTCACGATGGTTGCTTTTATGAGGTCGCCCTCGGCTGTCATAGGCACAAACACGGCGATTCCGTCGCTTCTGCCCACTCCCATGCCCTCGGCGGTAGTGCCTGTTATGAATAACTCCACGCTGTCATTTTTCTTCAAGTTAAAGTGTCACTCCAAAATGTCAATTTACAATAAGAATATATCATAAAAAATAACAGATGTAAACGGGTTCAATAGTATAAGCACATAAATTACCCCGAAATTGCAAGCAAAGGAGGAGAGAATCATCCCTCCTCCTTTTGAAATTTTGCTATCTGATTTTTTGTTGTCAAAATGTTGCCGTAAACAAATTCGTCTGCAAATTACTTTTTTGCCTTTTCTTTTTTAGCCCGTAGTGGTTCAATGTATCGTTTGAGCTTTTCAAAAGTGTCACTGTACATTGCCTCCCGCTCTTTGAGGTCAACAGGTATCCATCCTCCATTTATATCATAAGGCAAAAACTCTTGAATAGTCTTAAACATAATATTGTTTTCGTCTTCCTTTATTGGCGAGGGAACGTATTTTATAACCGAATTAACATTTTCACCAATAATAGATGAAGGAAACTCAAGAGTTTCATGTAATTTATTGGAATTATCAATGAAGTGTATCATAGTATTAGATAGATGCGGATAATACTTGAGTTCTTTCCATAATTCTTCAAACGAAAGATTTGTCCATGTTTCTCTAATTATGTTAGGGATATATGATTTGTACATATATGATTTGTACATATATATTTCATCTCTGATGTCCCATATCTCTTTACAAAAACCGACAGCAACATCATTTTGGCTAAACATTGCTTTAGATGAAAATATTTCTAAATCAATCTTAATTAGATATACCGGTTGATCAATATTGAGTATAAAAGATCGATATTTGGGAATGAAACCTCTATTGTTTATAATATAATATATATCTTCATATCTATCTTTGCCTTCAACAAGCAACTTTGCGATTTGATATTTACAAAGCTCAGCTACTATATCATCTTCAAATGCGAAAGTATCAAGAACAGTTTTACGATCTAAGTCTAAAGGAAATATTCCTTTTTTATCCACAACGGATACATAAGGCACGCCATTATAATAGCCCCGACGTTCTAACGAATTATCTATTTTTTTATCCTCATCTGGAATATGGATTCCATTGCACATAAAATGACTGGGAATAGGATTTTCTACCGTCCAATGAAAACTATCATAATCATTGGATTTGTACGAAAACCAACCTTCTGAATCTTCATCCTTTTTAAGATTGTATATATTTATATTTTTTGATTTCTTTCCGTTTAGCCTGTAAATAACGTTGGGAGTAATTAGATGATACCATTCTGCCCAAGTTGCATATTCTATTCCCCAACGGTAAGCATCATTTTTAAACTCTTTTATTGCATTTTCATTTATATCTATTTCAATAGTAGTTCCGGGCGTAGGTTTTTCTATTCTTTCAACATTAAGAAGATTCGGCTCCGTTGTATATTCAAAGCAATAACCTTTCTCATCATTTATATGACGCGTTGTAACTTTTGCTTTGTTTCCTATTAAAAATGTAGCGAGTGCGCCAACACCAAATCGCCCGCTTCTTGCTATTTTAGGATTGTTTTTATCATCTGTAAATGTTTCTGTCCATTGCCGACTATAACGATATGATGCCCCCGCCGAAAGATAATAGTTGGCAATAACGTCTTCGTTCATGCCGATTCCATTATCCGTAATCTTAAAAATTCCGGTTTTCGTGTCTACATCAACAATTATTTCCCCGATAGTTCCATCAACAGCAGTTCGTTCATTGCAAGCATCTATTGCGTTTTGAAGAAGCTCACGCACTCCATAAGAAGGGTTGTCCCCATAAAGCGGAGCGACTAACAGCTTTACAATTTCCGGATTTACTTTTAATGCAACAGCACTGGTTACAAAATCATATTTTTGTTCAAATATATTCGATGTAATCCTTCGTATTGACAGTTTGTATTTGTCCCCGTGCATTTCACCCATAACTGCCCACGATAAGTCAAGCTCTTTTTGCCAATCATTAAACCAAGATTTCAGCTCTAAATATTGAATTGAGTTTGTCGGCTCAGCTATGATATTTAATGTTTCCGGTATATCTATTTGTTCCGGCCATTGTCTATCTTCAACCAATTGATTCAGAGTCCATTCATTCTCAGAACGAGATGATGAGAATTTATTCATATCAGACAATATTTTCGGGGCTCTGTTCCCGTCGGCATCAAGAAGGTCGGCAAGCCGTAATATAGACATAAGGTAGTATATAGGAACGTGTAAGGGAAGATTATTTCTATAACCTAAAGAGTCTATATCCTCCTTTATGCTTCTTAATGAAACACCGTGGCTTTTGGCAAGCAAACCAACCAATTTTGCACATTTTGATTTGATTTTTTCTAATGTATCATGAATTTTAAAGCCGGGGAAGCCGTTTGTTGCTATGTGAAAAGCGATTTCATGATGATATTTTCTAATGAAGACGGCACAAACCTCATGACTTGAAATATCAAATTTAGGTTCTTTGTCTCCGAAAATTTCGTCAAGTTCACTCCCTGAAGCGTGTTTCAGTTTATAAATATGATTGTCCCATAAATCTTTCCATGTGCAAGCTTTGCCGGTGGTTTCATTGCGAACAGTTTTTGTGTCAAGTGAAAGCAAATAATTTAATCCACTTGGCTTTATAAACATTCCGAGGTCATGCAAGAATATACCAAGCACCAGTATCGAAATATCAAGTTCCGTCAATTTTTCATAATCATCTTGAGGAATTAGCTTGTCCGCATATTCAAGAACAGCTTCAATATGACGAGTTCCATGCAGTGTATATTCTTCAAAATAATATGGCGATGTTTCAAGGTAAGTTGAGATACTCTCCCCATTGTTAAAGGCATCATTTGTTATTAAACTTAAAACAGCAGGTAATAGTTTATTTTTAAAACGCTCAGGTATAGCAATAGCCATTTCGTTTACTCCTTTGCAATGTATGATAGCTCGTCAAAAATTCAGTTGCATATATGCATATGTTTAATGTGTTGATTATACTAAACCTCGACAAATTTTTCAATAACTCTGTAACAAAAATTTTCACATATGAAGATTGTAAGTTTATAGTTAATTAACTTAGAGAACAATCAATTCTCCACGGGACTATCAGCACTAATATTGTTGCTTTTTGTTGCAACATGGATTATAATCAACACATCGATTATAATCTTGCGAATCACACAAGAAGGCAGGGCTTTTGCTATGAGAAATCCCGAAAACGACCACCGTGTCAGAGTTACGAAAATGTTCATACGAAAGGCGTACATTCTACTGCTCCGAAAGAAGCCGGAGGAGAGCGTGTCCATCACCGAAATTTGTGAGCTTGCGAACATAAACAGAGGCACATTCTATAAGCACTACACCGATGTTTCCGATCTCCGCGCGAAAATCGCAGGGGAGCTTACGGCGGAGTTTGAAAAACATCTCGGAAGTCACTCGAAGGAGGACAGCATCGCCGCGGGGGACACGATAACCGCAGTTTTCCGCTATTTCCGCGATAATGCGGAGCTGTCCGCGCTGGCGTTCTCCTCTCGTGGGGAGGAGCTGTGCAAGGCGGTAATCGAAAAGACCGCCGTCCTCCTCAATCCGAATTTGCCGGATGAATACAGGCGGTTTATCGCGGCGGGAGGAGCAGAACTGCTCAGGAGTGCGAAAAGCGCGAATTTTGAGCCTTCCCTTGTGGCGTCTGCCGTGAGAATACTGGCACACGAGATTTCGGATGCGAGAGGTATTAGCTATGGAGAATAGACACCCGATAATTTTAAACTGCGGCAAGCTGTTCAGTCTCTCGAAAACGGTCACGAGCGGACAGTGCTTCCGCTGGAGCAGGGAGGACAGCACGGGCGGCTACTCCGCCGTAGTGTTCGGGCAGGCGGTCACTGCCGTGCAGGAAGGCGAAAAGCTCACTGTCTACATAGATAGCGGCGCGGAGGAGAAGCCGAACTCGGAGCAGCTACTGCGAGAGTATTTCGATTTGAACTCAGACTACGAGGAGATGGACAGGCTCATCCTGCAAGCCGAACCGCGACTGCTCAAAGCCGCCGAATTTGCGCGGGGAGTACACATCCTGCGGCAGGAGAAGTGGGAGGCTCTCTGCTCCTTCATCATATCACAGAACAACAACATCGGGCGTATACGCGGCATAATAGCGCGGTTCTGCGAGCTTGCGGGGGAGCATATCGGGGGAGGACAGTACGCGTTCCCAACTCCCGAGGCGGCGGCGAGTCTGACAGGCGAGGACTACAAGAATCTCGGCTTCGGATATAGGGGAGACTACATGGTCTCCGCCGCAAAGATGGTGTCCGGCGGCGCGATTGATTTGGAGGAGCTTGCCAAACTCCCCACAGAAGAGGCGCGAGAACAGCTTCTCAAGATTAAGGGAGTAGGTCCGAAGGTCGCCGAGTGCGTACTGCTCTACGGCTTCGGGAGAATGTCGTGCTTCCCCATTGACGTGTGGGTAAAACGCGCGTTGGAGGAGCTGTTTGACGGAGACAGGAGTATTTTAGAGTGCGAGTATGCGGGCGTGGCACAGCAGTATGTGTTTGAGTATATGCGCCTGAGCGGCGGGTTTGATAAGGAGAAAAAGTTTACGGCAAGCGCGAAGTAATATCTGGGTTATATGTGGTAGAGATACAACGATAACGCAAATATGCGACAGGTTCGCAAAGGTACGACGATGACGTAGCGATGCGACGGGTTTGCAAAGGTACGACGATGACGTAGCGATGCGACGGGTTCGCAAAGAGGTGGTAGGTTCAGTTAGAAGTAGGTCGCAAGGCGACCTACACAGGGGAATCCCCGACGAGGGTTCCCCTACGGAAAATGTCCAGCGGGACATTTTTCCTACCCCTCCTGCGTTTTTCTGACGATAGGGGATTTCGCCATCTGCGGATGGCGACTTAGGACGCCGTCCTAAGAACCTGCAAGCCTTTGAAAAGGCTTGACCTAAACTTTTACCTCCTTGGCAACAGATTTTAGTCGGTGATAGATTTTAGTTGAGAGGATATTATGTATAAATGAAAAAAGTTTTAGTCGGAATGAGCGGAGGAGTCGATTCCTCAGTTGCCGCTCTGCTCCTGCGCGATAGCGGCTATGAGGTGACAGGCTGTACCCTCAAGCTCCGCGCGGACAGCGATACGGCGCAGGGCGGCTGCTCCACCGCAAAGGATATAGAGGACGCGGCGGCTGTCTGCAAAATTTTAGGAATACCGCATATTGTCCTCCCCCTGAGGGAACTGTTCTATGAGAAGGTAGTAACCTATTTCGCGAACGAGTATATCAACGGCAGAACTCCGAACCCCTGCATTGAGTGCAACAAAAACATCAAGTTCGGCGCAATGCTCGACTACGCGCTGGCGGAGGGGATGGACTGTATAGCGACAGGACACTACGCCGATGTCCGCTTCAACGAGGAGACAGGCAGGTATCAGCTGCGCCGCGCCGCCTCCGCGAAGGATCAGAGCTACGTCCTCTACACCCTCACACAGCGGCAGCTCGCCCATGTGATGTTCCCCGTCGCGGGTATGGAGAAGCCCGCCCTTCGCCAAATCGCGAAGGAAGCGAATCTCCCCGTCCACCAAAAGCCCGACAGTCAGGACATCTGCTTTGTGGAGGACGGAGAGCACGTAAATTTTCTCCTCCGCGAGTTTGGAGTTAAGCCCAAAAGCGGGAATATTATTGACAGAAGCGGCAACATCCTCGGAGTGCATGACGGCATACACAACTACACGGTAGGTCAGCGAAAGGGGCTTGGCGGCGGTTTCTCAGAGCCTATGTACGTAATCGGGCTTGACGCAAAGAGCAACAGCGTGATAGTGGGAGGCAAGGGAAGCGAGTATTCCGACAGCCTCGTGTGCGGGGGAGTTAATTTCATCTCCATAGCGGAACTGACGGGGGAGATGAGAGCCGAGGTGAAAATCAGGTACGCGGCAAAGCCCGCTCCGGCGACTATTCGTCCGCTGGGCGGCGGCTTGATACAGGCGGAGTTTGATACTCCGCAAAGGGCGGTCACTCCGGGGCAGTCGGCTGTGTTCTACGCCGGAGACACTGTAGTCGGCGGCGGAGTAATTTTAAGATGAGAGGAAAATCAGTATGAAAGAGACAATTTGCACAATACCCGTAAATGAGGTTTTTGAGGAGAAATGCGGCTGTCCCATATGCAAAATGCGTAATCTGATAGAAACTAAATACATCACATATATCACGGGGGCGGCGATGATGGAGCCTGATATAAGGGTCGCCACAAACAAGGAGGGGTTCTGCGAGCGGCATCTCCTGCAGATGATTTCGGACGGACACGCCCGCCTTCCTATCGCGCTTATATTGCAGACACACCTTGAGGAAACGGAGAAGAAGCTGCTCAAAGCCCCTGCAGGAGACACCGCTGCAAAGCTCGGAAAGCTGGAGGAGAGCTGCTTTGTGTGCAGTTATATGGAGCATCACCTCGCGCGTCATATAGATACTCTCATGAGGAACTACAAGTCCGAGCCTGAGTTCCGCCTGCTCTTTTCTCAGCAGGAGTATTTGTGTCTGCCTCACTACAAACAGCTTTTGGTTTCGGGGAAGAAGGCACTGGGCAGAATGTACAAGGAGTTTTCGAAGGTCACTCACGAGCTTGCGCTAAAGAGAGCCAAGTCGCTGGAGGGCGACATAGCGGGGTTTGTTCTCGCATTTGACTACAGAAACGCGGGGAAGGAAGTGCCCGCAGGCTCGAAGGACGCGATAGAGAAGATTATTCACTATATCACCTCACGGCATCCGTCGGAGAAATAATACGGAAAAATGTTGATTTAAACTGTTAATTTTCTTAAATTTCCGTTAATCCGTCTTTGCGCTGTTGCAATTGGCGGTGAGTATGTTATATAATAAACTGATTCGAATGGTATTATTTCGAGATTAGGGGTATGTCTCGGTAGTATTCGGATATAGCAGCCCTGCTTGATATGTGTGGTTTTATCGGCAAAAGACCGCCTTTCAAAACTGCAATCTTGCAAAACTGCTACACAGCTTGGGGAGGTTTTAATTTGATAGGTATTTTAATAGACGCACTTATAGTAGGCGTTATAGTGATGTTCGTGTTGAAAAACAGAAAGACTACACAGCTTAGGTGTATGATTGAAACCTTGAGCTATGTTGTCTCTATGGTTTTCGCCCTGCCTTTGGGAATAAAGGTGGCGAATATGGCGTACACTTACTTTTTCAGAACTGCCGTTGCCAACAAGATAGCGGACACAGTAGCGCAGAGCATAGTGGTTGAAACTCAGCTTTCTGGCTTCCAGCGCGTACTCAATCAAATGCCGTCTATGATTAAAAATTCGGTGGAGAGCTACGGAGTTAATTCGAGTGAAAACATAAACGCCGTGGAGAAAATACTCAACTCCGGCAGAAGCACATCGGCACTCGAAATTACCGATATTATAGCCCGCCCAGTGATGGAGGGCGTGTTTAGGGGAGTTTTTGTTCTGATTTTCTTTGTGGGGATACTCTTTATCGTAAAGGCGATAGGAGCAATGGCGGAAAATCTCCTCTACACACAGGACAGAGCAACGATAAACACCTCGCTTGCAGGCGTTTTCGGCGCGTTCAAGGCTATTTGCGTACTCACCTTTGCTATTGCGATTATCGAGCTTGTTTTGCCTGCTTTTCCGCAGATTCCGTTTTTCACGGCGGAGCAGTTCAATATGTCGTTCATATTCAAGCTGTTTTACCACAACAATGTGATAATGCTGTTTTTAGGCGAAGGTATCTACCCGACGCTCGTTAGCTGATAGCAAATGCGGTTTCGTTTTCTTGAGGAGTTGTAAAGAGGAGGATTGTTTGTGACTGTACCCAACATTATTTCTGCTGTAAGAATACTTTTAATACCTGTTTTTTCCTACTGCTTTTTAGCGGAGCAGTACCTGATTTCCGGCTTTATTTTGGCATTTTCGGGGCTGAGTGATTTGGTGGACGGATATATCGCCCGTCATTTCAATCAGGAGAGCGACATAGGCAAGCTGCTTGACCCTGTCGCCGACAAACTGACCCTTGCGGCTGTGCTGGCTTGTATGTGGGTTAAGCTTCACGATAAGTTTTTCTTTGTCACTCCGATTTTCGCGGTTATGTTCCTCAAAGAGGTCATAATGGCAATAGGCGGAATAGTGCTTGTGAGAAAAGGCAGAGCAATAGTAAAGGCTCAGTGGTGGGGAAAAGTCGCCACAGTAGGTTTTTATGTGCTTATGACAGCGACTATAGTAGTATACGCGCTGTGCGACGAGAGCGTAAAAGCTCCCATTATAGCGAATCTCACAATTTCCGCGGCGGCACTGACCGTTTTCGCACTTGTAAGATACTTCGTAATCGGTGTTCGTTCACTCAAGGGCGAGACTTTTGACGAGAGCCAAATTGTCGATATGGGTAAAATAGGAAAAAAACAGGTTTGATAAATCAGTCGGAATCCGTTTGCGGTGCGGCAATCCGGCATATACACTAAATTAACTCCCTAACAATCAAGCCTCCACGGGCGAAAACCGCACAAATCAGGGCTTTTCGCCCGTGTTTTCTTGTTGTTTTCTAAGTTAATTAACTATAATACGGGCATTTTGCGGTAGGCTGAGTTACGCTCCTCTTGCAGGGAGTATGAGCCAAACGCCTTCCTCTTATGGGTTGCGTAGTTTACCCCGCAAAATGGTTTCTTGAAAGGTGGCATAGATTATGCTTTGTTCCAGATGTCATAAACGTCAGGCGGTGATATTTGTCGCCGGCGTAACAAATAGTAGCGATGATCCCGTAAAGAGCGGGGGCTTTTGCATTACTTGTGCAAAGCAGATGAATCTTCCGCAGATTGATTCGATACTAAAGCAGTACAGCTTTCTCGGCGATGAGATAGAAAATGTGGAGAATTATTTGGCGCAGATGACGAAAAACGGAGAAAATCCGCTTGACGCCCTTATGAAAGGACAGCTTCCTCCATTTATGAGCGGAGGAGAGCCCGAGGAGGACGAGAGCGACGACGATAACGACGACAGCGACAGCCTCATTGACGAGGACGAGGAGGACGACATTCTCCTCGAACTGCTCTCTCACGACGGGGAGGACGAAATCGGCATTTCCTCCTCCGGCGACGGCAATGAGGAGGAATCCGACAGTTTTCCCGATTCGGAAGGGTTGGCGGTAATCGACTCCGAAGATGATTTTGCGGGCGAAACGGACGGCATTGGCAGTCTGGAGATAATACTTGACGCCGATGAGCAGGAGGATAACTCCGGCAACAATGACGAAAACCCCGGGAAGAATTTCTTTGAGACGTTTTTCGGAAACGCGTTTGAGCGGGGCGGCGCGAAGTACTCAGATGATGAGGACGAGAAAAGCGGACGGAGAAAAAACAAAAAGCCGAAGAAGAACAAGCGGCAATATCTCGACACATATTGCACCAACCTCACTCAGAGAGCCGCAGGCGGTCAGCTCGACAACGTAATCGGCAGAGAGCGCGAGATCGAGAGAATGGTTCAGATTCTCTCGAGAAGAACGAAGAACAACCCCTGCCTCATAGGCGAACCGGGAGTGGGAAAAACGGCTGTAGTCGAGGGGCTTGCGCTCAAAATAGCGCAGGGGAGCGTCCCCGCAAGATTGCAGGATAAGGAAGTGCATATGCTCGACCTCACCGCGCTTGTCGCCGGAACTCAGTTTAGAGGTCAGTTTGAGAGCAGAATCAAGGGCTTGGTCGATGAGGTAAAGGCGCAGGGCAACATAATCCTCTTTATCGACGAGCTTCACAACCTTGTCGGCACGGGCGATTCGGAGGGGACGATGAACGCCGCGAACATACTCAAGCCCGCCCTCTCGAGGGGAGAAATTCACGTTGTCGGCGCGACTACATTCAACGAGTACCGAAAGCATATAGAGAAGGACAGCGCGTTGGAGCGGCGTTTTCAGTCTATCACGGTCAATGAGCCGACTATAGACGAAACATTTATGATACTCAAAGGCATCAAGGGTTACTACGAGAAGCACCACAGGATAATCCTACCCGACGATATTCTCCTCCGCGCAGTAAATATGTCGGAGCGATACATCACCGACCGCTTTCTTCCAGACAAGGCAATCGACCTGATTGACGAGGCATCTGCCTGCGCCTCCCTTCGGAACAAGGCAATGGCGGAGTACGATCTGCTCCTCGACAAGATAAAGAGACTGCATTATCTCGACGAGCGGCTCAGCGATAAGAGCAGCAAGAACGCCATCTCGCAGGAGGATTACTACAAGAAACACGCCGAATTGCAGGTGTCAATCCTCCAAAATGAGGAGAGACAGCTCGCTATCAAGGACGAGGCGTTAGGCTCGAAGGTGACGGAGTACGATTTGGCAAAGGTAGTCGAGCTTTGGACGGGCATCAACGCCATGCGTGTGCAGGAGTCGGAGTTCGGCAGGCTTTCATCTCTTGAGCAGTCAATCGAAAAGCGGATAAAGGGACAGCATGAGGCGGTGGAGCTGGTGGCGGCGGCTATCAGGCGCAACCGCGTGCAGATAAGCCCGCGACGCCGTCCGTCCTCATTTATATTCGTAGGTCCTACGGGAGTGGGAAAAACCGAGCTTGTGAAGGTGCTGTCGGAGGAACTGTTCGACTCCCCCGAAACGCTCATTAGGCTTGACATGAGCGAGTATATGGAGAAACATTCGGTGAGTAAAATTATCGGCTCTCCTCCCGGCTATGTCGGCTATTCAGAGGCGGGTCAGCTCACGGAGAAGGTCAGGAGGAAGCCTTATTCCGTCCTCCTGTTTGACGAGATTGAGAAGGCGCATCCCGATGTGCTCAACATATTGCTCCAGATTCTCGACGAGGGAAAAATCACCGACGCGCAGGGCAGAGTAGTCAACTTCGAGAACACGCTGCTTGTCATGACCTCGAACGCGGGGAGCGACAGACGCGACAGCTCGATAGGCTTTGCAAAGTCTGAGTCCGACATCTCCCGTGAAAAGGCGATGAAGGCACTGGGCGAGTTCCTCCGTCCCGAATTTTTGGCGCGAGTTGACGAGGTAGTGGTGTTTAATCCCCTCTCCGAGGCGGCACTGCTCGACATAGCGAAGCTCATGCTGGGCGAATACGTCACTCCCATGAAGGAGCGAGGAGTAGAGCTGATTCTCGAGGATTCGGCAGCGGCGGCTGTTGTGGAGAAGGCGGACGGCGGGAAGAACTCCGCGCGCGACCTTCGAAACTACATCAGGCGCGAGGTGGAGGACAAAATCGCGCGGCTGATAATCGACAGAATGGAGAACCTCCCGCCTAAGATTGTTGTCTTTGCCAAGGACGGCGTTATCGGAATCGAGAGCGTGGAGACGGCGTAGCGGTATAGTTAACTTCCCCAATCACGAGAAATATCATTGCTACACTAAATTAAAATGTTGATTAGGAGGATTTATCGTGAAAAAAAAGATAATGTTGATAGTTCTAATTGCTATTTTGATTATTGGAGGAGTAGTTATTGTCATGGGCATAATCAATAGCCAAAACGCTCCGGTTGTAGATGCGAATCACATAGAAAAAACAACCGGTATAAAATTGCCAAACGATGTTCAAATTGTTGTTAATGATCAGAGCAATCTAAAATATAGTGCTACTATTACTATAAATAGAAGTGATCTTGATGATGTTAAAAGTTATCTTACAGAAGAAAATAAATGGCAAAAAGCGGAGGGCTACTCTGATATTCCCGGAACTATTCCAAAAGATTGGGTTAATTATGATGTATCTGAAGATGACGGAGTGTTTTGGAGCGGGATTCATAATATAAAACTTATAATTTTTATACCTAACGCAGATTCAGAAAAATATGATATGTTAATCAGTGACAATGGAGTTGAGGTGTCAAATAACATCGGGTAGAATACTATTGTTGTCGTTTACAGCAGTTGTATTTAATACTGAATCCAATTAAGGCTGTAAAACTGCGCATATCAAAGCTTTTTTCTTGGTTTTGGCATTGTTTTTAATTGAAAATCAGTCTAATATTGTTTCAAAACTCCCCCAATCACGAGAAAATGTGATTGGGGGAGTTCTGTTATTTTACAACATTCCGAATATTCCTCCGACTTTGGACATACTACTCTTATCTTATAAATTTGGAGGAATTTCGCAATGTTTAAACACGAAAAGCAACTGTTTCACGAGGTGAAGGTCGAGCGTCCGAACCCGCAATATGCCGTTCTACTGCAAGAGCAGCTCGGAGGCGGAAACGGAGAACTGAAGGCGGCTATGCAGTATATTTCACAGAGCTTCAGGATTAAAGACCCCGAGATTAAAGACCTCTTTCTCGACATCGGCGCGGAGGAGCTGTCCCACATGGAGATGGTGGGAACGATGATTAATTTGCTCAACGGTCACGATGTGGACTACGCACAGGTGGAGGCGGGAGAAATTCAGTCTCATGTAATTTTGGGATTGAATCCCGGCTTGATTAACTCCTCCGGCTACTCGTGGACAGGAGATTATGTCACGGTCACAGGCGATTTATGCGCCGATTTGCTCTCTAACATCGCCTCCGAGCAACGCGCGAAGGTAGTGTACGAATATTTATACAGGCAGATTGAAGATAAGCACGTCAGGGAGACCATCGACTTCCTGCTCAACAGAGAAGAAGCCCACAACGCCATGTTCCGCGAGGCGTTTAACAAGGTGAGCGACACAGGCTCGAATCAAAGCTTCGGAGTAACCGAGGATTCAAGGCTGTATTTCAATTTGTCTACTCCCGACAACGGCGAACCGTTCAATAATCCGAACGTGTCTGCGCCGGAGTTCAGATAATAGGTAAATTTGCCTTGCATACCGCACCTCCGCATTTTTTTCTACAGGGTAAGGCGAATGCTTTTATCATTATGATACAGACAATGAAGATAGCCGCATTTACCTCTATTAAGCGAGGTGTATTTGGTTGCATAGATATATAACCTCGGGGCAAGCCCCGAGGTTATATATCTATGCAATTTTTCGATTTCCTCCTTGACAAAACATCGTGAGAGGTTTATACTAAAACACACGTTACAGAACGCACGTTACATATCAAGCATCACAAAGAAAGGAGGAATATCATGCCGCCTGAGGCTAAATTCTCCGCCGCTGAAATTATCGCGGCAGGAATGGAAATCGCAAAGGAGCAGGGGATAGAGGCAGTCACTGCGAGGGAGCTGGGAAAGCGGCTGGGAAGCTCGTCAAGCCCGATTTTCACCGTGTTCAAAAACATGGAGGAGGTTCACTCCGAACTTATCAAGACGATACGCACGGTGTACGATTCCTACATTGAGACCGCGCTAAAGTCGGAGCATAACGCGTTTAAGGCAGTTGGAACGCAGTATATCCGCTTTGCATCCGAACAGCCGAAGCTGTTTGAGATTCTCTTTATGTCCACGCATGAGGAGATTCCCTCAATCAGGGAGGTGCTGTCGGGCATTGACGACAACTACGGCTTGATACTCCGCTCGGTGCAGGAGCCGCACAAGCTGGACGAGCCGAGCGCGAAAAAAATATACCGCCATATGTGGGTGTACACTCACGGAATCGCGGCACTTATCGCCACAAAAATGTGCAGCTTCAGCGGGGAGGAAATATCAGTTATGCTGACAGAGATGTTTGTCGGACTGCTGAAAAATATCAAAACAGAAGAAAATTCACACAGAAGGGATGACAGCAATGATTAATGTAAAGGAAGTAACAAAGTCATACGGCGAGAAGGACAACCGATTTTCGGTACTCAAGGGAGTATCACTTACGGTGGAGGACGGCGATTTCACCGTCATTTTAGGTCCGTCGGGTTCGGGAAAATCTACACTGCTCAACGTAATTTCGGGGCTGGAGAAGCCGGACGGCGGGGAGATTATCCACAACGGGAAGGACATAGCCTCCCTCTCCGACAAGGAACTGACAAAGTTTCGCCGAGATAATATAGGCTTCATATTTCAGCAGTACTATCTCCTCATGAATATGAGTGTGGAGATGAATGTGCGTATGGGAGCTGACTTGGCAAGCAACAAGAACTACCGCGAAATTATAGAGGCTGTCGGGCTGAAGGACAAGATGGGGGAGATGCCGGGCAAGCTCTCCGGCGGAGAACAGCAGAGGGTGTCGGTGGCAAGAGCGTTGGCGAAGAAGCCCAAGGTTCTCTTCCTCGATGAGCCTACAGGCGCACTCGACGAGGCTACGGGCAGGCAGGTTCTCGACTACATAGCAAAGCTGCAGGAGGAGTACGGCTTCGCCGTGGTGATGGTTACTCACAATCAAAACATCGCGGAGATGGCAAGCACTGTAATCAGAATGAACAGCGGAAGCATTGTCTCCGCAGCTTCCAACTCCGAAAGAAAAACCGCTTACGAGATTGGATGGTGATGAATATGGTTATCAATATAAAACATACAGTCAAGCATTTTGGTATCACTATTATTACAATGTGCGCGGTGCTTGTGACTACTATGTTCACTAATCTCTATCTCGACATGGTGTCTGCCGCTGATTTGTTTACCACTCCCGAGCAGATAATATTGAAGGACGCGCAGATAGCCACCGCCAAGATGGTATGCATAATATGCGGTGCGGTTCTGATGATGACCTCTGTCGTCATGCTGGTTTTCTATATAAGGCAGTATGTTGACAGCCACAAGAAGGAACTTGGAATACTCAAGGCGTTGGGTCACTCGAATTTCAAGATAGCAAAGAGCTTTTGGGTGTTCGGAATCAACGTCTTTGTGGGAACGGGTTTGGGTTTCGCTTTTGCCTATGCTATTATGGAGAAATTCTACGAGGTGCAAAACGCCGACGGTATATTCCCAGCCTTCGGATTCACCTTCCATCCCATTTTGCTGATTGTTCTTGTGCTTGTACCCACTGCGGCGTTTATGCTCATATCGGTGGGATTCGCACTGCTTTCACTCAGGCGACCTGTTATCGGTATGCTTAAGGAGATATACGTCGGCGGCAGTAGGAATAAAAAGGTGAAAAACAGGAAAAATGAAAGGGCTTTCAAGTCCGAGCTGAGAAGTGCATCACGCGGTTCGAATAAGTTCTTGCTGTTTTTCATCCTGTTTGCGGCGTTTTGCTTTGCCTCAAACTTGCAGATGGCGGTATCTATGCGAGACTACACAAGCGACATGATGAGCGGCATGATTTTAGTCATAGGCATGACGATTTCAGTCGTAATGCTGTACATCTCCGTGAATGCCGTAATTAACGGTAACAGACGGTGTGTGGCGATGATGAGGACTGTGGGATACTCCGATTCGGAGTGCTACAGCGCGGTGCTTGGGTGCTACCGCCCTATGGCGTACATGGGGTTTGCGGTGGGAACGGCGTATCAATATGGACTGCTCAGGATAATGATTGATATTGTATTTGCCGATTTCGAGGGGCTTCCTCCCTACGAGCTGAATATTAAATCAGTGGCAGTTTCGCTTGCGTTGTTCGTGCTGTTCTACGAGCTTCTTATGCTCTATTTCTCACGAAAAATTAAGGATATTTCTGTGAAAGAAATAATGCTGTAGGAAATTGTGCTAAGCTGTGGTATAATACCTATTGAGTGAACAAATAAAAATCGGAGGTATTCACAGTGTACAGAGAGCAATCGGCGTTGGAGTACGCAAAGTTAGTCGCACGCGTAGGCGTGAACGTGCAGGAGGGGCAGACAGTAGTACTCAGCGCGTATGTGGAGTGTGCCGAGATGGCGCGGCTCATAGCCGAGCAGTGCTACCTCGCAGGCGCAGGACAGGTGATAGTGCAGTACGCGGACGAGGAGATTCTTCGCCTCCGCTACCTCCACGCCTCAGAGGAGGCACTGACCGACATCCCCGACTGGAAGTACGCGCCGATAATTGAGAGCGGCAGGAAGGGTGCGTGCTTCATCAACCTCATATCGGAAAACCCCGACGCATTCGCGGGACTTGATACAAAGCGGATAGGTATCTCCTCCAAGGCGGAGTCGGCAAAGAGAGCGCCTTTCTACGAAATTCTCGATAAATCGGAAAATCAGTGGACGGTAGTCGCCGCTCCCTCCGCAA
Source organism: Oscillospiraceae bacterium (assembly GCA_031262985.1). Lineage (GTDB taxonomy): Bacteria > Bacillota > Clostridia > Oscillospirales > Acutalibacteraceae > JAISGQ01. The sequence goes on from JAISGQ010000027.1 coordinate 20,478, forward strand.
AATGGGCGGGGAAGGTGTATCCCGACCTATCTGAGCAGGCGGCGGTAAATCGCCTGTGGGACGACATTTTCCACACCGTTCGAGTGGATACGGGCGATGCGGTACTCTCGTGGGAGCAGCACTCCGCCGAACTCAGGACGCATTGCGACAAGCTCAATGGCAGTAGAATCAAGTCGCTCCGCTTTAAAAACTCCCTCGGAACAGACCTCGCCGTCACGCTTGCCGACAACTACATCTGGGCAGGCGGCGCGGAGTACACGGTAGGCGGCGTGTGCTTTCAGGCGAATATGCCAAGCGAGGAGATTTTCACCATGCCGCACAGGGAGAAGGTCAGCGGAGTGGTGTACGCAAGTATGCCTTTGATACACAACGGCATGAAGATAGACAAGTTTTGGATGAGGTTCGAGGACGGAGCGGTCACTGACTACGACGCCCTGTGCGGCAAGGATGCGCTGGAGCAGATATTCAAAATTGACGAAGGAGCGAAACATTTAGGGGAGGTGGCATTAGTCCCCTACAACTCGATGATTCGCGAGACCGGCACACTTTTCTACAACACACTTTTTGACGAAAACGCCTCCTGCCACTTGGCTCTGGGAAGCGCGTACCCCATCAACATGGCGGGAGGAGCAGAATTGACCTCCGCGCAGAAGGCGGCGGCAGGCTGCAACGAGAGCAACACTCATGTTGATTTCATGTTCGGCACAAGCGACTTGAGCGTAGTCGGCGTGACAGATGACGGCGAGGAAATAGTGATTTTCGAGAACGGCGACTGGGCGGAGTAGGACTGCGGCGCGAGGAACGTGCGATAGGATTACGGCAATCCCCTTATACTCCTTTGTGAGAAGGAGTATAAGGGGATTTTCCTTTTCCCGCAGTATTTATTGTGTATTTATTGTGTTTTCGTCTATTATATGATAAAATCCATATAACAAAACCACAACCCGAAGGAGCAAGAGAAATGAGAAGAAACCACCTGCCGAAGCTTATCATGTCGGCAATATTCATCGCAATGGGGATTGTCCTCCCCTTCTTCACAGGGCAGATTCCCGAAATCGGAAGTATGCTGCTGCCAATGCACATCCCCGTCCTATTCTGCGGGCTCATCTGCGGCTGGCAGTACGGAGGCGCAGTAGGCTTCATTCTTCCCATTCTCCGCTTTTTCATGTTCGGTATGCCGCCCATATACCCCACAGGTATCTCCATGGCGTTTGAGATGGCGGTATACGGCATAGTGATAGGACTTATGTATAAGCGTATGCCGAAAAACATCGGTGGGCTTTACCTCTCCCTGCTGACCGCTATGATAGCGGGACGCGCTGTGTGGGGAGCGGCGCGAATTGCTCTCCTCGGGCTGTGGGGCGGCTCGCCCTTCACATGGGAGGTATTCATGTCAGGAGCAGTACTCACCGCCGTTCCGGGCATTATACTCCAGCTCGTTCTGATTCCCGCGATAATGACGGCTCTCGAAAAAATAAGAGTTTTGCGCTACGGCAGTGCCTCGGAGCTGGTGGCTGTGCTTTCTCGGCAGACAAAGCTCTACCCCGAGGCGGCGGCTGTGGACTACCTCAAGCTGCTCTATCAAAATGAGTTCGGAAGCGGGCATTTAATCACCGACCGCGTAAAGAGCATGAAGCTTCTTACAGAGGAGGCGGAAGCTCTGCTGCCCTCCTCCGGCAACTCCGAGGAGGAGGAGGGGAAGGAGGACGCAGTCGAGCCGATAGGCAACGGGCTTTGCCGCCTCCACCTGCGCGTTATAAATCAGAGCGGACTTAGCATAAATACCCTCCACAGGCTGTTTGAGCTTTCGGCTATGCGCCTTCGCGGCACTGATGAGGGATTTTTGAAAAAGGTGTCACTGCTTTCAAACTTGTGCCGCGACAGGGTGCTGAAAATAAGACAATCGGCGGTGAAAAAGGCTGTCTCCAACTGGAAAACTGCGGGTGGAGGACTGTTCCGCCACAGCGACACGTTCAGGAAAAACTACGCCCCCGCCTACCGCGTTGTGGAGAAGCAGTTTTGCGACTACCTGCCGCTTCTTTGCGCGATAGATAAGCTTATGCGCGAGGGAGGAGAAAACTCCCGCGTAGTTGTCGCGGTAGACGGACGCTGTGCGTCGGGGAAAACCACTCTTGCGGCAATTCTAAAGTTGGTGTATGAGTGCGACGTAATTCCCATGGACCACTTCTTCCTCCGCCCTGAAATCTCGACGGAGGAGCGGATGAAGGAGGTCGGCGGAAACATTGATTATGAGCGTTTTTATTCGGAGGTAATCGCGCCGCTCGGGGAGGGCGCTGCCTTCTCCTACCGCCCGTATGACTGCGAGACGGAGACCTTGGGCGAGGAGATAGCGGTTACTCCCGCACGTCTTACTGTGATTGAAGGCTCTTACAGCCTGCATCCGAAATTCGGCGACTACAGCTCGCTGAAGGTGTTCCTCACCGCCGGCAAGGAGGAGCAGCTGCGGCGCGTCTACGCGCGTAACGGCGCGATGGCGGAGCGGTTCGAGAAGGAATGGATACCCATGGAGGAGGCGTACTTCTCCGCGTTTGAGATAGAAAACGGCTGTGAACTCCGATTTGATACTACGGGCGGCTTTGCTGTATATGTGACCGACTGATTACTGAAAACAGGGAGGATGGATACTATGAGTAAACTGCAAAAACAGCGCAATTACGGTATTGATTTGATTCGCCTGATCGCCATGCTTATGGTGGTTCTTTTGCACACTTTGAAGTTCTATTTCGGATTGTTGGATAAGTCCGCGCCCTTGGGCGAGCGATGGTGGCTGGCTTGGAGCTTGGAGACGCTGTGCTACTGCGCCGTAAACTGCTACGCGTTGGTTTCCGGCTTTGTATCGTGCAAATCCTCCCGCTTCCACTTTAACCGCCCCATGGAGGCGTGGCTTCAAGGCTTGCTATACTCGGTTGGAATTACCGTTTTGTTTGTTATTTTCACTGACTACAGAGTAAATACATATCAAATGATTCAGAGAACTCTTGTTGTCACAACGGGGCGGTACTGGTATCTTACCGCATACATCATTCTGGCGTTTTTCACTCCCTTCTGCAACAAATTAATAGGGAGTATCACGAAGAAGCAGCACCGCTTACTCCTCCTGCTTTCGTTTTTCTTCTTTTCGCTTCTCTCCCTTCTTCCGTTCGGCTACTCCGGCGTATTTGCCACAAGCGGAGGCTACACCTTCGTGTGGCTGCTCATTCTCTACTTCGCGGGAGCATACCTTCGCCTATACCCCGAGGATTTTAAGCGAAGCAAGTGGGTTTATCTCTTGGGCTATTTCCTCTCGGCGGCTTTCACAGTAATCTCAATCGCCGCGCAGAAATACATTCCGCAGACAGACTTCGGAAAAACCGCAGTCGCCCAAATTTGGAGCAAATATATGTCTCCGTACTTCCTTCTCTCATATCAATCGCCCACGATTATTTTCTGCGCGGTGTTCTTAGTTCTGTTCTTCTCGCGCCTTAATATAAGGAGTAAAGTACCGGTAAAGCTGATAGGATTTTTCGCTCCTGCGGCATTCGGAGTGTACCTCATTCACATGACGCCGCCGATAGAAAGCCTCATGACCGACCTTTGTATGTCCTACGCAGCGGGAGCCGAGCCGCTTTTGCTGTTCGTGAGTATTCTGCTCTCAGCGGCGGCTGTATTTGCCGTATGCCTTTGCATTGACAGAATCCGCATTGCTCTCTTTAATCTTATTCATATTCCTCAGCTATGTGTTTGGATAGACGAAAAAATGAGAAAGCTGCTCAATTACCTGTGGAGAAATCGCGAGCCGGAGAAGGAGTAACTATGAAACATTTCGACTGCATTATTATCGGCGCGGGAGTAGTGGGCTGTGCCGTCGCGCGGGCTTTGTCGCTCTACGACATGAGCCTCGGAGTAATCGACCGCGCCTCCGACGTCGCCGAAGGTGCGAGCAAGGCGAACAGCGGCTTGGTTCATGCGGGGTTCGACGCGCCTGAGGGAAGTCTCAAGGCTAAATTCAATGTGCGAGGCAACGAGATGTTCGAGCCGCTGTGCGACGCTCTCGGAGTAAAATTCAAGAGGAACGGCGCGTTGGTGGTCGCGTTCTCGGAGGAGGACGTGCCGAAGCTCTACGCTCTCTTGGAGCGGGGGAAGCGCAACGGTGTCGAGAACCTCTCCATCCTCCCGCGCGAACAGCTCAGAAGGAAAGAGCCAAACCTCTCGGAGAATGCAGTTGCCGCGCTGTACGCACCGTCGGCGGGCATGGTCTGCCCCTACGGGCTGACTGCCGCGCTTGCCGACTTTGCCGCCGTAAACGGCGCAAGCTTCCTCTTTGAGCATAAGGTTCAATCGGTGGAGCGTATATCGGATGATACAGCCGATTGCTCCTCCTCCCGTTCGGCAGGAGGAGACGGCACGGCGCGTTTCCTCATTTACACGGATAAAGGCGATTTTACCGCGGGAGTGCTGGTCAATGCCGCGGGAGTACATTCGGATGAGATAAACAATATGCTCTCTAAGGAGAAGCTGACTATCACTCCGAGGCGGGGTGAGTATTACATGGTGGACAGGGCGAGAGACGGGCTTTTTGAAAGCACGGTGTTTAGTACTCCGACAAAAGTGAGCAAGGGGATTTTGGTGTCGCCCACAGTTGACGGCACTCTGCTCATAGGTCCTACGGCATACGAGGCGGAGAGTAAGGACGATGTTTCAGTGACCGCGAAGGGGCTGAGTTCTGTATTCTCGGCGGCGAAGGGGATATGCCCCTCCCTCTCGCGCCGCGATTTGTTCGCCGTTTTCGCGGGAAACAGAGCCTCGGGCGACAGAGGTGATTTTGTGATGGGAGAAGCCGCCGACGTTCCCTACTTCTTCAACGCCGCCGCTGTGGAGTCTCCCGGTCTCAGTGCCTCCCCCGCAATCGGGGAGTATCTGGCAGACGCGGTGGCACAGCGGATAGGAGCAGAAAAGAAGCCCAACCATCAGCTTTCGGCATACGAAAAGCCGCCGCTTAGGTTCTACGACATGGCCGAGGCAGAGCGGGAGGAGGCAATAAAGCGCGACCCGAACTACGCGGCTGTGGTGTGCCGCTGTGAGCTTGTGACGGAGGCGGAGATACGCGCCTCCATACGCCGACCTGTCGGCGCGCGCTCCCTTGACGGAGTGAAGAAGCGAACACGGGCGGGCATGGGCAGATGCCAGTCGGGCTTCTGCTGTCCGCGTGTGGCGGAAATCCTCGCGGAGGAGATGGGAGTGCCTATCGGCGAGGTGACAAAATCAGGCGGAAACTCACGGATTATAACAGGCTCTATCTGCTCCGACGCTAACGGCGGCGGGGAGGAGACAAGCGGCGGGGGAGGTGCGTTAAAATGAGTGACAGCACATCGAGAGAACTCGTAATTATCGGCGCGGGTCCTGCGGGGCTTGCCGCCGCAATCTCCGCGTATGACAGCGGTTGCAGGGATATTCTCATTTTAGAGCGTGATAGCGTAACGGGAGGAATACTCAACCAGTGCATACACAACGGCTTCGGTCTGCACTATTTCGGCGAGGAGCTGACAGGTCCTGAGTATGCGGCGCGATTCGCCGATATGGTTGAGGAGAAAAACTTCAAAGAGCATGGAATCGACATATGGCTCTCGGCGATGGTAATAGGGCTTAACGCAGAAAAAGAAGTGACCGTAGTTTCAAAAGAACGCGGTATACACAAAATTAACGCCAAGGCGGTAATCCTCGCCATGGGGTGCAGAGAGCGGGCGAGAGGCGCGATAGGTATACCGGGAGTTCGTGCCGCCGGAATAATGACGGCGGGGACTGCTCAGAGATTTTCCAACCTCGAGGGGCTTATGGTAGGCAAGCGCGTGTTCATCCTCGGTTCGGGGGATATAGGACTTATCATGGCGCGGCGGCTGACATTAGAAGGCGCGAAGGTACTTGCCTGCGCGGAGATTATGCCCTACTCTTCGGGGCTGAGGAGGAATATTGTGCAGTGTCTTGACGACTACGGCATACCGCTCCTCCTCTCCCACACGGTGACAAATATCAGCGGGGAGGGCAGAGTTAGTGCGGTCACAGTCTCCCGCGTGGACGATAACCTCGTTCCCATAGAGGGGAGCGAAACGGTCTACGAGTGCGACACTCTCATTCTCTCCGTGGGGCTGATTCCGGAAAACGAGCTATCACTCCTCGCAGATGTGGAGATGGACAGCGCGACAAACGGCGCGAGAGTTGACCAAAATCTCAGCACTTCTGTAGACGGGATATTCTCCTGCGGAAACGTCCTCCATGTGCATGACCTCGCAGACAATGTGTCTAAGGAGAGCATACGCGCAGGAGCGGCGGCGGTTCGGTATATTGGCGAACAGCGCGGCATGGGCGGCAGGAGTATTCCGATAGTGGGAGGAAACGGTGTAACAGGCGTACTGCCGCAGAGCTACTCCTACTGTGAGGAGGAGCAGGCACAGCCGCTCTCTATCAGCTTCAGAGCCTCGGCGAAATACCGAAAGGCTTATGTTTCGGTTAAATTCGGAGATGCCGAGGTTCGGCGCGTACTAAAGCAGGTTATCTCTCCCGGGGAGATGGAGAGCGTTTCACTCAGCGAGGAGATTGTATCGAAAATCGGCGGCTGTGACAGGGTTACGGTGGAGATTGAGGAGTAGGCTGTAGCTACAGCGGAGCAGTAAACGAAGCGGTATCAGTACGAATAACTAAGGAGGGCGGAGCATATGCAAAAGAAGCTTATCTGCATAAATTGTCCCATAGGCTGTGAGGTCACTGCCGAAACAACCGAGGGAGGAGAAATAGTTTTCGTCACGGGAAACGCCTGCAAGCGCGGAGACGACTATGTCCGCTCGGAGCTTACAAACCCGTCGCGGATTGTCACCTCCCTTGTCAAGATGGAGGGGTACACCCAGCCTCTGAGCGTAAAGACCGCCGCTCCCATTCCGAAGGAGAAGATAGCCGCCTGTGTCGCCGAGATACACAGAGCGAGGGTTACTCCTCCCATACGGATAGGCGATGCGGTGGTGCGTGACGTGTGCGGCACGGGAGTGGATGTAGTGGCGACGAAGGATGTCGGGTGATATTTGGGTAAAATGCTGTGTTCAAACTGCGTTGTGAAATTTAGTAAAGAATGGTTAATAATGAAAAAATCTAAGACTGCGGCAGTTATACTCTGCCTTGTTGTGATGTTTTCTTTCTCCTCCTGTATCCCTAATCCGGGGCAGGTAAATGAGGCGGATATCGTTTTAGGCAAGTCGTCAAAATTTACAGAAAAGGAAGTTCAGGAGGCGGCAAACTGTGTTTTAGAGAAGTTCAGGGATTTTGAAGGTTGCAATTTATTGCGGCTTTGGTATGACGAGGACGAGAGCAACTACGAGGCGAACTACTACTACTTAACGGATGAGGTCGGAGAAGACAATATAATTGTCCTGTTTTCTGATTTTTATGTCAGCAGTACAGAAACCGGCGGCGGGCTTGAACCTAATTATGAGTACACAGATTGGATGTGGATTATAGTCAGAGAAAGCGAAAATGACGATTGGGAAGTTAGGGATTGGGGCTATTAATCAGAATCTCATAAGTTAAAGAGGGGGATTATCATGGCAAGATATAGGAAAAATCAGCATAAAACCACAAAGTCGGGTACTATGCTGTCGATTGTGTTTGTGTGCATTTTCGCGATAGCGGCTTTCGTTTTTTGGCAGGCTCAAAGCGCGGTCACTATTTTAGGTAAGGAGTACAAAACGGACACTACAGAGCTTGATTTGAGCAACTCCGATTTCGGTAGTGAACCCTCCGAGGTGGCGGATTTGGGGAGATTCATCAAGCTCGAAAGGCTTGATTTGCGTAACACTCAGATAGGCATCGAGGATTTTGAGAGCATCCGCAAAATGTATCCGAGTTGTGAGATTCTTTGGTCCGTCCCTATGGGAGGAGAAAAAATCTCCAGCATCAAAAAGTCGCTCTCCATCGGCAATTTGGACACATCGGAGTTCTACAAGCTCAAATATTTCCCCCTTCTTGAGACTGTTGACGCAAGCGGCTGTGACGACTACGAGGCAATACTTCGCCTCGTGAGCGAATATGAGGAGATTAGCTTCAAGTGGACTGTAAAGCTACTCGGCCTCACATTCGACAGTGACGCTGAGGAGATAGAAATAAAGGGCAAAAAGATAGACAACCCCGAAGATATCACAAACGCACTAAAATATCTGCCCAATGTCAAGGCGGCGGGCATCTACTCCTGCAACCTCTCCCACGAGCAGATGTACAAGCTGCAGGAGCAGACGAAGGGCTGCACCTTCTCGTGGGACTTCAAGCTGTCGGGAGTTACAGTAAAAACCAACGCCAAAACGGTGGACATGAAGCAAAAGAGGATAACCGACCTCGACGCGTTTCGTGAGGGACTGCGCCATTTTACGGGGCTTGAGAAGATAGATATGTGCGGCTGCGGTTTGTCCAATAAGACTATGGAATCGCTAATCGCCGAATTTCCGAAAACGAAATTTGTGTGGCGGGTATATATGGGGAAATGGTCGCTGAGGACGGATACTACATATTTCTCCACCAAAAATTTCGCGAGGAATAAAGACCCAAAGGGATATCGGCTGACTAACGACGACATTCAGGTGCTTAAATACTGCACCGATTTGGAAGCTCTCGACCTCGGACACAACAACATTTCCGACATAACCGTGATAGGAACTCTGACTAAGCTCCAAATTCTCATTCTTGCCGATTGCCGCATTTCCGATATTTCTCCCATTGCGAACCTCAAGGATTTGTACTACCTTGAGCTGTTTATGAACAATATCAAGGACATCTCACCTCTCGCAGGACTTACTAACCTGCTCGACCTCAACTACTGCCACAACTACGCCACCGACTTAACTCCGCTGAACAATCTGCCGAAGTTAGAGCGGCTGTGGTGCAGCTACAACGGCATCTCCGCCGCTAAGGTCAACGCGTTCAAGAAGAGCCACCCCGACTGCAATGTGCAGAGTGCTTTGTATTGGTCCACAGGCAATGGCTGGCGGACGCACAAGAGATATTATGAGATGATAAAGAAACTGCATATGTAGATACATAAGGGTGCAGTACCATATCGTAGCTGATGTAAATCCCCCGACCGCGTGAATGCAGTTGGGGGATTTGTGTCGGCTGTATCTATTTGTGCAGGCAATAATTGATATGCTTAAACCACGGCTAAGCAGGTGAGAGTTGATGAAACGGTAGTGAGGTATGGCAAGAAAAACGCCCTAACGTTATAATGACTAAGGGTCGCAAACCGATATCATCCAATGCGTTTGCGACCCTTAGCTGTATCCGCCGCCGCATCTGCGCCTTTTACCGCACTGTAACCCAGTATTGAGAGAGCGATATCCGGAATAACATACCCTATACTGATGTTAGAAACATATTTGACAGGAGCTGAAATGAAACCCATATTCAAAAGAAAGCAAAACTCCCATAGAGCCTGGCCCTCTCTGCTATTAAGCAATTATTTGTTCAAGTAATCCTTTACCGTATTATGGGGAAATATACACGAGAGACCATAGCGGTTATTCTAAAACTATACAGTTGGGTTCGACAGTCAGCAACTCTATAGTTTCTCCTTTTGTGGTTACAAACTCCACCTCATATGCCGTCGTAGGACTATCATAAACAAACACTACCGTGCCGATACATCTTTTTTTACCTTAATTGATAATCTGCGGGACGCTTTAACTACCGAATACTCTTTTATCACTGTAATAACTCCTCATCGTTTATTTGGGATTGCTGTAACAAGTCTCACTATTCCGTCATTGTTTTATATAAGAATACTCGTCGTTGTACGGTTAAACGTTTAACAGATTATTTTATCAGTCCTTCGGCTATATCTATATTACTTAGATACCTATCCTTGCAAGAGGAACTCATCCAGTCAAACTCATTGGTTTTAACTCTGAGATCCTTAAGGACATTTCTGATAATTACTATTAAATTTTCATCTTTAATAGTATTCCAGTTTTCGACTATAATACGTAAGATGTCTCCGTCAACCAATTCTCCGCAAAATGGGTCAATTTCAAATAATTCTATTGCTCTTTGTATCGCCACATCAGGAAGAATGGATTGTCTTAACATTCTTGTAACATCTTGAACATCAAGTTCACCGTATGTTTTATCAATTAAATTATTATACCATTCTGTTAATGATGATTTGAAATCTCCTTTATCATAAATAAATCCATAGTGTTCTTTAATTGTACCATTATAGCGCATTTTTATATACCTCCATATGCTTCGAATAACAACTTTATTTTATTTATGTAATCATTTGTTATATTTAAATTTCCCTGAAGATACTCGCGCACGGCAGGAGAAAGATTCGAATTTTTTAAAGAACCGGATAATCCTGATTTTATATCTTTTAACGCAGTGTACGAATCTAACATTTCTTGCAAATGATTATAATACCCACCTTTTGGATTGGGCACAGGATTACCTTGGAGATCTCGCAAAGTGCCAGAGAAATCACTTTCCTTTAAATGATCACGAATTGTGTTTTCCAAAGTATCTATATTTCTCTTTTGAGCGCGTGTAAGAAGTTTTTTCACTTCCGCAACTATTTCATCGTGGCTGAAACCTGCTTTTATGAGGTCATCCCATGTTGCTCCTGAGTTAAGCATATCATCAATGCTTTTGCTCACGCTTGCAACATCATCAACCGTATCAGTCGTTTTTGCAGTATCGCCAAGGTCGTCCAGCGCATCAGCCGCTTTTGCCGCATATCAACCCTATCGCGACCTCTTTTTGCCCGAACGGAAGAATATTAAGGCGGCGAAGAAAATCACCACAACAGACGAAAGGAGAAAAACTCCCATCACAGTGACAAACACGCTGTAATTTGCCGAGGTGCTTTCCATCGGAGCGGGAGCGGCAGAAGAATCCTCCGTCCGGCTGTCAAAGTCGGCGTAGTTATTCTGAGTTGCCGCAGCCGTGGTCGTAGTAGTCGCTATGGTAGTCGTCGTGGGGAGCGCAGTCGGGTCGACAGCTCCTCTCAGAGACTGGGAAAACATCCATAAATATGTAGCCTCGCTGGTATAGGCTTTTTTCCAGCAATCTCTGTGGTCTACTCCCTCATATTCGGTGTACTTGCAGTTGGTGTTTCCTGCCGCCTTCAATGCCTTGTACATATCACGCGAACATTTCACATAAACATTTTGATCCTTGCTCCCGTGGAAAATCCAGATAGGAGTATTGCCCATCTCCTTCGCTCTGTTGGGGTCTCCTCCTCCGCAGACAGGCACAGCCGCAGCGAATTTCCCGGGATACCGCCACAAAATATCCCACGTTCCGAAGCCGCCCATAGAAAGCCCTGTGACGTACAGCCTGTCCGTATCGCAGGAGTACTCCACAGAGACTTTATCCACAATTTTCATCACCATTTTGAGGCTTTTTGTCACAGCTAAATTCGAGGTGTCCACATTAGTCGTGTACCCCTTATTGTTCACCCACTTCTTTCCGTTAGTTGGTGCTTGCGGAGCAACTACCACGCAGGGGAATTTTTTCTGATACTCATCGCTCGTCAGAGTTGAGAGTAGCTCAAACTGCACCTGATTGAGATTGTCGTCGCCGTAGTTGCCCGAGCCGTGCAAAAAGAGCACCATGGGATATTTCAAATCAGCATCAAAATCATCCGGCAGAAAGACTCTGTACTGCATGGTAAGTCCGTTTTGAGTGTACGACTTCGCCACTGATTTATCCAAGTCAATGCCCTTGTGCATAGTCTCGGCACCGACAGAAAAAACGCCTGTCAACGCCAAAAATATTAAAATTAAAATCAAGAGTGCTTTTTTCATCACAATCCTCCGATTAGCTTGATTTATCGCCTACATATGATAACAAAGTTCCCCCAAAAAATCAAATATTTGTATTATCTTTTTTACCGTAGATTCAATATCCTGCAAGGTATTGATTTTTTTCCTTTCCTCACCTACAATATAATCACCAAAAGCAATGCAGAAGGAGATAAAATCCATGAAACATAAACTACGTCAATACGCGGACAAAGTTCGCACTCTGCCGAAGGAAATCAGCATGAAGAGGGAGCTTATATTTTCGCTCGCGGCAGTGCTTGCGGGAGTGCTTGCGGGGCTTATCTCCAAGGCGTGTGACAGCACATCTTTTATCGGCGACCTCACCACAGAGATAGGAGTATGGGTATTTTTGGCAAGCGTTCTCGCCGCAAACTGCACAAACCCCATCTCGGCGGGAGTAAACACCTCGCTTTTCTTCCTCGGTATGCTCTCGGGATACTACGCCTACACTCATTTTGTGCTGGGATTTTTTTCGTCGTCATACATCATGATGTGGCTGATAGCCTCACTTCTTGCAGCTCCATGCGCCGCACTCCTCTGGTTTGCGAAAGGGAGGAGCAAAGCTTCTGTTTTCATCGCCGCACTTCCTGTCGCATATCTGCTGTTTCACGGATACCCCGTTTGGTATACGCACAATCCCGTACTCCTAATGGACATAATCTTTGCAGCGTTGCTGATTATTATCCTGCCGACAGGAGCAAAACGGCGTGGAGCAGTACTTGCTGTGTCGTTTCCTATGGCTTTTATCTGCCATTTTATTATAAATTCATGAAACATAAACTGCGTCAATACGCGGACAAAATCCGCACTTTGCCGAAGGAAATCAGTATGAAGAAGGAGCTTATATTTTCGCTCTCGGTAGTGCTTGTCGGTGCGATGATAGGGGCTTGGACACAAGCGCACGACTTTTCTATGTACAACGACGCCGTTCCTTTCGTAAGCGAAATTACCGAAAACGCAGGAGTATGGGTATTTTTGGCGAGCGTTCTCGCCGTATCTTGCACAAACCCCATCTCGGCGGGAGTAAACACCCTGCTGTTTTTCCTCAGCATGACAGCGTCATATTCCATAATTGATGATGAAAGATTGGAAAATATTTTTAGTTCATACATCGAAATTTGGCTGTCAGCCGCAATCCTCTCGCTTCCATGCGCCGCCCTCCTTTGGTTTGCGCGGGGTAGGAGCATAGCTTCAATTTTCATCGCCGCACTCCCCGCCGCATATTTGCTGTTTTGCGGTTTCCCCTTTTGGTATGAGCATAAACCCATGCTCCTTGCGGAAATAATTTTTGCCGTGCTGCTCGCTGTTATCCTGCCTCCAAGCGCAAAACGGCGTGTAGCCGCGCTTATTGTGTCGTTTTTGATGTTTATTGTAATTTTTGGTTTCTCTTTCCTCGCGGAAATAGGAGTGGTTCCCGTACATCTTTTCTGACGGCACAACGGCACTCCGTAACAAATTATTGCAAAACAACTCATATCTATTGACATAAATCGAGAATTAATGTAACATATAAACATATGTTATTGAGGGTAGTTCTGCGCTTTTTCCTGTTTTCGGAGTGAAGAACAATGTGTGCAAACAGGTTGATAAAAAGCAGATACAATAATTATAAGATTTTACCGCGTTATTTTATTTGAGGGGTGAGCAAAGTGGGGGAGGATAATAAGTCCCGCAGCTATTCCATAGCGACTGTTTTGTTTATTGTAGGCATTGTGGCAGTGAGCGGAATAGCTATCTACAGTGGATTTGCCAAGGCATCGTTGCCTATTTTGATATGTGAAGGTGTTGCACTTGTCAGCCTGATTGGACTTCTCGTTTCCAATATCAAAGCCGCAGCAGCATATGCCGAAAGCCTTGAGAAGAAGGTAATATACGCGGAGGTCAACAAGAAGGAGATTGCCAAGATTTTCGATGCGATTGAGGATGAAAACCGCCGCCGCCAGCGTCTGAGTGCGTTCGCGGCAGGGCAGAACCTCTCCACCGTCTCCTCAGCCGCCTCCGAGACAGCTCCCAAGCAGGAGGAGAAGAAGCCGGAGCCTCAATCGGCAGAAGCAAAGAGCGAAGCTCCCGAGAGCAAGCCAAATTTAAAAGAGGAGACCGCAAAGGCTCAGGATAAAAAGCAAGAAGAAAAAGCGGAGGAGCAGAAGAAATCCGATGTTTTTGCTCCCGAATCTACGAAAGTTCCCGCTGAAAAGCCGAAACAGGGCAGGGACAGCAGACCTCCCGCGGCAGGAAAAGCAGCGGCAGGAGATACTCAGCGTCAGGGAAAATCCGGCAGGAAGCCCGCGCCTACAGGAGCAGGAGCAGGCGAGAATGACAAGAGGAGACCGCCTGCGGGCGAGCGTCCGCCTGTCAGGTACGACAAAAACGGAAAGCCCATACCGCAGAAGAAGCCACCCTCAGGGGAGCGTCCTCCTGTGAGATATGATAAGAACGGAAAACCCATCCCCCCTAAAAATCAGAAGAAGCGTCCGCCGCACGGCGCACACGGCAGACCGATTCCCGCTCCTCACGCGGGCTACGGTATGCCGCCCGTCCCGCCTGTGCAGTATGACCGATACGGCAGACCGATTCCAGTGCCGCCCGTCGGCTACGGTATGCCGCCTGTTCCCCCTGTGCAGTACGACCGATACGGCAGACCGATTCCCGTGCCGCCCGTCGGCTATGGTATGCAGGGTATGTCTGTACCTCCCGTGCAGTACGACCGATACGGCAGACCGATTCCCGCTCCTCACGCGGGCTACGGTATGCCGCCCGTAGGTCAACCTGCAGGACAGCCCGGGCAAGCTCCCGATGCTGCTGCATCTTCGGATAAACAGCGAAAGCCGCATACGGCTAAGAAGCCGGGAGCAAAAGCGGACGGCACAGCCGTGCCTGCCGTAGCATCCGCTGAGGCGGCAATAAAGGCGGTCGAGGCGGCGCAGAACCGCTACTACGACGAGGACTACATTCCTGTCGTTCTTCCAAGCGAGGAGGAAGAGGCGCAGATGGCGGAGGCAATCAATCCTACTCCGAAGTATGACGACTACGAGGAGGATGTTCCCGTCGAGGAGGAGCGTATCCCCATCGCAATCCCCGATTATGCGTATGACAGATACGGCGACTACGAGCATCCGCACAACGTGGCGGCAGGTTCGCAGAGCAAATTCAATTCGGATGAGTACAACAGCGTCAGCGGAGAGGCGACATATGTACCTGACTACCAAAGCGAGTCAGTGCCTGTTATTGTACACACATATGACGACTCCGAGGACGAGGAGTATGTCCGACCGTACAGATACGACGATCAGCCTGTGGAGGAGGACAGCTTTGTGTTCGTTCCGCACTTTGACGGCGACGACCCAACTCCTGCACCGCCTGTCAAGAAGATTCCGAAGTACAAGATGTTGAAAATGCGCCGCATAAAGATATTCCGTAACACGAGGAGACTGGTTCACTTTAAACACAAGACCACCTCTCTGAGCCATTATATCCACTCCTACTCAAACGCGACAAGGAGATAGCAATTGGCCAAAAGCCGCCGCCCTGAATTTGTCATGGACGGCGGTTTTGCAGTGAAGGGAAGAATACCAACTCCGCAACAATACAAACAGAGGAGCAATTTATGATTTTGCTTAAAGGAAAAAACGAACTCCGCATTTCATCTGAGGAATTAGAGGAAATCACCCGTAAATTTGAGCGGGTAGTCCTCGACATCGGCACGGGAGACGGAAAGCAAATCTACCGAAACGCCAAAAACGACAGAAGCACACTCTATATAGGAGTAGACCCCGTGAAGGAAAACATGGCGGAAACGGCGTCGAAAATCATCAAAAAGCCCGCAAAAGGCGGACTTGACAATGTGCTGCTCGTGGTGGGTACAATCGAAAATATCCCCGAGGAGCTAAAAAACTGCGCGGATTCGGTCACGGTAGTCCTGCCGTGGGGTTCGCTCCTCGAGAGTGTAGTCAAGCCGATTGCCGCCTCTCTTCAAAATATTGTCTACGCGGCGAAGGAGGGCGCGGAGTTCCTGTTCATCTTCACCTACTCGGAAATATGCGAATCGGGGGAAATCCAGCGCAGAAATCTGCCGGAGATTAATTTAGAGTACTTTGGCGATTTATATAGAGAAACACTCAAAAACGTCGGGCTGAGAGTTCAGAACGTGGAGATTCTCAACAACGACGACATCAAGGGTTTCGCGTCGCTGTGGGCAAAGCGTCTCGGCTACGGACGAAAGAGAGATTTTTTCAAAATCACGGGAGTTGTAGAACGACAGTAGTAATATAACTATTACAGCAACAACTATAGCAACTACTGCAACTACAGCCACAGCTACAGCAACAGCCGCACTTTCACAGCGTTGTGTCATGCCGCCTCATAAAGGAATAAAATGTAATGCCAATAAAAGTTTTTCGGCGTAAGTCGAAACAGTATATTTCCATAAAAAATTGGCAATGATATTAGTACCTTTCAAGGAGGTAAAAAGCAACGGAGTGTGAGTAAAGTGACAATAAAACGAGGCGATATTTACTATGCCGACTTAAGTCCTGTTGTAGGCTCTGAGCAGGGAGGAATAAGACCCGTCCTCATAGTTCAGAACGACGTCGGCAACAAATTCAGCCCGACTGTGATAGCGGCGGCGATAACAAGCCAGACGGAGAAATCCAAGCTGCCGACACATATCAGCCTTTCATCCATAGACTGCGGACTTCAAAAAGACTCGATTGTTCTGCTTGAGCAAATAAGAACCATAGACAAAGCGCGGCTCAAGGAGTGCATGGGCAGACTGGACGATATGATTATGGACAGAGTAGACAGAGCTATATCCATAAGCTTCGGGCTTGGAGTTGTGTCTCCGGCACGTATGCAAGAAGCGAACTGATTTATTATTACAGAGAGAATACACCCGTATACATAATTTCCAAAAACATCGTATATGGGTGTATTTTTGTAAAACAAGCAAAACTCGTATTTGCTTGTTTTTTTGAGTGTAAATTTAGGTAACGGACATGAAGAGAAATAGCCGTCCGGCTCTCCAAAGCTGGGCGGCTATTTCTTTAGCTTGCATAATAAATTGCAGCTCTAAAATTGAAGTTCAGGATAAGCCAAAGCTTTACTCCACCAAATAAACCGTTTCCGTTTTGTCCGCATATTCTACCACTATTCTCTCGCAGGAGGAGATTGCCTCGTCCTCAATCTCTATCTCGACCGATCCGCTCTTATAGAGCGGATTACTCAAGCATCCCTTTATTGTGACAAACACAGTACCGTCCTCTATATAGTAGTCGTAGCCGCAAAATGCCGTACTGCTTGATGTAATGTGTCCCTTTAAAACTGCCTTGCTGTCCTGTGTGCTGAGGCTTAGTTCGCTGAATCCAACCTCGCCCTGAGACAAGGTCATTGGGCGGAATATCACAAGTGTAACTATTACTCCCACCAAAATAACAACCGCCAAAACAATCAAAATAATTATTAATATTTTCTTTTTCATCAATACACACTACTCCTTATTGGCGTTCCCGAACCATTTGCATAATACACATTGTAATTGTATGGAACAGCGGCACCGATAGACGAAATACCCGTGTTAATTATGCTGTTTTTCAAATTAGAAGGAGTATTGATCACGCCTGCAGACAGTGTCGTTGAACTTATTTTATTCCAAGCCTTATAAGCAAAGCTGGAACAATTGTTTAATGTCGACCATGTATCATATCCTACAATGTGTGATGTAAGGGTTGCAAGCGCAGAAGAATCGATGTTTGCAACTAATGAAGCTCGGCCAGTATAGCTTCCAGATGATACAAAATATGCTTCCAAATTATACCAAAGTCCATCATGCTCAGATTTATTTCCCCAAGTACCAATAGAAACTGTGTAATTAGGTGCAACAGTCATTTTTCCTACGGTTATATTGCTACTTGAAATATTTTTTACGCTTATCCATGCATGACCTGATACATTTAAGATACTTGATGCGCCGCTTGAATCGGCAAAAACTCTAACTTGAGCAACTGACGTTGCCGTAGTGCCATTTGTTGTTGGTTGGTTTGGCAACATCGAATTGTTGGTAGAGAAATAGTTTGAATTCAAATTATTACTATCTATTTCTGAAAAATCCCCCGGATTAGAATAATCCCTGTAATATTTCAGAGCAAAGTTTAGAAAGTATGTATCAACAAGTTGTTTATCTTCTGTCGATAAAGAACTAATTAATGTATTATAGTTTTCTTGTATAAAAAGAACGTTGTTTTCATAATTATCATTCTTTTTTTCACCATAAATTAACGTTTCTACTTGTTCTGTTTCTTGTGAATCAAATTCCGTTTGATTCACTTTAGAAAAAATATTATCAGATTGTGATTTAGACAAACCAGTTTGCAACATATAGTCATTTACTATATGTTCATAAATCGTTGAATTTAAATCATAGATAGAAATATTGTTAATTTCAGCGGAAACCCCCATTCCAAAAATGGAAGTACATAGAAAAATAATAAGCACGCTAATACATGAAATTATTTTTTTGTGTGTCTTTAACATGGTTTTTCAACTCCTTAATTTTTTATTGTTTTATGAACAAGAAAAAACCGAACAAATTTATTTCCACATAAAAATCACATCCTATCTTAGTACTATTACCAATATCTCAATAATGAACAATTCTGAAAGATAGTTTTTATCTATACTATTGCTAAAGCAATAACTATCTTTGTTATTGAAAAATTATTAGTATGTATGATAACGACACATATTATATCATAATATTTTTTCTAATCAATACTTTTGCGCGGATTGTTGTATTTTTGCCCCTAATGGTAACCTAAATAGTCTTTCACAAAGAAAACGGGGTGTACAAATAGCATTGATTCTTAATTCATCCATTCCTTAATTTTGAAGAAAATGTAATCAGTAAGTCATTTATGAATATTAGAACTTTTCATAAACAGGACTGTATCAACGCCTTTACCTTCGCCGGTCACACACAGATCTGCGCACGAACAAAAACTCGTATTTGCTTGTTTTTTTTGATTTTGTATACTATAATTTTTAGCATAATAAAATATTTAGCATAATAAGTGTATAATCGAGGTAACATAATGAAGGTTTTGCAGATAAATTCAGTGTGCGGCGTGGGGAGTACGGGGAGAATCGCCGCCGACATACATAACGTACTGACCGAAAACGGACACAGCTGCAAGATTGCGTTCGGTAGGGGAGAGGCGCGCGGTGTTCCTCCTCATGACGCCATAAAAATAGGCGGCGCAGTCGGAGTGGCAGTCCACGCCGCACTATCGAGAATTACCGACAGGGCGGGCTTCTACTCCTCGCTTTCGACTAAGCGGCTGATTGCTCAGATAGAGCAGTACGACCCCGATGTCGTAAGTCTGCACAACATCCACGGCTACTACCTGAATGTACGCCTCCTGTTCGACTACTTCCGCGCCTCGGGCAAGCCCGTAGTGTGGACACTGCACGACTGCTGGTCGTTCACGGGACACTGCGCCTACTTCGACTACGCAGGCTGCTCTAAGTGGCGTACTCACTGCGAGGAGTGTCCGCAGAAGCAGTCCTACCCGTCGTCGCTGATGTTTGACAGGAGCTTTCAGAATTTTGCGGAGAAGAAAAAACTGTTCACAGGTATCGGCAACCTAACGGTGGTCACTCCCTCGAGTTGGCTCTCGGAGTACGTAAAGCAGTCCTATATGGGACATTGCAATGTGAAGGTGATACACAACGGCATAAATCGTGAGGTTTTCAAGCCTTCGGCAAGCGATTTTCGGGAGCGGCACGGACTTAAAGACAAAATCATACTCCTATCCGTTGCGTCCGAGTGGGAGAAGCGCAAGGGGATAGACATCCTCACCTCTCTTGCTAAAAGGATGGGAGATAAATACGCGCTTGTCATGGTGGGTACAAACGACAAAATCGATGAGGTTCTGCCTTCTAATGTCATATCCATCCACCGCACCGACAATCAGAAGCAGTTAGCGGAGCTGTACTCCGCCGCCGATATTTTTGTCAATCCCACGCTTGAGGACAACTTCCCCACAGTCAATATAGAGGCACTTGCCTGCGGTACTCCCGTAGTGACGTTTGACACAGGCGGCAGTCCCGAGAGCATAGACGAAACCTGCGGCGCAGTCGCCGAGAGCAAAACGGCGGAAGGACTGCTCGAAGGAGTGGAGCGTCTGCTGAGTATGAATGTGATCAGGGAAGCCTGCCTCCTACGCGCGAGCCGATTCTCCTCGAACG
>JAISGQ010000049.1 GCA_031262985.1 Oscillospiraceae bacterium
GCATGGTACATTCCCTCAAAACTGCGTTTGTAATGGTAATTATCGAGCAATTCTTCATAAACGCCCTGCCAGCCATACCGTTCATATTTGGCTTTGTACGCTTTTCGCAGCTTTCGCTTTTCGTAATTACTGTGTTGGCTTGGGTGCTTCTTTGGACGATGTGATTTCTCTAATAACGACTCCCATGTCCCGTCATATCGCTTGCACCAACGCTTTATGCTCGAAAGACTGACTAAATTCAACCGTGCTGCTTCGCTTTTGTTTCCATGTTTCAGCGCGTATTCTACTGCTTTCGCTCGATTTTGTGCCTCTTGCTTGCGCTTTTTCTCTGCTTGTGTTATCCTTGTCATGAAAAGTTCTTCCTTTCGATGGCTTTTGTGGTGTGGTAATTGCATTATACCATCTCGGGTTGAACTTTTCACTATTCTATTGGGTCATATCATTATACTGCATACATGTTATGCCGATTTGAATATAAAAGGTAAAACAACAAAATATGCTCTATTTATATGAAAAAAATGTAAAGGGTGCAGATTTTGTTCTTGTTTAATAGATATTTAATCTCTAGTTAACAGAGATTAAATATCTCTTTATGAGAGATTGTACATCGTTTAATCGGAAGCCACATTTCTATATAATGAATTTAGGAAATTATATTGATACAGGTGGTGAATGAATGAACGAACATATTGAGGACTTTGATTTCAAGGCATTAGGACAAGCAATCAAAAAGGCTCGTGAAGCAAAAGATATGACAAGAGAACAGTTAGCGGCGATTCTTGATGTTGCCCCAAGACATATTCAAGCGGTTGAAAACGAAGGACAACATCCTAGCTTCCAATTATTTATAAGGCTTGTTACAATGTTTGATATATCGGTTGACCAATATATTTTTACAGATAAAGTAACAGCTAAGTCTACACTCCGTAGGCAGATAGACGCTATTCTTGATGGCTTTGATGATAAGGAATTGACCGTTATTGAGGGTACTGCAAAAGGGATATGTAAGGCAAAAGAGCAAACAGAGGAATAGAAAAACCCTCTGTTTTTCTTTTGCCCTTTTTTAGTAGGCAGGCACACCATATCCAAGGATTTCATAATAACCTATGGAATAGCTTTTCTGACGGCAAGAGTCACCAGAGTTGCCCTCGATGGTGTAGACCGTGCTGCCTTCCACTTTCTCAACAATGCCTACATGGTCTGCATTGCCGTTCTGACCGTCACTCGCCCAATCAAAGAAAATAATATCTTCGGGGTTTGGGGTATAAGAGTTATCCCGCCATTGTCCTTGCTGTTGAAACCATGTGACACCATCCGAGCAGAGTGCAAACTTCGGTATCACTCCTGCATCAATATAGCCACACTGGTCAGCACACCAACTGACAAAGCAAGCACACCATTCTACCCGTCCGCTAAACCCATACCATGACCAGAACGGCTGACCGCCTACATTACCGATTTGCGATGCTGCGACTTCTACGATTGCACCATTACCAACGCCCGTAGATGTTCTGCCAAATGGATAGTACCTTAGAACATGAGATACATATTGGGTATCGCCGTATTTTTCCCACCCCAAGCGTTCTGCCTGCTTGGCGGAAAACTCAACGGCATTGGCATACGTGTAGCCGCCATAATTACTCCTTGCCCATGATATATAGCCATTGCCATAGTTATAACCTTGCAAGGCAAGTTTGATATTATCCATATCAATAGGGTTTTGGACTTCGGCGGCACTTAGACAAGCGGCTAAGTTCTGGATACCAACATTGACAGAATATTCAGGGTCAGTAATGCCGTTTGGGGTGTTTGGATATACTATCAACCCGGAGCAAGCCGAAACTGTTCGGCTCATCTATGACCTTTATTTGAACCACGATATGGGGACGCAGAAAATCGCAAAGGAACTCACACGTTTGCACCGTAAAGCCGCATCGGGTGAAATCAAATGGACGCAATCTAATGTAGGGCGGGTACTGAATAATCCCACTTACATGGGCTGCATTGCCTACGGCAAATCATTCAGTAACAACTATTTGGAGCAAAAGCGGGTCAACAACCATGACCGCTCTACCTATATGTATATGAAAGGCGATTTTGAGCCGATTATATCCGAGGAGGATTGGTACAAATGCGAAAAGATGCGTAAAAGCCGCCTTTCGCCTTATCTTGCACCGTCAATCGGGAAGAAAAAGGAAACACATACTCAGCGACCCAACACGGATTTGTGGGCGAGTAAAATGCTTTGCGACTGCGGCGGTCATTTTCGTAAAAACCGTTGGCACAAGAACAAAAACAAGGATTGGTCATACGGTTATATGTGTTATAACAAAATCAATAACGGTTCTGCCAAAAGCCGCCGTGAAGCCGGAATGGACGACACTGGCTATTGCGATATGCCCGAAATTGCCGAGTGGAAACTGGACGCAATGGCAAAAATGATTTTGGAACAAGTTTGGGGAGAAAGAAAAGAAGCCATCATTGAAGCCTGTAAAATTCTGCGGGAGTGTTATCAGAATCAGCCTGCCCGTAAGGCGGTAAATACCGGGGCTGTGCAAGCCAAAATAGCACAGCTACAAGCCCGGATAGAAAACCTCACGGATATGCGGCAGGACGGCGAAATTACCAAAGAGGAATATAAAAAACGCTGCGTCAAAGTTGAATCAGAAATCTCTACCTTGCAAGCGGAGATGGAAGAAGCCCCGCCCGTCGTACCAATGCCGAAGGAGGCGGGACTGCGTTTCAAGGAAATTGAGGCAACTCTGAGTAAGCTGATTGATTTTTCCGAACCGACTGTGGATAAACGAGTAGTTGATAAATTTGTCTGCCGCATCGTTCCGAAGGGTGATAACCGCTACGCATGGTACTTGAATCTTGATAATGGGATTGCCGAAAAACTCACCGCAGCTTGCGAGGGACGAAAACAAACCGCTGCTGTCTTTTTAGACGACGGAAAAGGGGACGGCGAACCGTCCCCTCCCGTACATAGCATTTGCTTACCGCAAAATGCAGAGGGGTCACAACAAGTGCTACGACCCCTCGAAAATGGCTTAAAATCAAGGTTTTCAGCCGATTTACTTTTTGTCCTCCAGACTACGTATAGCGGCCTGAGCCGCCGCAAGTCGTGCGATAGGCACTCTGAACGGTGAGCACGATACATAGTGCAGTCCGATATTGTGGCAGAACTCAACAGAAGTCGGGTCGCCGCCATGCTCGCCGCATATGCCGAGCTTGATGTCAGGACGCGCCTGCTTGCCGAGCTCAACAGCCATCTTCACGAGCTTGCCTACGCCTGTCTGGTCGAGACGAGCGAACGGATCGGACTCGTAAATCTTAGCGTCGTAGTAAGCGTCGAGGAACTTGCCCGCGTCGTCACGGCTGAAGCCGAAGGTCATCTGTGTCAGGTCGTTTGTTCCGAACGAGAAGAACTCAGCCTCTGTAGCTATCTCGTCAGCAGTAATAGCCGCTCTCGGAATCTCAATCATAGTTCCGACGTGATACTCAAGCTCAACGCCCGCCTCAGCAATAATCTTATCAGCTGTGGAGGTGACGATATCCTTGACGTACTTAAGCTCCTTGATTTCGCCTACGAGAGGAATCATAATCTCAGGAACGATATTCCATGTGGGGTTAGCCTTATTTACGTTGATTGCGGCGTTGATGACAGCAGTAGTCTGCATCTCTGCAATCTCAGGGTATGTTACCGCAAGACGGCATCCGCGGTGACCCATCATGGGGTTAAACTCGTGGAGGGAGGCGATGACAATCTTCAGTTCCTCCACAGTAATATTAAGCTCCTGTGCAAGCTCCAGAATATCCTCTTCCTTAGTCGGGAGGAATTCGTGGAGGGGGGGATCGAGGTAACGAACGGTCATAGGACGTCCCTCAAGAGCGGTGTACATAGCCTCAAAGTCGCCCTGCTGGAAGGGGATAATCTTAGCAAGAGCCTCCTTGCGAGCCTCAACTGTCTTAGCGACAATCATCTCACGGAAAGCCTTAATTCTGTCAGCCTCGAAGAACATGTGCTCAGTACGGCAGAGACCGATACCCTCAGCACCGAACTTAACAGCCTGAACTGTGTCGCGGGGTGTATCAGCATTTGTTCTTACCTTGAGTGTACGATACTCGTCAGCCCAGCCCATGTAGGTGTAGAAGTCGCCGGAGATAGTAGCCTCAACAGTAGGAACAGCCTCGCCGTAAATCTTACCTGTTGTGCCGTCGAGGGAGATGTAGTCGCCCTCCTTGATTGTCTTGCCGCCGAGTGTGAAGTACTTCTCCTCCTCGAACATTGTGATTTCGCCGCAGCCGGATACACAGCAAGTACCCATTCCGCGAGCAACAACAGCGGCGTGCGATGTCATACCGCCGCGAACTGTAAGGATACCCTGAGCAGCAGCCATTCCCTCGATGTCCTCAGGAGATGTCTCCAGACGAACGAGAACAACCTTCTCGCCGCCGTCAGCCCATGCCTTAGCGTCCTCAGCTGTGAATACTACGCGTCCGCAAGCAGCTCCCGGAGATGCCGCCAGAGCCTCGCCGATGACCTCCGCCTTCTTGAGTGCGGATGCGTCAAACTGCGGGTGGAGAAGTGCGTCGAGCTGTTTCGGGTCAACGCGGAGTACAGCTTCCTTCTTGTCGATCATGCCCTCCTCAACGAGGTCAACAGCAACCTTGAGTGCGGCAGCAGCCGTTCTCTTGCCGTTACGTGTCTGGAGCATATAGAGCTTGCCGTTCTCGATTGTGAACTCCATGTCCTGCATATCCTTGTAGTGGTTCTCGAGCTTCTTCGCGATAGCCGCGAACTGCTCGTATACCTCAAGCATATCGTTCTTGAGCATAGCGATAGGAGAAGGAGTACGAACTCCCGCAACAACGTCCTCGCCCTGTGCGTTTATGAGATACTCGCCGAAGAGAGCGTTCTCACCTGTAGCGGGGTCACGTGTGAAGGCAACGCCTGTGCCTGAATTTTCGTTGAGGTTACCGAATACCATGGGCTGTACGTTTACAGCAGTACCCCATGAGTAGGGAATCTCATTCATGCGGCGGTATACGTTAGCTCTGGGGTTGTCCCATGAACGGAAAACAGCCTTAACAGCTTCCATCATCTGCTCTTTCGGATCTGTCGGGAAATCGACGCCCTTTTCCTTCTTGTAGAAAGCCTTGAAGAGGACAACAAGCTTCTTCATGTCCTCTGCATTGAGGTCGATGTCGTCCTTAATGCCCTTCTCCTCTTTAAGCTCATCGATGATGACCTCAAAACGCTTCTTGGAAACCTCCATAACAACGTCTGAGAACATCTGGATGAAACGGCGGTAGGAGTCGTATACAAAACGCTCGAACTTAGGGTCGGGATTGCCTGCAATCATACCTGCAACAACGTCCTCGTTGAGCCCGAGGTTGAGGATTGTGTCCATCATGCCGGGCATGGATGCTCTCGCGCCTGAACGTACAGATACGAGGAGAGGATTCTTTGTGTCGCCGAACTTCTTGCCGTTAAGTGTCTCAATCTCAGCGAGCTTTTCATAGATTTCAGCCTCAATCTCGGGAGAAATCTTCTTGCCGTCGTCGTAATAGCGTGTGCAAGCCTCCGTAGTTACGGTGAAGCCCTGCGGAACAGGCATTCCGAGCTTGACCATTTCTGCGAGGTTTGCGCCCTTGCCGCCGAGCAGATTTCTCATGCTGCCGTCGCCCTCAGAGAACAAATAAACATACTTATGAACCATTAATTTACTACCTCCTGATATTTATCCGGAACTTGTGTCCCGTTATAATTGCCGAAAATGCTTGTACTGCGAGTACAGGTAATATTGCCGATGAGCAGTGCTAAACCACAGTGTACCGCTCTGCGACAATACACGCCCCATACACGCAATGCTTACATTTTACAGCTTCTGCATAAGAGTTTACCATATTCTTCCCCTAAAATCAAATGCTTTTACAAATATTTCCGTTTATTTCTGTTTTCAACGAATTTTGAGGAAGTTTCAGTGAAAATTTTCGCAAAGTGATGAAGTAATTCTCCTGCCGCTCACTCGCAGGAGGAGCAGTCGCCGTGTTTTTCGTTTTTTTGCACAAATCTATTTGACAAACGGTAATTTATTCAATCAGGTAAAAATGGTTTTTGCAGTAGAAATACGCATATATATGTGTTATACTGTCTTTGTTATTTTTACGTCATTCAACTGTATGATGTTACTTTTGCGTTTTTTATGAGTTTTCAAATCGAATTGTCTTATAAACCGAGATAAGGAGTGCTTGATTAATGACAGATAATACCTGTTGCGTTATTCTCGCCGCGGGCGAAGGCACAAGGATGAAGGCAAACAAGCCCAAGGTAATGCTGGAGGTTCAGCTTAAACCTATGATAGGCTGGGTTATTGACGCCGTAAAGGCGGCGGGAGTAGAGACAATGTGCGTTGTCACAGGTCATCTCGCCGACAAGGTGGAGGCATATATCCCCATGGAGATTGAAGCCGCGCGTCAGAATGAGCGTTTGGGTACGGGTCACGCGGTCATGTGTGCCTCCGAATTTCTCGAGAGGAACAGGGGAAAACAGGTTCTCATATGCTGCGGCGACGCTCCCTTTATCGACAGCAACACCATCAAGCAGGCATACGAACAGCACATAGCTAAGGGAGATGCAGTCACCGTAATCTCAGCGGTTATCGACAATCCTACCGGCTACGGCAGGATGATTCGCAACTCCTCCGGCTCACTTTTGTCAATCGTGGAGCAGAAGGAGGCGACAGAGGAGCAGAAGGCAGTGCGGGAGGTCAACTCAGGCGCGTACTGGTTCGA
Organism: Oscillospiraceae bacterium; assembly: GCA_031262985.1. Taxonomy (GTDB): domain Bacteria; phylum Bacillota; class Clostridia; order Oscillospirales; family Acutalibacteraceae; genus JAISGQ01. The sequence continues at coordinate 6,799 of JAISGQ010000049.1, forward strand.
CGTGAGCAAGCTTCTCTCCGTACTCGCCGAGAGCAAGCTCAAGGCAAGCGGACTTACGGGGGAGTACTACCTCACGGACGCGGTGGAACTGCTCATCTCCTCCGGCTACGGCGCGGGAGCTTTTACCGCGGCGAGTGAGGATATAGTAATCGGCGCGAACACGCCCTTGCAGCTCCACGAACTCAACAAGCTCGCGCGCGACAAGATACTCGCAAGGCACATAGAGAACGGAGTTAATATGCCGTGTACCGACGGAATTATCATAGGTCCTGACGTTACAATCGGCGCGAACACGACTGTCCTCCCCGGCACTATGCTCTACGGGGAGACGAAAATCGGCAACGACTGTGTGATAGGACCAAACTCGAGCGCGGTCAACTGCAATATAGGCGACAGAGTTGTCCTCAACGCCTCGCAGGCAAGGCAGTGCGTAATCGACGACGGCGCGGATATAGGACCGTTCTCGCAAATCAGACCGAACTCCACCATAGGCAATGATGTTCACATAGGCGATTTTGTGGAGGTCAAGAACTCCGTCATCGGAAACGGCACAAAAATATCGCATCTTACATATGTAGGAGACAGCGACGTCGGAGCGGGAGTAAATTTCGGCTGCGGCTGTGTCACCGTAAACTACGACGGAGTGGGCAAGGCACGCTGCGTAATAGAGGACGACGCATTTATCGGCTGCAACACCAATCTTGTCGCTCCTGTCAGAGTGGGCAAGGGAGCATACACCGCAGCCGGCTCTACTATAGTGGAGGATGTGCCTGAAAACTCCCTCGGCATTGCCCGTCAGAGACAGATAATCAAGCCCGACTGGGCTTTGAACAGGTTCAGGGAGAAGAAGTAATTAAAGCAAAAAAAGGGTAATTTCCTCTTTCGGGAAATTGCCCTTAGGGTATTTATTGTTCGGCAAATGTTCAGCAAAACACGGGAAATTTGAAAGGGGTAATTGTTCAATGAATCTTCACGGCAAGGAAATCAAAATTTTTGCGGCTAACTCAAATCCGGCACTGGCAAAGAGAATCACCAACGCATTGGGAATGTCAATGGGTAAAAGTGAAGTGAGCAAATTTTCGGACGGCGAAATCTCTGTATCTCTCCTCGAGTCTGTAAGAGGCTCGGACTGCTTTATCGTGCAGTCGACCTGCGACCCTGTAAACGACAACATCATGGAGCTTCTCATTATGATAGACGCCATGAAGCGAGCCTCCGCCGCACGTATTACAGCTGTTATCCCCTACATGGGCTATGCTCGGCAGGACAGGAAGTCGAAGGCGAGAGACCCCATTTCGGCAAAGCTCTGCGCCGACCTAATCACAGCCGCAGGAGCTGACCGCGTACTCACAATGGATTTGCACGCCCCGCAGATTCAGGGCTTCTTCAACATTCCCGTTGACCACCTTGTCGGCGCGCCTATCCTCTCCGACCACTTCAAGGACTTTGTGAGAGGGCAGAACGACAGCTTCATGTGCGTCTCCCCCGACTTAGGCTCTGTTACGAGAGTACGCGCCTTCGCTCAGAACCTCGACTGCCCTATGGCTATAGTGGACAAACGCCGTCAGAAGGCGAATGTGTCGGAGGTTATGAATATTATCGGCGACGTATCGGGCAAGAAGGTTATTCTCGTGGACGATATGATTGACACTGCCGGAACTCTCTGCCACGCCGCCGAAGCCATTATCAAGAACGGCGCGACGGAGGTGTATGCCTGTGCTACTCACGGCGTACTGAGCGGTCCTGCTATCAAGAGAATACAGAAAAGCCCCATCAGCAAGCTTGTTCTGCTCGACACCATACAGCTTCCGGCAGAAAAGATGATCGACAAGCTGGAGGTACTCAACACCGCGCCTATTTTCGCCGAGGCAATCAGAAGAATTTATGACGAACAGCCTGTGTCGCCGCTCTTTGTCTCCTCGAAGTAGTAGGCAGGAGTAGGAGTAGGAAGTAGTGCGTTAAACCTAAATAGTGCATGAGCCGGGGCAATTGCTTGCTCCGGCTTGTGGTGGTTTAAAATAAGAGTTACGGGCAGGGCTGACTACGGGAGTTAGGTATAGGAGTTGGCTACGGAGGCTTGGCTACGGAGGCTTGGCTACGGAGGCTTGGCTACGGAGGCTTGGCTACGGAGGCTTAGCTACGGAGGCTTGGCTACGGAGGCTTGGCTACGGAGGCTTAGCTACGGAGGCTTAGCTACGGAGGCTTGGTTACGGGAGGCTTAGCTACGGGAGGCTTGGCTACAGTAGTTAGTTACGGGAGAACTTCAGTTAGCAAGTAGGTCGCACGGCGACCTACACTGGGGAACCCCCGACGAGGGTCCCATACACCCTCACTGCGTTTTTCTGACGATAGGGGTGTTTCGCCCTCTGCGGAGGGCGAGTCAGGGCTCTGTCCGATTCTAAATTAACTTAGAAAACAACAAAGAAAAGCGCGAAAAAGCTTTCGCATATGGTTTTTTTGGGCTTTTCTTGCATTGTTTTGTTAGTTAATTTTGAATGTGAACCATGCAAGCCTTTGAA
>JAISGQ010000013.1 GCA_031262985.1 Oscillospiraceae bacterium
AACGCAGGAGGGGGTAGGAAAAAATGTCCCTAAGGACATTTTTTCCGCAGGGGAACCCTCGTCGGGGGTTCCCCTGTATAGGTCGCCGTGCGACCTATAGAGTTTCTTTCCATTCCTCCTGCGACTATAGTTCTTCACTAACACAATCGCATATATGGCAATTTATCCACAATTGCCAATTTCAGTATATTACTCCTCAATTAATATGTCAAGGAGCAGTAACCCATCCTGCACACCAAACCGCCCCTTGCCTTCTCCTGCCGCTCGCCAAAACGAACCACCGCGTTCCGTAAAGGGAGGCGGTGGTTCGTATGCCGTATTAATCTATGTCCGTGTATATCTTATTGTCCTACGCTGTTCAAAATCTCAGCGTATGTGGGGAGTGTCCAGTACTTGCTTCCGACTACAGTCTCAAGCTCGTCAACGGTGAGTCTGAGTTCGCCCATTGCCATGAACACACGCTCGCGGTATGCCTTAGCAAGCTCGAGAGCATCGTCAATCTCCTTGACAGCGACTATCTCGGACATCAGCTTCTCAAGTCTGCCGGAGAGGCAAGCTGTGAGCTTAGCAAGCTTGTTGAGGAGTTCCTCCTCAAGCACTGTGCTCATGTTGAGGCCCAGAGCTATCTTGCGGTTCATCAGCCTTGCAAGGTCGCTCTCGTAGCTGAGAACAGCGGGTACAACCTGCTTGTTGACCATGTCAACCATAGTAAGAGCCTCGATGTTGATAATCTTAGCATAGTTCTCAAGCAGAATCTCGTAGCGGGAGTGCATCTCCTGCTCTGTGAAGACATGGTGCTTTGTGAACAGGTCGATATTCTTCTGCTCTACGAACTTAGGCAGTGCGTCCGGTGTAGTCTTGAGGTTGGAGAGACCTCTCTGCTCAGCCTCAGCAATCCACGCGTCGTCGTAGCCGTTTCCGTTGAACAGGATTCTCTTGTGATTCTTGATTGTGTCCTTGATGAGCTTGTTGAGGTCAGCCTTGAAGTCGCTGCTCGCTTCAAGTATATCGGCGAACTGGCTCAGCTCCTCAGCAACGATAGTGTTAAGAGCGATGTTCGGTCCTGCGATTGAATGAGTAGAACCAAGCATACGGAACTCGAACTTGTTGCCTGTGAAGGCGAAGGGAGAAGTACGGTTACGGTCGGTTGTGTCCTTCGGGAAGTGAGGGAGGACAGTCGCGCCTATCTCCATCAGAACCTTATCTTTTCCTGTGTAAAGTGCGTCGTTCTCGATAGCGGTGAGTATCTCTGTAAGCTCCTCGCCGAGGAAGATGGAAACAACTGCCGGAGGAGCCTCGTTAGCTCCGAGACGGTGGTCGTTGCCCGCGCTTGCGACAGAAACTCTGAGCAGATCCTGATACTCGTCAACAGCCTTGATTATAGCTACGAGGAAGAGGAGGAACTGCGCGTTCTTATAAGGTGTGTTGCCCGGCTCGAGGAGATTTATGCCTGTATCTGTGGATATTGACCAGTTGTTGTGCTTGCCGCTTCCGTTAAGTCCTGCGAAGGGCTTCTCGTGGAGGAGGCAGGCGAGACCGTGCTTTGCGGCAACGCTCTTCATAAGCTCCATTGTGAGCTGGTTGTGGTCGGTGGCGACATTCGCCTCGCTGTATATAGGAGCAAGCTCATGCTGTGCAGGAGCAACCTCGTTGTGCTTTGTCTTAGCGAGTACGCCGAGCTTCCAAAGCTCCTCGTCGAGGTCGCGCATATACTCAGCAACTCTGTACTTTATCGCGCCGAAGTAGTGGTCCTCAAGCTCCTGTCCCTTAGGAGGACGCGCGCCGAAGAGTGTACGTCCGCAGTAAACCAAGTCAGGTCTCTGGAAATACATATCCTTGTCAATGAGGAAGTACTCCTGCTCAGGTCCGACAGAGGAGACAACTCTCTTAGCGTCTGTCACGCCGAACAGACGAAGCACTCTCAGTGCCTGCTCGTTGATTGCCTGCATGGAGCGAAGGAGCGGAGTTTTCTTATCGAGAGCCTCGCCCGAGTATGAGCAGAAGGCTGTGGGAATGCAAAGTGTGCCGTCCTTGATGAAAGCGTATGAGGTAGGATCCCACGCTGTGTAGCCTCTTGCCTCAAATGTAGCTCTCAGTCCGCCGGAGGGGAAGCTGGAGGCGTCAGGCTCGCCCTTTACGAGAGCTTTGCCGGAGAACTCCATTATTACCTGTCCCTTGCCGTCGGGAACGATGAAGCTGTCGTGCTTTTCCGCTGTAACGCCTGTCATAGGCTGGAACCAGTGAGTAAAATGAGTTGCGCCCTTCTCAACTGCCCAATCCTTCATCGCGTTCGCGACTACGTTAGCAACGTCAAGCTCAAGATGCGTGCCGTTTTCAATGGTTTTTCTCAGTGCCTTGTATGTATCTCTCGGCAGACGGGACTTCATAACTGCATCGCCGAAAACCATACTTCCAAAAATGTTCGGAACATTCTTTGCCATATTAACCAACCATTCCTTTCTCAGTGACCGTAAATATTGACATAAATTACAAAAGCAAAGGCACTACAGGATTACACCATCCTCAGCACCTTTGCTGTTTCTGTGCCTAATATATCACGAAGGAAATAATTTGTCAACCCCTTTTTTCAAAAAAATCGACAGATTTGCAACTCGGATTTTTAATACTTGCAATTTTAATAAAAAACATATCGAAACAAGCCCTTTTTTCCAGCTTTTTGCAAGAAACATAATTAACCATTCGGTTTTTGTATTGACATAGCTATACCTATATAGTATAATGCTGAAGAATGAACAAAGACGTTCATCAAATAGTTTAATAGATTACGAAGGCGACGTGAAAATAGTTCATTGCTTCGTTGCAACGAGGTATAGCACCCTGCGGCTTGCCCTGAGGTGAGATACTGCTTGTTGCCGTGCGGAGGCGAGATGTTAATCTTTTATTTTCTATTTGACGAACGCCTTTTTGTGTTATCCTTATACTATATAGTATAGTCATATCATAGTTATAGTTAATTAACTTAGAAAACAACAAGAAAACACGGGTGAAAAGCCCTGATTTGTGTGGTTTTCGCCCGTGGAGGCTTGATTGTTTTCTTGTTAATTTAGTGTATATCGCGTTATTATTGAAAGGAATGGTCTTTTATGAGAGAAGGAATGTTCAGAAATCCGTCGGGCTGCGCTATCTCCGGTATTTTTTCAAAATCCGGCGAGCGTTTCACCGGCGAGCGTATTATTGATTCGATTACCGTTATGCACGACCGCTCAAACGGACTGGGAGGCGGATTTGCAGCATACGGAATATATCCCGAATACAAGGATTACTACGCGTTTCATATTTTCTACGACAACAAGTCGGTGAAGGACACCACCGAAAAATTTCTCGAGGAGCATTTTGACATAATCAACCTCTCGAAAATACCTACCCGCAAGATGAAGTCGATTACAGACGAGCCGCTCATATGGAGGTATTTTGTAACTCCGCTCCACACCAAGCTTGCCAGCAGTCAGCTCGACGAGCGGGAGTTTGTCGCAAAGTGCGTGTTCAAAGTGAACACCCGCATAGACGGCGCGTACATCTTCTCCAGCGGCAAGAATATGGGAGTATTCAAGGCAGTAGGCTTCCCCGAGGATGTCGGAAGATTCTACCGCTTAGAGGACTACGCCGGCTACTGCTTCACCGCTCACGGTCGTTACCCCACAAACACACCCGGCTGGTGGGGAGGAGCACACCCCTTCGCGCTTCTCGACTACTCCGTAGTTCACAACGGCGAAATCTCCTCATACGACGCGAACAGACGCTCAATTGAGATGTACGGCTACAAATGCACACTCCAGACAGATACCGAGGTTATTACATATATAATAGATTACCTCCACAGGAAAATAGGTCTCACATTAAAGGAAATCTGTTCGGTAATAGCAGCTCCCTTCTGGTCTACCATAGAGCGCAAGCCCGAGGAGGAACGCGCCGAGCTTGAGTATCTGAGAAACACCTTCTCCTCTCAGCTCATAACAGGTCCGTTCTCCATCCTCGTCGGATTCGAGGGAGGACTTATGGCACTCAACGACAGACTCAAGCTCAGGAGCATGGTAGTCGGAGAGAAGGACAGTACCGTCTACATCGCCAGCGAGGAGGCGGCTATCAGAGTAATTCAGCAGGACCTCGACAAGGTCTGGGCGCCTAAGGGCGGCGAAGGAGTAATTGTTACATTAGATGGAGGTAATATATAATGCCTGTAAATTATTTATATCCCGAATATGAGATAGTCAGGAACTATGACAGGTGCATAGTGTGCCGCGCCTGCGAGCGGCAGTGTGCCAATGAGGCGCATGAGTACTTGGAGGACAAAAACAAAATGGTGTGCGACGACGCGAAGTGCGTCAACTGCCACCGCTGTGTGTCGCTCTGCCCGACAAGAGCTTTGAAGATAGTGAAATCCGACCACACATTTAAGGAAAACGGCAACTGGACGAAGAAGATAATCAACGAGGTCTACAAGCAGGCGGGGAGCGGCGGAGTGCTTCTCTCGAGCATGGGCAATCCCGAACACTACCCTGTGTATTTTGACAAGATTCTGCTCAACGCCTCGCAGGTTACAAATCCTCCCATCGACCCGCTCCGTGAGCCGATGGAGACTAAGGTTTTCTTAGGCGCAAAGCCCGCGAAAATCGAACGCGACGAGAACGGAAAGTTAAAGAGGAACACTCCTCCTCACCTTACGCTCTCAATGCCTATCATGTTCTCCGCCATGAGCTACGGCTCGATAAGCTACAACGCGCATGAGAGCCTTGCCCGCGCCGCGAAGGAGCTGGGCATCCTCTACAACACAGGCGAGGGCGGTCTCCACGAAGATTTTGCTCAGTACGGCGAAAACACAATAGTGCAGGTAGCATCAGGGCGTTTCGGCGTTCACACCACATATTTAAACACAGGCGCGGCAGTCGAAATAAAGATGGGGCAGGGAGCAAAGCCCGGTATCGGCGGACATCTCCCTGGAACTAAGATTGTCGGCGATGTCTCAAAAACCAGAATGATTCCGGAGGGAAGCGACTCCATTTCTCCCGCTCCCCACCACGATATATACTCAATTGAGGATCTGCGCCAGCTTGTCTACTCCCTCAAGGAGGCGACAGCCTACACAAAGCCGGTAATCGTAAAGATTGCCGCCGTACATAACATTTCCGCTATCGCCAGCGGAATCGCACGAAGCGGCGCGGACATCATCTCCATCGACGGCTTCAGAGGAGGCACAGGTGCTGCTCCCACAAGGATACGCGACAACGTGGGTATCCCCATCGAGCTTGCTCTCGCCAGCGTCGACAAGCGTCTGCGCGACGAGGGAATACGCGACAACGTCTCGATAGTAGTCGGCGGCAGTATTCGCTCAAGCGCGGACATCGTAAAGGCAGTAGCCCTCGGCGCGGACTGCGTGTACATAGGAACATCGGCACTTCTCGCTATCGGCTGTCACCTCTGCCGCTCATGCCAGACAGGCAAGTGCAACTGGGGTATAGCAACTCAGCGCGAGGACTTGGTAAAGCGTCTTAACCCGAATATCGGATACAAGCGGCTGGTCAATCTCATGACTGCGTGGCAGCACGAAATCAAGGAGATGATGGGCGGCATGGGTATAAACTCCATTGAGAGCCTCAGAGGCAACCGCCTCATGCTCCGCGGAGTAGGTCTCAACGAGAAGGAACTGGAGATTTTAGGCATAAACCACGCAGGCGAGTAACCGAGCAATTTGAAACTCCCCGCTGTTTGCTCCTCCCCGCGCTTCTCTTAAGGAGGAGGGGAGAGGAGGAGCAGACACGGCGGCATAATCCACGTTTTCCGCAAAAACTCCCTCTACGAAAGGAATGGTCACGGCGTGAAAAGAATATATGTAAACGAGAAATGGTGTCTCGGATGCCATTTATGTGAGTACTACTGCGCTTTCGCATCTACTAATCAGAGCGATATGGCAAGGGCGTTGTGCGGAGTAAAGATAAACCCGAAAATCAAAATCGAGGAGAACGACAAGATAAGCTTTGCCGTCTCCTGCCGTCACTGCGACGAGCCTCTGTGCGTAAAGGGATGTATCACAGGCGCACTTAGCAGGAAGGACGGAGTTATCACAATAGACAGAGACAGATGTATCGGCTGTTACACCTGCATACTCAGCTGCCCCTACGGCGCAATCTCCCCGTCAGACGACGGAGCGGTGCAGAAGTGTGAGCTTTGCATAAAGACGAACGGCGGCAAGCCGCAGTGTGTTGCGGGCTGTCCTAACGGCGCGATAGTATTTGAGGAAAGAGGTGAGTAGCTTGAAATACGTAATTATAGGCAATTCCGCCGCCGCTGTGGGAGCGGTTGAGGCAATCCGTCAGAACGACACGGAGGGCAAAATCCTGATTATCAGCGACGAGAGCTATCACACCTACTCCCGTCCGCTTATTTCCTACCTCCTTCTCGGAAAGACGACGAGGGAGAAGATGAAGTACAGGAGCGACAGCTTCTACAGCGAGAACAACTGCGAGGTAATGCTCAGCACATCCGTCACGGCGATTGACAAGGACGCGAAATGCGTGCTCCTCTCGAACGGCGAGAGCGAGAGCTACGACAAGCTGCTTGTGGCTACAGGTTCATCTCCCTTTGTTCCTCCCGTCAATGGGCTCGATAAGGTGGAGAAGAAATTCACCTTCATCTCCCTCGACGACGCCAACGCGCTGGAGAAGGCAGTCACAGAAGGCTCGAAGGTTCTCATAGTCGGCGCGGGTCTCATCGGGCTTAAATGCGCCGAGGGAATCAGCGCGAAGGCGGACATCACCTGCGTGGATTTATCCGACCGCGTGCTGTCGAGTATTCTCGACGACGGCGGTTCTGAGATAGTAAAGGCGCATTTGGAGGATAACGGCATCAAGTTCCGCCTCGGCGTTCAGGTGTCGGAGTTCGGCAAAAACTCCGCTCTGCTTTCAGACGGAACGAAGGTCGAGTTTGACGTCCTCGTCATGGCTGTGGGAGTACGCCCGAACACCGCCCTCGTAAAGAATATCGGCGGAGAGGTCGGACGCGGCATTGTCATCAACGAGCGTTGCGCGACCTCCGTAGAGGACATTTACGCCGCAGGAGACTGCTGTGAGAGCATGGATGTGTCTACAGGCGAAAAGAAGGTTATGGCTCTGCTCCCGAACGCATATATGCAGGGGGAGTGTGCCGGCATGAATATGTCGGGAGCTGACTTCGTGTTCGACAAGGCGATACCCATGAACGCGATAGGTTTCTTCGGAAAGCACATCATAACGGCGGGTTCGTATACGGGCGAGGTTTACACCGAGTGCGAAGACGGAAACTACAAGAAGCTTTTCTATGGAGACAACAAGCTTAACGGCTTTATCCTTATCGGAAACGCCGAAAAAGCAGGAATATACACCTCCCTCGTCAGGGAGCGCACGAAGCTCGACACTATAGATTTTGAGCTTATATGCGAAAAACCGGGGCTTATGGCGTTCAGCAAGGACGTTCGCGCCGAGAAGCTGGGCAGCGCGCAGTAGAAATACTCCTCCTCCCTGCGATTCACGGCTAAAAATTCTGCTCCCCATGAAAGGATGGTAATTACAATGGATTTATATGCGTCCCAACTCGGTCATAAGGCACTCAACGACAAAATAAGAGAGTCGAACGAGGATATTGTTATAGAGAGCTGTTTCGGAGAACGCTTCATCGGAAGCGGAGTTTCGGGAGATAACACCATCACCATAAACGGCACTCCCGGCAACGCCCTCGGAGCGTATCTCGACGGACCTACGGTTATCGTAAACGGCAACGCGCAGGACTCCGTAGGCGACACGATGAATAACGGAAAAATTATAATAAACGGCAGTGCGGGCGATGCTCTCGGCTACGCCATGCGCGGAGGAAAAATCTTCGTCAAGGGCGATGCGGGCTACAGAACGGGCATACACATGAAGGAGTATCAGGATAAGCGTCCCGTTATCGTAATCGGCGGCAGGGTAGGCAGCTTCCTCGGCGAGTATCTTGCAGGAGGACTGATTATCGTCCTCGGCTTGGAGAATGACCACTTCCCCGCAGGCTACTTTGCCGGAACGGGTATGCACGGAGGAGAAATATTCCTTCGCACCGACAAGCACCCCGAAAATATGCCTGAGCAGGTAATAGTCAGCGAGGCGACCGCTGAGGATATGGCGGGTATATCGGACATTATCGGGGAGTACGCCGACACCTTCGGCTTTAATATGGAGGAGATACTGGGCAAAACCTTCTACAAGCTTGCTCCTAACGCGAAAAATCCGTACCGACAGCTCTACACGGAAAATTAAACGATGTGGACACGAGTTTAAATACTCGTGTCCACATTATATAATAATACTACTCGCAAATGGAGTTCACAGAAAATTAATAATTTTTTCAATGCGAACTCGGTAAAAAGCATTTCCAATACGGCGTTGATTTGTTATAATAACATAATGGGTATAGCCTTGTTGCTTAATTGAGTGCTGATGTGTATGTATGCGAATGTATCTTCGATTAAGTAAAGTCTACAGTTAATTAACTTAGAAAACAACAAGAAAACACGGGCGAAAAGCTTTGGTTTGTGCGGTTTTCGCCCGTGGAGGCTTGATTGTTTTGTGGGTTAATTCAGTGTGTTGTTCTGCTCAAAAACAGGAGCAAGCAGTCGAAATACTCATATTATACCCGAATATTCGCAGATGCCGTTTGCGTTGTACAGCTAAACAGCACAGTATAGTAGTAATTATATTGCCCTAAAATACGATTGGGAGGTCTTTACAAATGACTGCTGCAGCCTCTGAGGTTTTACAGTTCGTTTCAAAAAATGACGTTAAATTTATTCGTCTCGCCTTTTGCGATTTATCGGGGAGGCAGAGGAATATCTCCATAATGCCGAGCGAGCTTGAGCGGGCATTTGAGGAGGGAATCTCCTTTGACGCTCACGCCATAAGCGGATTTTCCGACACAATCCACTCCGATCTCTACCTCTTTCCCGACCCCAACACCATATCGGTGCTTCCGTGGCGTCCTCAGCAGGGGAGGGTAATTCGCTTCTACTGCGACATCAAAGATTCTGAGGGACAGCCCTTCTGGGGCGACGCGCGAGCCATCCTCAAATCTGTAGTAAAGAAGGCGGAGAAGTCGGGCTACGTCTGCAAGGTAGGCGCGGAGTGCGAATTTTATCTCTTTAAGACAAACGAAAACGGAGAGCCGACTACCACTCCCTTTGACAACGGCGGCTATCTCGACGTTTCTCCCCTCGACCGCTGCGAGAATATCCGCCGCGAAATTTGCCTCTGCCTCGAGGAGATGGAAATCAAGCCCGAAAGCTCCCACCACGAGCAGGGTCCCGGGCAGAACGAGATTGACTTCAGATTTTCCGATGCTTTGAGCTGTGCGGACAATCTCGTCACGTTTAAAAATGTAGTAAAATCAATCTCCAACAGGAATGGGCTGTTCGCCTCCTTCTCCCCGAAGCCCCTTCCCGACAGGAGCGGAAGCGGACTGCACATAAATCTTTCGCTCTGCAAAAACGGAGTGAACATATTCAAAAACTCCTGCACGGAACACTCCGAGGAGGCGGAGAGCTTCATTGCCGGAGTGCTGGAGAAAGCTCCCGAAATCACTGCTTTCCTAAATCCCATACCCAATTCGTATGAGCGATTCGGGGCGTTTGAAGCTCCCTCATATGTTTCGTGGTCACACGGCAACCGCTCCCAGCTTGTGAGGATTCCGCAGGCGAAGATGGAGAAGGTTCGCATGGAGCTTCGCTCCGCCGACTCATCCTCAAACCCGTATCTCGCCTTCGCGCTTACCATAAACGCGGGGCTGTACGGCATAGAAAACAAGCTCAAGCTTCCTCCCGCGGTGAATGTGGATTTGTGCGAGGCTGATAGCTCCGTGACAGACGGGTTGGTGCGTCTGCCCGAAAATTTAAGGGAGGCACTTAAAATAGCGGAAAGCTCAGAGTTTGTCAAGGACACGCTGACAGAGCAGATTTTGTCCGCCTTCATCGCCGTCAAGTCGGAGGAGTGCGACAAATACGAGCAGGCAGAGGATAAATACGGCTATTTCCTCTCCGACTATTTCCTAAAGCTGTAGGGCAACACCACAGTAAAGCTGTAGTTAAGCCGCAGGGACATTTTAGGCGCAACTACAGGTATATTCTAACAAAGGAGTAGTGATGATATGGACAGCGTATTGATTGTTTCCCACTCGGAAAAAAACGCCGAGTCCTTAGCCGGAATCTTGGCGGAGTCCTCTTTGACCAATATCACCACCATTTCTAATGCAGGCGAGGCAAGGAGACTTCTTATAGAAAACGATTTTGATTTGTGCCTCATAAACACCCCTCTGCCCGACGATTCGGGGGAGAGCCTTGCCGAGTGCGTCGTATCGGGCGGCACGTGTCAGGTAATCCTCTTAGTTAAATCGGAGCATTTCGACGAGGTTTCCCACAAGGTGGAGGACTACGGAGTTATCACCATAGCAAAGCCGATAAACAAAGCCCTTCTGTGGAACGCGCTGAAAATAGCGCAGGTCACACAACGCAGAGTTAAGGCAATGCAGAAGGAGAATATGAAGCTCGAGCAGAAAATAAACGACATACGAATTGTAAACAGAGCAAAGTGCATTTTAATTTCCAATCTTTCGCTCAGTGAGGCGGAGGCACACAGGTATATCGAGAAGCAGGCAATGGACATGAGAATTACGCGCAGAGAAGTGGCGGAGGAGTTGTTGAGAACGTATGAATATTAATGATAAACCAAGAGAAGAATGTGCCGTGTTCGGTGTGAGCGTCAAGACACTTGAGGCGGCGGGCATCACCTACAACGGATTGCTTGCCCTGCAACACAGAGGGCAGGAGGGGAGCGGCATTGCCGTCATTCAGGACAATGCCATACTCTACCACAAGAACGTCGGACTGGTCAGCGAGGTGTTCAACGACGAGGTGCTATCGAAGCTCCCTCACAGCAACACGGCTATCGGTCACAACCGCTACTCCACCACGGGAAATAACACGGTTAGCAATGTTCAGCCGTTTATTACGGAGTATCTCACGGGACGCATAGCCACCGTCCACAACGGAAACATAACCAACGCCAAGGCACTCAAGGAGGGACTGCAAACCTTCGGAGTCAACTTCAAGGCGACAAGCGACAGCGAGGTCATCTCCGCGCTTATAGCCTACTACACGGTAAAGCTCGGAGACACCGTCAAGGGAGTTATCAAGGCGGCGTCAACCATAAACGGCGCGTTCAGCCTGATTGTCCTTTGCGGAGACGGGCGGCTTATCGCTCTTCGCGACGGAAGCGCGTTTCGCCCGCTGTGCATAGGAAAAAACCAGTTCGGCTACTGTGTAGCTTCCGAGAGCTGCGCCCTTGACAGCTGCGGGTTCGATTTTGTCAGAGACGTTCAGCCGGGCGAAATAATGGTGTTTGAAAACGGAGAGATGATATACAATAATGTAGAGCTTGAACCCAAGAAGGGCTGCGGACTGTGCATTTTCGAGTATGTCTACTTCTCCCGCCCCGACAGCCTGATAGATAATCTGAGCGTGTACGAGGCGCGGTACAACATGGGGCAGGTTTTAGCCAAGGAGCATCCTGTCGATGCCGACGCCGTGTGCGGCGTACCCGATTCGGGGCTGGAGGCGGCAATCGGCTACAGCGCGGCAAGCGGAATCCCGCTTGTTTCGGGATTTGTGAAAAACCGCTACATAGGAAGAAGCTTTATCTACCCCACACAGATACAGAGGGAGAGTGCGGTGAGGCTTAAGCTCAACCCCCTTACGGCTAACGTCAAGGGCAAGAGCATAATTCTTGTGGACGACTCCATCGTGAGGGGTACTACGAGCAAGAAGATTGTCCAGAGCATGAAGCACGCAGGCGCGAAGGAAGTACACATGAGAATATCCTCGCCTCCCTTCTGCTACGCCTGCCACTACGGAACGGACATAGACAGCGAGGAGAATCTCATCGCCAACAAGATGGATTTAGAGGAGATACGAAAGGAAATAGGCGCGGACAGTCTAGGCTACATAAGCATAGAGGGACTTGTGTCGGCGTGCGGCAAATGCAACCTGCCGTTCTGCACAAAGTGCTTTACGGGCAGTGAGAAAATGCCGGGAAAAGACGATTTGGAGAAATAGGGAAAGGATGAGCAAGGCAATGGAAACAAAGGCATATTTAGTATTGGAAAACGGACAAAGCTTCGAGGGCTTCGCGTTCGGTGCGTCGGGCGAGGTTATCGGGGAAATTGTCTTTACTACCGGCATGACCGGTTATATCGAAACGCTGACAGACAAGAGCTACTGCGGGCAGATTATCACACAAACCTTCCCACTAATCGGAAACTACGGGATTATACCCGAAGATTTCGAGAGTACTGTCGTCTCCGCACGCGGATATATAGTAAAAAATTGGTGTCAGGAACCCTCAAACTTCAGATGTGAGGGTACTCTTGACACCTTTTTAAAGGAGAAGAATGTAGTGGGTTTGTACGGGATTGATACCCGCGAGCTTACAAAAATACTCCGCGAACAGGGTACGATGAACGGCATGATAACTACCGATTTAAGCCGCGCAGATTTGGATAAAATCAAGGCGTTCTCCCTTAACGACGAGGTGCAGACCGTCTCCTCCAAGGAGATAACCGTGCTTAACGAGGGAGGGAAATATGATGTAGCCCTCATCGATTTCGGCTACAAGGAGAATATCGTCCGCGAGCTTGTGGAGCGAGATTGCAAAATTACCGTATTCCCGCAGGACACCACGGCGGCGGAGATAATCGCGGCGAAGCCTCAGGGGATTATGCTCTCGAACGGTCCGGGCGACCCCAAGAGCAACACGGAGGTTATAGAAAACCTCAAGAAGCTCACACAGTCGGGAATCCCGATTTTCGGCATATGCTTAGGGCATCAGCTTATCGCCCTCTCCTTCGGCTTTGAGACGGAGAAGCTCAAATACGGACACAGGGGAGCAAACCAGCCCGCGAAGGACATCTCCACGGGCAGAACCTACATCACGAGCCAGAATCACGGCTACACCGTGAGCATCGACAGCATAGACAAGAACATCGCGGAGCTTTGGTTTGTCAACGTCAACGACCAGACCTGCGAGGGAATTAAGTATACGGGCAAACCTATTTTCACCGTGCAGTTCCATCCCGAGGGATGCTCAGGTCCGCAGGACACGGGCTACCTCTTCGACAAATTCATTGAGGAGGTGGACAGCTATGCCGCTATGTAAGGATATAAAGAAGGTACTGGTAATAGGCTCAGGTCCTATAGTTATCGGTCAGGCGGCGGAGTTCGACTACGCGGGAACTCAGGCGTGTCAGATGCTCCGTCAGGACGGAATAGAGATTGTTCTTGTAAACTCAAACCCCGCAACTATAATGACAGACAACTCAATGGCGGATAAAATTTATATAGAGCCGCTGACACTCACTACCCTCAAGCGAATCATCGAGAAGGAGCGTCCCGACAGCATTTTGTCAGGGCTTGGAGGACAGACAGGGCTTACCCTCTGTATGCAGCTTGCAAAAAGCGGATTTCTCGAGAAAATGAATGTGCAGCTCTTAGGCTCCTCCCCCGAAACAATAGACAAGGCGGAGGACAGGCAGATATTCAAGGAGACAATGGAGTCGATTAACCAGCCGGTTATCCCCTCCGTCATCGCAACCGACCTTCCTGCCGCCGAAAAGTTCGCGGAGGAGAACGGCTACCCCGTCATAGTGCGTCCCGCCTTCACACTCGGAGGAAGCGGCGGCGGAATCGCAGAAAACCGAGAACAGCTCCTCGAGATAGCGCAGAACGGACTGTCGCTCTCTCCCATACATCAGATACTGGTCGAGCGTTCAGTCGCCGGCTGGAAGGAAATAGAGTTCGAGGTAATGCGCGACCGCATAGGCAACTGCGTTGCCATCTGCTCCATGGAAAACTTCGACCCTGTGGGAGTACACACGGGCGACAGCATAGTTATCGCCCCCTGCGTCACACTCGCGGATAGGGAGTATCAGATGCTCCGCCGCGCCGCTCTCGATATTATCGACTCACTGGGAGTAGAAGGCGGCTGCAACTGCCAGTTCGCACTCCATCCCCACTCCATGGAGTACGCGGTAATCGAGGTAAACCCCCGCGTTTCCCGCTCCTCCGCCCTTGCCTCGAAGGCTACGGGCTACCCGATAGCAAAGGTAGCAACAAAAATCGCGCTCGGCTACACTCTCGATGAGATTGAGAACGCGGTCACAGGCAAGACCTTCGCGGCGTTTGAGCCTACTCTCGACTATGTGGCGGTCAAGTTCCCGAAATGGCCGTTTGACAAGTTCGTCTACGCCAAGAAGGATTTGGGCACTCAGATGAAGGCGACAGGCGAGGTCATGGCAATCGCAGACACCTTTGAGGAGGCAGTCCTCAAGGCGGTCAGAGGCGCGGAGATAGGACTTTCCGACTTAAATCTCCCGAAGCTGAAGGCACTCTCCGACGAGGAGATTCACTCCATGCTCTATAAGACGACAGACCAGCGTCTGTTTGTCGTGTACGAGGCTATCAAGAGGGGTATCTCAGTCGAAGAAATCAACGAAATTACAAAGATAGACCCGTGGTTTTTACATAAGCTTGCCCGTATAGACGAAACAGCGTCTCACGACAAGTTCACCTACAAGATGGTCGACACCTGCGCAGGAGAGTTTGAGGCGAAAACGCCGTATTTCTACTCCCTCGAGAGCGGGGGAGAAAACGAAGCTCTCGCGTTTGTCGAAAAAAGCGAGAAACAGAGGGTTGTGGTTCTCGGAAGCGGTCCTATCAGAATAGGGCAGGGAATTGAGTTCGACTACGCCTGCGTACACTGCGTAAAATCACTCAAGAAGATGGGCTATGAGGTTATCGTTATCAACAACAACCCCGAAACCGTCTCCACCGACTTCGACACCGCCGACAGGCTCTACTTCGAGCCGCTGTGCATAGACGACGTAATGGGAGTTATCGAAATTGAAAAGCCCATAGGCGTCATCGTCTCCTTCGGAGGCGGCACGGCAATCAAGCTCACTCAGAAGTTGGTCGAAAGAGGAGTAAATATTATAGGCACATCCGCCGACAGTATCGACATATGCGAGGACAGGGAGCGTTTTGACGAGCTTCTCGAAAGCCTTGACATAAAGCGTCCTAAGGGCTTGGGCATCATGACAAAGGAGGAGGCACTTGCCGCCGCCGAGGATTTGGGTTATCCCGTCCTCCTTCGCCCCTCTTACGTTTTGGGCGGTCAGAACATGATTATCGCCTTCTCACCCGCCGATGTGGACGAGTACATGGACATAATCTTCATGCAAAAGCAGGACAACCCCGTACTCATCGACAAGTACCTCAGCGGCAGAGAGGTAGAGGTAGACGCCATATGCGACGGCGAGGATATACTCATCCCCGGAATCATGGAGCATATCGAGCGAACGGGAATACATTCGGGCGACAGTATCGCAGTATATCCGGCGGTGCATATCGAGGATAAGATGGCGGAGAAGATTCTCGACTGCACGAGGAAGATATGCCTCGCGCTCGATGTGCACGGACTTGTCAATATGCAGTACATTGTGATAAGAGATGAACTCTACGTCATAGAGGTCAACCCGCGCGCGTCGCGTACAGTCCCCTATTTAAGCAAGGTTACGGGAGTGCCGATGTGCGAGCTTGCCACAAGAGTTTCAGTGGGAGAACCGCTCTCCTCCTTGGGCTACGGCAGCGGGATTTACAAAATTCCTCCCTATGTGGCGGTTAAAGTTCCCGTATTCTCATTCGAGAAGCTGACAGATGTAGACACCCACTTAGGTCCTGAGATGAAGTCCACAGGCGAGGTTCTCGGAATCGGCAAGACCATGAGTGAGGCACTCTACAAAGGACTTGTGGCTGCCGGCTACAAGATGGAGGCAAAGGGCGGAGTTTTCATCACTGTGCGTGACAGCGACAAGGGTGAAATCGCCGACATAGCGAAGAAATTTTACACTCTCGGCTTCTCCCTCCACGCAACGGAGGGCACGGCGCGTGTGATACTCGCGGCAGGGCTGCCGTGTGAGGTAATCAATAAGATACACGAAAGCGACACCGACAACTCCATGACTATCTTGGAGAGCGGAGTGATATCCTACATAATCTCCACCTCGAAGAAGGGGAGAAACCCTGCGGACGACGATGTGAAGATGAGGAGAAAGGCGTGCTTGCTGGGCATTCCGCCGCTCACCTCCCTCGACACCGCAAACGCACTCGCTGACAGCCTTCTCAGCCGTTACAGCGAAATATCCACTGAGCTTATCAATATTAACGAAATGAGGAATGAGAGAATGAAGCTTGAATTTACAAAGATGCAGGGCTGCGGAAACGACTACATATACATAAACTGCTTTGACAGAGAGATAAACTGCCCCGAGAGCCTGTCGGCGATACTCTCCGACCGCCATTTCGGCATAGGAGGAGACGGCGTAGTCCTCATTTGCAGGAGCGAGCGGTGCGACGCGAAAATGCGTATGTTCAACCTCGACGGCAGTGAGGGAAAGATGTGCGGAAACGCAATACGCTGTGTGGCAAAGTACCTCTATGACAACGGCATTGTGAAGAAGGACGTCATGACTATCGACACTCTCAGCGGAGTAAAAACCCTCCACCTCAACACCCAGAGCGGAAAGGTATCGTCCGTTCGCGTTGACATGGGCAAGGCGGAGTTAAATCCCGCGCTCATTCCGGTGTCAATTGACCGCGAGAGCGTAGTGGACTACCCTGTCACAATAGGCGGCGCGGAGTACTCCATAACCTGCGTGTCCATGGGAAATCCCCACGCGGTTGTTTTCCTCGATGAGATTGAACACCTCAATCTTTGCGAGATAGGACCTCTGTTTGAGCATTACGAGCTGTTCCCCGAGCGTATAAACACGGAGTTTATAAAGATAATCGACAAGAACACCATCAAAATGCGTGTCTGGGAGCGCGGAAGCGGAGAGACCCTCGCCTGCGGCACGGGAGCTTGCGCGGCGGCTGTCGCCGCCGTACTCAACGGTCACTGCAATAAGGGAGAGGACATACGCGTCCTTCTCTTAGGCGGCGAGCTTACAATAAACTACACCGACGAAACAGTGTTCATGACAGGCGACTGTGCGAAGGTATTTGAAGGCATAATTGAGATATAAATTACGGTAGGGGAGAGGAAGGTTTAATTTTATGACAAAGTTTATTTTTGTTACAGGCGGCGTCGTTTCGGGGCTTGGAAAAGGTATAACCGCCGCAAGTCTCGGAAGGCTTCTAAAACAGCGCGGACTTAAAGTCGCGGCGCAGAAGCTTGACCCTTATATGAATGTAGACCCAGGCACTATGAGCCCGCTCCAGCACGGAGAGGTGTTTGTAACCGACGACGGCGCGGAGACCGATCTCGACCTCGGTCACTACGAACGATTCATAGACGAGGATTTGACTAAGTTCTCGAACCTCACCTCAGGTAAGGTGTACTGGAACGTACTCAGCCGTGAGAGAGAAGGCGGCTACCTCGGTCAGACTGTGCAGGTTATCCCCCACATCACAGGAGAGATTATCAAGTTCATCTACGACAGCGCGGAGAAGAGCAATGCCGACGTTCTCATCACCGAAATAGGCGGCACTACGGGCGACATCGAGAGCCAGCCGTTTTTGGAGGCGATACGCCAAATATCGCTCAACAGAGGAGCTGAAAATTGCCTTTTCATCCACGTCACGCTCGTACCCTTCCTCAGAGGCTCAAATGAGCATAAATCAAAGCCCACACAGCACTCCGTCAAGGAGCTTCGCGCCATGGGTATTTCTCCTAACATCATCGTTGCGCGTTCAGACGAGCCTCTCGACGACGGCATTAAGGCTAAAATCTCGCTCTTCTGCAACGTCAAGCCCGACTGTGTAATTGAGAATCTCACAGTGCCTTGCCTCTATGAAGCTCCTATCGCGCTTCACAATAACGGCTTGGACGAGGTTGTGTGCCGCGAACTGAATCTCGATACTCCCGCTCCCGATTTGGTTGAGTGGGAGAACATGATTACGAAGATAAACAGGCGGCAAAAGCGCACTACTATAGCTATTGTCGGAAAATATGTAAAACTCCACGACGCCTACCTCTCCATCATCGAAAGCCTCAACCACGCAGGCTTTGAGGCGGGCTGCGAGGTGAAAATCAAGTGGATTAACTGCGAGGACGTCACCGAGCAGACTGCACACGACCTGCTCAGCGGCGTAGACGGCATGATTGTCCCCGGCGGCTTCGGAGAACGCGGCATCGAGGGCAAAATCTCCGCCTGCAAGTACGCCAGAGAGCATGATATTCCATATCTCGGCATATGTCTTGGTATGCAGATTGCAGTAATCGAGTTCGCCCGAAACGTCTGCGGACTCGCGCTTGCCAACTCCTCGGAATTTAACGAAAATTCGCCACACCGCGTCATCGACATCATGGAGGAGCAGATAGGCATCGAGAAAAAGGGCGGCACTATGCGTCTCGGCGCGTACCCCTGCGTTATATCGGAGGGTTCTGTACTCCGTTCGCTCTACGGCAAAGTTGAGATAAGCGAACGCCACCGCCACAGATTTGAGTTTAACAACAAATACAAGGATTTAATGGTAGGAAACGGACTGTTCATAGCAGGCATATCTCCTGACGGCAATTTGGTGGAGGCTGTAGAACTGCCGAAAAACCGATACTTTGTCGGTGTGCAGTATCACCCTGAGTTCAAGAGCCGTCCGAACAAGCCGCACCCTCTTTTCCTCGGACTGGTCAACGCCGCGGAGAAGCATTAGTATTTGTAAACCACTGAGAAAGGAATTAAACCGATATGAATATTAATAATAATTATCTAAACTTAAAGGACAGCTACCTATTTTCGATTATCGCCAAGAAGGTAAATGAGTACAAGCAGCAAAACCCCGAGAGCGACGTAGTCCGTTTGGGTATAGGAGATGTAACCCTCCCTCTCGCTCCCGCTGTCGTGTCCGCGATGGAGAAGGCAGTCGCCGAAATGGGCAACGCCGCAACCTTCAAGGGCTACGGGGAGGAGCAAGGCTACGGCTTTTTGAGACAGGCAGTCTGCCGATACTACGAGGCTAAGGGTGTCGCCCTCTCCGACGACGAGGTTTTCATCAGCGACGGAGCTAAGAGCGATATAGGCAACATTCTCGATATTTTCGATAAGGACAACACCGTACTCATCCCCGACCCCGTGTATCCCGTCTATGTGGATACCAACATAATGGCGGGCAGGAGCATAAAGTTCATGAGCGGAAACGCCGAGAACAATTTCCTCCCCATGCCGAGTGATTCGGAGAAAGCGGATATCATCTACCTCTGCTCTCCGAATAACCCAACGGGTTCGGTCTACAGCCGCGAGCAGTTGGGAGAGTGGGTTAACTGGGCTTTGGAAAATGACGCGATAATCCTGTTCGACAGCGCGTATGAAGTGTTCGTGAAGGATGATAGCCTCCCCACCAGCATCTATCAGGTGGAGGGAGCTGAGAAGTGTGCTATTGAGTTCTGCTCCCTTTCAAAGACTGCGGGCTTTACCGGTACACGCTGCGGCTACACCGTAGTGCCGAAGGAGCTTGTGAGAAACGATGTATCGCTCAACAAGCTCTGGCTGAGACGGCAAACCACAAAGTTCAACGGTGTTTCCTACATTGTTCAGCGCGGAGCTGAGGCAGTATTTTCGAGTGAGGGTTTCGCTCAGATTAAGGAAAATATAGATTACTACATGGAGAACGCCAAGATTATCGCCGACACACTCACCGAAATCGGCATTTGGTTTACGGGAGGAAGCAACTCCCCCTACATTTGGCTCAAGTGTCCGAACGGCATGACCTCGTGGGAGTTTTTCGACCTCCTGCTCACGAAGTACAACATTGTCGGCACTCCCGGCTCAGGCTTCGGTGAGCAGGGCGAGGGCTATTTCCGCCTCACCGCTTTCGGCGACAGGAGCAATATCGTAAAGGCTATGGAGCGGATAAAGACGGTAAAGTTTTAGAAACTCCTGATTATCAAGCGAAAAAGTTGCAGAGTGTTATAATATTAATGTTGTAATACCCTGCAACTTTTTACTACTGCGGCAGTAGTATGAGTTTAGTTAATTAACTTAGAAAACAACAAGAAAACACGGGCGAAAAGCTTGGATTTGTGCGGTTTTCGTCCGTGGAGGCTTGATTGTTTTCTTGTTAATTTAGTATAGGATGTGAATTAAATGGACAAGCTTTCCAATATAGGAACGATAAGGGATATTTTAAACAGGCACGGCTTCAGCTTCTCAAAAGCTCTCGGACAAAATTTTCTGATAAATCCGTCAGTCTGTCCTCGTATGGCGGAAAACGCCGTTCAGACGCAGGAGACAGGAGTAATAGAAATAGGCCCGGGCATTGGAGTACTGACTGCCGAGCTTGCAAAACGCGCGAAAAAAGTATCGGCAATCGAGCTTGACGAACGCCTGCTGCCGGTTCTCAGCGAAACTCTCAGCGAGTTCGACAATGTTACGGTGATAAACGCGGATGCGCTGAAAATTGACATGAGGAAGCTGATAGAGGAACACTTTGCCGACTGCAAGGAGGTAACGGTGTGTGCCAACCTGCCGTACTACGTCACGTCTCCTATAATAATGAAGCTTTTAGAGGATAAGCTCCCCATCAAATCAATCACCGTAATGGTGCAGAAGGAGGCGGCAGTTCGCCTCTGCGCCGAAATCGGCACAAGAGAAGCAGGAGCTATAACCGTAGGCGTGCGATACTACTCCACGCCGAAAATGCTCTTCGCCGTTTCGAGAGGGAGCTTTATGCCTGCGCCTAATGTAGACTCGGCGGTTATCTCTCTTTCGATTGCACCTCGCCCCGCCTTTGAGGTGGGAGATGAGGCGGTTTTCTTCTCCCTTGTCAAGGCTGCCTTTTCACAGAGGAGGAAAACCCTCCTCAATTCGCTTACCGCCACGGGCTTTCTCTCGAAGGAGGATGTACGACGCCTCCTGATCGAATCAAACATCCCCCTTAACGCGCGAATAGAGCAGCTCACCGCAGAGCAGCTCGGGACGCTGTCACAAGCGGCGAGCGGTAGCAAGGCAAGCGGTGGGGAGTAGCGCAGGGGGTGTTTGTCCGTTTCGTAGTAGAATCTAAGCGCGATTCTCAAGTCAAGCCGATTGGGGTACTGTGTGTACTTCATTTTTCCATTTATAATATAGAAATTTCTCGTTGAAATTTGTGTATAATTGTCATATAATGTCCATGAACATAAAGTGTGTACAAGGAGTGACAAAAATGGCAGAATGTAAACAGTGCCATAAAAAAGGATTATTGCTTCGAGTGAACAACCAAGGAATTTGTCTATTCTGCGAAGGCGTTAATTCGGTCTACGGTCAGCAACCTCAGCTTATCGCGCAGATAAACGAATTGCAGAGACAACTTTCAGACGAAACTACTCTGTATAACAACTTTGCAAACAAGGCGAAAGAGGAAGCTCTGGATGAAATTAAGCCTCAAATTAATTTGCTCTATCAACACAAGAGCCAATTGCTTGTAGAACTTGAGGATTTAAGGTCTCAAATAATCGAAACGAACGATACCATTCTTTTGCAGTCATTCGGACTGTATGAGCCAAAATTCAAGTTTATAAATTCTGACGAATATAAAAACCGCTTGGACAACATCCGGCAACAGCAAAAATTAATGATAAAGAATGACGGCGCTGTAACAGGAAATAGCAACTGGCAAGTCAATGGTAGCAATTCCGAAGGAAAAAGAATGATTAACGAGACTAAAAAGCTGATTCTTAGAGCCTTTAACAGCGAGTGTGATGAAATAATAGATAATGTTAAATACAGCAATCTTGACAGCTCTCGCAAGAGAATCGACAAATCATGCGATGCAATATCAAAGCTCGGTAAAACGCTGGGAATATCAATCACCTATGGTTATCGCTTATTGAAACTGCAAGAAATCGATTTAGCATTTGAATATGCACTGAAGAAGCAGGAAGAAAGGGAAGCCGCCAAAGAAATCCGCGCCCAACAGCGTGAGGAAGAACGAGTAGCGAAGGAAATCGCGGAAGCAAAGAAGAAGCTTGATAAGGAAAACTCACATTATCATAACGTCCTCGCGCAATTGGATTCTCAGTTGGAAAAAGCCGCCGACGGCGAAAAAGAGGAACTTCTCAAGAGGCGTGAAGAAATCGTCAATAAAATAGAAGAGATTAAACACGCACAAGAGGAAGTTGACTACAGAGAAGCGAATCGTAAAGCCGGCTATGTTTATGTGATTTCAAACATCGGTTCTTTCGGGGAGGATATTTACAAAATAGGCATGACCCGCCGCCTCGACCCTCAAGAACGCATATCTGAACTTAGCGATGCTTCTGTTCCCTTTAATTTTGATGTACACGCTATGATTTTCTCGGATAACGCCCCTGCCTTGGAAGCCGCTTTACATAGAGCCTTTGAGGATAAAAAACTGAATCTGATAAATACAAGACGAGAATTTTTTAATGTCACGCTTGACGAAATAAAAGCTGTAGTCAACGCAAACCACGACAAATTAGCCGAGTTTGTATATGAACCGCAAGCCGAACAATTCAGACTTTCTGAAAAACTCAAAAGCGAAAATCGGGGATAAATTGAAGCAAATTCAAATATAATCAAAAATCAAGGGTCTTGACACTCACATAGAAGTTTGATAAGCTTCAAAGTGAGGTACGCCAATGAAAAACAAGTATATGACTCGTTCGAAAATTTCAGAAACGAAATTTAGGCTTGTGATTAAAGGATTTTCTCTCGATTTTACCGCGACCCAAACAGCAGAATTGGCGAGGGTTAGCAGGAACGCAGTCAATCGATTGTATCCGGCAATCCGGCACCGGATTGCCGAATACAATCGTCCGCCCGACCTATTGGTTGCCGAAACTGGCGTGTTTGAAGTTGATGAAAGTTACTTCGATCCTCTAAGAGTTAAAGGAAAAAGAGGTCGAGGCGCATGGTCTAAAACTATTGTTTTTGGTTTGTATAAACGCGATGGGAAGGTTTATACCCCGAGATTATACCTGACGCAAAATCCGCGACGCTACAAGCAATTATCCGCGGTAGAGCTGATATCGAAAGCGTAATTCACAGCGATGGTTGGCACGGTTATGACGGTTTGGTTGACCTCGGATATGAAAAACATTTTCGCGTTAATCACGGTGAAAGCGAGTTTTCAAAAGGCAACGGAAACCACATTAATGGGAATAAATTTCCTCGCCGCAAGCAGCGGGGTATTTGCAGGATAACGGTTTTATAAGGATTCGCCCCAAGGGGCGGCGAATCAAACCCTACCTTTTATTAAAGGTATTCCTAAAACGACTTTTCAAATACATCTTCTTGAGACTGAATTTAGGTTTAACAATCGGGACATTGATTTGTATCACTTCTTCCTAAAAATGTTCCGTGAAAACCCTCTATCAGTGTCTTGATCCAAATAAAATATTGGAGAGTGTAAACAATAGGAATTATGGACAAAATCGACAGTACAATATCATCACCAAATTTCAAAATCAAGCTGATTGACTATTTTTGCGTTCTTATTTTAACTGTAGCCGCATTTCCGAAATTGAACCGACATATCCTTTATCGAGTAGCAAGTAGCACCTTTCGGGGCATGACGTATTTTGTACCTTCTGCATCAGTCACATTCGCAGGCGTGACGGCAACACGGTTAATCATTCCGCTTTGCATATCAACAACATACTGCTTGAATCCGTACAGGAACTTCTTTGCACTTTTTGACCCGATTTTAGTCTCGGGGTCTGCCGTTTGAATATTCGGTAACACTTCGTTGATAAGCTTTTAGCAGCCCAATTTAAAGATTAAATTCAGGAAAGTTCTCAACTCCAAATCTCGTGAATCTCCGTTCTCTGTATTCGATTTTTTGCGTTCAACACCTTTATCAACACTCAATTGTAATTTATATCTTGCAGGAATGCAAATTATAATATATAATAACTTCGTGCTTTGTATTTGTTAATATGTGCAGGCGTGGCGGAATGGCAGACGCGCTGGTCTTAGGAGCCAGTCTTCGGGTAAGAGTTCGAGTCTCTTCGCCTGCACCATTTAGAATGACAGCATTTAGCAAAAAGAAGCGAGGCACTCGGTGTCGCGCTTCTTTTTGCGTTATGTGCGGAAATCCCTGTAACGGCGCGGGTTTGCGTCAATGCGCCGCGAATAACTCCGTCGGCTTTGTTATCGCCATTACGGAGTCGGCGGCACAAATCTGCTTGCTGTGCGGCTTTTGTCGTATTCTGCGCGACACCCCTCAAAAAATCGTTGCAAAGACAAACGGAGTTTGAACACCAAAATCGGCTTGTTTTTCTTCGTGAGGGGTGTCGCGGTATTTTTCAAAACCAAACGCAGTTCAAAAATTCCGACACCCCTGCGAGGGGGTGTCGTTTTTCTATTCCCGCTCAAATGCCACGCCGCAGTCGCCGCATATAACGCTGACCTCGCGGGTCGCGCGGATAATCGTGCCGCATTCGGGGCAGACGTATTTGATAGAGCGGTTCTTGGATTTACGTCCTGCGGTTTTGCCACCCGTGCCGCCTTCGGGCTGGCGGCTCACCTTGAATTCGTCGCCGCCGAGCGTGGCATCAAGCCATGCTGCCGTTTCCTCGGTGAGGGTCGTAACCGTCCAGCCGTATTTCTCGTGCTTTTCAATATGAAGCCCGTGCGCCTCGCCGGTTTCCTTGAACTTCAAATTGTGATAATAGCCGTTGTTGCTCACATCAGCAATACCGTGAATGAGATTGTGCAGGTGTGCCATTTCATGGAGCAGCGTTGCGCAGACCTCGGCCATCGGGCGGTTGAGGTATTCCGCGCAGAGGTTAATCTCGCGGTGCGCCTCGTCGCCGTTCGTCCATATCTCATATACGCTGCACCAACCATACGCGCCGCGCCCGCCGTCCGGCGATACGGTGATGGCGGGGCGGGTCAATGCGCCCTCGTAAAAATGCTCGTTGAACAGGTCGAAAAGCTCCTCGGTTTTCTTTACTACGGTTGAAATCTCAATCATGGCAGCTGCCTCCTAAAAAATTATGTTTGCTGTGAGTGACAGCTTACGGATTTCACCGTGTCTTTCAAGCTCTAAAACATAATTTTAAGGCGGTAAGTCTTGGAACAGAAAAACCCCGCCGAAGCGGGGCGTGGATTAGAATTCCGCAATGTAGCAATAGCCGCTGCCGCGTTTTTCGTCCCACCAGTCAAACTGATAGATGAAGTTATAGCCCGTACCGTCGAGGTTTTTGAGGTAATACTGCTCATAGCCATCTTCGAGGTGAATCGCCTCGGTGAAGGGGCGTTCCTCGTCGGCGGTGTGGTGCGAATGATACGGCTCTGTTCCGCGCGTCCAATTTGGCTGATTCGCAAGCGTCGCGGTTTCGAGCGTGATGGAATCCCTCCATGTCTCCAATATCGTGCCTTTCAGCTTGCAGCGAATCTCGGCGTTGAACTGCGCCTTCGTGATATTCATGCGCTGCATTTCAAAATCCATTTTCATGGTCATGTACCTGCCTTTCAGAATGTGAGTGCAGTGTACCAGACCAACCCGTGAAAGCAAGCTCACTGATGACTTTATTTTGTGCCACTTTGCGGCAACGGAAAACCCCGCCGAAGCGGGGCGATATATCCGATATTCATTTACTGCGCCGTGTAGCCGCGCCCTTCG
>JAISGQ010000018.1 GCA_031262985.1 Oscillospiraceae bacterium
GCAACTCTTTACGTAATATCTTCCCAAAGACATTAGTCATAAAAAAGAATATATATATAATTAACGAGCGGTTCTACCCGTTCAAGTGGTTCTCTTTCGCCCGAATATATCACCCACAGGAGGTTTTACTTATGCCATCAAAAATCCCGCACCCCTGCGCTTACCCCGGATGCCCCGAAGTCACACTTGAACGATATTGTCCCAAGCACAAACCAATCGCCGCCCGGCAGTATAACCAGTCACAGCGTTCGCCCGACCACAACAAAATTTACGGTCGGCGTTGGCGTACAATCCGCGACCTTTACATCCAAGCTCACCCGCTTTGCGAAGAGTGCCTCAAGTCCGGCAAATATGTTCCCGCCGATGAAGTTCACCATATCGTTCCCACTGACCAAGGCGGCACTCATGATTTTGCCAATCTCATGGCGTTATGTCAATCTTGCCACACAAAGACCCGTCCCCGCTGACCCGAAGGGGGCGGTCTCAATCTCTACAGCTTTTCACACGGACATCGCCCAAGGGCTTCGTACACACCACTCGCGAATTCAAAAATATAAAAATTCCGCTAAAACCCAGTGTTTAAGCCATTCTTGCTAACAGTCCAAGCTGATATTTTGATTAGTTTTCAAAATGTCAGCTTTTTTCAAAACGTGTACAGGCTGTTTGCGCGGAAAATCTCATGAAATTTACGGATTTTGGGGCTGAAAAGAAGAGCGGAAAGGCGGCGGAGCGGACGAGCGGCGGCGGACAGGCAGTGTCGAAGCGCGGGAAAATCGGGCGAAAAAGGCAAGTCCCGCTGTCAACTTTTGAAAAAGTCCCGCATAGAATATAGCATTGTGTAATTCAAAGCAATCAAACCGGGGGTGAAGTCATGCCATCAGGCGGAGCGAGAAAAGGCGCGGGCAGGAAGCCCAAACCACTGGCGGAGAAACTGGCGGCGGGGAATCCCGGTCACCGACCGCTGAAGAAAATGGAGTTTTCCGGCGGCGATACATACCGCCCGACCGCGCCGGACTACCTGAAAATCATGGAACGGCAGATTGTGGGAATCCCCACGCCTACCGAAATTTTCAACCAAACCGTGGATTATCTTGCGCCGTCCGATTGCCTTCACCTCATTGCCACGGCGTTATTGGCGGACTACGCGCTTGCGAAATATTATCTCATCTGCGCCCAGTTTGAGCTTTCCAAGACCGCCACGGTGAGCTATAACGACAAAAAACAGCTTGTCATCACCGATTTTGCAGAAGCCATGCTGAAGATGCAAAAAAATGTGATTGCCACTTGGAGTCCGATTTGGGATATCGTTGCCAAGAACAGCGAGAAGTTAATTTCGAACCCGGAAAAAGATTTGATGGCGGTGATTTTCGCGGGGAGAAGCCGCCGCAAGTCGAAAGGAGTGCCGCCCGATGGAGAATATGCGTTTGGAGAAAATTCCGGCAACCCGGCTGAACCCGGCGAAGTATAACCCGCGCGTTGATTTGCAGCCCGGCGATCCGATGTACGAGAAGCTCCTGCAGAGCGTGGAAGAATTCGGGTATGTCGAGCCGATAATCTGGAACGAGAGAACAGGCAATATTGTCGGCGGTCATCAGCGGTTCAAAATCCTCCGGCAGATGGGGCTTGAGGAGATTGACTGCGTTGTAATCGACCTTGACGAACAGCGGGAAAAGGCGTTAAATATCGCGCTAAACAAGATTCAAGGCGAATTCGATGTTGTAAAATTGGCTGAAGTCTTGAAGGATTTGGAAGCCAACGGCGTTAGTTTTGAAATCACTGGCTTTGAACGCCCAGAGCTTGATAAGCTCTATCAGCAAGTTATGCGGGCTCAGGGCAAAATTATCGAGGACGATTTTGATGCCGAAAAAGAAGCCGAGCAGATTGCCGAACCGCTGACAAAACCCGGAGATATTTGGCTTTTGGTAAACCACAGGCTGATGTGCGGACATTCTGTGTAGACAAATTATCTTATAGTAACTTACCGTATACCCTTGTATATCAAGGGTTTTTGCGTTTTAGGATAAAGTATCTTCAATCAAAAATAAGCGACTTTTCCTATGTTTAAGCGACAAACAAGCGACAAATAATAGCCGCTCAAAGGCGGGTTTACTTGTCGCTTGTTTGCTTTACTCTTTGTCCGCGTTTACCCCTGTCAATTTCATTTCAAGGGCTTGCATGGTTTTTACTTTGCTTGACGCGAAAACGTGAGAGTATATATTTTCTGTTATCGTTGTCCGGGCGTGTCCTAATTGCTCAGCAATGTTTTTAACTGACACGTCGGAGTTAATCAAAAGGCTTGCCGCCGTATGGCGTAAACTGTGGGTGTGAAAGTCGGAGGGCAATCCGATTTTCAGACCGAACTTTTTCAGCTTGTTATTGAGATAGTGCATACTGAAATAGCCGTGTGATTTGCCCGTGAATACCGTGCCTGTTTCTATCCAAGAAGCACCCATAACGAGGCAGGATATATTGAAAAAGGCATACTGCCGAAGTTTGCCGCCTGTGAGAGCCAAGGTGTTCCTTGGTTCAAGGAGCGTAGTATATGGCAGGACGCGCACACAGGCTATATCCCCAAACCCGGCGATATTGTGTTCTTTGATTGGAGTCATGATGGTCGCCCACAGCACGTCGGCATTGTGGAGCGTATCGAGGGCGAGGTCGTCCACACCATAGAGGGCAACACCTCCGACATGGTGGCGCGACGCAGTTATCGGCTTGACAGCGCAGATTTATTAGGGTATGGTACGCCAGTATATTGAGAAAAGGGAATCAGCCGCAAAGCTGACTCCCTCTACATAGTTTATCTATTGCGTCACATATTCCGCGCCGCGCGTTTCAAGCACATTCAGCGTGGCAAGGTTCAACCGCAAATAATCATATCCGTCCTCGCTGTACTCCACCAACACGCCTGACACCTCAACCCAATCGTTTGCTGTCGGAAGCTCATGTTCTTTGCCATCCGTCCAAGCCACCTCAAAGCCGCAGTTTGCGTCCACGCCGCAGCAGCCGGGGCCGTAGCGTATAACCGAATAATAGGTGTTGTTCGTTGTCGGGTCGGTGTAGACCGAGAAAAGCCCCTCGTATTTTATGGTTTTGCCCAAATACTCGTCGGCATTGTAGTAAACGTCGTTGCTCTGCGCGACGAACATTTTCTCTTTGATTTCCACCACTTCGTCGGAGCGGTCTGTGTAGGGCTTGGCTTCGGCGGCGTTATTGTTGCCTTGCTGACCGTTTGTAGGTTGCTGTGCCGAATTGCTTGATGGTTGATTTTGATTGCCGCCGATGTTGCCTTTTGCTTGCTCTGCACAACCAGTAAATAACGCCAAACAAAGCATCAGCATTGCCGCGCCGGACGCACCTTTCTTTAACTTGTTACCCATACCGAAAAACCTCCCGCCTTTATTTTTGATCGCGCCGATTAGCCAAAACAGCCCGAACGCCACAATATTGATAATAACCACGCTTGCCCCTGTGGGCGTAGCGTACAGATACGATATGACAACCCCGATGAAGAAGCAGATGACCGACACCACCGCCGATGTAAGCGTTACGCTCTTATCCCAACCCGCGATTACACAGAGTTTTGAAACCATCAGAAAAAAAGTCAAAAAACTTTTGTCCGACCCTTATCAAAAATCGTGATTTTATCCCTTTCCTATACAGGGACATAAAAAGCCCCTAATCGCAGGGAACGAAAACAGCCCTGTTTGCTCCTTGAAAAATAAATACCCATTCATCATGCACATTACCTTTGCCGCCCCTGACACGGGCAGCCACATCAGTAAGCGCGCCATGAATCCGAAAGGATGAGCGATTCAGCTTGACTATAAATGCCGGACAGCTTCCGGCACGGCCATGACAGGCAAAGGGGACAATGATACTCCTGCTCAGTCACAGCTTGAGCGTAGAAGCGGAAAGTTTTATCCGTGAGCCGTCGCACGCAATGAGAGCAGCTTGGAGAGAACCTCGGAGGGGCTGAGATGCCCGTGGAGCGGTTACGCTGATCGCCGCATGATGACTTCCCGCAGGGGTAAACCCTGTTTCGCCTTGGGGTGTCGAGGACAAATAAGGGCAATGAAGATACGAGCCGGACTCAAAGCGGGTTAAAAGATAAGCGAAGCCTTATGCGCTTCCCCAACCTTAAAAACTCCCTGAGTCCGGCTTTACATATCCGCAAAGGATGTGAAGCTACACCAACTGCATTAAACATCGCATTGTGCCATACTTTGAAGAACACTTTCCTTATCTCATGTTAAGCGAGATAACGCCAAAGCAGATTCAAGACTATTACACCTATGAATTGCAAGAACTCGGCGTATCAAACAACACGGTCATCCGGCGACACGCCAACATCCGAAAGGCGTTGCAATACGCTTTCAAGGTTGGTTTGATTGACAACAATCCTGCCGACCGTGTGGAGCGACCCAAAAAGAGTCCGTTCGTCGGGAGCATCTACAATGCAAAAGAGCTTGAGCAGCTTTTTGAAAAGGTGAAAGGTGATCCGTTGGAGCTTGGCGTGATTTTGGCGGCATTCTACGGCTTGCGCCGAAGTGAGGTAGTGGGTCTGAAATGGAATGCGATTGATTTTGACCAAAAGACCGTTTCCATTCGGCACACCGTGACGCAAATTACGATTGACGGCAAAAGCACGATTATCGCCAAAGACCGAACTAAAACCAAGTCGAGTTATCGGACGCTGCCGCTTGTCGCTCCATTTGAGGCGCTGCTTCATGAGATGAAAGCGAAGCAACTACAAAATCGAAGGCTGTGTGGTCGTGAATACAACACGGCTGACGCGGAGTACATCTATGTCAACGACTTAGGTGAGTTTATAAAGCCCGGCTTTATCACGCAGCATTTTCCGCTTCTGCTCGAAAAGTACGGAATGCGGAGAATCCGCTTTCACGACTTGCGGCATTCTTGCGCCAGTTTACTTTATGCGAACGGTGTGAGTCTGAAAGAAATCCAAGAATGGCTTGGTCACAGCGACATCGGAACGACGTCCAATATCTACACCCATTTGGATTTTCACTCGAAGATTGCATCGGCTGAGGCGATTATCGGTGTCTATCCGACATGAACGAGCGACCTCCAAAAAAGCTCCGATTTTAGGAGGGACATCGCTTAAAATGAGCGAAAATGGCTGCCGAAATGATGGTTGACTCGAAAAAGAGAAAACCCACAAACGCCGTCATATCAAGCGTTTGCGGGTTTCCGAGTCGGTGGTGCCGGTGATCGGGGTCGAACCGATACGGTATCGCTACCACTGGATTTTGAGTCCAGCACGTCTGCCAATTCCATCACACCGGCAAATTTTACCTTCTAATTCTTCGCCTCCAAAATAAATAAGCAGGGCAGAGTTGCAAAACCGAGAGAATCAACTATGCGGTATTATACATTATGTGATTGAAAAAAGCAATACCTATAGATTATTTATTTTTGTGTTCGGTGTGTTCGGGTGTCAATGATGAGTGAAAAAATTAAGCAGAGTAGCTTTCAATGATTTGGATGGGAGAGCGAAAAGACAAACAAGTCTTGATACGGGTTTTGCTCCAAAAGTTGTAATCAGCTATTTTTTTGCTGAGCGTCCTTAAGAGAGGAAAATTTTTGCCGTTTGTAGAACCGCTGCATATCTAAGCTATGTTGGCGTTAAACTCTGCCGTTTTGTTTCGAGGTACCGACGCAAATCCTTCGATACACTATGCCAAGTTCGTCGAGAGTTTGATAAAAGCGCGTAAGCCTCTCTTTCTTTTGTCCAAACAAGGCGTTTGTGAATTCGTGACCTTTGTCGGTCTGCACCATGTGGATAGCGAAGGGGGGTGCTTTGACTGCACTCCGTAGGAACAAGCCCGATATGTAGGCACTGTGTTCGGCATGAATTTCGCGGTAACACCAACGGGAATACTCGTCTACGGTGCGGAATATGTAAGGAATGTTATTGCTCCCCCAATTAAACCTTGCCACACCTTCAAGATAAAACGGCTGTATTTCAACGATTTTGCACACAACACACACGCTTAATGGCAATGTTTAATTGGTTCATCAATAATAACAAAAGAGACACATATACAGTTGAAGGGGTTAATGTAGACTTGCGGCATTATATACCTGTTTTGCGACGCAGAAGCCGATGTTTCTTTCGAAAGTATGAAACATTGCGAACGGTAATTGAGGTTTTTGTTCATGCGTACAATGCTTTCGGATTGGCAAAGATGAAATTTTTCCAAAATCGTGATCCGAAATCGCGCGAATTACCCTTTTCTGTGTTGAACTTTTTATAACGCGCGTGATTATCCACGCTCCATAATATTATTTGTTTGCATTTTATATCGTGCTGTGATAAAATTATCCGAGCTTGATTTTTTGCATATATTACCTGCTGGCGGAGCAAACTACCGTCAGGAGGTGATATGGTTTGAGCGAAGATGAAAACGAGGAGAGCAGGGAGTCTCTGTCTCCCGAGCAGATTGATTCTATCAACAATCTCGGCGCGATTACCAGCGCGAAGGGGAAGTACGTCATACACTGTCTGTCGGTGATAGGTCAGATAGAGGGACATCAGACGCTTCCTCCTCAGAACAAGACGACGAAATACGAACATATTATGCCTCAGCTTGTAGCCATAGAGGAGTCGGCGGATATAGACGGTCTGCTGATTCTCCTAAACACTGTGGGCGGCGATGTCGAGGCGGGGCTTGCCATAGCGGAGCTGGTGTCGGGGATGAAAACTCCCACCGTCTCCCTCGTGCTGGGCGGCGGTCACTCCATAGGAGTACCTCTCGCGGTGTCGGCAAAGCGTTCGTTTATCGTGCCGTCGGCTA
Source organism: Oscillospiraceae bacterium (assembly GCA_031262985.1). Taxonomy (GTDB): domain Bacteria; phylum Bacillota; class Clostridia; order Oscillospirales; family Acutalibacteraceae; genus JAISGQ01. The sequence continues at coordinate 6,822 of JAISGQ010000018.1, forward strand.
CTATGACCATACACCCTGTCCGCATGAGCGGGCTTGTGCTGGGAGTGCCGCAGACGCTCTCCTACTTCGATAAAATGCAGGAGCGTATAACCCGCTTCGTCTGCTGCAACTCGAAAATATCGGCAGAACGCTTTCTCGAGCTTTCGAGAACCATGGGCGAGCTGGTGATGGACGTCGGCACGGTGCTTGACGGGGAGCAGGCGGTCAACGAGGGGCTTATCGACGAGCTGGGAAATCTCTCGGATGCCATAGCCTGCCTGTACGGTCAGATAGATGAGGTGAAAAAGCGTGAAAAGACGCAGGAGATTACTCCTCCCGCCGACAACTCAGACAGTGAGCAGAAGCCCGAACCTCCTTCCGCTGATACCCCAGTAGGTAAGCCAAAACCCGAAAAAGAGGTGGAGGAAAATGTATAGCACACTTCTCTGGTATTTCGACTACGGGGCAAATGGAGATGGGGAGGGAGCAGTCGAGGAGCAGCCCAAAACTGCATATCTCGGCAAAACGGCGGTGGAGTACACCGAGCAGAACGGAGTGCGGTACTCCAAAAGGATTATTTCAACCGATTTGAGGAGCTACCTCGACCCGCGCCTCTCTCCGGGCAGTGACATAACGGGGCTTGTGAAGTAGGAGCAGGGAGTGGGGGAGCGGGGGAGCGGTAGCGGTAGCAGTAGTAGTATCAGCAACAGCAGGAGTAGAAAATGTCGGCGGAGAGTTTTTGCTCAGTCGGCATACATATATAAAATAAATACAAAGGAGCAATACATAATGGGTTTTTGGAACGCAATTTTGCAGGGAATTATTCAGGGGTTGACGGAGTTTCTCCCCGTATCGAGCAGCGGTCATGTATCGATTTATCAGCACATAGCGGGTATATCGGGAGACGGCTCGCAGTCGTTCACTCTGCTGCTTCATTTCGGAACGTTAATCGCGGTTTTTGTGGTGTACAGAGAGCTTATCTGGAATCTGATTCTTGAATTTTTCAGCATGGTTAAGGATTTAGTCAAGGGCAAATTCTTATGGAAGCTAAAGGACATGAACCAGAACCGCACTATGGTCATCATGGTTTTTGTGGCGTCTGCGTGGGCAGTGCTTCTGTTCGTTCCCATGTTCGGCTTCTTGGAGCTGAACACTGCGGACGGCGAGGCAGTCAAAAACATGGCTGATTTATCGACATATTTCTCCGAGGACGCGGGCATTATGGCGGAGGGAATATTCCTCCTCATGACAGGCGCATTGCTCCTCTACGCGACGCGTCTCTCGAAGCTGAGGGACGGCAAGCCCTACCTTACATACAGGAACGCGACGGCAATGGGCATATCGCAGTGCTTTGCCGCAATGCCGGGGCTGAGCCGCTCGGGTACTACCACTACTATGGGTATGATTTCGGGAGTGGAAAAAAACACCGCACTTAACTTTTCCTTTATAATGAGTATCCCCGCAATACTCGCCGCTAATGTCGTTGACCTCAAGGATATAGGGGAGATGGGAATGAATTTCACTGCAGTTGAGGCTATTTTCGGAATAATAGTCGCCGGCGTAGTGGGAGTGCTCGCCATCGGAGGACTTAAATGGATAGTGAAGAACAACAAGCTCGATTATTTCGGATACTACTGCCTCGCGGCGGGGCTGATAGTTGTTGTCATCGGCATCGTAGAGCATAGCACGGGGAGCAATATCTTTACTAAGGCGGCACTGGAGAATGTGTCGGTCGGGGTTATCGGGTAATTGGTTTGTCTGCATACAGGGATAAATGCTTTTGAATAGCCCAATCCCTAAGACCTACGCAAGAGCATTACAGCTACAGGGTGGGAGTGTCAGGCGGCTTTAGCCGCCCGCAAACCCACCGCCTTTTAGGCGGTGGCAAATCCCATTGCTTTTAGATGGTGGCAGAACCCACCGCCTTTTAGATGAGAGCAAATCCCACTTGTCTTTTAGGCAACTGCAAAACCCACCGCCTTTTAGGCGGTGGTGGTTCAGTATGTTGGTTGTGTTAGTATAAGTAGGTCGCAAGGCGACCTACACAGGGGAACCCCCGACGAGGGTTCCCCTACGGAAGAAATGTCCTTAGGGACATTTCTTCCTACCCCTCCTGCGTTTTTCTGACGATTGGGGATTTCGCTCTCTGCGGAGAGCGACTTAGGGCTCTGCCCTAAGAACCCGCAAGCCTTTGAAAAGGCTTGACCTAAACTTTGCCTCCTTGGCAACAGATTTAAGTTGAAACAGATTTTAAAAGGTGGATACATAGAAATGGCACAAAACGGAGCAACAAGAAATCAGGGAGTAAAAAAGCCTGCTGTCAATAAGCCTAAAAATAAGCCGCCCGTAAACGGCGCGGCTTCAAAACCTACGCCGCCCGCCCCCTCCTCCGCGCGGAACAACGCCCCTGTGAGCGAGGAGAGTATGTTCAGGCGGCAGACAATAGCCCTCATCATCTTCGCGCTGGGAGTACTGGTTATCTCCTTCGCAGTAATAGAAGGCGAGAAGCTTTGGCTCTCCGTACACAACATACTGTACGGAGTGTTCGGCGTGACACTCATTCCCTTCGGCGTACTGCTTCTGATAGTGGCGGTGCTGCTCTCGGTCAACATATCCGACCGCAGTGTGAAAAAGTACACGGCGGTGGGCTTTGTCGCGCTGCTTCTTGTGTCCGCAGTTACATATCTCCTATGGAACAACACAGACATAGATTCGTATAAAACCATGATTTCCGATGCCTACAAGGAGGGGAGCACCGCCATAGGCGCGGGAGCTTTAGGCGCGTTGACAGGAGGCTCATTGTGCTTCCTACTCGGCAAAACAGGAGCTGTAATAGTCTCGATTCTCGCGGTGTTTTCCTTCATAATGACAGTTACGCAGACGGGGCTCGGACAGCTCATAGCACTGATAACCGCCCCCTTCTCACACGCCCAGAAGGGCGTAGTCAAGCTCCGCGAACGCAGGGAGCAGAGGCTTGAGGAGGAGCGGCAATACGCCCTCCTGCACCCCGAACTCTCGGAGAATGAGGTGGAGGACGACCCCGACCTCCCGCACGGCAGACGCAGGAGAGGTGAGCAGAGGAGGCAAGAGGAGCGAGGACGCGGCGACTCCGCAAAGAGCAGGCGTATCCCTACCGACTTTTTCGAGGAGGACGACCACTCGGAAAGAGGGAGGGCTACTACTCCGACAGATGCCGATTCGGATGAATTTGAGATTGTTTCGGAGCAGGTAGGCAAGCCGCGCTCCGACAGGACTGCCGACGGCAGTTTGCCGAAAGACGAAACTCTTGACGATAAGCTCAACAACCTCCTCAAGGCTGTCTGCGGGGAGGACGAGCAGGAGCTTTCAAACACGCAGTCGGCCGAATCCTCCGAGGAACAAAACGGCGACACCGACGGCGAAAACGGCAGTAAAGCCGACGAGCTTGACCTGCTTATCTCCAACGCCTCCGCGCAGAGGGAGAAGCCCGAGCGAAAGACCGCGAAACAGCTCAAAGCCGATGAAATAAGAAACGCGGCGGCGGAGTTTGAAAAAGAAATCAGCGAGAAGGACGATCCTTTCGCAGAGGAGGAGGAGTTTATCCTCCCGCCCATGGAACTTCTGAGCGAGACCGACTACAGCAGCTTTAAGGATGAATCCGCCGAGCTTCGCGCAATGGCGGAGAAGCTGATAGTCACCCTCGACGAGTACGGAGTAAAGGCGTCGGTATCACACATAAGCCGAGGACCTACAGTCACACGCTACGAGATAAAGCCCGCGCCGGGAGTAAAAATATCGAGGATAGCTAACCTATCTAACGATATAGCTCTGAGAATGGCGGCGCAGTCGGTGAGAATCGAAGCTCCCATTCCGGGGAAACCGGCGGTGGGTATAGAAATTCCAAACAAATCGCGCAGAATGGTAAAAATCAGAGAGCTTATCGAGTCGGACTCCTTCGAGCAGGCGAAGGGAGAGCTGGTTTCCGTCATAGGCAAGGATATTGAGGGGAACATAGTGCTTTGCGATCTCTCGAAAATGCCGCATATCCTCATAGCCGGTTCTACCGGTTCGGGAAAGTCGGTTTGCGTAAACTCAATGCTCATGAGCCTTATGTATAAGTACACGCCGAAGGAAGTTCGAATGGTGCTTGTAGACCCGAAATCCGTTGAGTTTGATGTGTACAACGGAATACCCCACCTGCTTGTCCCCGTTGTGTGCAACGCAAAAAAGGCGGCGGGAGTACTGCAATGGGCAGTGTCGGAGATGCAGAAGCGTTACGAGCTGTTAAAGTCGCGCAATGTGCGTAGTCTGGACGCCTACAACTCCATGGCTGAAAAGACGGGCGAATTTGATAAATTGAGCAGGATAATTATCGTAATAGACGAAATGGCTGACCTCATGCAGACCACACCTAAGGAGGTGGAGGACGCGATAGCCCGTCTTGCCGCAATGGCGAGAGCGGCGGGAATGCACATGGTGCTGGCTACTCAGCGTCCGTCGGTTGACGTAATCACGGGTACGATTAAGAATAACATCCCGAGCCGTATCGCGCTTACGGTGTCATCGCAAATAGACTCCCGAACAATCTTAGGCGCGGGAGGCGCGGAGTCGCTCATAGGCTACGGCGATATGCTCTATCACCCGATGGGAGTAAACAAACCCAAGCGTGTGCAGGGCTGCTTTATCTCCGACGCGGAGGTGCAGTCGGTCATAAACTTCCTCAAGAGCAACAGCGATGCCGACTACGACGCGGAGATTGCAGAGGAAATCGAACGCAAGGCGGCGGAGAACGAGGACGGCGGCGATTCCGGCAGTCACGGCGTGGAGGAGGACGACCCCGTACTCCTCAAGGCTATGGAGGCTGTAGTGCAGGCGGGGCAGGCGTCCGCCTCCCTGCTCCAGCGCAAGCTGAGCGTAGGATACGCCAGAGCAGGACGGCTGATAGACCAGCTTGAGGAGAGGGGCGTTGTCGGTCCTTATGAAGGCTCAAAGCCGAGGCAGGTTCTCATGACGCAGACCCAGTGGCTGGAGCGTTCGATGTCGGTTGCCGTACCTATCGGCACAGACCCGTCGCCGCGACCCGAACACGTGTCGGAAACTCCTCCGTGGGAGGAGCAGAACGAGGCGCGTGAAAGCGGACAAGGCGGCAGGAACGAGGAGCAGGGTGGACAGAACTACCGCACCGAGCAGAGCGGACAGAGCTACCGTGCTGAGCAGGGTGGGCAGAGCTACCGCGCCGAGCAGAGTGGGCAAGATTACCGCACCGAGCAGAGCGGACAGAGCTACCGTGCTGAGCAAGGCGGACAGAACTACCGCACCGAGCAGGACTACAGCCCTGAGGACGCAAGGCTCATAGCTGACATAAACAGTATGTACGACGATGATGAAGAAGATTGAGTTATTGCTCTGCGGTTTTAGTGTCAGCAGACACCATGTGCGGAGTAGTAAATTGAAGGGAATTTTTAACACCTATGGCATTTTTACCCGTAACTAAAAAAGAGTTGGATGAACGCGGCTGGTATCAGCCCGATTTCGTAGTTGTAACGGGCGACGCGTATGTCGACCATCCCAGCTTCGGAACGGCGATTATCGGGCGTATACTCGAGGCGGCGGGCTTTTCCATTGCTGTTTTGGCACAGCCTAAGTGGAGCGATGAGAGCGACTTCAAGCGGTTCGGATGCCCGCGCCTCGGCTTTATGATAGGAAGCGGCAACATCGACTCCATGGTCGCGCACTACACCGCCGCGAAGAAAAAGAGGAGTGACGACGCCTACTCCCCCGGACGCGCCGCGGGGAAACGCCCCGACAGAGCCTTGATTGTCTACTCCAAACTCGCGAAGAGGGCGTATCCCGACGTGCCTGTGATAATCGGCGGCTTGGAGGCTTCACTGAGGCGGTTCGCTCACTACGACTACTGGGACGATGAGATTAAGCCCTCCATTCTAATTGAATCGGGAGCAGATATTCTCTCATACGGAATGTCGGAGTATCAGACACTGGAGATAGCCAACAGATTGAACTCCTACGAGCCTGTCACAAAGCTCACGGGTATCAAGGGAACGTGCGTAGCCGTACCCGTCTCCTCCTACAAGCCGATGAGTGCTGCGGAGTGTCCGAGCCTCGGGCAGGTAACTCAGTCGAAGCGAGAGTATGCCGTCTCCTGCAAAATACAGCAGGACGAGCAGGACTGGGTGCGGGGGAAAACCGTAATTCAGCGGCACGGCGACAAGATACTGATACAAAATCCCCCCGCTCCTCCGCTCACGCCCGAGGAGTTCGACAGGGTGTACGAGTTACCCTACGAGCGGACATACCACCCCATGTACGAGCCAATGGGGGGCGTACCCGCCATAGAGGAGGTAAAATTCTCCATCATACACAACAGGGGCTGTTTCGGCGCGTGTGCCTTCTGCTCCATCGCGTTCCATCAAGGCAGGAGCATAACCTGCCGAAGCGAGCAGTCGGTGATAAAAGAGGCTGTAATGCTCACGAAAGACCCTCAGTTCAAGGGCTACATACACGACGTGGGAGGTCCTACGGCTAATTTTCGCCGTCAGTCCTGCGAGATTCAGAGTAAGAACGGATTGTGCAAGGGTAAGCGATGTCTTGCTCCTAAACCGTGCCCCAACATGGAGGTCAACCACGAGGAGTATCTCGAAATCCTTCGGAAGCTGCGTGCCGTTCCTAAGGTCAAGAAGGTGTTCATCCGTTCGGGTGTTCGGTACGACTACCTGATTTTAGATAAGGACAAGACATTCTTTAACGAGCTGGTCAACTACCATGTCAGCGGTCAGCTCAAGGTCGCGCCGGAGCATTGCTCGGCGGTAGTTCTCGACGCTATGGGAAAACCGCACATTGAGGCGTACAAGAGGTTCGCGGAGGAGTTCTACCGTATCTCCGAAAACGCGGGGAAGAAGCAGTTTATCGTTCCCTACCTCATGAGCTCGCACCCGGGAAGTACCCTGCGCGAGGCGGTGGAGCTTGCCGTGTTCCTCAAAAAGGAGAAGATACGCCCCGAGCAGGTGCAGGATTTCTATCCCACACCGGGAACTATCTCCACCTGTATGTTTTACACGGGGCTTGACCCCTACACGCTAAAGGAGATTTACGTCCCGAAAACGCCTGCGGAGAAGGCGATGCAGAGGGCGTTGCTCCAGTACTTCAAGAAGGAGAACTACGACATTGTCCTCGCCGCACTCAAACAGGCGGGGAGGATGGATTTAGTCGGAAACGAGGCTCACTGCCTGATAAGACCTCCTGCGGGGAGTACGAGAGGACAGAAGAAGGACAGCAAGGGGAATACAAGCAAGGCAGGAAAGGCGCGAACTACAACCGACAGAAACAGAAAGAGAAAAAAGCCGAGGGGGAAGAAGTAATTTGAGCAAAAAGAGCAACTCCGCAAGCTACCAGAGCAAGCGGAGGAAAGACAGGGATATGAAGCGGCTTATCGCGGCGGTCATAGCGGCACTGATAGCCGTAGTACTCACAGTCGGGGAGTTTTCAGGCGGCGATATGCCGAGCTGGTCGGCTATGTTCTCCGCCTCAAACACTGAGGAGGACGGCGGCAGCACCTCCCTTATTGGCGATGCTCATGTGGAGGTACACGCTATCGACGTAGGGCAGGGCGACTGCACTCTCATAAGGTGCGGCGAGCAGAACATACTGATTGACGCGGGCGACAACGGCAGGGGAGAGGACGTGCTGTCCTACCTTAGCGATATAGGCGTAGAGCGGCTCGACATGGTGATAGCCACTCACCCCCACGCCGACCACATAGGCGGGCTGGACGAGGTAATATCCGAGATGGATGTAGGAGGCATAATAATGCCGCTGATTCCCGACTCCCAAGTGCCTACGGGAGTGACATATTCGGATTTTCTCGATGCGATTGCAGATAAAAAGCTCAAGGCGAAGAAAGCCGAGGCGGGTGACGTCTACGAATTTGACGGCGTGGAGATGACAATTCTCTCGCCCGAAAAAGGCGAAACCTTCGGCGATTTAAACGACTACTCCGTGGCGGTGGTTTTTCGCTATCTCGACTTCTCCTTCTTCACGGCGGGAGACATCACAACGAAGGTGGAGAAAAATCTCCTCGACAGAATAGAGCCGTTTACTGTAGATTTATACAAAGCGTCGCACCACGGCGGAGCCGCCTCCAACTACGGAAGCTTCGTCAGAATGCTATCGCCCAAGTACGCGTATGTGCAGTCGGGGAGAGACAACAGCTACGGGCATCCCCACGAGGAGGTTGTCGATTTGTTCGATAAGCTGAAAATCAAGATGTGCAGGAACGACACGGACGGCACAATAGTCTACAGAACGGACGGGGACGAAATGGAGTACGAAAAGAAGGGAGCTTGATGAAAAAATGAGAAAGCTGTATATAGACAGATTCGAGGGACAATTCGCGGTGTGCGAGGAGGACGGCGAGGCGCGGTTCGGCATACCTACGGAGGAACTGCCAGCGGGAGCTAAGGAGGGCGACTGCCTCCTTATATCGGGCGAGGGAGTTATTACGATAGACAAGAAGGAAACCGAACTGCGGCGAAAGAATAACGCGAAGAAGCAGAAAAAGGTGTTTTAAGTTTTTTGCCGCCGTACTCTTTTTCGTAAATACCTGAAACGAATTAGAATGAGCGGTTGGGAGCGAGAAAGCTATCCGACCGCTTTTGCTATCCGACCGCTTTTATTTTTGAGGAGATATTCAATGAAAACATTTTCCATTCGCATAATGACATTTTCCGATTACGATGAATGTTTTAAGTTGTGGAACTTGAATGGCGACGCATTCGGCAGAGCAGACAGTACGCTCGTAACATTTAATAAAATTCTCACTCGCAATCCCGACACCTGTTTTGTTGCAGTAACGGATAATAAAATCATAGGGACAATTGCCGCAGAATTCGGCGGAGACGGTGCTTACATATCGCATTTGAATGTTTCGCCCGATTATCGCCGCCAAGGTGTCGCAACAGATTTGGTAGATACCGTTGAGGGAAAACTCGACGAACTTGGTGTACGTAAATCTCGTATTCTTGTTTTCGCTGACAATGAAACAGCAAAACTTTTTTGGAACAGACGAGGTTACGCCGCTCACGAAGATATTATATTCATGGACAGGAAGTTATAATTGTTTTATGACTGATTTTATCTCCATAATCGAAAACGAACATAAAGGGCATAGCCAGTTAAGCAAAACCGTTGATTTGAAAATCTGCGGCGGCTGTTGCGGTACGGACAGCATACATCTAAGAGCGATTGCACAGAAATTAAGTTTGAAGAATTTGGGAAATTAATATTGACATAACAAAGCAATACTGTTATAATGTCATTCGACAATGAAGTGGGAGTAACAAGTCCTCACCCTTGGTGTTTTATCCAAGCGGTCAATATCATCGAAAAATGTGATTTATGTCATGTATCGTTGTGTTGCTGTGCGGAGGGGGTTGTCCTGTCCGCACTTTTTAGTCTATAAAATTGGAGGTGTTTGATTATCAGCAAGGAACAGCAAGTTCAAGTTAATGACGAGATAAGAGATAAAGAGGTTCGCGTCATTGGCAGTGATGGTGCACAGCTGGGGATTATGTCGTCCGCGAAGGCTTTGGATATCGCGGAACGCGGCAATCTTGATTTAGTGAAGATTGCGCCGCAAGCGTTGCCGCCTGTCTGTAAGATTATGGACTACGGCAAGTTTCGTTTCGAGCAGCAGAAGCGCGAGAAGGAAGCGAGGAAGAATCAGCATATTGTTGAGCTAAAGGAGATACGCCTGTCTCTCAATATCGACAAGCATGATTTTGACACAAAAGCCAACCACGCCGCTAAATTCCTCAAGGACGGAAACAAGGTCAAGGTATCAATACGTTTCAGAGGAAGAGAAATGGGACATCCCGAGCACGGACTTGAGATAATGAGGAGATTTGCCGAGACCCTTTCGGAAATCGCCAATGTCGAGAAACCGGCGGTACTTGAGGGCCGAAATATGCTGATGTTCCTGGTTGTCAAACCCGTCAAGTAAAGAATATCAAGGAGGACTCATAAATGCCTAAAATCAAAACTCACAGCGGTGCGAAGAAGCGTTTTAAGCTCACAAAGAACGGCAAAATAAAGCGTGCACAGGCTAATAAGAGACATCTTCTCAACAGCGCGGCAAAGCCCAACAAGCGCAAGAGAGGCTTGAGAAAGACAGTTGTCGCAGACAAGACCAACGTAGCGCAGATTAAGAGATTGATACCTTACGCATAACACCGAACAAGTAAGGCAACTACCATATTTTTGGAGGTAACGTAAATGGCTCGTGTAAAGGGTGCGCTTTCAACGCGCAAGAGAAGAAATAAGATATTGAAGCTTGCCAAGGGCTACTGGGGAGCAAAGAGCAAGCACTATAAGATGGCGAAGGAAGCCGTCATGAAGTCCGGTCAGTATGCATATATAGGCCGCCGTCATAAGAAGAGAGATTTCAGACGTCTCTGGATTACGAGAATCTCTGCCGCCTGCAAGATGAATGACATCAATTATTCCACTTTTATGAATGGACTTAAAAAGGCGGAAATAACGCTTAACCGCAAGATGCTTTCTGAAATTGCAATAAGTGACGCCGATGCGTTCTCCGCACTGGTTGACAAGGCAAAAGCTGCTCTCTAAAAAGCGAAATTACGCCCGGGAATTATCCCCCGGGCGTGTTTTGGTATTTTGAAGAAGGAGCAAAAGGAGCAATATATAGCTAATTTACAGTATGTGAGGTGTATTATGGCTACAGAAATACGGAGCAAGGATAATCAGGCAGTAAAGACGGCGGCGCGTCTAATGACCGATGCGAAAGAACGCCGAGAAAGCAATTTATTTATCGCAGAGGGCGTTCGTCTTTGCACGGAGGCACTCCAAAATAACATTGAAATCACCGAGCTTTTCTATACAGAGGAAGCTCTTACAAAATATAACGACACCATAAAAGCACTTGAGAAGGCGGCGGAAAAGGCGTATATTATAACCGAGGAGCTTTCTCTTAAAATTTCCGATACGCAGTCTCCCCAAGGGATTTTCTGCATAGGAAAAATTAAGTCGGAGACAATCAACCTCGAGGAGATGAAGACCGACGGGCAGTATGTCCTCCTCGAAAATTTGCAGGACCCCGCAAACGTAGGCGCGATATTCCGAACGGCGGAGGCTCTCGGGCTGAGCGGCGCGTTCCTCTCGGGCGACTGCTGTGACATATTCAATCCGAAGGCTATGCGCGCGAGTATGGGAGCGGTGTTCCGCCTCCCCTTCGCCGTGCTTAATGATGTGCCGGAGTCGATAGTCAGGTTCAAGAAGAGCAATATGCGTCCTCTTGCCGCAGTACCCGACTCGGAGGCGAGCAAAATCACAGGTGTCAGATTTTTCAAGGGAGTAGTCATGTGCATCGGCAACGAGGGCAACGGGCTTACCCAAAAGACAATCGAGGCGTGCGGAGAGCGGGTGACCATCCCCATGAACGGACGCGCGGAGTCGCTCAACGCGGCTACTGCGGCGGCTTTGCTGATGTGGGAGATGGTGCGAAACTACGCCGTATAGCAGCTTTCGAGGACAGTATGAGGAGAGGACACGAGTGTCGGACGCGCGGAGTTTAATTTGTGTCCGCACCGGCTGAAATCAGTATAAATTGAGGTGGTACTGCTGTGAATCATTTGCTTTATTGGATTTGGCTGCAAAATTTGCTTGGCTACGGGAGCAGGACAATCACTCCTCTTTTGGAAAAATTTCCCTCGGCTAAGGCGGTGTACGACGCGGATTACGAATCGCTGAAAAACGCGGGAGTACTCACTCCGAAACAGCTCAGTGAGGCGAAAAACAAGGACATGAGCAGTGCCGTCACCATCGCCGAGCGGTGCGAAAAATTAAAAATACGAACCATGACGCCCGACGACGATATATATCCGCGGCGTTTGAGGAATATAGTGGACTATCCCGCTGTCATCTACTACGTCGGGGAATTTCCGAATGTAGACGACAACGTGCTGATTACCGTTATCGGCACGCGGCAGGCAACCCCCAGAGGGAAAGCCATCTCCGCCGCTTTGGGCTACTCTCTGGCGCAAAACGGGGCGATACTGGTCAGCGGCGGCGCGGTGGGAATCGACATCTCCTCGCACATAGGCGCGCTCAAAGCGGGAGGGAAGTCAATCTTAGTGCTTGCCTGCTCCATCAACTCGAGGTATAACATAGATTATGTGCAGGTGAGGCGCGAAATCGCGCGGTCGGGGGCAATTATCACGGAGTACCCGCCCGATACAGAGCCTTCCAAACGCACCTTCCCCATAAGAAACCGCCTTATGTCGGCTATTTCGCTGGGAGTAGCAGTAATCGAGGCTCCCGAAAGAAGCGGTTCTCTCATCACCGTCAGCCACGCGCTTGAGCAGGGGAAGGATATTTTCGCCGTCCCGGGCGACATAATGAGCGAAATGTCCACAGGCGCGAACCGCATCATCCGCGACGGAGCACAGCCGATTGAGAGCGTAAATGACATTCTCAGTGAATACATATATAAATATCCGCACAGAATTAATATGCCGGAGAAAAAATCTCTCGCCGCGTTCGCTCGTCAAATAGACGTTCGAAAGCTCGAGCCTTATAATCAGGCGAATCAGTCTCGTTCCTCCTCGAGTATTCGCGGAGGAGGAGGCACAGGCGGCGCGTCTGCGGCAAATGTGAGTGTTCGGAGTGTCAGCATCGTAAAGGCGCAAGGCTCAAAGGGGGAGAAGGGCGAGAAGTCGGAGAAATCCGCGAAAATCCGTGACAGGAGCAAACCTGCCGCGCCGATTAAGCCCTCTGAGCAGATAGTCCTGCCTGAGGACATCTCCGAGCAGGCGGCACAGGTCTTTCGCGCGATAGCAGACGGCGCGGGCAAACCAAACGAAATCACACAGGCGACAAATCTGCCTGTTCAAGCGGTTCTCTCCTCAATTACGGAGCTTGAAATAAGCGATTTAATTGAAACTGACGGCAAGGGCAGATACGCCGCGAAAATATAGCAAAAAGACAAGGGTGAAGATAAATGTCAAAGCTTGTAATAGTGGAGTCACCCGGTAAGGTGAAAACAATCAAAAAATACTTAGGCAAGGACTACAACGTCATGGCTTCCGTCGGACACGTCAGAGACCTCCCCAAAAGCCGCCTGAGCGTAGACGTAAAGCACGGTTTTGCTCCGAAATACACCGTAATAAGCGGCAAGGAGGAGTTAGTAAAGAAGCTCAAGGAGGCGGCTGAGGACAGCGATTTTGTCTACCTCGCGACCGACCCCGACCGAGAAGGAGAGGCCATATCGTGGCATCTCGCCTATATACTGGGGCTTCCTCTCGACGAGCAGAACAGGGTTATTTTCAATGAAATCACCAAAACAGGAATAGTTGACGGCATGAAGAAGCCGCGCAGTATCGACATCGACTTAGTCAACGCACAGCAGTGCCGCCGCGTACTCGACCGCCTTGTGGGCTATCGTCTCAGCCCGTTTGTCTCCTCAAAAATCAGGAGAGGACTTTCGGCGGGGCGTGTGCAGTCTGTAGCGGTCCGCCTGATAGTTGACAGGGAGGAGGAGATACGCGCCTTCAAGTCGGAGGAGTACTGGACTGTTGACGCTAAATTCATTCCCAAGGGAGCGAAAAAAGCCTTCCCCGCCTCCCTCTACGGCACTAAGGAGGGGAAACTCGAGATAAAGAACGAGGCTGAGGTCTCCTCAATCATGTCGGAAATCGAGGGCGCGGAGTTCACCGTAATATCGAAGAAAAACGGCACGAGGAAGAAAAACCCCGCACCGCCCTTCATCACCTCCACCTTACAGCAGGAGTCGTCGCGCAGACTGGGCTTCCAGAGCCAGAAAACCATGAAGATTGCTCAGGAGCTGTATGAGGGCGTTGAGCTTGAGAACTTGGGCGCGGTCGGTTTGATTACCTATATGCGTACCGACTCTCTCAGAATTTCAGCCGAGGCGAAAACCGAGGGCGAGCAGTATATAAAGGATACATGGGGAGATAAATATATCCCCGACAAGCCGTATAAATTCAAGTCTAAGGGCAGTGTTCAGGACGGACACGAGGCTATACGTCCTACCATGCCGTCTCTCACTCCGCAGCAGGCGAGGGCGAATCTGTCGAACGACCAGTATAAGCTCTACAAGCTCATATGGGAGAGGTTTATGGCAAGTCTGATGGCGCAGTGCGTACACGACACCACAAGCGCGGAGATTTCAGACGGCAAGTACATCTTCAGGGCGTCGGGTTACACTGTAAAGTTTGATGGATTTACAGTGCTCTACGAGGAGGCGAAGGACATAGAGGAGAAGGACGAGGGTTCACTCCCCGCGCTTTCTGTTGATATGTCACTCCGTACTAAGGAGATAATCCCCAATCAGCACTTTACTCAGCCTCCGGCTAGGTATACCGAGCCTACGCTCAACAAGGCTTTGGAGGAATACGGCATAGGGCGACCCTCCACCTACGCGTCTATAATCTCCACTGTAATTAACAGGGAGTATGTCGTTCGCGAGGGCAAGACACTCAAGCCGACGGAGCTGGGCGAAATCACTAACAAGCTCATGAAGGAGCAGTTCGCAAAGATTGTAAATGTCCGCTTCACCGCTCAGATGGAGAAGAACCTCGACTTGGTTGAGGAGGGCGAACGCGATTGGGTAGGCACTTTGCAGGAGTTCTACGACGACTTCGAGCAAAATCTCGCCCGCGCAAAGAAGGACATGGAGGGCATAAGCCTCAAGCCTCCCGTAGAGGAGACCGATATAATCTGCGAAAAATGCGGTCGGAAAATGGTTATCAAGGTGGGCAGATACGGGAAGTTCATCGCCTGCCCGGGATACCCCGAGTGCAGAAATATAAAGAGCATAGTAAACGAACTTGGCGTGGATTGTCCTAAATGCGGACAGAAGGTAGTGGTCAAGAAGTCGAAGAAGGGCAAGGTGTTCTACGGCTGTTCAAACTACCCCGAGTGCGATTTTGTGTCGTGGAATGAGCCTACAAACGAGAGGTGTCCGCAGTGCGGCAAGCTCCTTTATGTAAAGAAGGGCAAAGTGCCGAAGCTGGTTTGCATTGCCGACGGGTGCGGCTTTTCGAAGGTAAAGCCGGAGGGGCAAGCCTAAATGAGCGGTGAGTGTATAACTGTAATCGGCGCGGGGCTTGCCGGCTGTGAGGCGGCGTGGCAGATTGCCGAGCGCGGCATTTCTGTCAATCTCGTGGAGATGAAGCCGAACAAGAAAAGCGCGGCACACAAGAGCGATATGTTCGCGGAGTTAGTCTGCTCGAACTCACTCAAGGCAAACAGAGTAAACTCCGCCGCAGGGCTTTTGAAGCAGGAGATGCGAAACCTATCCTCCCTTTTGCTCGTTGTCGCCGATTTATGCTCCGTTCCGGCAGGAGGAGCATTGTCGGTGGACAGAAATAAGTTTTCCGAGCTGGTGACAGAGCGGGTTTCTGATCATCCTCTCATAAATATCATTCACGAAGAAGTCTCCGAGCTTCCCGACGACGGCATCGTGGTAGTTGCCACAGGTCCGCTCACCTCCGATTCTCTGTCGGAGCATATCGAAAAGCGATACTCATCGGAGCATCTGAGCTTTTACGATGCCGCCGCCCCTATAGTCACGGCGGAGAGCATAGATATGTCGTGCGCGTTTTTCGCCTCCCGCTACGGGAAGGGCGAGCAAACCGACTACATCAACTGCCCTATGAACAAGGAGGAGTACGAACGGTTCTACTCCGCACTCATTTCGGCGGAACGGGCTAAGCTCCACGGCGTGGATTTGCAGCCGAACGTGTATGAGGGATGTATGCCTGTGGAGATAATGGCTATGCGCGGAGAGAACACTCTGCGATTCGGTCCTATGAAGCCTGTGGGCTTGGTTAATCCGCAGACGGGACACCGTCCGTGGGCGAATCTACAGCTGAGGAAAGAGAGTGTAGCCGCCGAGCTTTACAACCTCGTAGGCTTCCAGACTAATCTGAAATTTGGGGAGCAGAAGCGCGTTTTCGGACTTATACCTGCTCTCAGAAACGCGGAGTACGCACGCTACGGAGTGATGCACAGAAACACATTTATCAACTCCCCGAAGCTGCTCAGTGCGGATTTTTCCGTGAGGAGCGAGCCGCGAATCTTCTTCGCCGGACAGATTACCGGCGTGGAGGGGTACATGGAGTCTGCGGGTTCGGGCATACTCGCGGGGATAAACGCCGCTATGAGGTATCGCGGCAGGGAGAGCTTGGTGTTCGAGCGCGACACGATGCTGGGTGCGTTGTCCGCCTACATAAGCGACAGCTATACGGAAAATTTCCAGCCTATGGGCGCGAATTTCGGGATACTGCCGCCTATTGAGCCTAAGATACGGGACAAGCAGGAACGGTACGCGGCGGTTGCGGAGAGGGCATTGCGGTCACAGGAAAGAACGATACAGGAAAGGTCGCTTATTGTATCTGAATAAAGTTCAGCTTAGTATCAGCACAAGTAGGTCGCAAGGCGACCTACACAGGGGAACCCCCGACGAGGGTTCCCCTACGGAAAATGTCCAGCGGGACATTTTCCTACCCCTCCTGCGTTTTTTGAACGATAAAGGATTTCGCTCTCTGCGGAGAGCGAGTTAGGGCGCTGCCCGATTCTAAATTAACTTAGAAAACAACAAAGAAAAGCGCGAAAAAGCTTTCGCATATGGTTTTTTGGGCTTTTCTTGCATTGTTTTGTTAGTTAATTTTGAATGTGAACCATGCAAGCCTTTGAAAAGGCTTGACCTAAACTTTAACTCTTTGGCAACAGATTTTAGTTAGATTAAAATAAGGGGGATGTATTATGAAAATTATTGTCGACGCTTTCGGAGGGGATAACGCTCCTCTCGACATTCTAAAAGGCTGTGAGATGGCAGTAAAGAAGTACGGCGATGTGCAAATCGTCCTCACAGGCGACGAGGCTACTATTAGGAAAGTCTCAAAGGAGAACGGAATCTCACTCTCCAAAATGGAGATAGTCCACGCTCCCGACGTCATGGCGATGGAGGAGCACCCCAATCAGCTCACAAAGAGCAAGAAAAACTCCTCCATGGCGGTTGCCATGCGCCTGCTCTCGGAGGGCGGGGGAGACGGGCTTGTCGGAGCAGGCAGTACAGGCGCAATGCTCGTAGGCGCAACCCTCATAGTCAAGCGGATAAAAGGTGTAAAGCGTCCTGCCTTGTCACCTATCATGCCGGGAGATACCACTCCCTTCATGCTCATTGACTGCGGAGCAAACGCCGATTGCCGCCCCGAGATGCTCTGCCAGTTTGCGCAGATGGGTTCTGTCTACATGAAGGCGGTTGCCGGAGTTGCCAATCCGCGAGTGGGGCTTGCCAATATCGGCACAGAGGAGACAAAGGGCGACGAACTTCGGAAGGAGACCTACAAGCTGCTCTCCGAACTCAAAAACATCAACTTTGTCGGCAATGTGGAGGCGAGAGACATCCCCTTCTCCGTGTGCGATGTGGTTGTAACCGATGGATTTACGGGAAATATCATCCTCAAGATGTATGAGGGAGTGGCGAGTGCGCTTATGGGCAAGTTCAAGCAGGTGTTCAAAAAGAGCCTGAAAAACAAGCTTGCCGCCGCCTCCATCATGGGCGACCTCAAGATAATGAAGAAGGATCTTGACTACAGCGAGTACGGCGGCGCGCCGTTTATCGGAGTGAAAAAGCCCGTGTTTAAGGCTCACGGGAGCAGCGACGCAAAGACTTTCTGCAACGCCATAGGTCAGACTGCGGAGTTTATAAGAGCCGATGTTATCGGGCAGATAGAGCAGTCGGTCGGCGTTTTTGAAAAAGCAGATGAAAATGCCGAGCAAGGCGAATAAAAAGGTTACACAAGGGGTTTTATTTATGAAGGAATATAAAGTAGCTCTCTTAAAGGGAGATGGAATCGGTCCTGAGATTGTGGACGAAACCGTGAAGGTTTTAAACAAAGCGGCCGAAAAGTGCGGCTTTATGATAAAATACACGCAGGAGTTAATAGGCGGCGCGGCTATCGACCAAACGGGCAGTCCTCTTCCGCAACAGACCATTGATACCTGCAAGTCGTCAGACGCAGTATTTTTAGGCGCAGTAGGCGGCTACAAGTGGGACACCCTCCCGGGCGATCAGCGTCCGGAGGCGGGACTGCTCGCCATACGCAGTACGCTCGGGCTTTTCGCAAACCTTCGTCCTGCGATAATTTTCTCTCCGCTCAAAGCCGCTTCTCCTCTCAAGGACAGCGTGATAGGCGATTGCCTCGACATTATGGTGGTTCGCGAGCTTACAGGCGGTATCTATTTCGGTACGCGCGGCAGGGGCATGGAGGACGGCGCGGAGTACGCCTACGACACGGAAAAATACTCCGTTACCGAGATTGAGAGGATTGCGAAAATCGGGTTTGAAATGGCTATGAAGCGTTCAAAAAAGCTTTGCTCGGTGGACAAGGCGAATGTGCTTGAAAGCTCCAGACTGTGGCGCGAAACCGTCATAAATGTAGCGAAAAACTACCCTGAGGTGGAGCTTCGCCACCTCTATGTAGATAACTGCTCGATGCAGCTTGTGTGCAATCCATCGCAGTTCGATGTGATACTTACCTCGAATATATTCGGCGATATTCTTTCAGATGAAGCGAGTATAATCTCAGGCTCTATAGGGATGCTTCCCTCAGCCTCCCTCTCGGAGCAGGGCTTCGGGCTGTACGAACCGATTCACGGCTCTGCCCCCGACATTGCGGGGAGGAATCAGGCGAATCCGCTCGCGTCGATACTTTCGGGAGCTATGATGCTCAGGCACTCCCTCTCCGAGCCTGCGGCGGCGGATATGATTGAGACTGCCGTCAACCGCGCGTTGCTTGTCGCGAGAACTGCGGACATAGCGGGAGACGGACTGCCTTCGGTAGGCTGCCGCGAAATGGGAGATGTCGTATGCGCCGAGATTGACGCGATGTAGTGTTAATTTTCACCTACCTCTGAATTTTCTCCCCTAATTACGCCAACATTCTATAACAGAGCAATTACCCCGCCTACTGTCAGCGGGCGGAGTAATATACAGCTAAAACTACAGCAAAAATATTTAAACGGGGTGGTTTTTTTGGATAAATCTTCGTCATCTGTTAAAAAAACAGCCAAGCTCACTCTTTCGGGAACGTGGAGCAGAGCCTTCGCGATATTCGGATTCATGCTAATCAGTATGCTCATATTTTTCATAAGCTGGCGTGTCATCTATGACGCACTTGTGCTGACCGGCTTAGTCAACACGGAAATCACAGTTGACAGCACGGAGTTCGGCGCGTCCCTCGTCACCATCGCACAGCAGGTCACATCTCAAGGTCATCTCATCATGCTTATCATCACACTTCTGTTTATTCTGCTGAGATTTGTGATAGTCAGCCCGCTTGAGCTTGGAGAAACCAAGTGGTACTACAACGCCATGAACGACGACAGTGCGCAGGTAGGACAGGTGTTTTTCTACTACAGCAGTAACGATTGGTTCATTGACTCGATTATGTTTAAGCTGAAGCTGTTTTTCCAAAAGCTGTTTTTCGTGTTAATCCCGCTGCTCCCCTCCGTAGCCGCGTTCGGAGCAGGTATCTACTACGCGCGGCGTTTCGGCGATTTTTCGAGCAGTTCGGACAGCTCAAATATAATAATCTATTTCGCGTTAGGAGTACTTCTCCTGCTCCTCGGACTGCTTTTAGGCTACTACATCAACCTTCGGCTTTTCCTCGCGCCTTACCTGTTTACAATCAATGTGAACGGTCCGCGAGTGAGCGTTTTCAAGCAGTCGAGGAATATTATGAAGGGGAACAAAATGAGAGTGGTGTCGCTCTTGATTTCGTTCATCCCCTCCATGCTCTCTTGCCTGCTGATTCTGCCGATTATGTACGTCTACCCCGTAGTGAAAGGTTCTATGGCAGTGTTGGCGGCACAGCTTATTGAGGAGGACAGACAGCGGGAAGAACGCGGCTTTTAGCGGCGGTCACTCCTGCGCCTCGAAGTCCTATTTCAGTCCTACTAAGGAGGAGTAAAGTATGTGCGACAAAATTCGGCTGGCGGGAGTTGTCAGCGAGTCTATAGTAGACGGTCCGGGAATCCGCTATGTCGTTTTCGCGCAGGGCTGTCCTCACAAATGCGAGGGATGCCACAATCCGCAGACGCATGATATGAATGGCGGCTACGAGGAAAGCGCGGAGGACATACTTAATGATATAGCGCAAAACCCGCTTCTTACGGGAGTTACACTCTCGGGAGGAGAACCGTTCCTGCAGGCGAAACAGCTCCTTCCTCTCGCGCAGAAGATAAAGGAGCGGCGGCTTAATCTGATTATATATTCCGGCTACACCTATGAGGAGATAGTGAAGGTAGGAGAGCGGGACGAGGCGTGGATTCTCCTCCTCTCATGCGCCGATTGGCTGATAGACGGGAAATTTGAGAAGGACAAATCCGACCCCGACATAAAATTCAGAGGCTCGACAAATCAAAGAATCATAGACGTGAAAAAGTCTATGGAGTGCAAATCGCCTGTGTCAGCAGACATCTAATTAGCAGATAATTAATATTTGAGTGTGAATTTCTCCGCAAATAAAGCCAATAATTAAACTGTGACAACTTTTTCGGGAGGCGAATGTATGCAGTTTAATAAGGTGGAAATTTGCGGAGTAAACACATCTAAGCTACAGCTTTTATCCGAGGCTGAGAAGATGGAGTTGCTGAGGAAAGCAAGAGAAGGGGATATGAGGGCAAGGGATGCTCTGGTAAAAGGAAATCTGCGGCTCGTGCTGAGTGTGATACAGCGTTTTTCGGGAAGAGGAGAGAACCCCGACGATTTGTTTCAGGTAGGCTGTATCGGGCTTATAAAATCTATAGATAATTTCGATTTATCACAAAATGTGCGTTTTTCGACCTATGCCGTTCCTATGATTTTAGGGGAGGTCAGGCGGTATCTCCGCGACAATAACTCCGTCAGGGTGAGCCGTTCGCTCAGGGACATAGCCTACAAGGCTATGCAGGCGAAGGAGAAAATCACGAGGGAGCAGGGGAGGAATCCCACTATCGAGGAGATTTCTAAGGATCTTAGTCTGCCTAAGGAAAACGTAGTTATGGCACTCGAGGCGATTGTCGAGCCTGTGTCGCTGTATGAATCGGTGTATTCCGACGCCGGCGACTCCATATTTATTATGGATCAGCTCGGAGATAAGAACGACGACAACAACTGGATTGATGAGATTGCCATTCGCGACGCAATCAAAAATCTGGGAGACAGGGAAAAGCTAATTTTGAATTTGCGGTTTATCAAGGGCAAAACTCAAATGGAGGTCGCCGAGGAGATAGGTATCTCTCAGGCTCAGGTAAGCAGGCTGGAAAAAGGCGCGTTAAAGCGGATAAAAAATCAGTTCTGAGTTTATCAACATCCCCCTTCGCAAAGAGCGTTACACAGTGTGTTTCGTCTCTTTGCGAAGGGGGATTTTTATGCGCATTTCAAAGTGTCTTTGAGCGAAGGACAGCGAAATTCGATTTTATGCATAATATACATAGATGAGATTTACATAATTTTTCTCGTCCCTTTTTCGCTCATGCATAATTTTGACAATTTATGCAAAAAGACTATTGCTATCCATTACATTCTGTAGTATTATAGTCCTTGTAAAAGACTTGAAAAAGTAAGGCGTAGTATGCCTTTCGCGCATATACACAACATATTGTGCATCTGCGTGAAAAACGATAGTTTTTGTGAGGCGAATGCAATCGCGGCACTCGAAAAACTATCCTTCGCTTTATTTATGTTTACCTGAATTTCTTTAACTGCGATAGGTGATAGAGCAATACGGCAGCAATATACACTACATCATAAGGAGCGATTTTATTTGAGAATAGGCGCGATAGGATTCGGCAATTTAGCATCAGCTCTTCTTTCGGGGATGCTTAAATCGGGCAATTTCACAGCAGACCAACTGGGAGTCTACGACATCTCGGCGGAGCGAATGACGCTGGCGCAGGAGCAGTACAAAATCAGCACATACAGCACAGCGGAGGCTCTCGTTCGCGCATCGGATGTAGTCATCCTCTCGGTAAAACCGCAGTTTTACAAGGACGCGCTTTCCGAAATAAAGGACGCGGCGGGAGGAAAGCTTTTCATCTCCGTTGCTGCAGGCATAAGTACGCGCTACATAACTGATATTTTGGGCGACAGCAACATCCACGTCATACGCAGTATGCCAAACACCGCTCTTCTCATAGGGCAGGGAGCTACTGCAATCTCAAAGGGAGCAAACGTCGCCGATGATGAGATGAGCCTTGCCGAGAGCATATTCGGCAGCTGCGGAGTGGTAAAGACCATCGAAGAGGCGCAGATGAACGACATTATAGCGGTCAACGGTTCGTCTCCCGCTTATATTTTCCTCTTTGCGAAGGCGGTTTGCTCCTTCGCCGAAAAGCACGGAATAGACCCCGACACGGCGAAGGAGCTTATAGCGCAGACCCTCCTCGGCAGTGCGGTTATGATACGGGAGTCGGGCATGGAGCTGTCCTCCCTTATAAGCATGGTCACCTCAAAAGGAGGAACTACGGAGCGTGCCCTCGGCGTGTTTAACGATAATGGATTTTCCGAGCTGATAGAGGCGGCAATGCAGGCTTGCTCGGACAGAGCCGACGAGCTGGGCAAGTAGGAAAAGCAGCGGAAGTGGGGCAAGTAGTGAAAATAGAGGAAGCAGAGAAAGGATTGAAGCCGAATGAATCATCTTCATCCTGTAAATCTTTTAGCACTCGCAAATAGCGCAAAGCTCGGCAAATACATCTCTGCCGGACATTTGAACGGACATATGTTAAATGTTTTGCAGGTCTCGAATCGGACACTTGATTTTCACATTCACGAGAAATCGGACGAGCTTTTTTATGTCATCGAAGGCACATTTGAAATAGAAACGGACGACGGACTTACCGAGGTAAAGCAAGGCGAAATAATTATTATACCAAAAGGTAGACGCCACCGCCCCGTTGTGAAAGAGACTGTAAAATGTCTCCTCATAGAACTCGATGGAACGCTGACCGCCGAAAATACAGGCGGAACGTACTAACTCTACTATTACAGTAATATTACTCCACTGCATTACATAATATTTCCATAGGAACAATCAAAGTATTAAGGAGATTTTATGTATGGAGCAGGATAATATAAGACTTTTCGGCAATTTTGCAAAGGACAACCACGAGGCAGTAGAAAAGCCTCTGCCCCCATTGTTTTTCGCTAAAACAGCGGTCGCTTCGGTCGCGTTGGGCTTGCTTGCGGGAGTAGTAGTCGTCTTGAAGGTCTCCGGCATTGCGGCTCTCGAGGACACAGTGACGGAGTATTTCAAATTCAGAATGAACGCGGGTTTCCTCTCGCTTGCCGCAAATTCATTTGCCGTTTCGGCAGTATTCTGTCTACTCTCGGGGATTTTTTCCATGATGTTCTGCGGCTACATAGCCATAAACGGACTGCTTTTCTTCAAAGCGGCAGGGAGCGGAGCAATAGCCGCGCTTCTCTGCTTCTCCTGCGACTGGGTGCAGATAGGATACATCGCGCTTTCCTACATTCCGGGAGTGGTTCTCTCCTTCACGGCGCTTGCGTGGATTTGCTCCGGCGGCGCGGAGTTCTCCTACCTCGCATTTAAGGATAACGAGCCGAAGTCGGAGGTTAAGGAGAAGAAAAAAGTGCTGGCAAGGGAGTACGCCGTGGCTTTCCTGCTACTGGTCGGCAGTTCGGCGGCGGATTCCGCCTTCACCTCTCTAGCGAACCTGTTTTTATAGAGACAGGAGGACACCATTCGAATGGGGTTAACTGATATAGAACTACAGACGGCACGGCGTTACTCTTTGCCGCTTCATGTAAATAACGGAGGATTTTATTATGACAGAGACACTTAACAGCTTCAGAGACTATCTTGTAGAGCAGCAGGGCGTTTCCTCTAACACGCTCGAGTCCTACATGAGGGATATTGTGAAATTTTCGGATTATGTCGACACCAGAGGCGTCGCGGCGGGAGATGTCACAAGTCCGTTTATCTGTGAATATACCGATTCTCTCAAGGAGAACGGAAAATCCGCCGCCACAATTACGAGGACAATCGCGTCTATTCGCTCCTTCTACCGTTTCCTCATCCAGTACGGGTTTGCCTCCCATAACCCAACTAAGGGAGTAAAGCTCGAAAAGACGGAAAAGAAGCCCCCTGAGATACTCGACGACGCGGAGATACGGACTTTGCTCTCCATGCCGAGTGTGGACGACAACAAGGGGATTAGAGATAAGGCAATGCTCGAACTGCTCTACGCAACGGGTATAAGGGCGTCTGAGCTTATCAACCTCAATGTGGGCGACGTAAACTGCCTCGACAAAAACACGCGAGGCTCGATAGTCTGCGCGGGAGCAAAAGAGCCGCGCACTATCCCCATTCACGCCTCCGCCTGTGAGATACTCAGGCATTACATAGAGGAGATACGACCTAAGCTGCTCATGGGACACGACAGCGGCGAACAGGCGTTATTCATAAACTTAAACGGTCAGCGGCTGACAAGGCAGGGCTTTTGGAAGATAGTGAAGGTTTACGCTGAAAACGCGGGCATAAACAAGGACATAAAGCCGCACACCTTGCGGCACTCCTTCGCCATGCACCTCTACAGAAACGGCGCGTCCTTGCAGGATTTGCAGAAGATGCTCGGTCACGCCGACATCTCCTCCACGCAGGTGTACGCGAACATCGTCAAGCAGACCTCTTTTGACGTGTACGACCGCTGTCATCCGTTTGCTCACAGGGTGTAGGCGGGGAGAATAAATTACAGATTGATTTTATTCCGAGTTTAGTGTATTATAGCTCCGGTATTATATTTATCCACCGAAAGGATTGTGACTGAAAATTGGGTTTGTTTGATGGTATGAAGTTTTACAAAGAAGGCGCGGGAGTGGAGAAGGACGCTAATAATACTCCTTCGATAGTCAGGTTTTTCCGCCTTTTTACGGAGCAGTTTTGGTATCTGCAAAGAGCCAACCTCCTTTACATTTTGTTTTTTGTTCCGCTTGCCGCAATATCTTTCTTTGCGTTCGCCTTGATGAATGTGTCAGAAGGTATGCTGTTCGGCGATTTCATCTTGTCTGTTGCCGAGTTTAATGAGGTTACTCATTTCGGACTGGTAGTCTCTCTCTTTATTTCTACCATTCCTCTGATTTTTATTTCACTCGCCAACGCCGGAATAACGCTTATAAACAGAAATATTGTCAGGGAGAAGCCGTTTTTCATAGTCTCCGACTTCTTCAGAGCGATAAAGGAGAACTGGAAGCAGTCGCTTGCCGCAGGCTTCTTGGTTCAGCTTTTCCTTGTGGTACTCGCATACTCCATCCCCACATACGCCGATATGTCGCAGGATAAGGGCGGCTTGTTCTACGTTCCGCTGGCATTGCTTGCCATCTTGGCGGCAGTCATAATCTTCAGCAGTTACTTTGCCTACATGATGATAGTTTCCTTCAATCTGAAATTTTCGGCAATCGTTAAAAACTCGGCGGCAATAGCCATAGGCGCGTTGCCCTCGTCGATACTGATGTTCGTGGTCGATGCGGTATTCTTCATCTCCTGCTTCGTCTGGTTTTTCCTCCTTCAGTCAATAAGCATAGGAGGAGCATTTATACTGCTCTCTATTTATTTATTCATAGGCTTGCCGTTTTCAAACTTCACGAAGTCCTTCCTCATGTGGCCTGTTATAGAAAAAATAACAAAAGCCTCCGAGGCAGCACAGGCGGCACAGACAGCACAGGAGACACAGCCTGCCGCCATTCCCGAAGTCGCAGAACCTCAGGCGGACGAGCCTGTTTCTCCGACTGCTGACGAGGCTGAGGAAGAAGAAGAGGACGACTACAACAGCAGTATAGAGGACGGCGACGAGCTTGTTTTCTATCAAGGTCGTATGGTCAAGAGAAGCGAGATAGAATTCCTATAGGCAATAATTCTTTAATTTTAGAAGAAATAAACGCCTGTGCGATATCATACTGCACAGGCGTTTGTAAGGTTATCTGTTCATTTTTCGGGTGTTCGCTTATTTTGTCGGCTATTCTTCCTCCTGTTCGCCCTCCCCGAAGGAGGAGAGGTCGGAGGAGGATGCCTTATGCGCCGCTTGCCTACCTGCATCAAGCAGTCTTTGCTGCTCCTCATCGGTATCAGCCGCCCTCGCATTGGGGATAACATCGTACACCTCCATCACCTTGCCGGAGGTCCACAGCTGAGGGTGAATCCGGCAGGAGTAGCCGCAGCCGTTCTCCATAATCCAGTCGGTCATCGGAGCTTTGGGCAAGCCGTAATTTGCGAGGATGCTCATTATAACTCCCGCGTGAGTGACAATGACGGAGGAGGTAGTCCCCGTCTTGATAAGGCCGTTTACTATAAGCTCGAAGGCTTCAAATATACGCTTTGAAAACTGCGCGGCTGATTCTCCTCCGGGAGGAGCGTCAACACCGCCGCCCGAAATCCACTCCGCAAAATCCTTGTTACCCTCAAGCTCCTTTGCGGTGTAGCCCTCAAATTCGCCGAAGCAGCACTCCCTCAAGCCGTCTATCACTATCTGATTTGCCGACGGATAAATGAGCGAGAGCGTCTCGCGGCATCTCCTCATCGGGCTTGTGAAGAACGCATTTGCGTTCGGGTAGTCGGAGGAGGAAACGAGAGCCTTGATTTTCTCTGCCCCGAAAGCCGATAGAGGAGAGTCGGTGCTGCCGATATACTGCCCCTTGATATTGCCTTCAATAATTCCGTGTCTGATAAAATGTATTTGATAGGTTTTCATAGATAGAGCCTCCCGAAAGTGTAGAGTGGGAAAAAATAAAGTAAACGGTAAATAATAGATATTTTTGTTGAAAATGCGGTGGGTTTGTGATATTATGGACTACGCACAGGAGAAAGAGGAGATGTTGAAGTGAATGAGAATTTCCCCAGAATTATAACACTATTGAGAACCGAACGCAAGCTGACACAGAAACAGGCGTCAGAAAAACTGGATATTTCTCAGGCTCTGCTTTCTCATTACGAGAGAGGAATCAGGGAGTGCGGATTGGATTTTCTGGTTAAGACGGCCGATTTTTACGGAGTTTCTGTCGATTACCTGCTCGGTCGCTCGATAGACAGGAACGGCGCGCTTCTGACCGTGGAGGACATCCCCGAGCCTGATTTGGCGCAGGACAATCGACTGCGCGGTTCGGCAGTTCCGATACTCAACAAGAAGCTGATTGCCAACTCCCTCAATATTTTGTTCGCTATGCTCCAGCAGGCGCAGTGCAAGGCACTTACATCGCAGGTGTCCTTGTATCTGATGGTTTGCGTCTATAAGATGTTCAGGGTTTTATATCTGTCCGCGCCGAAAAACTCGAAGAATTTCTTCTCCGCCGCTGACGGATTGGCAAGAGGACTTTCCACTGCCGCCCTCGAGGTTCTCGAGGCGAAAATTGCCATCATCGCCTCAGGTAAGGATGTGGGGGAGATGAAGGGGTTTGAAAATTCCTCCTCACTCGAAATGTCCGAGGAGGAGATGCAAAAGGCGTTCCCGCTATTTATGTCCTCCCTTCTCAATCTCATAAAGAACGCCGAAACGGAAATGGGAATATATATCAAGAAGAGCTGACAGAGGCGGCTTTGCGTGCCGCTATACATATATTGCTCCTGCAAAACACCCCTCAAAGGCAATCCCCTCAAAGGCAATTGCCTTTGAGGGGTGTTTTCTACGCCTTGAGGTTACTACTGCTTTATAAACTTAATCTTGTCGATGAAGGGAAGGTCCTTATATACTCCGTTGAAGACATTGATGATTCCTATTATTGAAAGAGCTAAGCTTGCAAGACCTACCAAACTTACTGCAAGAGTGCCGAAAATGCCGATTATTGGTATCGCGGCAATCACATAGCCGATAATCTCGCAAATCGTCACAATAATCAACAGATTCAAGCCCTGAATCGCGTGTGCCCTCGCGAACTTCGAGTTAGGAGCGGCGAAGTAGGGTACAAGCGCGAGAATGCTCAAATAAGAGAGAACCGCCATGAGCTTGTTAGCCTCCACATCAGTGGTAACAAAGCTGGTTTGAGCGTAGCTTGCGGAGCAGCTTTGGCACAAGGTCTTTCCGTCCTCAATCTGAGTGCCGCATTTTTCACAAAAAGCCATAACAAAACCTCCTGAAAAATTTTAAAAAGAGTTGATTGCAGAGTTAATTTTAACACAAAAATTACCGTTTGTCAAAATGTTTATGACTATAGTTAATTAACTTAGAAAACATCAAGAAAACACGGGCGAAAAGCCCTGATTTGTGCGGTTTTCGCCCGTGGAGGCTTGCTTGTTTTCAAGTTAATTTAGTATACGAAACAGAGCCGCAACGGAAAGGGAGTTCTGTATACTGAATTTTGTTGAAACTTGATAAATCTTGTGATAGAATGTGACAAAAAGAGGGGGTTAAATTTTCCTCCTCCTCTGAAATAGGAGAGATAGTATGGCAAAAAAAGTGAATGCAAATGAATATGTCGAAAATTTTGATTCGCGCAAGATACACCGCGCGGAGCTTGTGCCGTTTGAACCGGATGAGGATAACTACATATTTATTTCCTACTCTCACAAAGACAGCGAGCGGGTTTTTGAGATTATAAAACAGATATACGAGGCGGGCTATCATGTGTGGTATGACGAGGGGATTCCCCTAATCAGCAACTACCGCGATGTCATTGCTGAACACGTGGGACACTGCGTTCATTTTATGCTGTTTGTTTCGGATAATTCGCTCAAAAGCGGGTTTGTCAAGATGGAGTATCAATATGCCTTTGACTTTGCGGATAGAAATTCATATCACCTGACTGTTGTAAATTTACCTCACACCGCCGAGCTTAGAGAGGACAATCCCTCGCTTGATATGTATCAGAAGCAACCTTGGATTGAAAGCGTTTCGGACAATGTCGGCGAGATTATATCCCGCCTTGATTCTCTGGGAATATACAAAGAGCGAAAGACGCGCAAAGCGAAGAAAATTCAGATGAAGGAAGGAACGGCAGGCTACAACAATCTGCTCGAAAAGTATGAAGGTACGGTTATAAACTGCGAGGAAACACCCTTTGCCGTTGTGGATTTTGAAAATACCGATTATGCCAAGGTATTTGGCTCTCTTGCTTCTATGCTCAATGACGGATTTAATATCCGCAATAATCCGCATGAAATATCCGATTGCAAGGTTTATGTGGCTTTTTTAAACAGCAGCAATACCAATAGCGAGGTTTGGAGATATAGGATTGAGGAGGCTTTGTGCCGCAAAAAGGATGTCCTGCTTGTAAAAACAGAAAAGTGCGAATTGCCGTTTGATTTATTGGGGTTGAGCGGCATACAGGCGTTAGAAATACTTGACGAAAACGGATGGAAGAAAATAAAAGATACATTAAATGATAAGCAGTGCAACTGCGGCAAAGCGCGGCACATTAAAGATCTTGACCTGCCCGGCTTTGACAATGTGAAAATTGAAGGCGGGTATCTGCTGGTTAGATATACAGGCAACGACACAAATGTTACTGTGCCGCAAGGGATAACTGAGATAGGGGATGGTGCTTTCCGTTTTTGCGAATCTTTAGAACAAATTAAAATACCAAACAGCGTAACATCAATTGGCAAATGGGCTTTCTATGCTTGCATATCCCTAAAGCAAATCAACATATCAGACAGCGTTACATCAATTGGTATGAGTTCTTTTTCCAACTGCACATCCTTAACGCAAATCAACATACCCGATAAAGTACAATATATCGGGAAATGGGCGTTTAGCTATTGCCCCAATCTGATGATACATACAACAAAACGCTCATATGCTTACAGATACGCCATAAAGAACGATATCCTCACGCTATAATTCCACTCTGTTGCCGAAATTCAGCCATTCGCAGCCAATTCTCATACGATTATAATTAGTACTGGATTTATTTGTAAATGTGTTGTATAATAAGCCGGATAGTGCGGATAATTAATGATTCATTAATTATCAACGTGTATAATTCATTGAAAGGTACGGTGTTAACCGATGACACGCAAGGAAGCAATAGTCGCAAGACGCTCTGTGAGAAACTACACAGGCGAACCGATGAAGGAAGAACTTATAGATGAAATTCAGGACTTCATAGGAACAATCAGACCTTTGGACTGGGATATTCGCACTACTATAGAGATTCTTGACAGCGAAGATTTTGACCAGATGTTCAAGGGTATAATGGTGCCCAGAGCAAGCCATTACTTAGTCATACGTTCCGCGACAAAAGAAGGTTATCTTGAAAACGCGGGATTCATAGGTCAGCAGATAGTTCTGTTTATGACACAAAAGGAGATAGGCACTTGCTGGTGCGGCGGCTATATGCCGAGAAACGACAACACAGCGGGCGATTTGCCGTATGTAGTGACCATCTGCTTCGGCAGGTCGGACAACTCCCCTCCCAGACGAAGCGCGGAGGAGGCAAAGAGAAAGCATCTGCACGAGATAGTGTTCGGCAAAATCACCACCGAGCTTCTCGATTATCTCGAAGCGGGGAGACTGGCTCCCTCTGCGATGAACTGGCAGCCTGTCCGCTATAAGACACAGGGTACAAACATATATGTATACCGCAAGAAGCCGCTTTTCTCCATAGCTAAGATAGAGGAGAGCCAGTGCATTGACGTGGGTACGGCTATGGCGAATATTTATGTTGCGGCAAACGAGAAGTGCGATATAGTGCGGGAGAAAAATTATCCTACTCCCTCCGGCAACTGCGTCTACGAGTACACAATAACCCTTCGCAAGGATGACTAATTTTCCCGAAATCAGTACATACTCCTATTGTAAATCTTTATGTGAGGGTGGAAACTATGGCTAAGAAAAGAGTAGGTATACTGACCAGCGGCGGCGATTGCCCGGGTCTCAACGCGGCTATAAGAGGCGTGGCGTATGCCGCCTACAACATGATGGACGTCCAGTTTGTGGGCATTAACGAGGGCTACAAGGGGCTTATCGAGGGCAAGAGCAATGAGATGAGCCACACCGATTTTAATGGTATTCTCACACTCGGCGGCACTATTTTGGGTACAAGCCGTCAGCCTTACAGGAATATGCGCGTCATTGAAAATGACAATGTAGATAAGGTTGCGGCTATGAAGGCGAACTACAAGAAGCTCAATCTCGACTGCCTTGTCACACTCGGCGGCAACGGAACTCACAAAACCGCGAACCTCTTGAGCGAGGAGGGGCTTAACGTCATAGGACTGCCGAAAACCATCGACAACGACCTCTACGGAACTGACGTGACCTTCGGCTTCCACAGTGCTGTGGACATCGCAACAGATGTAGTCGATAAGATTCACACTACCGCAAACAGCCACGGCAGAGCAATGGTAATCGAACTTATGGGAAACAAGGCGGGGTGGCTCACTCTCTACGCGGGAATGGGCGGGGGAGCGGATGTTATTCTGATTCCCGAAATCCCATATGATATGGAGAAGATAATCGGGTGCGTGGAGGACCGCACGCTGAAAACAAGAAATTTTGCGATAATCTGCGTGGCGGAGGGTACTCTCAGCTACGAGGAGTCGAAGATGAAGAAGAAGGAGCGGGAGCAGAAACGCTCGGAGAGCGGCTTCGCCTCCGGCAGTCTCTCTATCGCCAATCAGATTCAGCAGAGGACGGGAATCGAGACCCGTGTGGTCGTCCCCGGACACTACCAGAGAGGCGGCTCGCCCTCTCCTTATGACAGGGTGCTTGCCACTCAGTTCGGAGCATACGCCGCGCGGCTCATACGTGACGGCAACTACGGCAACACAGTCGCTATGATTGACGGCAAGGTAGGACACAACGCGCTTAAAGATATAGCGGGACTTAAAAAATTGGTGGACGTCGGCGGAGACATGGTGCGAACTGCGCGTGACATGGGCGTAAGTTTCGGAGATTGATTTATGATTAAGATATGCAACACCGCAAAATTGCGGTGTTGCATACTGCGCTGAGTACCACACTGAATACGGCGTTGATTCAACTAAATAAATGTAGATATACGAAATTGTGCCACTATGATTACTACACGACAGAAAGAGGGTGTGCCTTATGAAGAAAACCGACAAAAAGCCTGACAGTAAGGCACAAAAGCGCGAGAAGGGCTGGTACAAGCTCGATAACGCCGCTAACATCTATCCCGCTATTGTCACCTCCAACTGGGCACCGAATTTCAGAGTATCGGTCACGCTAAAGGAGCAGATTGACCCCGACGCGCTGTCGAAGGCACTGAACTCCTGCTTGCCGAGGTTCAAGAATTTCTCTCTCGTTCTAAGGAGGGGACTGTTCTGGCACTACCTTGAGTTTTCCGACAAAAAGCCCTCCATCTCAAGGGAGGTGCGAAATCCCATGCGTATTATAACAAAACACGAAAACCACGGGTATCAGTTCAGAGTTACTTACTACAACAAGCGAATCGCACTCGAGCTTATGCACGTCCTCGCTGACGGAAGCGGCGCGATGATGTTTCTAAAGGCAATCGCCGCCGAGTATCTTCGGATAAAGGGAGCGGCTATCCCCTACGACGCAGAGGGATTAGTCAACATCAAAGAGCCTCCGAAGCCTGAGGAGATGGAGGATTCCTTCCGCAAATATGCTAAATTCCGAACGCGTCAGCCGCGCAGGGAGAGCAGGGCGTATTGGGCTAAGGGAACTAAGTTAGCTCCCGGGAACGTGAGCATTGTCACCGGACGGGTTTCGGTCAAGGAGATGCTGGCGAAGTCGAAGGAGTACGGCGTTACTATAACCGAATTTCTCGCCTCCGTTCTCATTTGGGTGATATACCAAAATCAAAAGAGCAGGAAGATGCGGCGTGAACTGCCCGTCAAGGTCAGCGTACCGCTTAATTTGAGGAAATTCTACCCCTCACAGTCGATGAGAAATTTCTCCCTCTTTATAAATCCCGGCATCGAGCCGCGCTACGGAGACTATGAGTTTGAGGAGATAGTGATTGACGTACACCACTTCATGCGGATGAACCTGAAGGAGAAATACCTCAACGCCGTCATGAGTGCCAATCTCAGCGACGAGCTAAATCCTGTAGTCAGGATTCTGCCGCTCATACTGAAAAATCGCGTACTTGCCGCCTTCTACAGCGCGGTGGGGGAGACACGGTTCTCCACCGATATGTCAAATCTGGGAGCGGTCACTCTCCCGCCCGAGATGGAGGACTATGTGGAGCATTTTGATTTCATGCTGGGAAGACCCCACGGAATCCCATTTGATGTGGGAGTGATAAGCTATAAGGACGCCATGAGTATTTCCTTCTCCGGCGGCATAGAGGAACGCGACTGCGAGCGTGAGTTTTTCAGGGAGCTTGTCAAGCGGGGAATACACGTGAAAATCGAGAGCAACAGCAGGAAGAAGTAATATAGCAGTTCCACTTAACATTGACAGCTTTCTTGACGGTCTTTTTGCCGTCAAACTGCGTTAAAAATACTCGGAATACTCCAAGTATTCCTGCGTTTTTTGCCTTGTTTGGCGACAAAAATCCTCGTCAATAAAACTACTAATGTCAAGCGTAACTGCTATACTGCTCCACAGTATAAGCTTGAGAATATCTTTGTGAAAGGCTGTGATTGTATGTCCTATTGCGTAAATTGCGGAGTGGAGCTTAACGAAAGCGAGAGGAAGTGTCCTCTCTGCGACACAGTAGTAATAAATCCCAACGTGGTGTTCGACGAGAAGGCTGAACCCGTGTTTCCGAACGAGCAATTCCTCATTGACTTAGCGGATAACCGCAAAATGACCGCACTTTTAGTCAGCGTCATTTTAGCCATCCCTATGTCCATCTGTCTTGTGGTCAATCTGTCGCTT
Organism: Oscillospiraceae bacterium; assembly: GCA_031262985.1. Lineage (GTDB taxonomy): Bacteria > Bacillota > Clostridia > Oscillospirales > Acutalibacteraceae > JAISGQ01. The sequence goes on from JAISGQ010000018.1 coordinate 40,641, forward strand.
GATCACGCAATCACTTGGTCGATGATAGTCGCGGGAGCAATATTCATGCTCTGGTCGTTTATTGTGCCGCCTCTGCTCCTCAAAAACCTTCGCCTCATGGCGGCTACGGTCATAGACACCGCAGCTATGCTGGCGTTCCTCTACCTTCTCAATATCTACCTTGGTCTTGAAGAACGGTGGTATCTCCCACTGGCAGTTCCCATAGTCCTCTGCCTGTTCGCCTTCTTCTGCATCAACATAGCAGTGGTGAGGAACAACAAAATCGGCAAGCTGTACATGGCGGCGGTTGTGTTTATTACGATAGGCGCGTTGCTTGTGGCGGTAGAGGTCATAATCGATATGTACACAGACGGAAAAGTGGAGCTTATTTGGTCGCTCATAACTATGATTCCCTGCGCCTTGCTCTCTCTCCTGTATGTTATAATCGAAAAGAAGAAGAGCATAAAGGAAAATCTCCGCAAAAAACTACAAGTGTAGCAGTCATAACACAGACAAAAGCATCCGAGGCTTTATCTGCTTCGGATGCTTTTTGCGAGCAGTATATACTGCGAAAGACAATATACACAAAACGCAACATAATTTCACATATTTTGTGTGTAAATATATATTAATTTCTACGCGGAGTAAACACACTGCCGTAAATTGTGATTTATAAACAAAATAAGCGAAATAAATTAACAAAGCTTGTAAGAAAATTGCCAAAAAGACTTGAAAAAATTGAAAATATTTGCTATTATACTGTTAGATATAAATAATACTTGGGGTTGATAGAATGAATTTTGGAAATGGAGATAATCAAGAATTAAATCTTTTCCATCAAGGTTCAAATGTAAAAGCATATAATTATCTGGGAGCACACCGCAAGGAGGACGGCACAGTCGTTTTCAGGGTTTGGGCTCCGAACGCCGTGAGCGTATCTCTCATAGGTGATTTTAACAAGTGGGACAGAACCAAAAGCGTGATGAACAAGATAAGCGATGGAGTTTGGGAGTGTTCGCAAAGCGGAATTACAGAATACGCGATATATAAATACAGCATAGAGACCAAAGAGGGGAGCGTCTTGCAAAAGATAGACCCCTACGCATTCCACTTCGAGACAAGACCCGCCATGGCGTCGAGATTCGTTGACATAGGCGGCTACAGCTGGTCCGATGGGGAGTGGAGAAGCCGCAAGGACATATACAACCACTACAGCCAACCAATGAATGTGTATGAAATACATCTCTCCTCGTGGAAAACCTATCCCGACGGCAATCCTTTCAGCTACATAAAAATGGCGGAGGAGCTGATTCCCTATGTAAAGGAGATGGGCTACACACACGTTGAAATAATGCCTGTCACCGAATATCCGTATGACGGCTCGTGGGGCTATCAGGTCACAGGATATTTCGCTCCTACCTCGCGGTACGGCGCGCCTACCGACTTCATGGCGTTTGTCGACCTCATGCACCAAAACGGAATAGGAGTTGTTCTCGACTGGGTTCCCGCTCATTTCCCGAAGGACAGCCACGGGCTTTCCGACTACGACGGGAGCAAGTGCTACGAGTACACCGACCCGCGCAAGGGCGAACACAAGGAGTGGGGAACGAAGGTTTTCGACTACGGCAAGAGCGAGGTTCGCTCCTTCCTTATCTCGAGCGCGATGTTCTGGTTCGATATGTACCACGTGGACGGACTGCGCGTAGACGCGGTTGCGTCAATGCTCTATCTCGATTACAACCGCAAGAACGGAGAGTGGATTGCCAACAAGTACGGAGGCAACGAGAACCTCGAGGCGATTGACTTCTTCAAGCAACTCAACACCGCGATTTTTAGAGATTTCCCCTACGCGCTGATGATAGCCGAGGAGTCTACAGCTTGGCCGATGGTCACAAAGCCCGTAAATATCGGAGGGCTTGGCTTTAACTACAAGTGGAATATGGGCTGGATGAACGATATGCTTCGGTACTCCTCCCTCGACCCGCTTTACAGGAGTGGAAATCACGACAGTCTGACATTTTCGCTTTTTTACGCCTTCTCCGAAAATTATGTACTCCCCATCTCCCACGACGAGGTAGTACACGGCAAATGCTCCCTTATCAACAAAATGCCGGGGGAGTACGAGCAGAAGTTCGCAGGGCTGAGGGCACTGCTCACCTACACCATGGCGCATCCGGGGAAGAAGCTGCTCTTTATGGGGCAGGAGTTCGCCCAGTTTAAGGAGTGGGACGCAGGGCAGGCACTCGACTGGAATCTCCTCAAATACGAGATGCACCAAAAGACACAGCATTTCAGTAAGACGCTCAACCGCTTCTACCTCGAACACAGCCAGCTGTGGGAGATTGACTACTCGTGGGAGGGCTTCGAGTGGATATCGAACGACGACTACACACAGAGCGTAATCAGCTTCAGGAGGCGGAACAAGGACGGGAAGGAGATTATCGTAATTTGCAACTTCTGTCCTGTTTTGAGGGAGGATTATAAAATAGGCGTTCCGTTTGACGGCTTATATAAGGAAGTGTTCAATACTGACGATACGCAGTTCGGTGGGGGAGGGGTAACCAACAAGACTGTGCAGGCAGACGGGAAATTCCCCATGCACGGACATAAACAGTCGATAGCACTTACACTGCCTCCTCTTTCGGTGATGTATTTTGAGAATGTGCAAGAGGAAAAGCAGGAGACAAAACCCGAAAAGAAGAAGTCCGAACCGATTAAGGCGGAAAAATCCGAAAAGAAGCAGTCCGAGCCAACAAAGGCGGAAAAACCCTCCCGTAGGAGGAGAACGGTAAAGTAAAACACTGAGGATGCATCGCACAAACATATCACCGGATTTTGTGCGGTACAGCCCTAAAGTCAAATTGATATTTTAAAAGGAGGAATAAATAAATGTTCCCAAAGCAGGAATGTATAGCTATGCTGCTCGCAGGCGGTCAGGGAAGCAGACTCTATACTCTCACAAAGAAATTGGCAAAACCGGCAGTCCCCTTCGGAGGAAAATACAGGATTATTGATTTTCCGCTGTCAAACTGCGTAAACTCAGGTATCGACACCGTAGGCGTACTCACTCAGTACCAGCCGCTGGTACTCAACGACTACATAGGCAACGGTCAGCCGTGGGATCTCGATACAATGAACGGCGGAGTTCACGTCCTGCCTCCCTATCAGAGGAGCAAGGGCGGCGACTGGTACAAAGGAACGGCTAACGCCATATATCAGAACATCCAGTTCATTGAGCGGTACAATCCCGAGTATGTGGTAATCCTTTCGGGCGACCACATCTACAAGATGGATTACTCCGCCATGCTCGCGCAGCACAAGCAGAAGAAGGCGGCTTGCACTATCGCGGTGTACGAAGTGCCGATGGACGAAGCCTCGCGCTACGGAATACTCAACTGCAACGAGGACGACAGCATCTATGAATTTGACGAGAAGCCAGCAGAGCCTAAGAGCAATCTCGCCTCCATGGGAATCTATATGTTCACATGGAGCAAGCTCAGAGCCTATCTCGAGGCGGATGAGGAGAAAGAGGACAGCTCGAACGATTTCGGCAAGGATCTACTCCCCGCTATGCTTAATGCGGGAGAGACAATGGTCGCGTGGAGATTTAACGGCTACTGGAAGGATGTCGGAACTATCGACAGCCTGTGGGAGGCTAATATGGATCTCCTCGACCCGAAAGTGCCGCTCGACCTCTCCGACACCAACTGGAGAATTTATACGCGCAACCCTGTAATGCCTCCTCACTATGTGGGAAAGAACGCGGTGTGCCAGAACTCCTTGGTCTCCGAAGGCTGTGACGTGGAGGGAACGCTGGAGTTTGCCATCCTCTTCGCCGGAGTAACGGTAGAAAAGGGAGCGCGTGTAACCGACTCCATCATCATGCCCGGTGCTACGATAAAGAAGGGCGCGGTAGTTCAGTACGCCATAGTTGCCGAGGACGCTGTGATAGGTCCGGGCGCGGTTGTTGGCGAACGCCCCGAAAACGTCAAGAACAAGGATAAGTGGGGCATAGCAGTAGTCGGCAATAACATAAATATCGGCGCGGGCGCGGTTGTCCCCGCACAGTCGATGATTGAAGAAGATATTCCGGAGGTGAAAAACTGATGAGAGGCACTAATGTTGTTGGTTTAATATTTTCCAATATGCACGACGACTGCATAAGAGAAATCACCAGTCTGAGGACTATGGGTTCTGTCCCGTTCGGCGGCAGATACCGCATGATAGATTTCCCGCTTTCCAATATGGTCAACTCGAACATCAGCAAGGTGGGAGTTATCACAAAGAGCAATTACCAGTCTCTCATGGATCACTTAGGTTCGGGAAAGGCTTGGGATTTGTCGAGGAAGAGAGAGGGCTTGTTTATTCTCCCTCCCTTCGGACACGGAAACGGGCTTTACGCCGAGCGAATCGACGCTCTTTCGGGCATCTCAAGCTTCTTGAAGGAGTGCAAGGAAGAGTTTGTAGTAATGAGCGACTGCCACATAGCTTATAACATTGATTTTTCCGACGTAATCAATTATCACTACCAAAAGGGTGCGGACATCACTATCGTCTACAAAAACGGCGTTGTACCCGACTCCCTTCCTGAGAAGGTTTGCCTTGAGTTCGGTCGTGCTAAGAGAATATCGGAGATAATCAACGGCGTAACAGATAAGGAGAACAAGTGCGACTGGAGCATGGGCATTTATGTCATGAAACGCGACTTCCTCATGAAGATAATCGCGGAGGCAGTAGCACGCAACAGGAACAATTTTGTCCGCGACGTGCTCCAGTCGGCTGTGGAGCAGTACAAGATGTTCGGCTACAAGTTCGACGGCTGCGCTATGGCAGTGACTTCTATGGAGGCGTACTTCGAGGCGAATATGAGCCTTGTCAACAAGTCTGTGCGGGAGGATTTATTCAACCCCAACCGCCCTGTTTACACTAAGGTTCTCGACGAGATGCCCGCCAAATTCGGACTGGGCGCGATTGTCACCAACTCCATAGTCGCCGATGGCTGTGTCATAGAGGGCGAGGTCTCCAACTGCATACTGTTCAGAGGAGTTAAAATAGGCAAGGGAGCTAAGGTCTCCAACTGCATTATCATGCAGGACACTCAGATAGGCGACAACGCGATACTCAACTACGTAATCACCGACAAGGATGTAGTGGTGCAGAATGCCTGCTCATTTATGGGCTGCCAAACCTATCCCGCCTACATTCCGAAGGGGAGAAATGTCTGATATTAGTTTGTGGTTTAGTGCGATATTATTGCTATTAGAAGGAAGGTTATCAGTTTGAAGGTTTTATATGTTGCCAGTGAAGCTCTGCCCTTTGCCGCCTCAGGCGGATTGGCGGACGTAGCCGGAAGTCTCCCCCACGCGATGAGACAGAGGCTGGTCGGGTGCAGAATCGCGATGCCTCTTTACGACAGTGTTCCGCAGGAACTGAGGGAAAACATGAAGTTCATCACCAGCCTCTCTGTTCCTGTTTCATGGAGACGCCAGTATTGCGGTGTGTTTGAGGCAAAATACGGCGGAGTGACATACTATCTGCTTGATAATCAGTATTATTTTAAGAGGAAGGGGCTTTACGGTCATTACGACGACGCGGAGCGATTCGCCTTCTTCTCGAGAGCGGTTCTCGAAATGCTTCCGTATCTCGACTTCAAGCCGGATATTATCAACGCCAACGACTGGCAGTCCGCGCTTGTCCCTATCTACTATCAGCTTTTCTACTCCGGCAACGATTGGTATAAGGGAATAAAAACCGTGTTCACCATCCACAACATCCAGTATCAGGGAAAATACGGCATGGAGATATGCGAGGATGTTTTCGGAATACCTCTCGACAGCAGGAAAATCGTAGAGTTTGACGACTGCGTAAACCTCATGAAGGGTGCTGTGGAGACTGCCGACAGAGTTACTACCGTAAGCCCGACATACGCTAAGGAGATACTCGACCCGTGGTTCTCCCACGAGCTTGACCCGATACTCAGAGAACGTCAGTGGAAGCTGTTCGGCATACTCAACGGAATTGACACCGAGAGCTACAACCCCGAAACGGACGCGCAGATTTATGAGAATTTCGGCATTGACACCTTATCTGAAGGCAAGGCAAAGAACAAGCTTGAGCTTCAGAAGCGGCTGTTCCTCCCCGAGCGCGCGGATGTTCCTCTCATCGGAATGGTTACGAGGATGGTGTCGCACAAGGGACTTGACCTTGTAAAATCCGTACTTGACGATATACTCAGCACTCATGATGTGCAGTTTGTCATTCTCGGTTCGGGCGATTGGGAGTACGAATCGTTCTTCAAGACCATGCAGGAAAAGCACAAGGATAAGTTTATCGCCTGCTTCGGTTTTGTCCCCGAGCTTTCGAGGAAGATTTATGCGGGAGCTGATATTTTCCTCATGCCGTCTAAGAGTGAGCCGTGCGGGCTTTCCCAGATGATTTCGCTTCGGTACGGAACTATCCCCATTGTCCGCGAAACAGGCGGGCTGAAAGACTCCATCACCGACAGCGGAGACGGAGAAGGCAACGGCTTCACCTTCAAGAGCTACGATGCGGGGGATATGTCCTACTCCATTGAACGCGCCCTTGCGGGATACGCTAATGCGGACGGCTGGAATATTCTCCGCCGCAGGGCTATGGAGTCGGACAATAGCTGGGGCAAGAGTGCCAACGCGTATATCAGAATGTACAAGAGCCTGCTTAAGGAGTAGGCGGCAAAAGTGCAGCTTTAGCGGTGCGGCAAAACTTTGTTTTGCCGCACCGATTTTATTTTTCAGAAAAATCATAAAAATAATTAACAATTTAAAGTAAATTCTTGCTTCTTTTTCCAATATAATATATAATTTGCTTAGTACTAATCTGATAAGGAGGAGTTTTGCTGGATGTTATCTCCTGCAAAACATTTGCGGCTTTATGGAAAATAATAGATTACAGGTTGGGAATATTGCGGCAAGGACGGCGTTTCAGATAATATTCACTATCGCGTCCGTTTTCTTCTGCGTTATTTTGATTTTGGATTCATTCGAGAAGTATTATTACAACGCCTCGCAGGAAACACTCGCCGAAACTACTGAAATTATCGCCGCACAGATGTCACTTGAGATAGACTACGACACTCTGTTTCAGGAGGACGCCGAAAAGCAGGAGTTCGTATCCGCAAGGTACGCTGAGTTTTTGGATTCCTTCTTTGCGGGCGATGATATAGAACGCGCCGCCGCTCTCTACTCCGTGAGCGGGGAGGCTGTGACACTGCTGTCTAAGACCTCCGCCTTTGACGAGAGCCTCATAGAGGATAAGGAAGATCTGATACTCACCTCTCTCGGCAGCGGAGGAATCTACTCCTCCGACACAGTGCGGGAAAGGCTGATTTTCTCCTCCGCAGGCACAGGAGGAGCTGCTTCGGAGACGGGCAGCGGGCAGAGCATAGCCGCCGCGCTTGTGTCAATCGAGGGAGTAAACGGCTCGGTGGTTCTGATTGTGTCGTCACAGCAGAAAAGCTCGCTTGCCTACTCCGGCACGATACGAAACAGGCTGATTGTTTTTGCCGTAGTTTGTTCGATTGCGATATTGATTTATTTCGCCTGCTCGGGCATTATAACCGAGAGAAATAAGCGCAGTTCACAGGGCATAATTTAGAGAGGAGGATGAACATTGTGATAAAAAAGAAATTGGGCTTTGCCGGTTTAATTTATATTCTGATAGCTTCTATTTTGGCAGTAGGAGGCTCGTTCATCTACAAAAGCACCATTGCGGGGGCGGAGGCATCCTCAAAAACGGCTCTTATGGCTGTGTTTTATGTGGTGTTCGCAGTAGGAGCCGCGCTGTTTTTGTTCTCCTCAGTTTCTCTTCTCAATATGATACGCGAAAAGAAGGTAACCGAGTTCGCGTTTCACATAATGCGCTTCGCCATAATAATTATCACTATATTCATAAGCCTTTTTGTGATTTTGGAGAATGATTTCGGCGAAAGAGTTTTGGTATCAAGAGAAAACGAAACAAAGCAGTTAGCTGTCTCCACCGCTATTTCTCTGAGGAGTGCGATAGGGGAGAGCGTTCAGCTTGCAGATGACGACGGCGCAGGAATAGCCGAGCATTTTAGTTATCTCACAGAGGATATTGACGCAAACGGACGTACGGCGGCGTTGTTCCTCCTCAACGAAAACGGCTCGCTCGACAAATATGAGGAGCAGGAGATGCTCACGCCGAACAAGGAGCTTTACTATGTCGCCGGAAGCCGCGTCGATGCTCTTATGTCAAGTGCGGAGGAGAGAGCGAGGGAGGTCGCCGAAAATAAGATAATTCTTCTTACCAAAGCCGAGGCAGGGGAGACCTCCTATGACGTGGTGTCCGCGCCTGTCTACTCCTCGACGGGAAGGCTGGTCGGAGTACTCGAAATTTACGATAACCTTAACGCGAAGGCGGGGCTGGAGCTTATTAACTTCCCGCTTATAATAATCGTGTCGGGTGCGTTTATTTTACTGCTCATTCTGTTTTACACTCTCAGCAGTCTTGTGGACGTGCTGCTCAGACCGCGCAGATTTATTGTATCTCCCGCGTTTAAGCACGGCAACGAGGTGGTACGCTCGATTTCGGTGCTGATATTCATGTGTTCTACAATGCCGCTTTGCCCAATATTCTTTGACTTTTCAAAGTACTCCGCGGCGGTATTCGGCGGAGTACTGCCCGATATGTTTATAGACTACATACCGCTTATAATTTATATGGTTGCGTGTATTCTCGGCTCTCGCATAGGAGGGCTCGGAAGCAAGAAGTTAGTCCGCGAGATTGCCGCCATAGGCGCGGTCATCTCCGCAGTCGGCTTCACAATCACGGTAGGCTCTGACAATCCTACATTCGCCATCGCAGGAATAGCGGCGGGCGGATTCGGCTACGGAATTGCCTCCCGCGTTATCGACAGATACCGCGTGTACGGACGCTACTCCTCGGAGGGCGACGACAAGGTCATCTACAGCCCGTATCTCGGAATCGCGGCGGGCGCGGTGTTTGGAGCGTTTTTGTACGAGCGGGGAGGGGGAAAAACTCTCTTTGTTACAACTGCCGCAGTGGTTATACTTGTGGGGATAATGGCTATGCTGTTATTCAAGAACACAAGTTGCGAGAGTATATCACGAGAAGGGGACGAGGATTTCCTCAACGAGGCGTACACGAGAAAGTCGGTTTTCGGGCGGTTCGGTATACTGGCGGTTACTACGTCGCTGGTGCTTTCGTTCGGTTGGTTCTACCTCACGGTTTATCTCGGCTCGCTGGATATCTCCAAAACCGCCATCACCTTCGGTTTCGTTTGTATAATCTTAGGTGGGGGAGTGGTAGGCAATCTCTACAGAGAGGCGTCCACCTTCAACCTGCGTGTTATGTTCGGTCTGTCGGGGATTTTCCTCGCGGCGTCATTGATTCCGTTTGCCATCGCGCCGTCTGAGGCTACCGCTGTAGCCGCCTACTTCCTCATGGTTATAGGGGAGATTTTGGGTCACGGCACTATCAACGCCTACCTCACACAAGGCTCAAATTCGAAGGACAGAATAGGCTTTTGGGGGCAGGGAAACCTCTTGCTCGAGCTGGTTTCAATCGGCTCTGTAGTCGGAGGAGTAGTCCTTCTTAATATGAGCGACATCACAATTCCTATGGTGATAATTGCTCTGATAGTGGCTGCAATCGGCACTGCTAATCTCGTAATGATAGTAGGAACGAAACCGATTCCCATTCAGCCCGCATTAATGCCTGTGCCTGATTCACAGGGAGAAGCGGTCATACTTAACTCCGAATTGGAGCTTTGCAGTGAGGAGGAGGCGGTGGCGTCTCCTGCTGATGATACAGCAAACGACGCAGAGACTGCCGCGACGGTCTCCGATACGGCGACTGCTGCTGAGGCACCGGCAGAGGAGATGACAGGCGGTGCTGAAACTACTCCTGCCGAACCTGCTGCCGCCGAGGAGAGTGCGGCAACTACGGAGGCGGGGGAGAGCGGTGAGGAGAACGGCGCGAGTTCTCCTGCCGGAGAAAATCCTACTACAGGAGAATCGGACTGGGCAGAGGCTTTCTCATATGCGGAATTTGAAAAATCTCTAACACACTCTACAGAAAAAACAGAAGAATAAATTTACACCAATCACCGATAGAAAATCTCTGTCGGTGATTGGTATTATTACAGCCTTTCGAGCGAGGCAATCTATTGCAGTGGCTCAACTACAGCGGAAAACAGAGGATATATAGAAGAAAGAGGAAAGCAATTATACATTTGCGGAGCAGAAGGCAATTTGACAATATCTATTGACTTCTGTTTATTCCCATGGTACAATTATACAAAATGAATATTTTGTATAATTGAGGGGAGGGAAATATCCTAATTTCTCATAAAACCTGAGAATTAGGATTAGAACATGAAAATAGACTATATGAAGGAATCGCCCAATGTACTTAAAGAATTTTTCGGTTACATGGAGACTGTCAAGGGAAAATCCCCGAGAACTGTTGAGGAGTATTTTTTGGATTTGCGGACGTTTTTCAGATACCTAAAGCAATCGCGCGGCACAGCTCCACGCGGCTGTGATTTTTCGGATATTGAAATTTCCGATGTGGATTTGGATTTTCTCTCCCGCGTCACATTGACGGAAGTTTTTCAGTACATGAATTTTCTGGCTTCTGTCAGAAAAAACGGACCTGCCGCAAGATCCAGAAAATGTTCGTCAATACGCGCGTTATTTAACTACTTGACGGCTAAAACCGGAAAACTCGAAGTTAATCCTGTCGCGGAGCTGGAAAATCCCAAGCTGAAGTCCAGTCTGCCGAAATTTCTGACATTGGAACAAAGTATCGATTTAACCAAAAATATAGAGGGCAGCCACAAAGAGCGCGACTACTGCATAATCACGCTCTTTCTCAACTGCGGCATGAGACTTTCGGAGTTGGTGGGTATTAACATGAGCGATATGCTATCGGACAACCGACTGCGTATCACGGGAAAAGGCAACAAACAGCGCATGATTTACCTCAACTCCGCCTCCGCCGATGCCGTGCGTGCCTACCTCACAGTGCGACCTGTAGACGGAGTTAAGGACCGCGACGCGCTGTTTTTAAGCTCCAGAAAGCAGAGAATCAGCCCAAAGACGGTGCAGTATATTGTGAAAACTCATTTGTCCTCCATAAATTTGGGGCAGAGTATGTCGGTTCACAAGCTACGGCACACAGCCGCCACCCTTATGTACCAGCACGGAGATGTTGACATTCGCGTGCTTCAAGATATTTTGGGGCACGAAAGTCTCGGAACTACTCAGATATACACGCACGTTTCAGACGAGCGTGTGAAGGACGCTATCGACAAAAACCCGCTGTCTAAAATAAAAAACTAAACAGGTCGGCGACAAGACCGCACAGCACGAGATACAAATCCGCAATCCACTTCGTTTGCAGGGAGATAAATTCCAGCATCCTCTCCCCCACATTTAAAATTGATGCTACAATTTCCCTGTCTATTTCACTTAATTTTATCATATCCAAAAGAGACGTAGAGCCGATAATGAAATTCTGCTCATGGATTTTCACTACGATTATTCCGAATATAAACATAAATACTATTATAGTGAAACCGAATCCCATGAAAAATCGTCTTGCTGTGATACTCATTTTTATCAGTCCTTTTAATTTTATTGCAAGTAGGCAGCAAAGCAACCTACTCCCTGAAAACATATCACTACATACACTTTAACAGCACATCTCTCAGCGATTTACCCACCATCTGCGCGGAGTATTTCGCCTCCTCCAGCGTGTTTACGTCCGTTCCGAACTCAACGAGCAGTGAGTTTTTCGTAAGGTGCATATTGTATCTCCTCGGGGCGAAGTACACGGGACGCGCCAGTGTGGGATAATCGCTCGCCATCTGATTTTGCAGTTGGAGGGCAAACCGCAGGTTCTTCTCCCAATTAGGGAAATCGAGCGTTTTATCTACGTCACAGCCTGTTATAATCATAACCTGCGCCGCTTTTTTGTTGTTTATCGTGGTAGTGGGCTTTATCTTCGTTCCGTCGTCTCTTGTAATGGAATCTCTGTGAACGTCAATAACAACTTGGATGCTCGGATACTTTTTAAGATAGCCCGATATTGTCTCCTCTGCCCTATCGTATGATCCGTTATACTTAGGATAATCGTGGAGTGTAGTCACGTGGAGCGTCTTAATGCCCTCCTCGTTGAGGATATCCGAAATTATCTCCCCTACTGCCACGATGTTTTTCGACTTGTCGGTAGTCCTCACACTTGCGCCCTTGTCGTACCAATCACTGTCGCTGTCGGCGTAACATTCGGTGGTATGGGTGTGAACTATAAGCACTTGATATTGGTCATTCTTTTTTATCTTGCAATCGGGTTTCTGTTTAAGGATTTTATTTATATCAAGCTTGTAGTTTTTGTTGGCGTTGTTTACATACACCTTGCCGTTGTTTACTCCTGCGTTCTTTATTTTCTCCTCGCGAACAGCACCCCTGTCTGCATCTTTTTGGGGAGCAGTAGTTGTCGCCTTGGTCGCCTGTGTAGTAGTGGCAGCGGTAGTGGTAGTAGTCGCCGCCGCAGTTTTCACCGCTACATCAGCAGGAGAGACCGCGTTTTTCGCCGTCTCCTTATTGTTATTTGCAAGCAGCTCACCTCCTGTGTCAAAACCGGACGACTGAACTTGTATCGAAAAGAGGAGTATTTTAGAAAGTGCGTTTGCCATATCGTCCGAGGGCATAGTGAACACAGCTATAATTGCCGATATTGCTGCTCCTGTCAGGATAATCTTTATTGCTGATTTGATGCTTTTTTTTGCGTTTGCCGAACTTAATTTATGTTCCATTTCTTCCTCCTGCATAGTAAAGTAGTTTCACTTGGCATATATAACACATATGCCAAGCGGAACTCCCTTACAATATATTTCACCTATATATATGCGGGAGGAAGAAGTGGATATGCCTAACTACACCGCTGAAATCAAGTCGAGCGGGTCATACGCAGGGTGCAGCGCGCTGTTGACCGCGAGGGCTATGAGGCGGGAGGAGCGTTCTATCAGCAAATCAATCTCACGCGGAGTGACTATCATATTCTCCCCGCGCGGAGAGGATGACGCCTGCAGCTTGTCGGCGACCTCGCTGTCAAGTCCTACTGTTTCGGCGACGTCGGTCATGAGCGTCACTGCGTCAACCACTGTCGGCACTCCTATGGAGATAACGGGAACGCCCACTGTCTCCTCGTTGATTTTCGGGCGGTTGTTCCCTACTCCCGCGCCGGGAGAAATGCCGCTGTCGCTTATCTGCACCGTACAGCCGAGCCTTCCCAGCCGTCTGGAGGCAAGCGCGTCAATGGCTATAACAGCCGATGGATTGAGGTTTTGACAGAGCGACTTGATTATCTCGATAAGCTCTATACCCGTCTGCCCGAGTACTCCGGGGGAGATTACAGCAACAGAACGCAGACCTTCAAGTCCCGCACTTCTCGCGATTTCTCCCGAAATATGCCGTGTAGCGAGAACGCTCTCCGTAGTCTTAGGACCTAATGCGTCGGGAGTGATAAAATGATTGCCTATTCCTATAACGAGTATCGTTCCCTCGGGCGGCAGGAGGCTTGAAAGCTCCTCGGCTACGGCTTCCACCCGCGCGTCCACCTTAAATGAGGAGTCGGTAAACGGCGTCATTTCTATGGTAGTATAAACTCCGCACGGCTTTCCGATTACTGCCGCGCCGTTTTCGTTTGTTATTTTTATTCGGTTTATAGATAGTCCGTTTCGCGTTTCGCTTTCGGTTGATACTCCGTCAACGGTTTTCTGTTCGGCGAGTTCGCTTGCTTCAAGAGCGAGGTCAGTTCTCTGCATAGTAAATTTCCCTTCCTGTGTGTTTTGGAGTGATGGCTTGCTATACTTATTATGGGAAATTCAGGTGTATAATATACGCAAGTGGGACTGCGAAAAAATCATATCGCTTCAGAATTGAAGCGATATGATTTTTTGTGGGGTTATGACGGAATACTACTTACTAAACTTAGCCTTTGACGCAATCTCCTCAAGTGCCTCTGAGATGAACTGCGTAACCGGCATAGTACCCAAGTCCCCCGATTTTCTCGAACGAACCGACACCGTGCCGTCCTCCGCTTCCTTGTCTCCGATAATGAGCATATAGGGGATTTTTTCAAGCTGTGCTTCCCTTATTTTGTAGCCGATTTTCTCGCTCCTGCCGTCAACAGTACAGCGAATACCGCGGCTTCGCATCTCCTTAGCAATCGTTTCCGAAATCTCCTTCGTCCTGTCTGTAATCGGGAGTACACGAACTTGCTCGAACATCATCCACATAGGCAGTGCGCCTGCGTATTTCTCCAGCAGCAGTGCCAGTGTCCGCTCATAGCAGCCTAATGATGTGCGGTGAATGACATAGGGGTACTTCTTCTGTCCGTCGGAGTCGATATACTCCATGCCGAACCGCTCGGCGAGCTGGAAATCAACCTGTATCGTGATGAGAGTGTCCTCCTTGCCGTGGACGTTCTTAATCTGTATGTCGAGCTTAGGGCCATAGAAGGCAGCTTCTCCGTCCTCCTCTGTGTAGTTAATTTCGAGGGAGTCGAGAATATTTCGCATAATTCCCTGCACATTCTCCCACTCCTCGGGACTGCCGATATACTTATCCCTGTCGTTTTCATCCCATTTGGAGAATCTGTAGGAGACGTCCTCCTCCAACCCGACTGTCGTGAGAAGATACTTCGCCAATTCGAGACAGCCGGCAAACTCCTCCTCAAGCTGGTCGGGGCGCACAGCTAAGTGTCCCTCGGAGATGGTAAACTGCCGCACTCTTATAAGCCCGTGCATCTCGCCGCTTGCCTCGTTCCTGAAAAGCGTGGAGGTCTCGTTGTACCTGAGCGGAAGGTCTCTGTAGCTCCTCGGTCGGTTGAGGTACGCCATGAACTGGAAGGGGCAGGTCATGGGGCGGAGAGCAAAAATCTCCTCTCCCTCATCCTCCCACTTGTCGCTGTCGCCCATTACAAACATCCCGTCGCGGTAGTGGTCCCAGTGTCCGCTTATTTTGTACAGCTCGCGCTTCGCCATAAACGGAGTTTTCGTCAGGAGGTAGCCTCCCGCCTCCTCTGTGTCCTCGACAAACCGCTGTAGTGTCCGCACAGTGGTAGCACCCTTAGGCAGGAGGATGGGCAGCCCCTGCCCGATTACGTCAACAGTGGTGAAGTACTCAAGCTCCCTGCCGATTTTGTTGTGGTCGCGCTTCTTCGCCTCCTCAACAGCTAAGAGGTATTCATCAAGCTCGGATTTCTTCGGGAACGCCGTGCCGTAAATCCTCTGGAGCTGTGCCTTCGCGGAGTCACCGCGCCAGTACGCACCTGTACACTGAGTTAGCTTTACAGCTTTTAGAGAGCCTGTGGACATGAGGTGAGGACCCGCGCACAGATCGACAAACTCCCCCTGCCGGTAGAAGGAGATAGCCTCGCCCTTGTCGGCGTGTTCGCTGATAAGCTCGGCTTTGTAGGGCTGATTTGCCTCCTCCATGAGCTTTATTGCCTCATCTGGAGGCAGTTCAAACCGCTCAATCGGAAGATTTTCCTTGATTATTTTTCTCATTTCATCCTCAATTTTCATGAGTTCGTCCGGAGAGATACTCTTTCCTTCAAGGTCAAAGTCGTAGAAAAAGCCGTTGTCTATCGCAGGTCCTACTCCTAATTTCGCGTTTGGGAAAATCCTCAGCACCGCCTGCGCCATGACGTGGGAGGCGGTATGCCTGTATGCCTTCTTGCCGTCACTGTCGGCGAATGTCAGGAATGTAACGTCTGAATCCTCTGCAATGAGGGTTCGCAAATCGCACACTTTGCCGTTTATAACAGCCGCACACGCGGACTTGTAAAGTCCCGCGCTCAGGTCCTTTGCCGCGTCAGCGGAGGAAATTGCTTCGGAATACTCTCGCACCGAGCCGTCTTTAAGTGTTATTTTCATGATTTTTACTCCTTTCAACTGTAGGGGAAAATGTAGGGATAAACAAAAAGCTTCGCCCCATAAAGTATGGGGCGAAGCAAAAGCTCCACGGTTCCACCCATGTTTGTGTAAAGACTACACACTCATAAATAAACCTCTTAACGTAAGGTCAGCCGTCACAGCCTACTTTTGCCTACTATAGGGCAGGTTCGGTGTGCACTCGAGGGTGGTGTTCGTCCTTTTGCAGATGTTCGCCGCTCTCAGCTCCGCAGCAAATCTCTGGCTTCATCTTTCGGCGAAAGGAGTA
The DNA here is from genome assembly GCA_031262985.1 of Oscillospiraceae bacterium. GTDB lineage: Bacteria > Bacillota > Clostridia > Oscillospirales > Acutalibacteraceae > JAISGQ01. The sequence continues at coordinate 56,870 of JAISGQ010000018.1, forward strand.
CTGTCCCTGTCATCGCTTTAACTACGATAAATGATAGCACTATAAAACTGCTTTGTCAATATTTCGTGGGATTTTTGGCTTGTCTATCTGAATTTATTTGAAGGGAGTAAAAACTGCTCTCGATTAAACAGATCAAACGCATCACCCTTGCCGTAAACGAATATCAAATCTCCGTTTGACAGGGAGTACAAATTGACGGCATACGCTTCTTTGAGCGGCACAGAAAATTTTACCGCCTTAATTTTATCGTTTTGTGTATCTATTATATAGAGCGGACATCCTTTTGCTTTCAGTTCGCCGTTGTCATCGACATTTCTCTCAATGAAAATAATATATTTATCTGAAATCGCGTAGAGTACGTTTCCACTTTCGCCCTTCATAATCAGACGAACGCCGTCAGAGGTCTTTTTGCAGATGTAGTTTGTGAGGGATTCGTATGTGCGAAAAACAATGTAGTCACCGACAAGCTCAAGCTCTACGGGCTGCTCGTCTCCGATAATACCGCCGAATCCGGTCAGTTCTTCTGTAGCTAAAAGCTCCCCGTTTTGGCTGTAGTGATAGAGGAAAAACTCATACGCATCCGAAATTCTCCTTCGTCCAAAGCCGTAGATTTCGCCGTTTTTCACGGCTAACCGCTCAAGCAGGATTCCCTCGCTGTCGCTCCAATCGACTCCGTTTTCGTAGCGTTCGCGGATAATCTCCTTCTTATCTCCTCCCACCTCGTACAGTGTCGCCACAGTGAGAACGGCGTAGTCCGTTTTATCAGAGGGCATTTGCACCATATAATATGAGAGAAACTGAGTTTCGGATACCTTGCACAAATAGACAAACGGAGTACTGAGTGCCATTTCGTCCACAATCTCCACCTCGCCTGTTTTGCCGTCCACTCTCGTGAGCTTCAAATCATGCAGGGAGGACTCGCCAAACTCCTGCGTGTAGCTTTTCCACTCGTAGTATCGGTTTTGCATCACAATTTCAGAGCCTGAGCCTATACTCCACGACGGGAAATTATCGGGATAGTCCAATTGCTTCTCCTCATGGGAATCGGCGTCGGTGAGCATATATGTCTCCTCCGTCATTCCGTCGGGAGTTAGGTAAGCCTTGCCGCCGTAGTAATATTCATCCAATTTATCAAAGACAGTAAAATTGCCGAGGTCGAGCGGCTTTAGGTCTACGCCCCAATCCTCATGCGAAGGAGTAACGTCGGGCAACACCACACTCATGCCTGCCGCCTGTTCGGGTGAAATGTAACCGCCTGTGTCGGGTTCGGGTTTATCTTTGGCACAGGCGAATAATGTGAGCAAGAATAATAATGAGATGAAAAGCCTCGCTGTATTTCTCATGTTACAGAACCCCACTTCAATTCGTACTCTTCTTTGTCGGCACGGCGAACACAAACAGCACTGCCGCCGCCGCGCTGAGCAGGAGCAGTACAAGCCTGTGCGGCACGAGGTGATACTCCACCACCGGCAGGAGGAGTTCGGAGCGTCCGAACATCGCCACTCCCGCCGCCACGGCGGTCGCCGCACCTATCAAAACCGAACCCGCCGCTATGTCCTTGGCGAGTTCGGCAAATTTCGAGTATTCGGAGGTAGCGCAGTCCACCGCACGCTCCACGGCAGAATTTACGCCCTCAAGCGCGAGAACCAACCCGCACAGCAGTATGACTACTGCTGTTTCGGCGCGTGTAGGAGAAAAAAAGCGCAGGAAATACGCCGCGTAGGCACACGCACACAGGTGAAACCTGAAATTTCGCTCACGCACAACGCAGTGCCAAACTCCCCTCCCCGCATATTTAAACGCGCGGAGAAACAGCCCAAACGGCGACTTACTGCTCTGTCGCATAGCTTTCATCTCGCGGCAGTCCGAGCATAATCATCACTGTTTCTTCCTTCTCCCTCATGCGGACAGCCTCAAGCCCGCCCGCCTCGTGGTCGTAGCCGAGCAGGTGCAGCATCGAGTGAACTGTCAGGTATCCAAGCTCACGGCGCAGGGAGTGACCGAATCGCTCCGCCTGCTCAACCGCCCTCGGCACACAGATTACAATGTCGCCGAGCTGCTTTGCTCCTGTTTCGGGATGAAGGTCGTACTCCCCGTTTTCGCCCAGCGGGAAGGAGAGGACGTCCGTCACGCTGTCGACATTCCTGTGAGTTTTGTTAAGCTCGCGTATACGCTCGTTGTCAACGAATGTAACGCACACATCGGCAGGACCTGTCAAGTTCTCCATCTTCAAAACTGCGTTGCAGCAGCGTCTTATCAAAAGCCGCATCCCCGTGGGTATTTTCTCCGCCTTCTGGCTGTCGGTTATGATAACCTTAATCTTTTCCATCCTTTTAAAACCTCCCAACTAATTGTAGAAAAACCGCATACTTACTAACTTATCTCTTAGGCGGCGTAGACGCTGCCTATTCCAAATCCCCTATTCCCTATCTCCTGCCGCCGGATTTTCTCTCGTTTTCAGCTTTTTCATATGCTTTTACAATATCCTGAACCAGACGATGCCGCACAACGTCCTTATCCGAAAATTCGACTATGCCGATGCCGTCTATGTTTTTCAGCAGACGGAACACCTCCACCAGTCCCGACTGCTTGCCGTCGGGGAGGTCAATCTGCGAAATATCGCCGTTAATAACCATCTTGGAGTTGAAACCCAGCCTTGTCAGGAACATCTTCATCTGCTCGCGGGAGGTGTTCTGCCCCTCGTCGAGTATGATAAAGCTGTCGTCGAGCGTCCTGCCGCGCATATACGCGAGGGGAGCAACCTCGATTGAGCCGCGCTCCTGATATTTCTGGAAGGACTCGCCTCCGAGCATATCGAACAGAGCGTCGTAGAGAGGACGAAGGTAGGGGTCTATCTTCTGCTGCAAATCTCCCGGGAGGAAGCCGAGCTTCTCCCCCGCCTCGACTGCCGGACGGGTGAGTATAATCCTCGCCACGTTGCCCGCCTTAAACGCCGCAACCGCCATAGCTACAGCGAGGTAGGTCTTTCCCGTTCCGGCAGGACCTACTCCTATGGTTATGGTGTTTTTCTCTATAGTTTCGACATAGTTGCTCTGCCCCAAAGTCTTGGGCTTTACGGGCTTGCCCTTAGTTGTGACGCAGATACATTCCTTGAGCATCTGCTCCATCTTATGGTCGATTCCGTCGTTGACCATAGCTATGCAGTAACGCACATTCTGCTCACTGATTGTTTCGCCTTTCGAGAGCATCATGAGCAGAGTATTGATAGTCCGCGCCGCCTTTTCCACTCTGCCCTCCTCCCCCGAAACCGAGAGAGAGGAGCCGCGGCTGATTATAGCAACGGAAAATTCCTTCTCTATTATCTTTATGTTTTCATCGAAGCTTCCGAACAGTCCTGCCGCGTGTTCCATACGCTCGAAATTTATTGTTTGTTCTGCCATTTACCGCCCTTGCTTTCAAGTGTTTTAGGATTTGAATTGGTTCAACTATAATTTTACATAGTATCCCCGTAATTTTTGTACATTATAACACAACAAAATGTGAAAGTCACTACTTAATTGAGTTTTTCGGTAATAATTGCTAAATAATACTTGTTGTCCTTATGGACAACGTTAAGTGCAGCGCGTTGCGCGACAGTGAAGTACCACCTGCGGCGGCGTGAAATGTTGTCCTCACGGACAACGTGAAGTGCCACCTCGCGGTGACGTGAAGTGTTGCCCTACGGACAACGTGAAAGAGTGAAGTGCCGCGCGTTGCGCAACAGTGAAGTTGTCCTTACGGACAACGTGAAGCACCCTGAAATGAAATTTCAGGGTGCTGAGAATCGGCAGTTTATATATAATTCTTTCGCCTTCAGCGAAAGTCGCCTAAACGTCACCTATCGGTGACACTTCACATCATCCGCAAGGATGATACTTCACTTCTTCACGACATGAAATATTATTTCATGTCACTTCACGTTACGCATCAGCGTGATACTTCACATCATCCTCAGGATGATTTCTTTGCTTCCATGACCTTTTCGAGCATCATGTCCTTGACCTTCATCAGTCTCGCAGTAGCACTCCGCTCGTTCTCCTCAAGCTTCATGGCAATCATCTTTATCGTCTGCTCGTACTGAGGAATCATGACGTGTTCGAGTGCGTTGACGCGCCGTCTGGTCTTTTCAATCTCAGCGGCAAGCATCTGCGCGGACTTCTCGGCCTCCGCAAGACGAATCATCTCGGGGAGAAGCCCTGACAGCTCCTCCACCGCAGAATCCAAATCGCCCGACGTAAACGCAAAGGAGTAGGAGAAAATATCCGATGCTCCCGCTGATTTGCCCTTTGCCTTAAATGTGGGAATATCCACACTCATCACGTTTTTCGTGCCCACCTCAAGCGACATCTGATAGCTCGGCAGGAGCAGTGCGGTGTCTATTGTCTCGTCCTGCATAACGCTTCGGGCGACGACAAAGCTCTTGTTCGCCTCCGCTATGCCGTACTCCACACGCTCGCGCAGAACCTTATTCTCCCGAACAAGGTCGAGGAACTGCCGCATAAGCTCATCTCTCTTATCCTTGAGGAGCTTATGTCCTCGCCGCGCAGTGACAAGCCGCTTCTTGAGCCTTGTCAGCTCCATTCGGGTAGGATTTACATTTATAGCAGCCATAATCTGCCACCCTCTTTCCGCTTACCGCTGTTACTCCGCACTCCATATAGTGCGGAATAACCGAAACTTATTTGTCGTAGTAGGTGTCGAGGAACTCGTCCTTGATACGCTTAAGCTCGCTCCTCGGGAGAATCTTGAGCAGTTCCCAGCCGGTAGCCAGTGTCTCCTCTATCGTGCGGTTTCCCTCGTAGCCCTGAGAGACGTACTCCCGCTCGAATCTGTCGGCAAACCGCGCGTAGAGCTTATCTACATCTGTCAGCGCCGCCTCTCCGAGGATAACCATAAGCTCCTTGCAGTCCTTACCGCGCGCGTATGCCGCGAAGAGCTGATTCATCGTGTTTGCGTGGTCGGCGCGGGTTTTCCCCTCGCCTATTCCCTTGTCCTTCAGTCTTGACAGGGAGGGCAGCACGTCGATAGGCGGCTGTATGCCCTTTCTGTAAAGCTCACGGGAGAGGATAATCTGTCCCTCCGTGATGTAGCCTGTCAAATCGGGGATGGGGTGAGTTTTGTCGTCCTCAGGCATTGTGAGGATGGGTATGAGCGTAATTGAGCCGTCCTTCCCCTTGAGCCTGCCCGCTCGCTCGTATAAGGAGGCGAGGTCGGTGTACATATAGCCGGGATAGCCGCGTCTGCCCGGAACTTCCTTACGCGCGGCGGAGACCTCGCGCAGTGCGTCTGCGTAGTTGGTGATATCCGTAATAATTACGAGTACGTGCATCCCCTTCTCGAACGCCAGATACTCAGCGGCTGTCAGAGCCATTCGCGGAGTAGCAATACGCTCTACCGCAGGGTCGTTCGCGAGGTTTACGAACATGACAGTTCTGTCTATAGCTCCCGTCTCGCGGAAGGAGTTGATGAAGTAGTTCGATTCCTCGAATGTGATACCTACGGCGGCAAAGACTACGGCGAACTTCTCGTCCTTACCTCTAACCTTTGCCTGACGGGCAATCTGCGCGGCAAGCTGTGCGTGGGGCAGTCCGGAGGCGGAGAAAATGGGTAGCTTCTGCCCTCTTACGAGGGTGTTCAGTCCGTCAATCGCCGATACGCCCGTCTGAATAAACTCCTGAGGATAGTTTCTCGCGGCAGGATTCATAGGTACGCCGTTTATGTCAACACGCTTATCGGGGATTATCTCAGGTCCGCCGTCAATCGGTCGTCCCAGTCCATCGAATACACGCGCAAGCATATCGGAGGAGACGGCAAGTTCCATACTCCTGCCGAGAAAACGCACCTTGCTGTCGGAGAGGTTGATTCCCGCACTCGAGTCGAAAAGCTGCACGAGAGCATCCGAGCCGTTAATCTCGAGGACTTTACAGCGGCGGCGTTCTCCGCTTGCAAGCTCTATTTCGGCAAGCTCGTTGTATTTTACATCTGATACGCCCTTAACCAGCATAAGAGGACCTGCCACTTCTTCGATTGTTCTGTATTCTCTCGGCATTAATAATCCCCTCCGTTCTTCTGAGTGTTAGCTATCTGCTTCGCCAAATCAACGCGTATCGACTCGGCTTCCTCTGCCACATAATTTTCTTCGACATACTTGATTCTGCCTATGCGTTCTCTTACCGGCAGATTGACAAGAGTATCTATATTCATTCCCTCCGAAAGAGCCTGCTTCGACTGGTCGTAGTATTCGAGTATAAGCTCCATCATGGTGAGCTGTTTGCCGAGGGAGGTGAAGGTGTCCACCTCGTGGAAGGCGTCCTGATGCAGGTAGTCCTCGCGTATCGAACGCGCCGCCTCGAGCTTGAGTCTGTCAGAGGGAGAAAGCGCGTCTATACCGACCAGCTTCACAATCTCCTCCAGCTCCGCCTCGTCCTGTAATAGTGACATAAGCCTGCTCCTGCACTCGTTCCACGCATCGCCCGTGTTCGCGGCAAGCCAGTCTGCGAGTGAGTCGGCGTACAGCGAGTAGGAGTTGAGCCAGTTGACTGCGGGGAAGTGACGCTTGTAGGCAAGAGCCGAATCAAGTCCCCAGAAAACCTTAACTATACGCAGTGTCGCCTGTGATACAGGCTCGGAGATGTCTCCTCCCGGAGGAGACACCGCGCCGATAACAGACAGCGCACCCTCGCGCGGAGCACTGCCCACGCTGAGCACTCGTCCCGCACGCTCGTAGAACTGCGCCAGACGTGAGCCGAGGTACGCGGGGTAGCCCTCCTCACCGGGCATTTCCTCCAGACGTCCAGACATCTCGCGCAGAGCCTCAGCCCAACGGGAGGTGGAGTCCGCCATGAGTGCCACGACATAGCCCATATCGCGGAAGTACTCCGCTATTGTGATTCCCGTGTAGATGGACGCCTCACGCGCCGCAACGGGCATATCGGAGGTGTTGGCAATAAGCACGGTTCTCTGCATGAGTGATTTTCCCGTTTTCGGGTCGATAAGCTCGGGGAACTCGTTGAGAACGTCGGTCATTTCGTTTCCGCGTTCTCCGCAGCCGATGTAGACAACTATGTCGGCTGCCGCCCACTTCGCCAGCTGGTGCTGTACTACCGTCTTTCCGCTTCCGAAAGGACCGGGAACGGCGGCAACTCCGCCCTTAGCGAGAGGGAAGAGCGTATCTATTACTCTCTGTCCCGTGACCAGCGGCATATCGGGAGAAAGCTTTTGGCTGTAGGGGCGACCTCTTCTTACAGGCCACTTCTGGAGCATGGTGACGGCGGTGTCCTTCTCCCCTTCGCTCAGTACGCAGACTGTTTCATCTACTGTAAAGTCGCCTTCCTTTATAGATGCCACAGTGCCTGAAACTCCGTTAGGAACCATGATTTTGTGGTTTACTACCTCTGTCTCGGCTACTGTGCCTATAATGTCGCCGCCCGACACCTTATCGCCCTCCTTGACAGAAGGAACAAAGTGCCACTTAATGTCGCGCTTGATAGACTTGACGTTTACTCCTCTTTGGATATTAGTTCCCGATATCTTCATGATGTCGTCAAGAGGACGCTGTATGCCGTCAAATATACTGCTGATAAGCCCCGGAGCAAGCTCAACGCTCAGAGGTTCGCCCGTAGACTCCACAGGCTCGCCAGGACCTAAGCCGCTTGTCTCCTCATAAACCTGAATGGAGGCTTTATCTCCGTGAATTTCAATTATCTCGCCTATGAGCTTTTGGTTGCTTACGCGAACAACGTCGAACATATTCGCGTCGCGCATTCCCGTTGCAACAACAAGCGGTCCTGCTATTTTTTCAATTATTCCTCTGCTTACTGCCAATAGTATCTCCACCTTTTTCCTGCGTTCTTCATTTGAAGAACGGTATTTTGGGTGCTTGGTATCACTCTTTACGATAGTTGTGAGTTATATACTAAATTAACTATAGTACAGGATAGTGCGGACACGAGTTAAGAATAAGAACACCCGATACTCGTATACACATCGCCTAATTATTAAAGATAATGTCCGAGCCGACAGCCTTTTCGACAGACTGCTTCACCCTTGCAATTCCTATTCCTGTGTTTCCCGATATTCCGGGAATGGGGACTATCGCAGGAATCTGCTCTCCGTCGAGCTTTGAGAGGAGGTCAGATAGCTCCTCGGCAAGCCATTCGGTGATGTAGATGACGGCAAAGCTTCCGCTTCTCAGCTCATTTATCTTCTCCGCCGCCTCATGCTTAGTTTCCACCGCGAAGGTGGCAAGACCGACTGCGGCAAATCCGTAGATGCTGTCCTTATCTCCGATAACGGCTATGTTGTGCATAGCTTACTCCCCCTTCCCTAATATAAATCCCTGATTCGCTGTCTTATACGCTCCTCGTCTACGCCGTTGCGCTTCCCCGACAGCACGATTCTGACAGAGCGAAGCTCGGTCTCCTTCGCCGTGAGGTAGGCTATTATCGGGTCGGAGGAGAACGGCTTGTGCTTTGCGTAGGAGATAAGCTCCACCGTTTTGCTGTCCGTCCAGCGTTCGAACACCGACATTCCCTGCCTGAGAGCGTCTGACGCGCCGCCGTACTTCGTACTCTCGACATAGCGGAGGAAATCGTCCTCACCGCCGAGTGAGGCGGTTATCAGCTCATCTACAGAAACAGTGCAGCACTCGGCAAGCGACTGCTTCATAAAGTCCTTGGATTTTCCCGACTTCATACATCTGTATGCTATCTTTATGTCGGTCAGCGCGGCGTTCTGCTCCGCGAGACGCTCAGCCAGTTCGCCCGCACCCTTTGACCTTCTGATTGCCGATTCGAGCGACGCTTTGTCTATTATCGCCTCTCCGAGCTGGGAGTTCTGCGCCTCGACAAACGCGGTGTAGGACAGCTCCGCCGCCTCCGTCATACCGTCGGGAAGCTTGCCCCAGTCCTTCGCCTTGACCTTCGCGAATATCTCCTCTGGAGATATAGTGGCGGGGTGCATGACGAGAGTGTCGTAGCCGCAGTCGGCAATAAGGCTCTTTATAACCGCTTTGAGATTGTGAAAATCGTTCGCCGCCATGAGCGAGGAGAGCACAGCCTTGTCGGGTACAATCTCCTCGGCGAGTGACCACGCCTTTTCACGCTCCCCCGAAAGGAGCTTGGCATCGCCCTTGTATCCTTCCGCAGGGTTTCCGTAGCCCTTGTCAATCAGCCGCTTTATACAGTCCTCCGCCGATTTCGAGGAAAGAAGAAGCTCTATGTCGGAGGATGTGAGCAGCTTTGATTCGTTTGCTCTTATTCTCGCGACCGCGTATGCGTAATCTGTATCGCGCATTAAATTTTCCTCCTCCGATTCTTTTTATGAGAACACATATTTTGATATTTCATCGCTGAGGAAATCGTGCTTATCGTTTACGAGAGCATCAAATGTGCAGTTGACCTCTATGCCTCCGTAGCAGAGGAAGCACCCGCCGCCTGTCTTTCGCGTTTCCTTCGAAACGGTGAGGACTTTGCCCTCATTTGAGAGCTTCTTGTTAAGCTCTGCTTCAAAGTTCGCGGGCAGCTTCTCCTTGTCCTCGGCGGAGAGGATAATTTCTCCCGCGCCGGCTTCGGAGAGGCGAAGGGCGAGATTTTCAATTACCGCAAAGTACTCCGCAGTCGGCAGAGAACGCAGACGAGCAACCGCACTCGCTATTACTCCCTCGATAATCTCACGCCTTTTGGAAAGCAGCATTTTCTTTCCCGTAAGCTCAGCTCCCGATTCGGAGATTTTGTTTACAGCCTCCACAGAAGCGAGTCCCGCCTCTGCTATCGCGCCGCAATCCGATCCGGTTTTTGCCGCGTACTCCTCTTTTATCCTGTAGGCTTCCTCGGTAGCCTCGCGCTTTATGCACTCCGCCGCCTCGATTGCCTGCTCTTTGATGGAGTTTATGATTTTTTCCAGTCCGGTCATCTAACGACCCCCTAAGTTTATTGGATGGTTAATTTTCGTTGTAGGGTACACTTGTGTCAACATCACCTACACTACTTAATGCTCGATATTGCAAGAACCGAAACAAGCAGTGCGAAGATAGCGTATGTTTCAACCATAGCGGCGAACATGATTGCCTTCGCCTGCTGGTCAGGACGCTTTGCGACAATTCCTACACCCGCTACAGCCGCCTTGCCCTGTGCAACGGCGGAGAAATAACCTACCAGCGCAATGGGGAGACACGCCGCGAAATAGAGCATACCGAGCCTTAAATCGGGTGCCGCGTTAGAGCCGAGAATACCGATTCTCGAGAGGAGGATGAACACTGTGAGCAGTCCGTAGATTCCCTGTGTTGCGGGAAGAAGCTGGAGAATGAGTATCTTTGAAAACTTGGAGGGGTCTTCGGTAACTACGCCCGCACCTGCTTCACCTACTAAACCTACTGCCTTTGCCGAACCCATTCCGGGGAGAAGGCAAGACAATGCTCCGCCTAAAAGCGCGATAATTATACCGCCGTGCTGAATGAAAAACTCTGTCATTTTTACTTTTCCTCCTTAAATTTGAAGCTTTTTGATTTGACCGAGAACGGACTGAACGGCCGTCCTCCGCCTTCATAGAATCTGCCGAAAAATTCAACATACTGCAATCTGCAAGTATGAACATAACAGCCGATAAGACTTATGCCTATATTGAGCGCGTGTCCGAGCAGTCCGACAATCAGGAGCATTATCGCCCCTGCCGCGCCGCCTCCGAACATAGTGCCAATCATGTTGAACACCTGACTGATAACTCCCGTCGCGAGACCGAGAGCAAGCACTCTCGAGTAGGACAGTATGTCGCTCAGATAAGATGTAATGCCGTAGAGGGAGTAAGCTCCTTTGAGTATTCGCTTTCCGAAGCTCTTTGTGGGCAGTCCGGAGAAAAGCAGCACCGTCACTGCTCCCACACCCGCCGCTATGATTGCGACATTCTTAATGTCGGGAGGGATAACAACCAGTCCTCCCATGCCGAACATATCGAGAATGAAGTCCACGCCGTAAACAATCAGCCCGCCTACTACCATCATCCATGCGATGTTGTCGGCAAACATGGCGGTGTAGTTTTTGTTTTTGAGATTAGTGATAAGCCCCAAAATCATACCCGCAAATATGTGTATCACACCGAGAGCCAAGGAAAATATCAGCATTTGCGTAGGCTCAATTATCGGGTCGAACCAAAGCGGTTTGAGTATCAGAACATCCTGCGGTACGCCGAAGAAGGTGTGTGCAATGACATTCGGCAAATCTCCGAAGAAGCTTCCGAACAGCACTCCCCAAACTACAGCCGTAGCACCCGAAAACATGAATAGCTTCATATTTTTCTTGTTGCTTCCCTCTGGCTTGAATTTCAGGAGTACAAACCCGCAGGCAAGCACTAACATCAGTCCGTAAGCCGCGTCTGAGAGCATAAGCCCGAACAGGAGATAGTAGAAAATCGCCATAACGGGAGTTGGGTCTATATCCCGTTTTGTCGGCATTGCGTACATTTCGAGAATAGGCTCGCCGCCTTCTGTGATAGGACCGTTCTTGACCGCGACGGGTACGTTCTCCTTCTTGCCTATAGTGAGCGTTTCGACAAACGCGCCTCGCTCCTCAAGCTGAGTTTGAAGGCGCGGGAACTCCCCTTCGGGAATCCACCCGTCGATTATGAAGGTGTTCTTTGTATGAGCTATCTTCTCTATCGCCTCGTACTTCTCAAGACGCATGGTGTAGTAGTCAATCTGCCACTTGAATATGCCGCGAAGCTCCGCCATCTCGCGGATTTCGTCCTCTAAGTCGGCTATCTCCCTGTCGCATTTTTCTATCCTCACCCGAAGCTCCTTTGAACATTCGCGCGGCGTCTTCTTGCTCATCTCGAAGGGGCGTGTAATCCCCAAAGAACGAAGGAAGGAATCCATGCTGTCCGCCTGAGTATTTGCCGCTACGGCGAAAATGCAGGTGGAGTCGGATGTTTCGCCTATCACCTCAATCTCGAACTCCGTGAGGTCGGGGTGCTTTTCGGCGGCCTTGAGTATCAGCTGCTCCTCTGTGTATATGTTGGGCAGGACACCGACAAACGCCTTTGTGCTTTTTGTGCCCTTAATCCTCATTTTCACATCAAGCCCCAGCCACGGAGCGAGAGAATCAACCCTGAGCTGCAGCCTGAGCTTATCGGCGGCTAACTGCTCTATCTGCTTTTTCTTCCTCGTAATCTCGTAGCAACTGCTGAGAGTTCGTTCTCCCTTTTGCTGCATCTCCTCGAACTCCCTGCCGTTTATCTCCTTGCGTCCCATGTAGGAGGAGAACATGGAGTCCTTTGCGGGAGCGTAGTAGTCCAGCACCGAAACTGCCGATTGGAGGGCGGACAAAGTGCTCTGGAATCCGTCACGCTCACCCGACATATCCTCCTGCCAGACGCCTTCGGACAGCTTCTTCGCAGGCTCTATCTCGACTACTCCCAAACGCTGCATACGCTCGATAACTCGCTTTCTGTCGTTTCTCAAAGCGCATACTCTTATTTTAAGCATATTAAGTTTTGCCAATAGCTTATACCTCCTCTCCCTTTTGTTGTGTGTAGTTTATGAAGTAATAATGGATACGGCAAGCTCCACTGCCTTTTCGGATTTCACCGCCGCCGCGTTCTCCATATCACTGCATTTGCGGCTGTAGTCAAGCCTTGTGCTTTCCAAAAGCTGTTCTCCTGCGGCTCTTGCCTCCGCCTCCATCTGCCGTACCGACGCCTTCGCCGCAGAGATGGAGTTGTCGTACCGCTCCTTTGCCGAGGAGGAGGCACTCTCGACAATCTCCCTTGCCGCCGCCTCCGCCGCCTGCAAAAGCTCCTGAGCCTCAGCCTCCGCCGCCTTGATAGCGTCGATTGAATTTTTCGCCATTCTTACTACCTCCTTTGCACCCCGTGCAGTACTGCCCGGCAGTATTACACGCGCGGTTCGTTGTTTCTTCCATTAATTGCCTTACATTCTACCATGAGAAGGGGAATATTTCAACAAAATATTGTACTCCCTTATAAAATTTTAAGCTTTAGAATGATTTTGCATGGAATGGTTATAGAATTTATATATATATTACAAAATACAGCCCGTCACTCTGCGTGCCAAGCTGTATTTTTGTGATATATAACGAAAAAACTGAAGTAAAGATACGCAGGGAGAAATACTCCCGCAAACAGTTCGGGGAGACGAAACAGCAGGTGTCAAGGGCGGTCAATCTGTCATAATCCAATTGTCAGTCAGCAGTATAAATCAATAGAAATAAAGTGAAGTCACAAGCGACGACACCACTAATCCCGTAAAGTCGGCGGCAAGCGCGGCAATCAGAGTGATTCCGGTTTTCTTTATTCCGCAGCTTCCGAAATACACGGCAATGGAGTAGAAGGTGGTTTCCGTAGAACCCATGAGCACCGAGCCTGCTCTCCCCGCAAAGCTGTCAGTGCCGTACCGCGCGAACACGTCCTTGATAGCCGCCAACGCGCCGCTCCCCGAAATGGGACGCACCAGCGCAAGCGGTATAATCTCCTTCGGTATTCCTGCCTTGGAGGCGGCAGGAGCTATAAGCCCCGTCAGCGCGTCTAACGTGCCGCTTGCGCGGAGCATGGACACGCACACTATCAGCCCTACGAGCGCGGGCAGGATGGAGAAGGAATTTTTTATGCCCTCTCTCGCCCCCTCCAAGAACTCGTCGAAAACGGGGACTTTCCGAAAAAATCCTGCGCCGAGGATTATCACCGCTACCGAGAGGAGTATGTAGCTACCTAAATTATCCATGATGATTGCCTCCGAACATTTTGCATATAATAAGACCTACGGCGACAGACGCGACAGACGAAATCCAAACACACGGGAGTATGTCGAGAGGGTTTACGCTCCCCATACTACCCCTGAGTACCGCGAGAGTGCTTGGGATTAGCTGAATGGAGGCGGTGTTGAGCACCACGAACGTCATCATGTCGCTTGTAGCCCTATCCCCCAGCTTGCTCTCTGCCTTGAGCGACTTCATCGCCTCCAGCCCGAGAGGAGTAGCGGCGTTGCCCAATCCGAGGAGGTTGGACGCCACGTTCATCAGCACAAAGCCCTCCGCTTTTTTGTTTTTCTTCAGTGACGGCATAAGTCTCCCCAGCAAAGGTGCGAACACCTTCGACAGAGCCTTCGTTATCCCCGCCTTTTCGGCTACTCTCATCAGTCCTCCCCACAGGCACATAGCACCCATTAGAGTGAAGCACAGCTCCACCGCCTCCCCTCCCGCGCTGAGAAGGGAGTTGGCAGTCGCGTCCGCCCTCCCGCTGAAAACGGAAAACACCGCCGCAATCAATATGAGAAAGACGAAAATGTAGTTCATCATGGCAAAAAACTCCTTTCCGACACAGCGTATTTTTACACGAGTTTGTACACAGTTATTTCATTTTCCTTTGGGTTGACAGTAATTGACGTTATATATTTTGTGTGCTATAATGTTTGGAGTTAAATAACAATAGGTTTATTATGGAGTAGTAGCAGTTTTGCCCTAACTTCCACGGTAAATTATATGCTGTTTGTCCCTTTGGTATGTATGCTGTAGTCATTGCTTTTCACTAATGTTACTCCGCGTTTAAAAAGGACGGTTTCATTCTTATGTCAAAATTATTTAAGAAGAATCCCTCTGATTCTTTAAAACAGCCTCCCTCACTCTCCATGAAAGAGAGGATGGATTCCTCCGTGTCGGGAACTCCCGTGGAACTTCTATCGACAGTGCTTCACCACAGATATTCCATCGCTCCGGGGAAGCACTCCTCCGACTCCATACCCGACCTCATAAGCTTTCCCGCAATGCAGAAGGCGTTGGGGACGCTCTACTCCGACTTCATGAGTGTTGTCGAATCGGAAAATGCGGGCGGGAGAATGAATGAGGAGGAATTTTTCGGCGAAGGCGGCGAGATTCAAGCCTCCGAAATCCCGTTTGACAAGCTTAAAACTAAAATTGAGGGAATATCCTCCGAGCTGGTCGACATGATAGGCAGCATTGAGCAGGAGATGGAAAACAAACGGTTTGACGAGGAGTTTGAGTATCTCCCTCCCGAGCCTGAGGATTTTGACCCGTATAACAGAAAAATCAACGTCTCCTCCATTCAGGATACGGAGCATTTCACCGAAATTTCCATAAAGCCCAAAATAGTGATGGAGAAAATCGAGGGCGGTCGGAACGGTCAGGATAATTAGCAATCAACAATAATACTGCGGCGTAGTATCAGAGTAATATACTAAACTTTTATTGAGGTGGTTTTCACATGAAAAACAACAGGCAGGTTGGACTTGACGGCAGAGTCTTTATCACCGGATGCCTTAAAAAAAGCTCCTTCTTCGTGTTCGGGCTTTTCTTTTACGGAATAATAAGCGCGGCGGGAGATATACTAAAGCTCTTAGGCAAAAGCGGAGTACTCATGAACTCCATGACTACTACCCTGATTTTTCTCGATTTGGTTATAAGCCTTATTTTTGTGGTGGTTGTCTTTTACTCCTACTTCCTCGAATGTGGCTCGAATATACCTATTATAAAGGATAAACCGATTATTATTCTCGGAACTATGCGGCTTGTCTACAATGTTCTGCTGTGCTACTACATACTCTACAGAACGGTTTACTGCCTTGTAAACACGGACACAACGCCGCTCTCCACCTTCTTTTTCTACTTCTGTATGTTCGTGCTTGCCATTCTCTCTATACTCGCCTGCTGCTTTGTACTCAACATACTGAGCAGAAATATGATTCGCAGGAGCTATATAAAGACGTTTAAGAGGCTGTCAACTTGCGGCATTTTATTCTCCGCCGCAATGCCTATTTGTTATCTCGTATCGAGAATCTGGTTTGAGGATTTCGGCGACGAGTACTTTACTCACGCGCTGTGTGACACAATACGCCTGTTAATTGCTCCTGTATTCTATACTTCCATTTGGTTTATTTTCGTCAAGGCTACGGAGAACGTCAACGAGGTTTTCAACGAGGTGGACAACGCTGTGCGTGAACGCCGCTACCAAATCTCCTACACGGTGGAGGACGTGACGGAGGAGGACGGCAAGAAGGCTCTCCCCTCTCACGACGCTAAGGAGGCGCAGAGCCATGCACTCAGTGCAGCTTCCGAGACGGAGGTTAAGGCACTTTCTGAGGGAAGCTCACACAAGAAAGCGGATGCTGCAAAACCTGCTGATACATCGCACAGCACCGACAATCGGAAAGCTGCTGATATCTCCAAGAAGTCGGAGAGTGCGGTTGCTGTCTCCGATTCGGATAAGTCCTCAGATGAGAAAGACGAAGGCGCAAAAGATAATAACTCCCCGCAGTTGACCGAGGCGGAGATTGAAGCCGCGTCGGCGGCCGCTGTTGCGAAGGTTCTCTCTCAGCAAACAGCATCCAAGCCCAAGAAGCCTTCGGAAAAGCCGCGTACAGGCAATCCTCCCGCAAAAAAGTCTCATGGAAACAAGCGTCCGCCTGCGCTTACTACGTTTCGTTCGGATGTCCCGAATTTTGTTCCCGCTGTCAACGACACATCTGTAAAGGAGTTTGACCCATACAAGAAGCCGAGAAAACCGCAGTCCGGCTCCTCGCAAACTCACACAGGGCAGAAAAGGCGACCGCCCTCTTCTCCTAACGGCAAGCGACCGCCGTCAAAAAGCGGCGGCAATGGCGGCGGAGGAAAAAGACCTCCCTCAGATTCCGGAAATAACAGATATTAAACGATATAAATGAAAGGCTGTACTCCGCAAATTGCGGTGAGTATATGGGTGAAGGAATTTGCCGTAGATGTACTCTGCCGCACTTTGTGCGGTGTTGCCGCAAATGAAAGGAACGGAATTTATGGCTGAAAACTCCCCTCAGGCTTCCCTTTACACCGTTCGCAAAATAGCGGGGAGACCGCTCTCCCTGCTCCTCGCCTCGGTGCTGTCGGTTTACGCCGTTGCCGCTGTAGTATTTTCGATAATTTCATTCGGCGGCAATGTGATTGTGTCAATCATATCTATACTGTCCTCGCTCGCAGTCGCGGCGGGGTCGGTATTTATGTTTTACGCGTCGAAAAACAATGAGGAGTATGTAAAAATCAGTTTATACGCAATTCTTTCGGGATTAGCTCTCAGGCTTATATTGAGCGTGATTGCTCTCTTTATGTACTCTAAGTCGGTCGGAGCGTTCACGTTAACCGTAAACCTTCTGTTTGTCCTATCGTGCATAGCCCTCGCGGCGGCTCTCCTGCTGCCCGAGCTGGGAGGCTCGCTTTCTCCTGTAGTTCTCTATCTTCCTGCGGCGTTCGGGCTTTTTTATGTGCTGCTTTTGTTTGTGGATATAATCTCCTACAGCGGGCAGTTTAACGCCGCGTTCAAGTCCACCTTCAACTGGGCGGCACTCGATGAGTTTTTCAGCGGAGCAGAGGAGCGGCTGGCGTGGTTTCTTCTCAGCACCGCTCATGATGCGGAGAACATCAAAGCGGTGTTTATGTCGAGATTCATAGAGAGAATCGCGGCAGTAGCCGCCGCCGCTTCTGTTTCGGTGTTCGCCTTAGGCAACTCGTCCTTCGCCTTTAAGCTTCTTAAAATCATCCAATTTGCCGAGGAGACAGGCGACACCTCCGCCTACTACACTGTAAGAGAGATAAAAGAGATAAAAGCACCGCAGAGGAACAAGAAAAATGCGGCAGTTACCGCCGATAAGCGGGAAGACGACTATGAGGACTACAACGACAACACCTCCGCCGCCTCGCGTGGTCGAGGAGGAAACGGCAATGTCGGCAGCAGGTCTGCTCGGCAGGAGGCTCAGCCTGAGCCCGAGGTTATGTACGACGAGGAGAACGGGCTGTACTACTACTATGACGACTTAGAGGACAGATACTACTACTACGACGACCAGAGTGGGCAGTATTATTACTACGACGAGCAGAGCGGCTCGTACCGCTATCAGAACGAGGGAAGCGGCGGCAACTCCTCCTACCGCGAACAGGGGCTAACCGACATAGCTCCGAGTGCGAATGAGGACGACTACAATGACTACTACTATTGAGACCGCACCGCATCAACTCACACAAAGACGCATACCCACATAAGATGATTAAGAGTGTTTTCCTAATATCAAAATCAAGGAGTGTGGTTTTATTTTATGTCCAATGTGACCTTTGCGTTTACTCTCTCTCTTCTTGCGGGACTTTCGACAGGAATCGGCAGTGCGGTAGCGTTTTTCGCTAAAAAAAACAACACCGCGTTTCTCTCCGTATCACTGGGACTTTCCGCGGGAGTGATGATTTATGTCTCGATGATGGAGCTTATGCCAAACGCGATAAGTTCTCTCTCCGAATCGCTCACAGAGAAGAACGCGTCTATAATAGCGATGATAGCATTTTTCGGAGGTATGCTTCTAATCTACCTCATACAGCGGTTTATTCCCGAGGACGGAGTTTCTCGAAAAAAGCCCAAGAAGAGCGGCGACGTCTCCGAGAAGCCCGACTCCGGCAAGAGCAAGCTTCTGCGTGCGGGAATGGTCACCGCGCTTGCAATCGGCATACACAACTTTCCCGAAGGGCTTGCGACATTTATGAGTGCGCTCAAAGACCCGAGTGTTGCCCTCCCTATATTTGTGGCGATAGCGATACATAATATACCCGAGGGAATTTCCGTCTCCATGCCGATATATTATGCTACAGGCAACAAAAAACGTGCCTTCCTCGTCTCCTTTCTCTCGGGGATTACAGAGCCTGTAGGCGCGTTGCTGGGGTATCTCCTCCTCATGCCGATTATGAAGGATGCGTACTACGGGATAATATTCGCGGTTATTTCGGGGGTTATGGTGTTCATCTCCTTCGACGAGATACTGCCCGCCGCCGAGGAGTACGGCAGTCACCGGCTCTCACTCGCCGGAACGATTATCGGAATGGCGGTAATGGCGATAAGTCTGGTACTGTTTATGTGAGACTGATTGGTGAGACTACTCGCCGATACTACTACACAACAAAAACTACGCCGCCGACGGAGATGGGCTTCGTCGGCGGCGTAGTTTTCCGTGTATAGCTCGTTATGAGATGGTGGAGTAGTATAAATTATACTAACATATTGACATCTGTCACCCTATCGGCTATAATATAAATCGCGTTATATAAACTAATTTATATAACGCAAGGAGGTGCAGTATGCCGCGCATTGTTCAAATTACAAGAGAAAAGATTCTCACAGCGGCGTTGGATATTCTTATCCGCGACGGATATTCGGCTGTGAATATCAAGAGTATAGCGGGAGAACTCAAATGTTCCACGCAACCGATTGCCTGGCAGTTCGGCAACATGGACAACATGAGGGAGGCGTTGACGCAGGAGGCAGTCGCCTACGCGAACCGCAAAATGACCCATACCTCAAAGGACTGCGTGGAGGCGTTTTGGCAGATTGGCTACGCGTACATCAGCTTGGCTTTTGATACACCAAATTTATTTCGCTTTGTGTATATGGGCGAAAGCGGCAACTATTGCAGAGGCGGATTCAACTCCATTTTGACGGACGGAGGAAACGCCGTTTTGATAGATAAATTGTATCAGCATCTCAATATCAGCAGGGAGCAGGCGGAAATGCTGTTTCAGAGAGTGCTTGTGTACACGCACGGAGTAGCAGCTTTAGTTACGGCAGGTGTGCTTAACTGCACCAAAGAACAGGCGTGTTCACAGGTAAAAAGCTTCGGCTTTGATATGTTTTCTCTTTTGGGTATAGAACTTAATAAAGGTGTGAATTTTGATGAAAAAAACTTCGTTTAGGAAGGTAGTAAAGAAAATGCTGATACTGCTTATTACACTGTGTGCCGTAGTTTCGCTGATTGCATTGACTGTTATGTCTTTTCGCATTAATAACTCGCTAAAGTCTAAAATAGATACTACGGTAGGAGTGCAGGAAAACGTCTACATCCACATCGGCGGCATAGAACAATATATGCAGATAAGAGGCGAGGATAGAAACAATCCTGTTATATTATGGCTTCACGGAGGACCGGGCTTCCCTCTGACCTATTTGTCCTACTACTACCAAACTGAGTTAGAGAAAGACTACACGATTGTCTGCCTTGAACAAAGAGGCTGCGGGCGAACCTACTACAGGAATAAGGACAAGGAGAGCGGCAATACGACTGTGGAGCAGCTGCTTTCCGATACGAACGAGGTGGTTGACTATTTGCTAAAACGCTTTGGCAAAGAGAAAATCATCATAATGGGGCAGTCATGGGGAACTGTGCTTGGAATGGAGTATATCAATCTCCGCCCCGAAAAAGTCTCCGCGTATATCGGCGTAGGTCAGGTGACTGATTTTTCCGAAGGAAAAATCTATGCGGCTACGACGGCAGCAAAGATAGCGACAGCAAGTGGCAACAGTGATGACGCGAAAATTTTAGCACAGGGCGCGAATCAATTATCAGAAACAAATAGTATAGAAAAATTAGATGTAAAGACTATTGAAGAGATGATTATTACTACCGCGAAATACCTACAAGGAGAGGGAGAAATGTCGGGAGTAAAACAGATGTTTACCGGAATTACATCTCCCGAAATGTCGTGGAGTGACGCAAAATGGTTTCTGTTCGCAAGCAACACGCAGAATATCATCGCCTCCCAAAACAAGCTTATCGACTATATGTATTTTCGGTTTGATATTGCGAATTTGAGCCGAGAATATGATGTTCCTATTTGCTTTATTCAAGGGGAGGACGATTATATTACTCCGACAAAATTAGTGGAGGATTACTATCTTTCTGTTACGACTGAGAAAAAGGAGATTGTCACAATCGAGAACGCGGGGCATACTCCTTTTCTCGATAACCCGAAGCAATTTTGCGAAGCAGTTAAGGCTTTTTTGTCTGAATGAACTCAATGAAAGCAAACACGGGCAGTGAGTTATACTCACTGCCCGTGCGGCGTTATTATCCTAATTATGTAATAAAAGAACAGTCCTCCCCTACACCCCTACACACGAACCTCGCCACTGCTGTCCGCTTGAGGGCTTGCGAACACCAGCAAATCATCTCGGAGTACCCAGCCGAGCGAACTCCAAAACCCCTGTCCCGTAAAATTATCGTTAAAGACGAAAATGTGAGTTTTCGATATTCCGGCAGAGGACAAATTTCGTATGGCAGTTTCTGCGAGACGCTTGCCTATACCCATTCGCCTGTGCGACGGACTGACCGCCATGTGGTAGATAAATCCGCGCCTGCCGTCGTGACCCGCCAGCACCGTTCCTATAATCTCGCCGTCACAGACGGCTACGACACTGAGCCCCTCGTTTCTCAAAAGGAACTTATTCAGCTCCTCCTTTTCGTCCGAAAAGGAGAGCGCGCGGCTTGAGGTAATGCGCCAGAGCGAAAACACGCCGTCGTAGTCCTCTATAGACATCGGACGAAGTGAAACTGATTTATCTTCCAAAGAAATCCCGCCTTAAACTTAAAATCCAAGCTCTAATTGCTTTTCACCGCATCAAGTGAATACTTGTCGCTGTATGCTTGATATTCGTCCACAAATGACTTCTCCGGCGCAGCCATGAGTCTGCTGACATATCCGTGAGTTTCAAATGAGGAGTCCTTAACCTGAATCATGCACAGCGCGATATTTGAGCAGTGGTCCGCTACTCTTTCAAAATTCATAATCAAATCGGAGAATATGAATCCAAGCTCAATCGTACACTGTCCGTTCTGGAGGCGTTCGACGTGCTTTGCTTTAAGCTCCATATTAAGCTTGTCTATCACCTGCTCCAGAGGCTCAACCCGCATAGCAAGCTCAATATCGTCATTCGCGAGAGCTTTCGCCGTCATGTCGATTATCTCCCTTAACGCCCCTGACATAACGTTTATCTCGTGTATCGCGTCGTAGGAGAAGCTGATGCCCTTCTCGTGCATCTCCTCTGCTCCCTCGATTATGTTGACAGCGTGGTCTCCGATTCTCTCTAAATCTCCTATTGTGTACAGGAGCTTCGACACTATGCGGCTGTCGGGGAGTGACATACTGTAGCTGCTCAGCTTTACGAGATACGAGCCTACTGTATCCTCGTAGCGGTCTATTATCTCCTCCTGCGCCTTCACCCGCTTTACTGCGGAGGAGGAGTACTCTGAAACACAGTTTATCGAATCCATGATGGACTGCTTTGTAAGCTCCGCCATTTTAAGCGTCATGTTGTTGCACTGCTCAATAGCGAAGGAGGGGGTGTTGAGAAATCTCTCGTCGATGAATATCGCGTCCTGCTCCTTGCCGTCCTTGACGGTCATCTCGGCAAGTCTACCGAGGAATTTGCCTAAGGGCAGAAGCATGAGAGTAGTAACTACATTGAATATGGTGTGTACTATAGCGACATTCGCCGCACCCATAGCGTCATTAATAAACGAAAAACGAAAAATAGCGTTCAAGCCGTAGAATACCGCTAAAATTACCGTAGTGCCTATCAGGTTGAAGTATAGATGAACCATCGCGGCTCTTCTCGCGTTCTTGTTCGCGCCTACGCTCGAAAAGAGTGCAGTCGAGCAGGTGCCGATATTCTGCCCCATGATTATAGGGATAGCCGAGCCGTAGGTTATACTGCCGGTCGCACATAATGCCTGCAATACTCCAACTGCGGCGGAGGAGCTTTGGAATACCGTACTCATGACAATACCCGCCAGTATGCCGAGGAACGGATTGGTCATCAGCACTATGGCGTCGGTAAATGCCTTTACATCCTTCAGTCCCGCCGTCGAATCTGTAACCATTGTCATGCCGATAATAAGCATGGCAAAACCGACAAATATCATGCCGACATCCTTCTTCTTGCCGTTCTTTGTGAAAACAGCAAAAACCACACCTATAACTCCTAACACAGGCGCGAAGGAGGTGGGCTTGAGCATGGTGATGATTAGGTTGTCGCTCTCAATGCTCGACATACTCAATATCCACGCAGTGATGGTTGTCCCTATGTTAGCACCCATGATGACGTTGATTGCCTGACTTAGCTTCATTATTCCGGAGTTGACAAATCCTACAACCATTACGGTTGTAGCTCCCGACGCCTGAATGACGGCAGTCACTCCCGCGCCTAAAATAACCCCTTTCAGTGGACTGTTGGTGAGCTTTTCCAGCGTCCTCTCAAGTCCGCTGCCGGACGCTCTCTCAAGTCCGTCGCCCATTACATTCATACCGTAAAGAAACAGCATAAGCCCGCCGAGCAAGCCCAAAACGTCATATATGTTCATACGATTCTCCTTCCGGTCAATTATACTGATATTTATGTACACAATACCGGCAGACAACCAATGGGTTAACCAATATTGATATTTTCACGCCAAAAATCCGAACTACATCCATTATACAACATAATTTTTTCATATTCAACATTATATTTAACATATATTTAACCTGCTCAACATATATTTTACATAATGAACAATTTTAGGCGATATCGCACAAAGCACCTCCGACAAAAATACGGAGGTGCTTTATATTACTTTACCGCTATCTTTCCTACAAATTGACAGGAGAAGCCATCATCTTCGCGAAGTCCTCGCCGTTCATCTTCTCGTTGCCGATGAGATACTGCGCCACCTCGTGGAGCTTACTGATATTCTCAGAGAGGATTTTATTAGTAGTCTTATAGGACGACATAATAATCTCGCTTACCTCGTTGTCAATATCGTTTGCCACCTTATCTGAGAAATCCTTGATATGCCCCATATCCCTGCCGAGGAATATCTCGTTGTTTTCAGAAGAACCGAAGGTAATAGGACCTAACTTCTCGCTCATGCCGTACTTAGTAACCATATCCCTCGCTATCTTGCTCGCTCTCTCAAGGTCGCTCGATGCACCTGTGGATATGTCGCCCAGCACCAACGCCTCAGCAACTCGCCCTCCGAGGAGGGTTACGATATCCTCAAGCATACTGCTCTTTAGCCTGTGGGAGCGGTCCTCCTGCGGCAGGCTCATTGTGTAACCGCCAGCCATGCCTCTCGGGATAATGGAAATTTGGTGAACGGGGTCTTGCGTTTCGCAGAAGTAGGTGGCGACTGCGTGACCTGCCTCGTGGTAGGCTGTAATTTTCTTGTCCTTGTCGCTTATGACCTTCGTGCGCTTCTCCGTACCCGCGATAACCTTGATTGTAGCTTCCTCAATCTCGCTCATTGTAACTGAGCGGAGATTCCTTCTCGCTGAGAGAAGTGCCGCCTCATTGAGGAGGTTTTCGAGATCCGCGCCTGTGAAGCCCGCCGTACTCTTTGCTATGGTTGACAGATCAACATCCGGAGCAAGAGGCTTACCCTTAGCGTGAACCTTGAGTATCTCCTCCCTGCCCTTTATGTCGGGGTAGCCGACCATAATCTGGCGGTCGAAGCGTCCCGGTCTCGTCAAAGCGGGGTCAAGGATGTCGGGGCGGTTTGTCGCCGCAATCATGATAACTCCCTCATTCGCGCCGAAACCGTCCATCTCAACGAGGAGCTGATTGAGCGTCTGCTCTCTCTCGTCGTGACCGCCGCCTAAGCCTGCGCCTCTATGGCGTCCTACGGCGTCAATCTCGTCGATAAATATAATACACGGGTAGTTCTTCTTAGCCTGATCGAAGAGGTCTCTGACGCGCGAAGCACCGACACCCACAAACATCTCTACAAAATCAGAGCCGGAGATTGAGAAGAACGGCACTCCCGCCTCCCCCGCTACAGCGCGGGCAAGCAGTGTCTTACCTGTACCCGGAGGTCCTACAAGCAGAACTCCCTTGGGGATATGCGCGCCTAAGTCGCTGTACTTTTTCGGATTCTTCAAAAATTCTACGATTTCCTGAAGCTCCTCCTTCTCCTCGTCCGCGCCGGCTACGTCCTCGAAGGTAGTCTTGCGCTTCTCGTCGTCTACCTTCTTTATCTTAGCCTTACCGAAGCTGATCTGCTTGCTGTTTTCCCCCATTGTATTATTCATCTTCCGCATGAAATAAATCCAGAGGATTACCATGGCGACTATCATCAGAATAGTGGGAGCCCAGCTCACCCACGCGCTTGTATCTCTCGGTCTGATGTAGTTAAACGGCACCGACTTAAGCGGATGATTCGGGTCAACCGAGTCGATTTTATCCCTAAGCTTTTCAACGTCATGGACAAACAGGTCGAGATTCGGAACCTTGTACTCGATTGCCTCCTGCTTTACTCCGTCCTTATCCTTGAGGTTGATTTTGAGAACTGCTGTCTGCAATGACAGCTCGTACTCCGTAATCTCCCGCGACTGAGTTGTTGTGGGGTCAAAATACTTCAATATATCGGAATACTTCTGTGCAGCCGGTGTTTTACTGCGAAAGAAAAAGTACACAAGCGCAATTATGCCCAATATCGCAATAAGAGTAACTATAGTGTTCCTCAGATCTTTCTTATTTTCCAATCAATACCACTCCTTAATAAATCTATTATATATTTCAAAATCTGCTACTTTTCGTATACTGATCTCTTAAGAACACCCACAAAAGGCAAATTTCTATATTTCTCATCGTAGTCAAGTCCGTATCCCACAACAAACTCATCTGGTATCTGACAGCCCACGTAGTCCGGCTTAATCTCGACTGTTTCGGCTCTCCTTCCGGGTTTATCGAGCAGTGTACATATCTTTATACTCGACGGATTCCTGTTTTTGAGTATCTTCGTCAGATAACTCAGCGTCATGCCGGAATCGAGGATATCCTCCACTATCAGCACGTCGTAGCCCTTAATCGGGTGGTCTAAATCCTTTATGATTTTTACCACTCCCGATGTCTTAGACTCCGAACCGTAGCTCGAAACCACCATAAAATCAATCTGACACGGAATTGTGACCGCTCTCATCAAATCCGCCATGGTAACTACCGAACCCTTGAGAACGCAGATTAAGAGGAGGTTTTTGTCCTTATAATCCTCGCTTATCCGCTCTCCCAGCTTCTCAACCATAGACTTAAGCTGCTCCTGTGTAATCAGAACACTTTCTATATCATTAAGCATTTACTCGTCCTCCTCAAGCTTTATAACCAAAACCCTCTCGGTAGTCTCTGAGATTTTCCTGCTCTCATCAGCTCCGAACCGTTCAATCCATACTATACCCTTTTCGTCCGATATAATAGCCATATTGCCGCGTTTCTCCGGCTCAATACCGAACTCATTGAATAATTTCCGCACAGGCTTGCTCAGACCTCTGCTCACAGGGCGGAAGCTGTCCGCCTGCCTCCTGCCGCGAATACATGGATTGGCAGATATTGTATCATAATCTATCGCGTTTTTAAATAAAAATTTGTTAAATTTATATTTTTCTTCAAATTGCCGCAATGTTGTAAGCTCAAATCGCACCTCTCTGCCGTCAGGCAGTCGGGAGAACGGAATTTGCATATCGACGCACCATTCTGTAATAGCTTTACCTTTTCGCGAAAATTTAAACCGATTTTTGTATATTGACGCCGTAATTTCTTTTGATAGAGAAACAGCCCCTGCGCCTCTGTCTATTATTTCGAGAAGCAGTTCTAACCGTCTGAAATCGCAGTCTATGCCGTAGCGGTCGCGGCATTCACCTATCAGTACCCGCTTTAAAATCGGCAGAGGCAGTGCTCTTAGCGAATCGAGCGAAAAGCAGTCGCCCTGCTTGTTATTCGCGGAAAACTCAGCCGCCGCGCTGCTCAGATACCTGTCGTCCTCCGATGCACACTCCGACAGACGCGACATGGACAGTTCGAGTAGTGGATTTATCTCCGTCAGCCTCGGAATAACGCCCAAACGAATTTTGTTGCGCGTATAGCCGTCGCTCAGGTTGCTCGAATCGGTGACAAAATCAAGTGAGTTTTCGCGGCAGTACTGCTCGACCTCCGCACGCGTTACAAATATGAGCGGACGGATTATGTCTCCTCTTACAGGGGGGATTCCCCTCAGCCCCGCCACCGAACAGCCGCGCGTCATGTTCAGGAGCATAGTCTCCGCGTTGTCCGACAGGGTGTGCGCCGTGGCAATCCTCCCGCCGAATTTCTCCCGAACCTCAGCGAGGAGGCGATACCGCTCCTCTCGTCCGCACTGCTCAGTGCCGATTTTTCGCTCCTTCGCAAGCTTTCCTATATCTACGCGGAATACGTCAATCGGTATACCCAAGCTCTCACAGAAGGAGCAGGAAAACCGACTGTCTCTCTCCGCCTCCTCGCCGCGAAGCATATGGTTGACATGAACGGCGCGAAGGCTTATGCCCAGCCGCTCGCGAAGAACGTTCAGCGCGTGGAGCAGGGACACGGAGTCCGCGCCTCCCGACAAGGCGACAATCACGCAGTCGCCGAGCTTCAGCATTTCGTACTTTTCGATTGCATTTACGACTTTAGTTATCACCGTATCTTTCCTCCAGAGCGGTAAATCTGGTGGTTTCTCCCGACCAGTGGAGTGGGATTTCGTTTGTGTCGCCGTGCCTGTTCTTAGCTACAGAACAGATTGCTTTTGATTTATCTATATCCTCGGGCTTACCCTCTCCGTCGTCGCTATAGTAGCTGTCGCGGTAGAGGAAGAGGACTATATCGGCATCCTGCTCGATTGAGCCTGAATCCCTGAGGTCTGATAACTGCGGCTTGTGTCCGTGACGCTGCTCCGTGCTTCGGTTGAGCTGTGAGAGGCAGAGGACGGGGACATTCAGCTCCTTCGCCATAATTTTCAGTCCGCGCGTGATTTCGGAAACCTCCTGCACTCGGTTAACCGACTTGCCGCTCTGCATGAGCTGGAGGTAGTCTATCACTACAAGCCCTACATTGCCCAAGCGGCGGAGCTTTGCCTTCATTTCGGTAACTGTGATATTTCCCGTTTCATCGAGGTATATGGGAGCGTCGTTAAACACCTTAGCTGCGTTTATGAGGTCGTGCCACTCCTCCTGATTGAGTTTTCCTTCTCTGAGCTTGAAGCCGCCCACCCCCGATTCGGAGGAGAGCATTCTCAGGGCAAGCTGTTCTCTTGTCATCTCGAGAGAGAAGAAAGCTACCTTCCTCCCCGAATTGACGGCGACGTTTCTCGCTATGTTAAGGGCGAAGCTGGTCTTTCCCATACCGGGTCGTGCCGCGAGGAGAATCAAGTCGCTCTTGTTAAGCCCCGCGATTACGTTATCTAAGGTCTTTATTCCCGTAGAAACGCCGAGATGCTCGTCTCCGTTGCCGGAGCTAATCTCCATGAGCGTGTCAAAGGCGGTCATGAGAACCTCGCTTATTATTTTCAGCCCCTGCACATTCCTGTTGTCGGAGATTTCGTATATTCTCTGTTCCGCGCGGTCTATGACTGCACGCGGGTCGTTTGATTCGTCTGACGCGTCCTTTATTATGTCGTAGGAAGCGAGTATGAGCGAACGCATTTCATACTTCTGCTTGATGATTTTCGCGTATGCCTCTACATTCGATATGTTCGGAGTGTTGTTGGTGATTGCTATTATGTAGCGTTTCCCAGACTCCTCGGAGAAAACACCCACACTGGCAAGCTCGTTGATAACAGTGACTATATCTATCGGCTCGCCTACTCTGAAAAGCCTGAGTATAGCCGCAAATATCTCCCTGTGCTGTTCGTTGTAGAAATACTCGCCGCGAACAGCCTCCAGCAATTCGTTGAGGATATTCGGATTTACTATTATCGAACCGAGTACCGCCTGCTCCGCCTCATTGCTGTACGGCAGGGAAAGCACGCCGAAGTCCCGTTCGGTCGGAAGATTACCGTTGTTATTCAAGCCTCACTCACCCTTTGCTGCTCTTTTGCTGCGCAGATTTACTTCTGCTTCCGATTTACTCTTCTCCCACCACGACAAAAACCTTTGCGGAAACTCCCGCGTAAATCTTAACCTCGCACTCGTATGTACCGAAGGTCTTTATGTCGCTTGATACTGTAATTTTCCTCTTGTCGAGGTCAACGCTGTACTTCTTGTTGATTGCCTCCGCTATTTCCTTCGAGGTGATAGAGCCGAACAGCTTGCCGTTCTGCCCCGCCTTCGCGGTGATTTTGATGGTTTTGCCGTCTAACTTCTCCTTGAGTTCGTCAGCCGCCTTCTTCTCCATGAGTAGGCGGTGCTGCTCCGCTCTGTCCTTATTGGCTATATCGTTGAGAGCCTGCGCGTTCGCCTCCGCCGCGAGCTTCCTCGGGAAGAGGTAGTTTCTCGCGTATCCGTCGGACACGTTGACAAGCTCCCCTTTTTTGCCTGTGCCTTTGATGTCCTCTTTTAACACTACTTTCATGTGATGTCATTCCTTTCAAAATATATTTGGGAATGGTCGTTTGCGCCTGTTTCCCTGCCGCGTCCTTCCCGTTCGCTGAAAATTATTCATAAAGTAGGTCGCAAGGCGACCTACACAGGGAACCCCCGACGAGGGTCCCTGCCCCTTCACTGCGTTTTTCTGACGATAAGGGGATTTTAAATTAACTTAGAAAACCTCACTTTGCCTCCTTGGCAACAAATTTTAATTTACTTATCCCCCGACACATTCAGCATCTCGTACACCGTGTCTATCGCCTCGCACAGCAGTGTCGCCGCCTGATTGGCAGTCACGCCCGTGAGCTGTGCACCCGCCATTGTCCTGTGACCGCCGCCGCCCAACTGCTCCATGATAATCTGCACGTTAATCTTGCCGAACGAGCGGGAGGAGATGTTGATACAGCCGTCGGTCTCGAAAATCACAAACGATGCGCTTACGCCCTGAAGCGCGAGCATCTCGTCCGCCGCTTGAGAGGAGATTATCCTTATATCCTTAATATTCTTATCGGCAAATGCGATAGAACATTCGCGGTAGATTTTCGCCGTGCTGATTATCTGATTCTTGTCCGCGTAGTTTTCGAGAGAACCCGCGAACAGCATCTTCACGTCCACAGTGTCCGCGCCGCGCCGGCGAAGGAAGGTAGCCGCCTCGAAGGTACGCACTCCCGTTTTGAGTACAAAGCTCTTTGTGTCGAGCATAATTCCCGCAAGCAGTGCCTCCGCCTCCGCACTTTTTATCGCCTTTTCGTTGATATACTGCGCCAGCTCCGCGACCATCTCACTCGCGGAGGAGGCGAACGGCTCGTGGAAAAAGAAGGTTGCGTTTTCTATCTTATTGACCAGCAGGCGGTGGTGGTCTATCACAATGACATTCCTCGCCTTGCTGTAAAGCTCCTTGCTCTCGAGAAATTCGGTGGAGTGAGTGTCCACAACAATCAGTACGCTCGAATCGGTAATCTCACTTACAGCCTCCTGCGGGGAGATAAATAAGCTCTCCGCCTCGCCCGAATGGTCTACATACGCATCTATAAGATTAACCGACAGAGTGGTTTTTATATCGACTACAACCCTCGCCTCGGTGTCGAGAGAAGCCGCCACACTCGCCATTCCTATAGCCGCGCCGATGGAGTCCAAATCGGAGAACCTGTGTCCCATTACAAAGCACTTATCCGCGCCCTGAATCAAATCGGACATACCCTGCGCCAGCATACGCGTCTTTACCTTGCTCTGCTTTTCGGAGGACTTGGCAAGTCCTCCGTAGAAGGAGTAGCCGTCGGCGTCCTTGATTGCCGCTTGGTCTCCTCCTCTGCCCAGTGCCATGTCGAGGGCGTATCTCGCCCACACCTCGCACTCGCTGATTGTCTTGCCGCCGCTTCCGACTCCTATGGAGATGGTGACGCTCTGACCGCCTACGGTTATCTTCTTCATCTCGGAGAGAATGGAGAACTTATCCGCCTTAATCTTCGCCAAATCAGATTCGGTGACGACAATGACGCTCTCCCCTCTCGCGTCGCTCCTGCATATGCCTGAGGTAGGCTCAATCCACGCGTTGAGCTTCTCGTTCATCTGCGAGATTATGCCGATTTTTTCGTTCTCCCGCACACGAATGAGTTCATCCTCGTTGTCGAACATAACCAATATCACTACGGGAGAATTTTTTCGCGCCTTCTCCTTTATGCGGTGCAGTTCGGTCACGTCTCGCAGGAAAATCATGTACTGCTCCGAGGAATGATAGCTGTAGGAGACGGGGATTACCTCGTAAAACAGCTTTTCGAGGGAAACGGTGAACCGCACTCCCTCTTTTATATCCTCAAGGGAGATGTCCTTTATGAAGTCTGTGAGGTTTGAGTTATTCGCGTCTACGCTGTTTGTGATTTTCTCCCTGAACAGGCTGTTGTACCAGATTATGTCTCCCCTGCCGTCAATCGAAACCATCGGTACGGGAGTGATATTTACATTATCCGGCGCGTTCTTTCCGCCCAGTCCCAAACTTACCGCAAGCTTTGAGAGGTAGGAGGTGACCTCCTCCCTCATATAAAAAGCGAATAAGAATACCGCCGCCGCCGAAATACCGCATATCGGCAGTATCGACCAAAGCATAACGCTTCTGCTTTTTATAAATAGCACCGCCGCGGCTATCAGCACAAACGCCGCTATCACTGCGTAAACAAGCGGCATCACTATATTGCCTTTTTTTCTGTTCACGAAAATCACACCTCTTTTGCCGTGCAGTTTTTAACCTATCGTGTGATAAGCCTACACATCCATTATTATCGGGAGTATCATAGGACTGCGCCTTGTGCCTTCATAGATGAAGCGCGACAGCTCTTCTCTGATTCTGACCTTTGCGGCGTTCCTGTCCTTTATTCCTCTGTTGTTGCACTCGTCAATAACGCCGAGGACGATGCTCTTCGCCTTCTCCATAAGAGGCTCGGAGTCGCGGACATAAACAAATCCGCGCGACACTATGTCAGGTCCGGAGACGATATATCCGTTCTCAGCGTCAAGTGACAACACCACAACCAGCAGTCCGTCCTCACCTAAGTGCTTCCTGTCGCGAAGGACTACGCTGCCTACATCTCCCACGCCCAGTCCGTCTACGAGGACGCGTCCGGCAGTGACCTTATCCACGCGCTTTATCGAATTTTCGCTGATTTCCACGCTGTCGCCCAAATCGGCTATCATAATGCGCTCGTCCGGTATTCCTATCATGGAGGCGAGAGCCGCGTGCTTTTTCAGGTGCTTCTGCTCTCCGTGGACGGGGATGAAGTGTTTCGGGTTAGTGAGAGCGAGTATTATCTTCAGCTCCTCCTGACAGGCGTGTCCGGAGACGTGTACATCGTACATCTTCTCGTACACTACCTCACAGCCGTGGCGGATAAGCTCGTTGATTACGTTGCCTACTGTCTTCTCATTTCCCGGAATGGGAGTGGCGGAGATTATGATGAGGTCATTCTTACCTACCTCCACCTGACGGTGGTCGGAGAACGCCATTCGTGTAAGCGCACTCATCGGTTCTCCCTGAGTGCCTGTAGTAACGAGAACTACCTGCTCCTTGGGGTACTTGTTTATCATGGAAAGATCAATGAGAACACTGGGAGGGATTTCGAGATAGCCCAGCTCCTGCGCTATATTGACGGCGTTTATCATGCTTCTTCCGCTCACGGCAACCTTCCGTCCGAAATTGCTCGCGCAGTCGATAATCTGCTGTATTCTCTGCAAATTGGAGGCGAAGGTAGCTATTATAATCCGCTTATCCGATGCCGATGCGGATTTGAATATCGTGTTGAACGACTCGCCCACCTTACTCTCGCTCTGAGTGTAGCCCGCGCGTTCGGCGTTGGTCGAATCGGAGAGCAGACACAGCACTCCCTTTTTACCAAGCTCGGCGAATCTGCCGAGGTCGATAATTTCGCCGTAAACGGGTGTGGAGTCTATCTTGAAGTCGCCCGTCTGAACCACTACTCCTGCGGGAGATGTGATAGCGAGAGCCACCGCGTCGGGGATGGAGTGATTCACGCGGATAAACTCAACCGACATACAGCCTAAGGTTACCGTCTGCCCTGGCTTGACAACGGTCAGCTTGCACTGCCCCAAAATGCCGTGTTCCCTCAGCTTTCCTTCTACAAGCCCTAATGTCAGAGCCGTTCCGTAAAGCGGAATATTGCATTTTTTCAGAAGGTACGGAAGCGAGCCGATGTGGTCCTCATGTCCGTGAGTAAGTACGATTCCTCTGATTTTATGCGCGTTTTTTTCTACATACGAAAAATCGGGGATAACCAAATCTATTCCCAGCATTGAGTCGTCGGGAAAGGCAAGTCCGCAGTCTACAAGCAGCGCGTCCTCGCCGCACTCGTACATAGTGATGTTTTTGCCTATCTCGTTAAGTCCGCCGATAAATGTGATTTTAATCGGAGGCTTGTTTGATTTCTTCTGAGGGCTTCTTCCCTTAGGCGCGGCGGCAGAGGCGGCGGCGGCCGCTGTCTGGCTTTTCACGCTCCCCGCGTTCTGCATGAGAACGCTCTTGAAGATGCTTTTCTTTCCCGCATTCTGCACGTTCTTCTGCTTAGGCGCGTTCTGCTCGGCGGGCTTTACTCCTCCCTTTGGCTGGGAGGGCTGCTTTCTCGTTCGGTTTTGGGAGGACTGTCCGCGCGTTTTTTCCGCTCCCGCGCTCTTTTTTGCCTTTGCCTCCTCCTGTGCCGCCCCTCTCTTAGGGGAGGCAGGAGCCTTTGCCGCTCCCGCGCGAACCTCAATCATAGAATACCTGCCGATATTATCGGCGTCTTTGTTTTTACCTGTTTGATTTGCATTTGGCTTGTTATAGTTTACTGCCACAAAACAACCTCCATATTAATTTTTTAGACGGCGTGGGCATGAGCTGAAATCCCATGTCCGCACTATCTGAAGTTTCAAGTGTAATTATCTGAAAATTAAGTCCTAAATTAATACTACATTAAGTCCTCAGTATAAGTCCTCAAGCAGTTATGTACCCCCCCGCGTAGCCTGAAACTACCTCAAGACGGCACAAAACAATCCAAGCCCGCTTAGCGACGGTGCAAGCGGGCGGATAAAATTCGTTACTTCGTTACATAGTCTATTCTATATTAAAATTATTACTACATTACTGAAATATTATTCTCGCAAAACACTTTGTTATATTCTACCATTACTTATCGCTTCCGTCAAGTGCCGACCTTATGGCTTCCTCCGCCTCGAAGGTAAGCTCCGCCGCAGTCTCTGCGTTGACCGCCTCGGCGATTATCCTGATTGCTCTGCCGCTTCCCGAGGGAATGAGCCGCACCGCTCCCCTGCTGATATTCTCTATTATCCCCTCATTTGAATAAATATAGGAGTGGTGCTTCGACTCTATCAAATTACCTATAATCTCGCTCGGAGAGGCGGATATAGCCACAAATTTATTTTGTATGCTCTTTTTCGGCATCATCTCGAGTATATTGGAGACGGAGTCGCCGTTGTTCTTTATGACATGGAGGAGCTTTACCGCCGTCATCAGTCCGTCACGGGTAAACATCTGATTTTTAGCCGTCTCCCTCGCCGTATCGTCCCCGCCCGTAGTCGAGGAGTTGTAGCGCATTATTTCTCCTCCCAGTATCTCCGCGTAGCTGTCGAACCAGAGAGGAGCGGTCTCCCTTACCGCACAGCTTGCGCCGCTGCTGAGGTTCTTGTACAGGGAGAGTGCCAGGGCGCGGTCGCTGTCAAGCTCCTCTCCGCCAGAGAGGCGAACGCTTATATCTTTTCCGAAATTCTCTGTTTTTATCTTTATGCTGCCGTCTTCGTCTCCGACTATAACTCCTAACTTCGTAAGTGCGAGGGAGAGTATTTCCGCAGACAACTCGTCGTCTCCGCTCACTGACACGCTCAGCCCCTCAAGTCCGCCCGGAGCAAAGCTTATCAGAGAATTTTGGTAAATTTCAAATATTCCGTTTATTTTAGAGGGGTAGGATACCTCCTTCCCGCCTACAGCCGGAGTTTCAGCCCGCAGCATGAGTGATTCGAGCTGTCTCTCCTCCTTTCGGGAGAAGGGCACTCCGTTCTTTGAGTAAACGCCTATGCTCAGCTTTTCCGATTTTCCTATGAACACCCCTATGGAGGAGTTGCACAAATCTTCCGCGAAGGCAACAAGAGGTAAAATAGCATTGCCCAAATCGAGGGCTGCTCCTCCCGCCGACATGATTCCGGCTATAACCGCGCTTTTACAGCAAAACTCAGCCGCGCCTGAGGAGGCGGCGACCACTATCCTACCCTTGCTCATGCCCGCGAGCGACTGCCCTAATCTCACGCAGAACTGGGGCGTTATCTCCGAGCCGAAGTCGCCCTCGAAGCCATTGTCGTCGAGCAGAACTGTGTCGCAGGAGCCGAATTTGACGTTGTTGCGTATTATTGATTTTTTGTAGATGTTCTTCTCCGGCCATATTCTGACCGACGGCTTTACCGTCACCTCGTCGCCCAGTACAGTGCCCGCGCCGATTACCGCCTGCTCGAGTATGCAACACCTCTCGCCTATTTTCACATTTTCGCATATGAGAGAGCCGCTTATGTGAGTTCCTGAGGAGATAAAGCTGTTTTTGAGAATGACACTGCCGCTTATTTTTACTCCGCTCTCTATGACACAGTTGTCCTCAATCACGCAGTCGGAAAGCACCGCGTCGGGAGCTATTCTCACGTTGTTTCCCGTCATGATGCCATTTTTTGCGTTATCCCTGTTAAGCTCCGTCTCCACCTTGTCGCTCATTATATCGCTCTGGCAGGAGATATATGTGCCTATATCCCCTATATCGCACCAGTAGCCGTCCGCCTTATACACGTTTATCGGCATGGAGTGCGACATCATGCGCGGGAATAAATCGCCCGCAAAATCGTATTTTTCATTTTTCGGAATCATTTTGAGGACGTTCGGGCTGATTATATATATGCCCGTGTTCGCCTCTCTCGACACCGCCTGACTGTAGGGAGGTTTTTCTATAAATCGGCTCACAAACCGCTTCTCGTCGCTTACTACTAAGCCGAACTCCCGCGGGTCGGCTACTTCGGAGGTAACGATGGTCGCCTCCGCGCCGCTTTTTCGGTGGCTGTCGATAATCTCGCTTAAATTAAAATCAGTCAGGGCGTCTCCGCTGACTATCAGTATATCCTCCTCTGTGTCTTCGACCGCGTTTCGTACTCCGCCCGCCGTTCCCATAGGGGTGTTCTCTATGACAAAGCGGAGGTTTATGTTTTTGTACCGTCCGTTCTCAAAGTGACTTATAATCTCATCGGGCATATATTTGAGTGTTATTTCGGCGTTCTCTACTCCGTGCCTGCACAATAAATCGAGAATGTACTCTATTGTGGGCTTGCCGCACAGGCGTGACATTGGTTTCGGCTGACTGCACGTTAGCGGTCTAAGCCTTACTCCCTCGCCGCCCGCCATTATTACTGCTCTCATTTTTCTTCCTCCTGCGTTTTTACTTCGGATATGATTTGCTGTTAATATTTTGCTATTAATTCGAAGTATTATTCACATGATGAAGTTCACATAACGGAGCTTATGAATATTCCGAGCAGTAATCCCGCCGATATGTACTTAATTTTGATGTTTTCCATTCTGCTTATTTCGAGCAACGAACAGTAGATTACTCCTGCCGATGCCGCCGCCATAAAGGCTATGGGTATGTCGCTGTAAAACTCCCCCGAAAACACCGCCGCCGCACTCACTGCCGCCTTAATCAGTATGATGAGCAGGGAGTATCTGAAGCTGACAGCACTTTTTCCTACTCCTGCACCTCTTGCTACTCCTGTGCCTGCCGGCTGAGTTCCCGCCGCTGTCATGAACTGCTCCCCCGAGGACAAAAAGGCGGTGAGCAGGGGATGTACACTCAGGCTGTAGCTACTGCCCATGGACACCGAAATAACATAGCCTATCCCCCACAGGCTTATGCACCTCCTGCTGCCGGACAGGTATGTGGTGAGAATGACCAGAGCCGCAACGAGGCAGAGCATCAACGCACCTATCCAGCCTCCGAAAATCGCGCCGTAGTGCCACGCACACTCCCCTGTGATTTTCGATGAATGGTAGATTACGAGTGCGGACAAAATAACTACGCGAAATTGTTCTCCCGCTATTTTTATTTTTGCCACAATTTTTGATACCACGAAAATTATGACGAAGGAGAATACCGCCTCCACCAATATGTAAAACAAATTCAGAGAATCACTCATACCATCACACTCCAGTTTTAAAAAGCAAATCCTTAATTAATATGAATATATTCTCTTAAATATCATAAGGAGTTTATATCAGTTGCATTTTGTGAAAATCAGTGGTAAACTCTACAGCGACTTACCTCTCGAAGGGTAATTTGCTATAGGAGTGTGAATATATGCAAAACGACGTTTTAGTCAAAATATATACAGACGGTGCGTGTTCGGGTAATCCCGGTCCGGGCGGCTGGGGAGCAATCCTCATGTACGGCGAACACGAGAAGGAGCTTTCGGGCGGAGAACCGCTCACTACCAACAACCGAATGGAGCTTACCGCCGTAATTGCGGCTCTCCGGCTTCTCAAACGAAAGTGCCGCGTACTCGTGACTACCGATTCAAAATATGTGGTAGACGGAATTACGAAGGGGTGGGCGAAATCGTGGCGTGCGAAGGGGTGGATAAAATCCGACCGCAAGCCGGCTCTCAACCCCGATTTGTGGGGGGAGCTGCTCGAGTTGACGGAGTACCACGATGTGTCCTTCAACTGGATAAAGGGACACGCGGGTAATGAGTACAACGAAAGATGTGACAAATTAGCAGTAGCCGAAAGCCAAAAATTTAAATAATCTGCCGTTTTTTTACTGTTTTGCATATTTTTCTATTTAACTATTGCAAAGTGGAGTAAAAAGGTATATATTTAAGTTAAAGTAGGTGGAGGGATTCGCTGATGCTAAAATCTGTTGCCAAAGAGTTAAAGTTTAGGTCAAGCCTTTCCAAAGGCTTGCAGGTTCTTAGGACAGCGTCCTAAGTCGCTCTCCGCAGAGAGCGAAACACCCTTATCGTCAGAAAAACGCAGGAGGGGTAGGAAAAAATGTCCCTAAGGACATTTTTTCCGTAGGGGAACCCTCGTCGGGGGTTCCCCTGTGTAGGTCGCCTGCGACCTACTTATACTAAAATCTAACTGATTTGCTTGTTTTAATCAGTTTTTTTGGAAAGGACAATCCTTATGAAGAGATTTGTTTATGCGGACAATGCCGCCACTACTCCCGTATCGCCTGTTGTTCTCGGCAAGATGACGGAGGTTTTAACCGATGTGTACGGAAACCCCTCCTCCATATACTCAAAGGGCAGGGAAGCCGCCGTCTTACTCGCCGAGGCGAGAGCAAAAATAGCAGGCGCGATAGGAGCTACCGAGAGGGAGATTTTCTTTACCTCCGGCGGCTCGGAGGCGGACAACTGGGCTATCAAGGGTGCTGCCGAGGTGATGGCGAAGAAGGGGAAAAAGCACATCATCACAACCGCTTTCGAGCATCACGCCGTCCTCCACTGCACTCAGAAGCTTGAGAAGAACGGCTTCGACGTGACCTACCTCCCTGTCAACAGCGACGGAGTTGTAAAGCTCGACGACTTCACTGCCGCCCTGAGGGAGGACACAGGGCTGGTCACTATAATGATGGCGAACAACGAAATCGGCACAGTACAGCCGATTTCGGAGATAGGAAAAATCTGCCGCGAGAAGGGTATTCTCCTCCACACCGACGCGGTTCAGGCTATGGGGCATATTCCCATAAACGTAGCGGACCTCTCGGTCGATATGCTTTCAGTCTCGGGGCACAAACTCCACGCCGCGAAGGGAGTTGGATTCCTCTACATCCGAAGGGGCGTGAGGATTGCTAACCTGATGGACGGCGGCGCGCAGGAGTCCATGCGCCGCGCGGGGACGGAAAATACCGCCTCCATAGCGGGAATGGCGGCGGCAGTAGAAGACGCCGTAGCCCACATGGACGAGCGGCACTCCAAGATTTTGGCTATGAGAGAACGGCTTATAGACGAAGTTCTCAAAATAGAGCGGTCTCGGCTCAACGGCTCGCGTACCGAACGGCTGCCCGGCAACGCCAATTTCTGCTTTGAGGGCATTGAGGGCGAATCTCTGCTCCTCATGCTGGACAATCTCGGCGTGTGCGCCTCCTCCGGCTCTGCCTGCACGTCAGGCTCACTCGACCCAAGTCATGTTCTCCTCGCGATAGGATTGCCCCACGAGATAGCTCACGGCTCGCTCAGAATCAGCCTTGACTACACCAACACGGAGGAGAATGTGGACTACATTCTCGAAATTCTCCCCACTATCGTCAGAAAACTGCGCGATATGTCTCCTCTTTGGGACAGGATTATCGGCAGTCAGAAATAAGTATATTTTACGGAGGTATTGTTTTATGTACAGTGCTAAGGTTATGGATCATTTTGCCAATCCCCGCAATGTGGGAGAACTCGCCGACGCTAACGGAGTGGGCGAAGTGGGAAACCCCAGATGCGGCGATATTATGCGTATGTACCTCAAAATAGAAAACGGGATTATTGAGGACGTAAGGTTTAAGACTTTCGGATGCGGCGCGGCTGTGGCTACGAGTTCGATGGCTACCGAGCTTGTCAAGGGCAAGTCGCTTGAGGACGCGCTTTTGGTCACCAACAAGGCTGTTATGGATGCTCTTGACGGACTTCCTCCCGCAAAGATTCACTGCTCCGTCCTCGCCGAACAGGCTATCAAGGCGGCTCTGTGGGACTACTACACCAATATAGGGGTAGACCCCAAGCCTATCTTAGGGGAGATTGAATCCGACTGCCACGGATGCTGCGGCACAGAGGGCTGCGGGGTTTAAGAATAAACTAAAATCTGTTGCCAAGGAGTTAGAATTTGGGTCAAGCCTTTGCAAAGGCTTGCATGGTTCACATTCTAAATTAACTAACAAAACAATGCAAGAAAAGCCTAAAAAGTCATATGTGAAATTTTTTCGTGCTTTTCTTTGTTGTTTTCTAAGTTAATTTAGAATCGGACAGAGTCTTAAGTCGCTCTCCGCAGAGAGCGAAACTCTTTTATCGTCAGAAAAACGCAGTGAGGGAGCATGGACCCCTCGTCGGGGGTTCCCTGTGTAGGTCGCCTTGCGACCTACTTATTATTTATACTGATAACCAATTAAAATATCTATGCCTTTATAAAATTTTCGTCATATATAGTATCAGTTATTACCGAACGGAGTAGTTTATCATATGAAATATTCACACATTATCTGGGATTTTAACGGCACTCTCCTCGACGATATGGAGGCGGGAATAAAGAGCGAAAACGTACTTCTCCAAAGGCGGAATATGCCTCTAATCGAGAGTGAGGAGCAGTATCGCGCCGCCTTTTGCTTCCCCGTCATTGATTTTTACAAGAAGCTGGGCTACGACTTCTCCCGCGAAAGCTACTCCGAGTTAGCCTGCGAGTGGACGGAGCAGTACATAAAATTTTCCGCAGACGCGAAGCTTTTCCCCTACGTTCCGACTATCCTCGGCATGATACAGCAGACGGGAGCAAGGCAGATTATTTTGTCCGCGAGCGAGCAGACACTCCTTCGCGGGCAGGTGGAGAAGCTGGGTATACTTGAGTATTTTGATACTGTACTGGGGCTTGATAACAACCACGCCCTCGACAAGACGGCTATCGCAAAACAGTGGGTCGCAGAGGAGAAGCCGCAAAAAATGCTCCTCATAGGCGACACCTCCCACGATATGGAGGTAGCCGAAAGTATCGGCGCGGACTGTCTGCTGATTGCAAACGGGCATCAGTCCTACAACTATCTGAAAGAGCGGGGAGCTACACTCCTCGGCACTATTTGCGAAGTGGTGAATTTTCTGGAGATTATGTGATGTGTGGAACTGCGAAAAAACAGCAAAGTGAATGAGATTAACAGAGTGTTGTATGGGGGACTGCCGAATGCCAAAAGCTGAAATCACAACAATGGTAATGATACAAAACCCCGCCACAGGTAAGGTTCTCGTGCAGGAACGGGTGAAAAATTGGAAGGGTTACGCTTTCCCCGGTGGTCACATCAACGACGGCGAGAGCTTATACGACTGCGCCGTGCGGGAGATTCGGGAAGAAACCGGACTTGTCATCCGAAATCTGAAATCTTGCGGATTGGTGCATTGGTTCAACAATAAAACGTCTGACCGTATGATGATATTTTTGTACAAGACAAGTGATTTTAAGGGCGAGGTCATCTCTAACGATGAGGGGATAAACGATTGGATGGATGTTGCCGCACTTCGAGCTGCCTTGAACAGCGGAAAGCAGACAAACAGCTTTTACGTTTATCAACCGCTCTTTTTTGACGATAAATACAGTGAAGCTTTCTGCTCGTGGAACGACGACGAACCTTTTGAGATGGAGTACAGATAAAGCTTTTTAAACGGTAAATAATACTACGCCGCCCGCAGGCGGTACTTCACGTTGTCCGAAAGGGCAACACTTCACTCCGCCCGCAGGCGGTGCTTCATGGCATGAAATTCAATTTCATGCCGATTCACAAAGAAACTGTAGCAAAACTTCGTTTTGCTACAGTTTCTTTTATTCTTACAGCCCGAGCAATGAGCTTGCAATGGTAAAGTAAACAAAAAGCGAAATCGCATCCACTATAGTAGTGATAAACGGACTTGACATTACTGCGGGGTCGAAGCCGAGCTTCTTCGATATAAGCGGCAGAATACAGCCGATAACCTTGGCGATAAGCACCGTCACCCCAATGGTAATGCAAACTACAACGGCGACCAGAACATCAACTCTGTCGATAAGCATCAGCTTGGCAAAGTTGGCCACCGCAAGTGTTACGCCTACAAGAGCGGAAACCCTTACTTCCTTCCACAGGACCGACAAGAGGTCGGAAAACGAAATCTCGCCGAGAGAAATTCCTCTTATCACAGTGACGGACGCCTGACTTCCTGCGTTTCCTCCCGTGTCCATGAGCATGGGGATAAACGCAGTCAGTACGATACTCGCGGCGAGTGCACTCTCGAATGATGTGATTATATACCCCGTAAAAGTGGACGAAATCATGAGTATAAGCAGCCATGGTATTCTGTTCTTAAATATCGAAAAGATACTCGTTTTCATGTACGGCTTTTCAGAAGGAGTCATAGCCGCCATCTTCTCAATATCCTCCGTAGCCTCCTCCTGAATGACGTCGATAGCGTCGTCAACCGTCACGATACCCACAAGGCGATTGTCTCCGTCTACAATCGGGATAGCGAGGAAGCCGTATTTGCCGAGGAGATTAGCCACGTACTCCTGATCGTCATGAGTGCGTGCAAAGACTATATTTGTTTCCATTATGTCACATATCACGGTGTCGCTCTCCTTGAGGAGAAGCTCGCGAACCGTAACCAAGCCCAGAAGCACTCTGTTCTCATCGGTGACATAGCAGGTGTAAATTGTTTCTTTATCGACACCTGTGCTTCGGATTTTCCGAAACGCATCCTTTACCGTCATGTCGCGCTTGAGGTTGACATACTCGGTAGTCATAATACTCCCCGCGCTATCCTTAGGATATTGCAGGAACTGATTTATAAGATTTCTCTTTTCCATAGGAGTGTTCTGCAAGATTCGTTTTACAACACTCGCGGGCATCTCCTCAATCATATCAACTGTATCATCAAGATACAATTCTTCGATTACGTCGGAGAGTTCCTTGTCGCTGAACGCCTTTATCAGAACCTCCTGCTCGTCGCTGTCGATATACGCAAATGTGTCCGCCGCCAGCTCCTTCGGCAGAATTCTGAAAACTACCGGCATCTGAGCCTCGGGCAGTTCCCCAAGAAGCAGGGCAATGTCAACGGGATTTTCGTTTTCGAACAGCTTCCTCATCTCCACAAACTTCTTGTCCTTCGCAAGCGCAAGAGCAGTGTCGATGAAATTCATCTCATCCATGTTTATTCCTCCTTTTTTAGGTTTTGCCAAAAAGGCGGAAGTACGAAACACGAACCCAATCCAAATGTATATTTTATTTTTGAAAGAGTACGGTGAAACGACAGCCAAAGCCGCCGCGACTTCGCCCGTCAGGCTCACTTTCAGAAACAGCTATACCTCCGGGGTTCGCCGCTCCATTACTTCCAGCTTCCATGTCGTTCACCTCTCCTTCGTCATTACAGTAAAATTTATAGTTTGCCTTACAGCACCAAGAGATAGTATACCACACCTGCGGTAAAAATAGAAGTATTTTATTTCAATTTCTCAATTTCATTGACAAAATACAGGCTCATGATATTCGCATCCTCTCGTGGGGAGGAGTAGAAATTCGGACGATACGAATACATCTTACTGCTTATCTCCTGTAAAATACAAGCTCATGATGTTCGCGTCCTCTCGCGGGGAGGAGTAGAAATTCGGACGTATCCCAATTGACTTAAATCCGAGAGCTTCATAGAGTGCGATAGCCTCCGTGTTGCTGATTCGCACCTCCAAGCTCAGTTCCTCTATGTAAAGTTCTTTGCATTTACATATTAAAGCCTCCATTAATGCCCGCGCTATGCCCTGCCTTCTGTACTTCTTCGTGACGGCGACATTGCAAATCATGGAGAACCCGCCTGCAAATTGCATACCCGCATATCCGGCGACCGTCCCCGTCTCCTTCCCCTCCGCCTCGCACACAACAAAGCAGGCGGCGGAGTTTTCCACCTCCTCTGCGACGCTTCGTTCGCTCCACGGGGAGGAGAAGCACTCCCTTTC
The DNA here is from genome assembly GCA_031262985.1 of Oscillospiraceae bacterium. GTDB lineage: Bacteria > Bacillota > Clostridia > Oscillospirales > Acutalibacteraceae > JAISGQ01. Next base: position 100,259 of record JAISGQ010000018.1, read on the forward strand.
GATAGCCGCCACTGCCTCTACGTGAGAGTAACTAAGTGGCACTATGCGGTAGTTGCCGCCTACCCCGCTCTGCTCATTGGTTTTTTCCGTATCACTCAATCTGCATCTCCATCCTTCTATCGCAGTTCCGTACTATCCCTTTGCGTCATACCACGTTTTCGCCGTATTGCCGTCAACTGAAAGCTCCACACTGAGCTTAGCGGCGGAGCGCATCTCCTCCACCAGTATTTCTTTAGCGAGAGCGGCTTCACTTTCGGGACACTCCAATATCAGCTCATCATGCACCTGTAGGACGAGCCGCGATTGCATATGCTCCGCGCGAAGTCTCCTCCACACCTTCACCATGGCGATTTTGATTATATCGGCGGCAGTGCCCTGTATAGGCATATTCCTTGCCACCCTTTCGCCGAAGGAACGCATATTGAAGTTGGAGGAGGAAAGCTCGGGGAGGTAACGCCGCCTGCCGTAGAGTGTTTCGGCATAGCCCTTCTCCTTCGCGTCGGCAATCATTTTGCTCATGTATTTGTCAATCTCGGGATAGGTTCGAAGGTAGCCCTTTATATACTCCGACGCCTCTTTTTGGCTGATACCCAAATCCTTCGAGAGGGAAAACGCGCCTATTCCGTAGACAATGCCGAAGTTTACCGCCTTCGCGTTAGAACGCATGGAGGGAGTTACCTCCTCCTCGGGGACACCGAAAACCTGCGCCGCTGTCATTTTGTGTATGTCCTCGCCGCTTTTAAATCCGTCTATCATCCTTTGGTCGTTCGAGCAGTGAGCCAAAACACGCAGTTCAATCTGACTGTAGTCGGCGTCCGCTAAGAGCCAGCCGTCGTTTGCGATGAAGAACTTCCTCATCTGACTGCCAAGCTCTGTCCTGACGGGAATATTCTGCAAATTCGGCTCAGTACTGCTTATTCTGCCTGTTCTGGTCTCCGTCTGATTGAAGCTCGAGTGAATACGCCCGTCCTGCGCCACTGCCTTCTGCAAGCCGACGCAGTATGTGGAGTTGAGCTTTGCGAGCATTCTGTGCTCCATAATCAAATCAACCACAGGATGAACTCCGCGCAGTCCCTCCAAAACCTCGGCGTTGGTGGAGTAGCCCGTCTTTGTCTTCTTGCCGCCGGGGAGCATGAGCTTGCCGAACAGCACCTCCCCCACCTGCCGCGGGCTGTTTATGTTAAACTCGTAGCCGGCGTACTTGTATATCTCCTCTGTGATTTCCGTTATCTTAGAATCAAGCTCCCCGCCGAACCGCGCTATGCCATCTACGTCTACGCGGAAGCCCAATTGCTCCATATCGGCGAGAACGACAGCCAGCGGAATTTCAATTTCCGTGAGGAGTGCTTTCTGGTTGTTTTTATCTATCTCAAAGCTGAGCTTTCTGCATATTTCGGGAAAACGCTCCGCCTTTGCCGAAAGGAGCATAAACGGCGGAATGTTTTCGGGGAGCGGCGTGGAGTACAGCTCGCACAGCCGCTCGTAGCTATATGAGCTTGCGGACGGGTTGAGTATATACGCCGCGAGCATTAAGCCCATCTCACAGCCGCATATTTCTATGTTTTCAGTAATGAGTGCCTTTGCCGCAGATTTAAGGTCATACGTCCGCTTTGCTATGGAGGGGTCGGGCATAACCTGAGACAGGAAATTGTGAGCGGCCTCCTTTGACAAAATCAGTGTTTTCCCCTCAAAGGAAACGGCAAGCTCCGAGATACTCCCCTCGCTACATTCGCAGAGGAAGGAAACCTCCTTCGACGCTATCACCTGTGGGAGCAGTGCCTCTGCCTCCTCGCCGAAAAGCACGCAGGAGCTGTCCTGCTGCGCGATGTCGGGAGTCTCCGCGCCTAGTATCGCTCCGCCGAAAAGGTCAATTTGTTCGTTTTGCTTGAGCGAGAGACGCTCTATCATCTTGAACATCTCAAGGCGGCGGAGCTGTGACATTGCCGAATTGGTGTCTATCGGCGCGGGGATGTAGTCGGAAAGCTCAAGCGAAACAGGCGCGTCAGTGCGGACTGTGCCGAGAGTGCGGCTCAAATACGCCATCTCCTTGTCCTCCACGAGCTTTTTTCTCATGCTGTCCTTTATCTCGTCGCTGTCAATGCTGCCGTACACTCCGTCGAGGGAGCCGAATTTCTGAATGAGCGCGAGTGCCCCCTTCTCCCCTATTCCGCGAACTCCGGGGATGTTGTCGCTCGTGTCGCCCTGTATCGCCTTTATGTCAATCAGACTGCGCGGAGTAACCCCGAAATTAGCGGAAATTACCTCCTCATCGTAGATAACCGACTCGGGTCTGCCCGCCTTTGTTGAAAGGAGGCGAACGGTCACTCCTTCGCCTATCAGCTGTAGGGAGTCCTTGTCGCCCGTGGCTATTACGCAGGCGTCGCCCGTCTCCCTGCAACGCTGTGCCAGAGTGCCGAGTATGTCGTCCGCCTCGAACCCCTCGGCGGAGAGCAGCTTGTACCCAAGGGCGGCGAGCAGGTTTTGAAGGGGCTGCATCTGCGAAAAAAGCTCCTCCGGCATACCCTTCCTCTTCGCCTTGTAGCCGTCGTAAAGCTTGTGCCTGAATGTGGGAGCTTTCAGGTCGAAGGCTATTGCAACGCCGTCCGGATTGGTCTCCTCCATTATTTTAAGGAGCATACTCATAAAGCCGTGTATGGCGTTAGTGGGCTGCCCGTCTTTCGTTGTGAGCGGTCTGATTCCGTAAAAGGCTCTGTTAACCACGCTGTTTCCGTCAACTGCAAGAATTTTCATATGTGAAATTCTCCCTTCTGCTATCTTCATAGATTATAGCAAAATTGTGTGCTGATTTAAAGGGAGTAAGTAAAATTTAAGTTTATCTTTACTTTTTCGTTTGCGAAACCTAAAGTTTTGTGCTATACTTTCTCACGGGAAATCAATTTAAAAATCAAATTTATTGGAGGAACTAATCATGGCAGATGTAACAAATTTAATCAAGCAAAAGCAAATCAAGAAAATCATCCTTATCGGTGCGATTATTGTGGCGGTATTCCTCGTTTTCTCATCCTTTATTGTCTTTGTTCCGGCAGGACAAAAGGGCGTGCTGATGAACTTCGGCGCAGTCTCCGAACGCACACTGGAGGAGGGAATTAATTTTAAAATCCCCATTGTGCAGTCGGTTCAGCTTATCAACACGCGTGTGCAGAAATTTGAGTCGACTGGAAACAACTCCTCCAGCCGCGACTTGCAGACAATCGAGAGCAACATCGCGATAAACTACCGCGTCAAAGCCGATCAGGTGGCGAACCTCTACAAAAACATCGGTTTGGAGTACGAATCGACCATCATCAGTCCGGCTCTGAGCGAGGTAGTCAAATCGGTCACCGCTCTCTACACCGCAGAGGAGCTTATAACAAAGCGTCCCGAGGTCAGTGAGCAGATGAAGGAGCAGCTTCAGACAAAGCTCGCCAACAAATATATAATGGTAGACAGCTTCAATATTATCAACTTCCAGTTCTCCGAGGCGTTCAACAAGGCTATCGAGGAGAAGCAGATCGCCGAGCAGGAGGCTCTCAAGGCTAAGTACGAGCTTGAGAAGGTCGGAATCGAGAAGGAGCAGGCAATTTTGAAGGCGGAGGGCGAGGCTCAGGCTCTCAAGCTCAGAAAGCAGGAGCTTAACGACCAGATTATTATGCTCGAATTTATCAATAAGTGGGACGGCAAAATGCCTACCTACTACGGAGGAGAAGGACTTATATTCAGTTTAACGGGCAATAACTAATCGCTGTCAGAAGGAAGCCTATGAAGGTGTTGCGAAGCAGTACTTTCATAGGCAAAGCAATAACACATTACGAAATGGGAGGAAACACCTGTGGAAAGCAGCTTCTTCGCCATGCTATCGCGCATGAAATACATCTCCCGCTGGTCACTCATGAGGAATACACTCAGCGAAAGTCTCAGTCAGCACACACTCGAAACCGTGATACTCTCCCACGCTCTGGCGGTCATTCACAATGAGCGGTTCGGCGGAAGCATCAACGCGGAGCATATCGCCATGCTCGCCCTCTACCACGATGCGTCGGAGATAATCACGGGGGATTTGCCCACGCCGATTAAGTACTACAACGAGGTTCTCCGCTCCTCCTATCGGGAGGTCGAGGAGATGGCGGCGGACAAGCTTACTGATATGCTGCCGCCATATTTGCAGGGGAGCTACTCCCCTCTCCTCCACCAGAAAGGCAGCGCGGAGGAACTGAGGTTCGTCAAGGCGGCGGATAAGCTCAGTGCGCTCATCAAGTGTCTGGAGGAGAAGAACGCCGGAAACCTCGAATTCTCCAGCGCGGAGCAAAGCACGATGAAGGCACTCAAGAATATGGAGATGCCCGAGGTAGAGGTGTTTTTCGAGGAGTTTATTAAGGCGTATACTTTAACTCTCGACCAACAGGGATAATGCCTACTGACATAAACAACGGAGCTGTAGCAGAACTTTGTCTTGCTACAGCTTTGTTTCTTTTACTCCACGGAATAATTCCCTACTTCTTTATAATTTTGTTAGATATAGGCGAAAGAGCCTTGTACAGCAAAATCGCCAGTAATCCGTTGAGCAGTGATTGTGTCAGATTGAAGGGGATAAACGCCGGAACTATCAGACTGTAGAATTGCTCCAAGGGCACGCCGAAAAAGTTCACGGTAAATATGCGGTTCATGGGAATCATTACAGCGGTTCTCGCTATTGCTCCTACAAGCACGCCGATTATGAGAAATTTAAATTTGCGCTTCTTTCTAAAGAACAAACCTATGCAGGCAATCAACGCACCCGAACCTGCAAAGTGCATCACTAAGCCAATCCAGCCGTTTCCGCCGAAGAGGAAAGCCTGTATCGCCGAGGCTGCAAAGAGTATAGTCAAGCCGGCGGGCAATCCTAAAATCAGGGTTGCAAGTATTATTACAGAGTCGGCAAGGTCGTACTCCAAAAACGGTGCGGGAGGAAAGGGTATGTGTACAAAAAACAGCAGGACTACGGATAATGCCGTAAACATTGCCATTAGGGCAAGCTTTACTGTGTTTTCTCTTACATTTGGTTTCATTCTAAAATCATTTCCTTTCGGTTTTGTGTTCAAAAAAATAAACCCTGTAGGTAAATATACATCCACCTACAGGGCATAAAAAAGCAAGCACATAAAATCTGTCGCCGACTTTTCTCCTCTCTCATCCGGACTGTACCGTCGGCTCGGGAATCACACCCAAATCAGTGGCAAACGCACTCGCGGGCTAACGAAAAGCTTCGCATTACCGCCGGTGGGGAATCGCACCCCGCCCTGAGGATTTATCTCTGCTGTATTATATTACCTGCGCGGTGCTTTGTCAACAGGAAATTAAGAGGAAAATCACATCAAAACTCACTCATCCTCCGCGCTACATCTCGGAGGAGGAGCATTTCTCCCCCTTCTCCATCTCCTCCGCGTACCTCCTGCATGGAGGGAGAGCCGCCATGTCGTTCGGAACAGGCGCAGAGAGTGAGATTATCTCCCCCGATACGGGATGTACAAACTCGGCTTCTCGGCAATGCAGTGCCTGCCGCCCGATTAGTTCCCTGCCGCCGCCGTACAAATCGTCTCCGCACAGCGGCATACCGATGGAGGAGAAATGCACGCGTATCTGATGTGTCCTCCCCGTTTCGAGCCGTATCTCGAGAAGCGTCATGCCGCCTAAGGAACAAAGAACCGTCCAGTGAGTGACGCTCCTGTCGCCTTCGGGAGACACCTTCCGTTTAGAGGAGTGTCCCTCCTCCCTCGCGATGGGAGTGTCGATAGTGCCGCTTCCCGAAAGCTCCCCTTCACACACGGCGAGGTAGGTCTTGCTGACGCTACCGCTTAATCTTGAGGCGGAGTAGATATTTTTCCCTGCCACCACCAAGCCGCTTGTGTCGCGGTCAAGGCGGTTTACAGGACGAAACGCCGCGTACTCCCCTCGCTCGCTCATGTGGTACGCCACTGCGTTTGACAGCGTGTTTCCGCTGTAGTGCTTAGTCGGATGCACCACCATGCCGTGCGGCTTGTTTACTGCGATTACGTCCTCATCCTCAAAGACAATATCAAGCGGGCAGGAGAATTTTGAGGGCACAGCCGTATCGTCGTCAATTTTTATGACGACGACTTCTCCTGCAAAGAGGACGTCTCTCGATTTGATGAGAATCCCGTTTCGCGTCACTCCGTTTTCCGTCCTCTTGAGCTTCGCGGAAAGACGCGCAGAAATACGGCAAGTGCCGCGAAGAAAGTTTCTTAAAAGAACACCGTCATTCTCCTGCGGCACTGTAAATTTGAGTTCTCGCAAGGCATATCATCTCCCTGCATAATTAGCTATTAACGCCTGACTGCGCCTACTTTACCTCAACCGTCCAGCCGAAGGTGTCCTCCGTCTTGCCCATCTGGAGGGAGGTCAGAGAGTCGTACAGCCTCTGCGAAATCTCGCCGATTTGGTTGTTGTTTATGGTCATAACATTGTCCTTGTACCTAAGCTCGCCGACAGGAGAAATAACCGCAGCAGTACCTGTTCCGAACATCTCGATAAGCTTTCCTGCGGCGTGTGCCTCCTCCACCTCGTCGATGGAGATGAGACGCTCGTTTACCGTGTAGCCCCACGAACGGAGAAGTTCAATGCAGCTCGCTCTCGTAACTCCGGGGAGTGTAGCTCCGTCAAGCTCGGGAGTGACAATCTCGCCGTCGAGGACGAAGAACACGTTCATCGCGCCGACTTCCTCAATATACTTTCTCTCAACGCCGTCAAGCCACAGCACCTGAGAGTAGTTGATAGCGGCGGCGTCATTCTGCGCCTTGAGGGAGGCGGCGTAATTTCCGCCTGTCTTTGTGTAGCCCATTCCGCCCTTGACTGCGCGGACGTAGGACGACTCAACGTAGATTTTAACGGGGTTAAGTCCCTCGGGGTAATAAAGTCCCGATGGAGAGAGAATAACCATGTAGTAGAGCTTGTGGGCGGGGTGTACTCCGAGGAAGGGGTCTGCGGCGAAGATAAACGGACGGATGTACAGGCTCGTTCCCTCAGAGTGGGGAATCCAGTCTTTATCCACCTTAATAAGCTCCTTGAGTGCCTCAATGCAGAAGCTCTCGTCAACCTGAGGGATGCAAAGCCTCTCGTTCGAGGAGTTGAGACGTGCGTAGTTTTTGTCGGGTCTAAAGAGGAGAACTCTGCCATCCTTAGTCCTGTACGCCTTAAGTCCCTCGAAAACCTCCTGCCCGTAGTGAAGCACCATAGCGGCAGGGGAAATGGATATATCTCCGTAGGGAACTATGCGCGGGGAGTGCCAACCCATCCCCTCGTCGTACTCCATGATAAACATATGGTCGGTGAATATTTTTCCGAAGCCGAGCTGGCTCTCGTCCTGCGGCTTGGCTTTCGGAGATGTGTTTCTCTCAAATTTAATTTCCATAGGGCATATGCCTCCTTATTTGATTGTTGAACTTGGATTTTGAACTTGGAACTTGGACTTCGGAAGTAAACCCTCCGAAGTCCGATAGCTGTAAATTATTCTATTCAGCGTTAATTATTTTTTGCCCGATTTTTCAATCGCTCTTTTGGCAAGCTTGTTCTTGGCTCTCTTCTCCTCAACCATAACCCAAAGGATGTTTGCGATGAAGATTGAAGAATAACAGCCCGAAATAACACCGAACAGCATGGGAATCGTAAAGCTGATGAGTGAAGATATTCCGTAAACTATCGCCGCTACGGCAACTGCCGCAACTGTGATGATGAATGTAAGGTTGGTGTTTATTGTTCTCGCTAAGGTTTCGTTTATGCTCCTGTTGCAAAGCTCAGATAGGGTAACCTTAGGACCTAAAACTCTGCGGTTTTCTCTCACTCTGTCAAAAATAACGATAGTGGAGTTGATTGTGTAACCGATAATCGAAAGAACAACGGCTACAAAATTGTCGTCCAGCGGGAACCCAAAGACAACGAACGCGATAAACACAACGATGCAGTCGTGGATAATAGCGGCAACGGCTACTACTCCCGCTGTCCAGCCGCCGATTTTTCTGAAACGGATGGCGACATACAAAATCATGAATAACGAGGCGAGTATAATAGCTACAAGACACTTGAGGAAGAACTCCTGTCCCATAACGGAGTCAACTGAGTTGACCGTTCCGCTCGAGAATGAGAGATTGGGGTAGCGTGTCTCGAGTGCTTCGAGTACGCGGCTTCCCGCCTGTCTGTGGAGAGCTTTCTTCTCGGAGAGGGAGATAGTCACAGTCTTGTCGCGGCTGTCCGCAGTAGTTGAAAGGCTTGTACTCAAATCAACCTTTGAATCGCTTCCGAGAACGCTCTTTACGATAGACGCCACATCAGCTGTATCAAGCTCTGTGCTGTCTGTGGGAGTGATACCTAAGGAGGAGATTTCCGGCAAGTCCGGCTCGCTCTCCATATCTCCCGCCGACAGTGCGGAGGAGGAAACTACAGCGGTCTGCGGGTCTGCGTCTGCGTCTGCGGCTGTTTGGGTGTCCTCAGCAGACTGTACTGCTGTGTCTGTCGCCGACAAATCGGAGGAGGACAAATCACTGCCCGAAAGCTCAGCCTTTACTCCGTAAGCGTACTTGAGCATAGCACCGCCCGTGAACTTAATGTCGAGCTGTACTCCGTTTATGAGTAGAAAAATTAATCCTACGGCAAAAACTACCGACGAAATAATGAGTACTCTCTTTTTCTGACCAATAAAATCGTATGTCTTTTTCATTATTCAGCACCTCCGTACAGGGATTTCTTTCTAAAGATTCTGAACCTTGAAATAGATCTCAGCATTGCCTTAGAAGCAAATACGCCGAACACAAAGTTGAGAAGCGCACCTGCGAACATGGTGCAGCCGAAGGAGTAGATAGTACCCGTAGTAGCCGGACCGAACATGAAGAGGAACGGCGTGAGCATACCACTCCAAAGCGTGCCTGTAGGACCGAACACGCCCATGAGAATAATCGCTACGATTATATTCGTGACGTTTCCGTCGATGATAGCAGAAAGGCTCTCGGAGTTGCCGGAGTCAATCGCGCCGTCGATGGTTTTGCCCTTGGCAAGCTCCTCCTTGATTCGCTCACTCGTGATGATGTTCGCGTCAATCTGCATACCGAGAGAGAGAATGATACCCGCTATACCGGGAAGTGTGAGGGTGAAGCTGTTGATGAACGGGAAATAGCCCGAAACTATGGCGATAGCCGCCGCGAGCTGTCCTAAGATAGCAAGGCAGGAGACCGCGCCGGGGAGCTTGTACTTCCAAATCATAAACACAGCAATGAGGATAAACGCGATAATACCAGCTATAACCATTGCGTTAAGGGAGTTCATGCCCATTACAGGGTCGATAATCTCGTAGTCCACAACTCTTATGCTGAAAGGAAGCGCACCGTCGTTGATGCCGTCAGCGAGGGTTTTCGCTGTCTCCGCAGTAAAGCTGCCGCTGATAACTGCATCTCCGCCGTCGATTACGGAGTCAACGGTAGGATATGAAATGCACTCGGTGTGTGTTCCGTAATTCATCCATATGGAAATTATGTTTCCAAGCTGACGCGCTGTAGCCTCGGCAAAAATCTTCTGCCCCTCACTGTTGAGCGAAAGAGTTACAACGTGCTGATTATCCTGAAACTCAGTCGCCGCCTGTGTAACGTGTTTTCCGCGAACGGAAACGGTAAGCAGATTTCCTGAGCCGTCGGTAATTATCTCGTTGCCCTTTTCGTCAACTGAAACTATTACCTCTTCGGGCAGTCCGTCTATAAAGAGAACCTCCGCGCTTGCCGCAAGCTCGCCTATAGTAGCCTCGGGGTCTTGCGCCAAACCGTCTTTCCACGGGAAGCTGAGTATAACGCGGTCATTGTCCTTATCGACATATGACTCCGCGTCTGTAACATTGTTAAGCACGAGTCTCTGGTCGAGAATGCTCTTGAGGGAGTCCATCTGAACATCTGTAGCATCGTAGTTGTTTGCCGGACCGAAGGTAACACCTACACCGCCTTGAATATCCGTACCCCACCTGATGTCCTTAGCACCGCGGATATACGCGACCTCTACATCTCCGTTCTTACCGTATACACCGAAGAACGATGTGTACGTCAAGGCGAGAATCAGAGCTGCCACGATAAAAAACCACGGTTTGCCTAATTTTTTCATTCCTTTTCCTCCTCTTTCCTATAAGCAAAGCATTAGTGTTCATCGCTCTTTCTGCAATAAACATAACACAGGATATTATAGTTTCCCAAAGAGCAAATGTCAACGAAATTAGGATATATTGTAAAAAATTTGTTGTAGGTTTTGTAGAGAAGGTATGGCACTCCCTCCACGTGACAAACTATGAGGACACCGACATAATTTGTCGGTGTCCTCAAGTTTCAGCTGTTTTTCAATAACTGCTCTATTGCCGTTAGCTTTGTGCAGACGGCGAGTATCTCAATCGCCTTTATCAGCTCCTCAACAGAGGGCGAGGTAGGCGCGATTCTGATGTTTTTGTCCTCAGGGTCGTTGCCGTAGGGGAAAGACGCACCGGCGTTTGTAAGAACGACTCCCGCCTCCTTGCACATGGACACTATCTTCTTCGCACAGCCGATCATGGCGTTGAAGTTGACAAAGTAGCCGCCGTTCGGATTACTCCACGAGGCGACGCCCGACTGAGTAAGATTTTCGTCCAAAGCCTTTGCCACTGCGGTAAATCTGGGGCGGAGAATCTCGGAGTGACGCTCCATCTGAGCGTAGATTCCTCCCGAATTATTGATAAAGGCGATGTGTCTGTACTGGTTAATCTTGTCGGGTCCTATAGACTGAACGGCTATTCTCTTTTTGATAGCCTCGGCATTTGTCACCGACGTCGCCATTCCGGCAAGTCCGGCTCCCGGGAAGGTGATTTTGGAGGTGGAAAAATACATATACACCATGTTGGGATTGCCCTCTTTTTTGCACTCCTCAAGCAGGTTGAGCAGCTTCGTGTCCTCCCCGAAGAGGTTATGCACGAAGTAGGCGTTATCCCAGAATATTCTGAAATCCTCCGCCGCGGGTCTGAGCCGCGCGAACCTGCGGACAGTCTCGTCGGAGTAGGTGATTCCCGTGGGATTTGAGTACTTCGGAACACACCAGATTCCCTTGACCTTCTCGTCTGAGTTGACCAGCTTTTCGATAGTGTCCATATCGGGCTGCCCATCTATGTACTCGATTGGAATCATCTCGATACCGAAATAATTTGTTATCGAAAAATGCCTGTCGTAGCCCGGACAAGGGCAGAGAAATTTGACCTTCCCCTGATTCGCCCACGGAGTTCCTCCCAGAAGTCCGTGACCCATAGCGGAGGAGATTGTGTCGAACATCATGGTTAAGCTCGAATTGCCGCCTACAATAATCTCCTCGGTGGAGACATCCAATATGTCGGCGAAGAATTTCTTAGCCTCCGATATTCCGTCAACTCCGCCGTAGTTTCTCAAATCTGTGCCGTCCTTTGTCACTAAATTTGAGGTGCTGTTTATCGTATCAAGCATGGGCATGGAAAGCTCTAACTGCTCCTTGCTCGGTATTCCCCTTGTCATGTTGAGCTGCAAGTCCATCTCCTTGTACTGTCCGTACTTTGAGAGCAAAGCCTCCTGCTCCTTCAAAAGCTCCGCTCTTGACATTTCAATATAACGCATAGTTCTATAACCTCCGAGTATTTTTTCTTCTATATATAATATTACACGGATTCGCATTTTGCAAGTTTTTTAATCAAAACTTGCAAAAAAATATTGCAAATCCGTGTGGTGTGTGTCTGAGTTGTGGGTACTGACTTAAAATTCCGCCGTACCTGTAGTTCGTGGAAAGGGAAGCACATCCCGTATATTGCTGATACCTGTCAGATACATGACAAGCCGCTCAAATCCCAGCCCGAAGCCGCAGTGCTTAGTCCCTCCGTACTTGCGAAGCTCGGTGTACCAGCGGTAGTTCTCCTCATCAAGCCCCAGCTCCGCCATTCTCTGCGCGAGGAGTTCAGTCCGCTCCTCCCGCTGACTGCCCCCTATAATTTCTCCGATTCCCGGAACAAGCATATCCATTGCCGCGACAGTTTTTCCGTCGTCATTCAGGCGCATATAGAAAGACTTAATCTCCTTCGGATAGTCGGTGACGAAAACAGGACCTTTGAATACGGTTTCCGTGAGATATCGCTCATGCTCCGTCTGGAGATCAGAACCCCACTGAGCCTTGTACTCAAAATTGTCGTTGTTCTCACGCAGTATCTCCACCGCGCGGGTGTATGTCACACGCTTAAAATCGGAGGTGAGCAGTGCGTTCAACCGCTCCTTCAGCCTCTTATCCACAAAGGAGTTGAAGAAATCTATATCCTGCTCACAGTTTTTAAGGACATCGGAAATGACATATTTAATCATATCCTCCGCCAGCTCCATATCGTCCTCGAGGTCGGCGAAGGCAATCTCCGGCTCAATCATCCAAAACTCCGCGGCGTGCCGCTGTGTGTAGGACTTTTCCGCCCTGAATGTAGGAGCGAAGGTGTAAATTTTCCCGAAAGCCATAGCCATGCACTCACCTTCGAGCTGTCCCGACACGGTGAGCGACGTTCGCTTGCCGAAGAAGTCCTTCGAGTAATCGACTGCTCCGTCCTCAGTCTTTGGTATATTGCTCATATCAAGCGCGGTAACGGTGAACATCTCCCCCGCTCCCTCACAGTCACTGCCTGTGATAATCGGAGTGTGTGCGTATATAAATCCGCGTTCATTGAAAAATTTGTGTATCGCGAAGGCGGCGGCAGAACGCACTCTGAACGCCGCGCTGAAGGTGTTGGTTCGCGGCCTGAGGTGAGCTATAGTTCTCAGATATTCGAGTGAGTGGCGTTTCTTCTGGAGCGGATATTCAGGCAGAGACGCACCCTCTGTCTCAATCTCCTCAGCGTGTATCTCGAACGGCTGTTTTGCCTCGGGAGTGAGAACTACCCTGCCTCTGACAATCAGTGCCGCGCCTACATTCTGCTTTGCCGTCTCCCTGAAATTTTGGAGCTTGCCCTCCTCAAATACAATCTGAACCCCTTTAAAACAGCTTCCGTCATTTAAGTCGATAAATCCGAGAGTTTTTGAATCGCGGATTGTCCTGACCCATCCCGCGACAGTTACCGTTTTATCGGCAAAGCTTTCCGCGTTTCCGTAAAGCTGACGTATCTCAGTTCTTTTCATTGGGTGCTTTCTATCCTTTCGCTAACCGCTCATTTTCAATATCGGCAATCTGGTCTATACGCGTCTGGTGCCGTCCTCCCTCAAATTCCGAGAGGAGGAACACATCTACCATCTCAAACGCCAGCCCATCGCCTACCACTCGCCCGCCCAAGCACAGCACATTGGCGTTGTTGTGCAGTCTTGTGTACTTCGCCGAAAAGTAGTCGGAGCAGCACGCGGCGCGTATTCCGGCTACCTTGTTAGCGGCTATCGACATACCTATGCCGGTAGAGCAGACGAGGATACCGAAATCTGCCTTCCCTCCTACCACACAGTCGCAAACGTCCTTTGCTATGGGTGCGTAGTTGACAGAGTCGGTGGAGTGAGTGCCTAAATCTACGTACTCCGTGTTGTTCTCATTAAAATGAGCGATTAATTTCATCTTCAAATCGTAACCGCCGTGGTCACATCCTATTGCTACTGTCATTTTTATAATCCTCCGTTTTTTGTCTTTTACTCAAACAAAAGTAATTTTATAGCTTTTGGGGCGATTCCTTCTCCTTTTTGCTCAAAAGCTCACGCTCCGCTTGAGAGGGGCTTAGGTAGACGGGAACTAAATCCCCCGCGTCAACCGATTTCCCCTCAGTATGCAGCCTGAGTGCTATACAGGCAATCCCGTAGGCAATATCGCGGCTTACATTCTCCCTCGCCGCCGTGCAGTGGAGCACATCTCCCATAGCACTCACGCACAACTCCGCCCCGTCGCCCATAAAGACGACGGGCTTATTTAAGCTTAAAAGCTCCGCCCTGAGTGCGTCTGTCTGAATCACTCTGTCCTCTGTAAGTCGTTCGGGGAGTTCCCCTCCGCACGCAAACAGGGCGTTGTAGAGCCGTCCTCCACGCGCGTCCATCACAGGGCATATAACCGCGCCGCCCTGCGCCTCGCCCGCCGTCAGAAGGGAGTACGCCATAGCCTCCATCGCCGACACTCCCGCGCAGGGCTTCCCTGCTGTAAAGGCAAGTCCCTTTACTATTGAGACGCCGATTCTCACTCCGGTAAAAGAACCCGGACCTGCCGCCGCCGCGAACAAATCAATGTCGCCTGCCGCAAGTCCTGCCGACCGGAGCGTAGTATCTATAAGCGGGAGCAAGGTCTGGCTGTGCGTCAGCCCTACATTGAGATAGGAGGAGGCGATAATCCTCCCATCCTCGCAGACGGCGCATGAAGCCGCCGAGGAGGTGCTGTCAACCGATAATATCTTCAATTTTCCGCTCCTCCCTCAAAATCAAGCGGAGTATCAACTCCGTCTATCTCAAATATTCTGCCGTTTTCGCCGTCCTTTTCGATTCTCACAGAGAGGTGGTTTTCGGGCAGCGCGTTCTCGATATTTTCGCTCCACTCGATTACCATCACTCCGTTTTCGAGGTAGTCGAAGAAGCCCGTAGAATACAAATCCTCTAAACTTACAACACGGTACATATCGAAGTGAAACAGCCTGCAACGCCCCTCATGCTCGTGGACAAGCGCGAAGGTAGGACTTGATATTTCGCTCTCGTCAATAGAGAGACCCTTGGCAAGTCCCCGTATAAACGTAGTTTTTCCTGCTCCCAAATCGCCGAACATGGCAATGCACTCCGCGCCGCGAAGAGCTGAGCCGAGGATAAAGCCGAGCTGTCTGCTCTCGCTCTCCGACTGAGTTTTATATATATACTTCATTATCAGAACAATCCGCTTATAATTCCGTTAGCGTCGAGGTCGATATTTTCTGCGGCAGGCTTTTTCGGAAGTCCCGGCATGGTCATGACGTCGCCCGTCATGACTACTGCAAAGCCCGCTCCGTTGGAGATTCTGACCGAGCGAACGGTAATCGCAAAGCCCGAGGGATGTCCCAGCAACGCGGGATTGTCGGAGAGTGAGTACTGCGTTTTAGCTATGCACACAGGCATATCGGCGGCGAGGGAGGCAATCTCCGCCATCTCCTTTTTCGCGCCGTCGGTGAAAATAACGTCATTTGCGCCGTAGATTTTGGAGGCTATCGCTCTTACTTTGTCCTCCAGACTGAGCGAGAGGTCGTACATAAATGTAAAGTTGTTTTCCTTTTCAGCCGCTTCGCACACCTTTTGGGCAAGCTCTATGCCTCCCTCTCCGCCCTTGGCGAATACGCTCGAAACAGCGAAGGACGCGCCCTTTGCCCCGCAGTAGCGGCAGATAAACTCCGTCTCCTCGGCGGTGTCGGTGAGGAAGCTGTTTATGGTTACCACAACGGGAACTCCGAATTTCTTGAGGTTTTCGATATGCGCCCCTAAATTCACTATTCCCCGCTCCAGCGCGTGCATACTGTCGTCGGCTACCTTAGGATTAACCCTGCCGTTGTACTTCAATGCGCGTACTGTCGCCACAAGCACGATAGCAGCAGGAGTAAGCCCCGCCATTCTGCACTTTATGTCGAGGAACTTCTCCGCCCCTAAATCCGAGCCGAAGCCCGCCTCCGTTATGCAGTAGTCGGAAAGGCTGAGTGCCAGCTTAGTCGCTCTGACGGAGTTGCAGCCGTGAGCGATATTTGCAAACGGTCCGCCGTGCATGAGTGCGGGAGTTCCCTCCAGCGTTTGTACAAGATTAGGCTTTATCGCGTCCTTTAGGAGAGCCGCCATCGCTCCCTGCGCGTTTAAATCGGAGGCGAATACGGGTTCTCCGCTGTATTTATATGCCACTAAAATTTTAGAAAGCCTGTTCTTTAAGTCCTCCGCGTCGAGGGCGAGGCACAAAATCGCCATGACCTCACTCGCAACGGTAATGATGAAGCCGTCCTCGCGTGGTACTCCGTTAATTTTGCCGCCCATGCCTATGACCGTGTTTCGCAATGCGCGGTCATTCATGTCGAGGCATCTCTTTATAACTACGCGGCGCGGGTCGATGGAAAGTGCATTGCCCTGCTGCAGGTGGTTGTCGAGCAAGGCGCAGAGGAGATTGTTCGCAGACGTAATGGCGTGCATATCGCCCGTAAAGTGGAGGTTTATGTCCTCCATGGGAACTACCTGTGAGTAGCCGCCGCCTGCCGCGCCTCCCTTTATGCCGAACACAGGACCGAGAGACGGCTCACGAAGGGCGATAACCGCCTTCTTGCCTATCTTCGCCATAGCCTGCCCGAGACCTATAGTGGTGGTAGTCTTTCCTTCTCCCGCCGGAGTGGGGTTGATGGCGGTGACTAAGATGAGCTTGCCCGAGGCTTTTTTGCTGTAGTCGGCAATTGCCCGCTCCGTTATCTTTGCCTTGTATTTTCCGTAAAGCTCAAGGTCGTCAGAGGAGATTCCCAAATCTCCCGCAATGCTTTCGATAGGACGCATTATCGCTTCCTGTGCGATTTCTATGTCTGTTTTCATTTTCAAATCTCTCCCAATTTTCAGTAAAATACTTTAAAATATCGCGAAATATTTAAATTTCAAAGTATTATAACATATTATTCACAATGAATAAAGTATTTTACTTGAAGTAAAGTCAAAATAATTATATAATATAATGCGAATTATGATATTTTATAATATTTAAGGATGATGATATGCAAAAGACAAGGAATATAGGGAGAAATATCCCGAATAAAATATTAAACGCACTTTTAGGCTACGTGAAAACAACGAATATCCCCATGTGGATTACTATGCTCAGTGCGACTGTTTTCAGCTGCCTGCTTGTGTACAGCGCGACATGGCAAAACGGCAACAGAAACATTATCGTGCAGATGTCCGCCTGCGCTCTCGGCTACACGGGAGCTATAATACTCTCCACCATGGACTACGAACAGCTCGGCGAGCTTTGGTATATTGTGGGCGGAGGCTGTATACTGCTGGTTGCGGCTACATACGTTTTAGGTTTTACCTCATATGAACAAGCGGACGACAGGGCGTGGCTGAACATCTTCGGTGTCAGCTTTCAGCCGTCGGAGCTTATGAAAATCGGCTTTATTATCACCTTCTCCTACCACCTCGCCAAGGTGGTTAAGGCGGGGCAGATAAACGCCGTGCCTCAGCTCCTCATGCTACTTGGACACGCCATGATTCCTATAGGAATGATTCTTCTTCAGGGTGATACGGGAACTGCGATGGTATTTATGCTTATGACCGTTATTATGTTTTTCAGCAGCGGTATCAGCTGGAAGTACATCGCGGCGGCGTTTGTCCTCTTCCTCGCCGCATTGCCTATACTCTGGGAATATGTCATTCCGGAGTTCCAGAAACAGCGTATTTTGGTTGTATACAACCCTCAGGCGGGAGACGAGGCGGACGGTCTCTACCAGCAGACACTCGGACGAATGGCACTCGGCTCGGGCGGAGTTTCAGGTCAGGGCTGGCGGCAGGGACAGATGGCTCAGTCGGAAATCATCCCCGAGGACTACACCGACTTTATTTTTACAGTTGCGGGAGAGGAATTCGGCTTTATAGGGACAAGCCTTATTGTTATCATTCTCCTCACAATTATGATATTTACCCTGCGTACCGCCTTTAAGGCGAGAGACCCCATGGGCAGGTTTATGTGTATGGGATTTTTCGGGATTGTCGCGATTCAGACAATATTCAACTTGGGAATGTGCCTTGTAGTTCTGCCCGTTATCGGTATCACCCTGCCGTTTTTCAGCGCGGGAGGTTCTTCAAGTATGTGTCTGTACTTCGGCTTCGGGCTGGTGCTGAGCGTGTATGCGCGTCAGAATGAGGTAAGTCTGCAAATTTAGGCGGGGAGTGCTGCTCCCCGCACAGATAGAGTGAGTACTCCCTGCGCGGTTGGAATGGGTACTCCCTGCAAACACTGCACGAACGGAGGTAAATTCAGTGAACAAAAACGCCCGCTATCTAAATACGCGCAGTGTCCTTCGCATTGCCGCAGTTTTTATGTCACTGCTGATAATACTGCTCTCCTGCGCGTGCAAAGAATCCGATACACAGCGTGTGCTTTCCGTCTGGGTTTACTCCGAGGAGTACAAAAAGATCGTTGAGTACGCGGTAAATAACAGCGGCACGAACTTTGCTGTGCCGCTCGATATAACCGTAGTTGAGTCCTCGAAGCTCTCCGAACAGCTTGCTCTCGCGGAGCAGAACGACCTCCTGCCCGACGTAGTTATGCTCTCCCCCGACAATATGGGTAAGTTTATCAATTCTGACAGCTCGCTCCCGCTCTCGGACAGCGATTTGAGCAGTGGGCTTTCGGCGGTTGAGCAGGAAGATTACTACTCCTATGCCCTCGACTTGGGGCGGGATTACGGCGGTAATCTCAAAGCACTGTGCATGAATTTTGACCCCGGAATTTTCCTCTACCGCCGCAGTATGGCAAAGGCGTATTTCGGAACGGACTCCCCCGAATTGGTGTCGGCTATGCTCTCCTCATGGGATAGCTTTCTCGGCACGGCGGAGCTTGTGAAGCTGTCCTCCGACGGGAAAACCCGCATAGTCGCAGGGCATGAGGACTTAATACGCCCCTTCTTCTCCTCCGGCTTCGGCTGGGTGAACAAGAGCGGCGATTTATCCGTACCTGCCGCCGCCGCGGACTATTTGGATTTCGCGGAGGTTATGACAGAGCGGGAGTATTCCTACTCCGCCGCGCAGTGGTCGCAGGCGTGGCTTGCGGGAATGAACGACCCGCAGGCGGTGTTCGGATATTTCCTGTCGGGGATGGGGATAAAATACATCCTCGAACCCGCCTGCAACGAGAAGGACGGTAGCTTCGGCGACTGGGCGGCAGTGGCGGGTCCTTCCCCCTACAGCTGGAGCGGCGCGTGGCTGAGTATCCACAGCAAAAGCGACATGAAGAAGGAGAGTGCGGAGCTTCTGCGCCTCCTCACTGCCGACGGCGATACGGTGGAGAAGCACTGCCGCTACTCGAGGCTGTTCAGCGCGAGGAGGGACACGGCGGAAAGAATTAAGTCGAACAGCCAATTTCAAGCTCCCGTGCTGGCGGGGCAGAATTACTACGAGGTGATGTATGATTCGGCGGCGAGGATGAACACTGCGAAGGGTGCGACTGAGTACGACTCCATTGTACGCGCGGCACTATATGACTGCGCGAACTCTGTCACCTCGGGACAGAAATCACGAGCGGATGCTCTGATGGAGTTTTCGGCTACTGTGAAAGCGGCAGTTAGCGCAGGGGAGTAATGCTCCCAACCACAAATAATACAAATTTTAGTAAATTTATATGTCTTTTTTGTTGATTATATAAAATATCTGTGCTACAATAACTGCAAGTCCTGTAAATAAAATTTGTGGAGGTCAGTTATGGAATCAAGAGCATACGAATTGTCGTCAAGCGTCAACAAGAAACTTAAAATAAGCGTTATCCCCGGTCATTTTGCCACAAACCATTCGCACATCACCCACTATATAGATTTGACCAAGCTTAAAACCTCACACGTACACGCCCGCAACACCGCAGTGGAGCTTGCCTCCCGCTATGTCGCCACCGATATTGACAGCATTATCTGCATGGACGGCATGGAGGTAATAGCGGCGTTTTTGGCAGAGGAGCTTGCCTCCGCAGGCAGCGGAGTGAACAGGGAGAAGAGCATACGCATAATTACTCCCGAATACAATCAGAACAATCAGATGATTTTCAGGCACAATGTGGAGAAGGCGGTTTGGAATAAGCGCGTGTTAATCCTCCTTGCCTCGGCTACTACGGGAAAGACTATAAACCGTTCGCTCGAGTGCATAAAGTACTACAACGGCGAGGTTGTGGCTGTAGCCGCTATATTCAGCGCGGCTCAAAGTGTGCAGGATATTGATATTGTCTCCCTGTTTTCTGAGGAGGACATTGTGGGGTATAACACATATAGCTTCACCGACTGCCCCTACTGCGCGGAGAAGACCAAGATTGACGCTATTGTCAACGCGTATGGGTATTTGAAGATTTAGGGGGAGTAGGAAATACTAATAATAAAATAAGGAGGTTAGATGGTGTGGACACAAGTTAAAATGCTTGGATTTTAAACCGTGTCCACACCATCTTAGTATTTATGAAGAGAATTATTGTTCTAATAACTGTTTTTTTCGGCGCGTTATTGTTTTTCATGGGATGTTCTTACGACAAAACTCCGCCTACCTCTTCTGCCCTGCCTGATGGTGCATACGAACTTGAAGATAAAAGAATTAATAAGACAAACCTCACAGGAAAATATATGAGTTCAGACGATTCTGAATTTTTCTTCGAAATCTATGAAGATTATGCGATATTATCTGATAAATGGGAAACATATATCGGTTTTTCAGGAGAATATGAATCGAAAATTTTAGAGATTGAATATAGGAAAGATGAAAACAGAGTATACCTAAACTTTGTATTTGTGATTCCAAAAGAAACAAGTAATCTATGCCTTTCTTTTTATTCTGATGGAGAAGAAGAAATTCATTCATTCACTTGGTTTGATAATGTTTTCCCTGAGGAGAAAGTTATTCTTGTAAAGCAGTAAAACCATATGTATCGTTATCAATT
This sequence comes from Oscillospiraceae bacterium, assembly GCA_031262985.1. Lineage (GTDB taxonomy): Bacteria > Bacillota > Clostridia > Oscillospirales > Acutalibacteraceae > JAISGQ01. Next base: position 120,869 of record JAISGQ010000018.1, read on the forward strand.
AAGTTTTGACGCACTCCCTTTTTCATGCATGAAGGAGTGTAGTTTCACACAAGCGCAAACCTCCCTAACACCGCCCGCAGGCGGCACTTCACATCATGAAATCTTATTTCATGATACCTTCACATAATGAAATTTCATTTCATGTCACTTCACGTCATGAAATTTCATTTCATGTCACTTCACAAAAAACAGCTATAGAAAAACTTCGTTTTTCTATAGCTGTTTTTTACTTCACCCTATCATCTTGCTCCGTATCTGCTTGATGATAGCCTTTTCCCGACGCGAGACCTGAACCTGCGTCATCCCCAGCTCCTCGGCAGTCTGGTTCTGCGTCTTTCCCTTGAAGTAGCGAAGGAAAATCAGCATTCTGTCCTCCTTGCCGAGTTCGCTGACAAGCTGCCGCACCGCAAGCGTATCGGTCAGGGAATCATCGAAGGTTTCGGTAGGCAGGTCAAGCTCAAGATTCTCGCTGGAGTCGCCCTCCACGGTGAGTGAAACAGGGTGCTGTGACGCGTTTATAGCCTCGGACACCGCCTCCGCATCGACATTGAGCATATCGGCAATTTCCGATATGTGCGGGGCTTGTCCGTTCTGCGCCGAAAACTCGGCAGTAGCACGCGCCACCTTCATGCCAAGCTCCTTTAGCGAGCGCGACACCTTGACCGCGCCGCCATCGCGAAAAAGGCGACGTATTTCTCCTAATATCGCCGGTACTGCGTAGGTGGAAAAGCGTATGCCGCGCTCCTTGTCGAACCCGTCAGCAGCCTTAATCAGTCCCATACATCCCGCTTGGTAGAGGTCGTCATACTCTATCCCTCTGCCTATATATCTTCTGGCGCATGAGTGGACAAGCCCGAGATTTTCCGAAATAAATTCATTTCGCTCAGTTGTCATTTCGCTCACGCCGAATCAGGTATTTTTCCAGAATTACGGTAGTGCCGCGCCCCTCGGTGGACCTGACCTTCAGCTTGTCCATAAAGCTCTCCATCACGGCAAAGCCAAGCCCCGCACGCTCCTCACCTCCCGTAGTAAAGAGCGGTTCCATCGCCTGCTTTACGTCGCCTATCCCGCAGCCTGTATCGCGTATTTTCACCGACACCTTGCCGTCCTCAAAGATTTTGGAATGTATGTAGATGTTGCCTATACTATCCTTATAGGCGTGGACTATGCAGTTGGTCACAGCCTCGGAAACTGCTGTTTTTATATCCGTAATTTCGTCTATGGTAGGGTCGAGCTGTGCCACAAACGACGCAACGGCAACACGCGCGAAGCTCTCGTTCGAGGAGCAGCTCGGCATTACCAATCTCATTTCATTTATAGGCTTCTTCATCTTTTAGTTCCTCCGGTTTCTATTGAAAGTCGTCCTAATCCCGCCATTTTTATCATCCTCGACACTGTCCTCGACGTGTTCTCTATTCTGAGAGTTCCGCCAAGCTCGTTCATCAGCCTATGCCTTCCCATAATCAGACCGATACCTGAGCTGTCCATAAAGCCTATCTCCGCAAAATCGAGAATCAGGAGTTTAGGGTGAGTTTTCTCCACCTGCGCGTCGATTCGCTCCCTCGCTTCTCTCGCGCTGTGATGGTCAATTTCCCCGACAAGAAGGGCTTTCATCTCCTCCCCCTCTGTCGTTATTCTGACTGTCATCAAATTTAACACCTCCGCTGAGTTATGTACTCCTTGTAGTCCGAAAATCTCTACCACAAAAGAATAACCTAACGGCAGTGCGGTTTCCCGCGAAATCAGTCGATGGACAAATATTTATTTTGTCTTTGGAGCAGTACCGCACATCTCCCCTGCTACATCTCTCCTACCATGTCAATTATACTCCCCCTGAGTTCTCCCGCAAGGTAGAGTGAGCCGCAAATGAGCACCGCCTCGTCCTCCTTGCAGCTGCCTATCGCGTAGGAGAGAGCCGTGTGCTTATCCTCAAACCGCTCAGCAGGGACAAAGCGGGAGCATAGCCGACATAGCTCCTCCTCGCTCATCGCTCTCGGATTGTCGGGAGAAACGGCGAGTATTTTCATAAAATGAGGAGTGAGGATGGAGAGCGTCTTCTCCACATCTTTATCCCTGAGCATCCCCATAATCGCCGTGATTTTCACATCGGGGAGCAGTCTGGTGAGAGTATCAGACAGTGCTTTCGCTCCGTTCGGGTTGTGAGTGCCGTCTAAAATTACGAGCGGACGCCTTGACATAATCTCAAATCTCGCAGGGAAGCGGGCGGCGGCTACTCCTTCGAGAATCGCGCTGTCATCTATCAACACCGATTTTCCTCTCAGCACATCCACGGCGGAAAGCACAGTTGCGAGGTTCTCCGCCTGATACCTTCCGGCAAGGGGGAGAAATATCCGCTTGCCGGAGTAGGCAACCTCCGTCCCCTCTATTGATTCAAAGATTATGTCAACCGAATCGGCGGAGCAGAAGTGTATCGCACTGCCCTTCTCCTTCGCCGTTGATTGGAGGACGGAAACTACCTCCTCCTTTTGATTTGCAGCGACTACGACATCGCATCCGCACTTGATAATACCGGCTTTCTCATACGCAATTTTCGCGTATGTATCGCCTAATATGTCGGTGTGATCGAGTGCGATTCGCGTTATCACGGAGCAGAGGGGGGATTTTATGATGTTTGTCGCGTCAAACCGTCCTCCCAGCCCTGTTTCGAGAACCACGAGGTCGCACTGCTCCTTGGCGAAGTAGGAGAACGCCGCCGCTGTTATCAGCTCGAACTCGGTTATCACGAGGGACTGCTCCTCCATTTGATTTACAAGCGGGAGGAGGTGGTCAATCTGCTCGGCGAAGCTCTGTTTCGGAATCATACTGCCGTTTACACTTATTCTCTCTCTGAAATCGGAGATATACGGGGAGATGTACAACCCCGTTTTGTACCCTGCCGCTTGGAGTATGGAGGCGAGCATGGCGGCGGTACTCCCCTTGCCGTTAGTTCCGGCTATGTGGATGAATTTGAGTTTATCCTGAGGGTTTCGGAGCATTGCCATAAGCTGCTCAATTCGCTCTAAGCCGGGTTTTATACCGAATTTAAGTCTGTCGCTCACAAACTGCCGCGACTGCTCATATGAAAGCATATTGTTTCCTCCAAATTACAAACTGTTGACGGAAAACTGCCTATTAAAGCATATTACCTACAAATTACAATCTGTTGCCAAGGAGGCAAAAGTTTAGGTCAAGCCTTTTCAAAGGCTTGCAGGTTCTTAGGACGGCGTCCTAAGTCGCCCTCCGCAGAGGGTGAAATCTTTTATCGTCAGAAAAACGCAGGAGGGGTAGGGAGAAATGTCCCTAAGGACATTTCTCCCGTAGGGGAACCCTCGTCGGGGGTTCCCCTGTGTAGGTCGCCTTGCGACCTACTTCTTGCTAATACTAACATCTTGTTGATTAGTGTTAAACTTATAGGGTTTTGCCGCGTTGCGGCAAAACCCTATAAAGATGTGCCAACAGATTATAACTCCATGAAGGAGTTAGTAATAAGTAGGTCGCAAGGCGACCTACACAGGGAACCCCCGACGAGGGTTCCCTACGGAGAAAATGTCCTTAGGGACATTTTCTCCTACCTTCCTGCGTTTTCTGACGCTAAAAGAGTTTCGCCATCTGCGGATGGCGAGTCAGGGCTCTGCCCTAACAACCCGCAAGCCTTTACAAAGGCTTGACCCAAATTCTAACTCCTTGGCAACAGATTTTAGTAGGATAACAGTCAAAATTACTTCTCAAAAGCGGCGATACTCTCGAGTATAATCGCCTTCTTCTCCTCCGCCTTTTTGAGCTTCGCGCGCTCCGCCTCTATTACAGCGGCAGGAGCTTTCGCAGTAAAGCCCACGTTAGAAAGCTTTCCGTTTATCATAGAGAGGTCCTTCTCCACCTTCTCTAAGTCCTTCCTCAGACGCTCCTTCTCCTTCTCGGCATCGACAAGCTCGTCCATAGGAATCATTATCTTCGCTCCGTCCGAAACGATAGTAACTGCCGATTCCATGCTGTCAAACTTCGCGCCTACCGTCACCTTGCTCGCGGAGGCGAGACGCTCCACAAATGTGGCGGCTCTCGCAAAGCTCTCCTCATACGCAGTCTCTATAAAAACCTGCGCCTTCTTTGAGGGAGGTACGTTCATCTCGCTTCTCCTGTTGCGGATTGCCTTAATAGCCGACATAATCCGCTCCATCTCGGCGGTCTCCTCGGAGAAGTCCCATTCCCCCCTGAACTCAGGCCAGCGGGAGGTCATTATCGTGTCGCCCTCATGCGGTATGGTAAGGAATATCTCCTCCGTGATAAACGGCATGAAGGGGTGAAGCAGCTTTAGGATATTGGTCAGCACGAATATCAGCACCGACTGTGCGTCCTTCGAGGTCTGCCCGCCCTTGTTGAGGCGGATTTTCGCAAGCTCAATGTACCAGTCGCAGTAGCAGTCCCAGATGAAGTCGTACAGCTTCTGCACTGCCACGCCGAGGTCGAAGTTCTCTAAATTATCCGTTACTTCCTTCGCGAGTATGTTGAGCTTCGAGATAATCCACTTGTCCTCCGTCTCAAGATTTTCGGGAGCTGCCGGCATATCGTCGCTCTCGAGATTCATCAGAACGAACCGTGTCGCGTTCCACAGCTTATTTGCGAAGTTTCGGCAAGCCTCCACCTTCTTGTCGCTGTAGCGCATATCGCTTCCCGGGCTTACGCCTGTAGTAAGGGAGAACCTGAGCGAATCCGCGCCGAACTTATCTATTACAACGAGCGGGTCTACTCCGTTGCCAAGTGACTTGCTCATCTTCCTGCCCTGCTCATCCCTTATGATGCCGTGGATGAACACAGTGTCAAAGGGTACTTGCTTTGTCTGCTCAATCCCCGAGAATATCATACGCGCCACCCAGAAGAAGATTATGTCGTAGCCTGTGACCAGCGTGTTTGTCGGGTAGAAGAAATCGAAATCATCCGATTTCGAAGGCCATCCGAGCGTGGAGAACGGCCACAGCGCGGAGGAAAACCAAGTGTCGAGCGTGTCCTCGTCCTGCCGTAGATTCGTACTGCCGCATTTCGGACAAACCGAGGGAGTAGTTCTCGAAACGATAACCTCCCCGCAGTCGGAGCAGTACCACACGGGAATCCTGTGTCCCCACCAGAGCTGACGAGAAATGCACCAGTCCTTGATATTCTCCATCCAGTTGTAGTAAATCTTAGAGAAGCGGTCGGGTACGAACTTAGTCTCTCCCTCCCTCACCGCTTTTACAGCAGGCTCGGCGAGCGGCTTCATCTTCACGAACCACTGGAGCGACACGCGCGGCTCAACCGTAGTGTGACACCTGTAGCAAGTGCCGACATTGTGGTTTATCTTCTCCACCTTGAGGAGGAAGCCGCCCTCCTCCAAATCGGCGACTATAGCCTTTCTGCACTGCTCGCGCGTCATGCCGCAGTACTTGCCACCGTTTTCGTTGATAGTCGCGTCCTCGTTCATTACGTTGATAATTGGGAGGTCATGTCTCAAGCCCACCTCAAAATCGTTCGGGTCGTGGGCAGGAGTAATCTTTACCACTCCCGTTCCGAAATCGGTCTCGACATATGTGTCGGCAACTATTGGAATTTCCCTTCCAACAATGGGAAGTATCACTGTTTTTCCGATAAAATCGCGGTATCTCTCGTCGTCGGGATGAACGGCTACAGCCGTATCTCCCAGCAGAGTTTCGGGGCGTGTAGTGGCGAGGTCGAGATGTCCGCTCCCGTCTGAGAGGGGATATCTCAGATGCCAGAACGCACCCTCCTTATCCTCAAACTCCACCTCCGCATCGGAAATGGAGGTCTTGCAGCAGGGACACCAGCTGATGATTCTCTCGCCTCTGTAGATAAGCCCCTTCTCGTAAAGGTTGTTGAAAACCTCGTTGACTGCGGCGGAGCAGCCCTCGTCCATGGTGAAACGCTCTCTCTTCCAGTCGCAGGAAGAACCCATTTTCTTTAGCTGAGATACAATCTTGCCGCCGTAAATGTCGCGCCATTCCCACACCTTATCGAGGAACTTGTCGCGTCCGAGGGATTCCTTAGACAGCCCCTCCTTCTTGATTTCCTCAACCACCTTTACCTCTGTCGCGATAGACGCGTGGTCAGTTCCGGGTAGCCACAAAGCCGCGTAGCCCTGCATCCTCTTCCATCTTATGAGAATATCCTGCAAGGTGTTGTCGAGCGCGTGACCCATATGGAGCTGCCCTGTGATGTTAGGAGGCGGCATTACTATCGTGTAAGGTTTTTTGCTCCTGTCGGCTATTGTGTTAAAGTAGCCGTTATCCTCCCAAAATTTGTATATCTTGTCCTCCACCGCTTTCGGGTCGTAGAGCTTGTCTAAGTTTTTCGCCATGTTGTATCAATCTCCCTGTAATTCAGTTTATGGTAGTATTCGCCGCACTCTGTGCGGTATTCTATCAGTAAGAATCGTCGTCGTCCTCGTCCTCAAAAATGCTGGTGACGACAATCTTTTCCTCCTCGGGTTCTTCTGAGGCGGCAGGGCTTTCGTTCCCCTCCTCCTCCTCGCCGTCGGGAAGCGCGAGGGTATCCTTCGAGAATCGCTCCACCGTCAAATCAATGAGGTAGTAGCCGAGCGACTCGGTTTTGAGGTGGATTTTCGCCTCCCCCTTGCCGCCCTTCGTGCGAACGTAGAACACTCTGCTACCTCCCACGAGGGAGAACAGCTCAGGTCCTGCTATCTCAATCGAGCCGTCGCACTTGACCGATACTCCGTCAAAGCAGTAGGAGAGCTTGTTGCCGTTTTGGTCTATCGCCATGAGCTTGATTTCGGCTAAATCATATGAATCAGAGTGGAACAGCTTGCTCCTCTCAACCAAAATATTGAGCGACTTCTTCCGCGCCGCACTCCTCTTGCCTACTGCCACAATCTCGCCGTTTTTGATTCCCTCAAAGCGGTAGGAGTGGGGCGTGTCCTTGGAGAAATGCTTCTCATACAGCTCAAACAAGCGAGTGTCGTCTATTTCGCACTTGTTGAGCACTGCCGCTGTTTTGGCTTTCTTTTGCACCTTGAGCTTAGCTTCATCTCCCGCATACCAAAGGAGGTACTCCTTTATAACCTTTGCGTCCTCAGGAGAAAGCTTCTCCGCGTTCGCGAAGGAGTCGCCCGACAAATCGTCTATAAGTACAGGGGCATGGCTTAAGTTCGGGAACTTTTTCCTGTCGGGGAAAAAGCTCTTGACAAACGAATCGTCCCTGAACAAATCAATCCTGTCGCAGTTGGTGAACACATACACCGATTCGGGAGGCTGCTCGGCAAAATCTCCCGCCGACATATACGAGGCAATCTCCATTACCACCGTGTCGTCGCGCTGTGATTCGTATACAAAGGAGGCTAACTTTCGCTCCCTAAAGGCGTTTGTAATGCCGTTGTGCGACATATTGTCCTCATAGGCGGAGTTGCCGTTCGTGCCGCTGTCGGAGAGGTGCGGGATAAACGAGCCGGCGATACTCCTGTCGGCGTTAACCGCGTCTAACAGCAGGGCGTGCCTGAGCGCGTGTTTGATTTTTGCGTCCTCCTTTGAATAGGAGGAGGAAGAAAACGCGGCGAAGGGGTGACTGCAAACTATGTACGGGGCTTTTCCTCCTGTCACAGAGGTTCTGCTCTGGAGTACGGGTCTGGAGTTTTCTCCGCTCGTGTCGTCAAAGCAGTAGACATCCTCCTGCATACTGCTCATCTTAAAGTCACGCACTCCCGCTGTCGGGCGAGTGCCGTCAAGGGAGGCGGCAAGCTCCGCCGTCTCTCGGTAGAAGCTGTCGCTGTCATATGAGCCGCGTATTCTCGTCCCCCACATGAATACCGAGGGGTGATTCCTGTCGCGGACAATCATCTCCCGAAGGTTTTCGAGCTTCTGCCCGCGAGCATCGCCGTCGCCGACATACCCGTAGCCCGACATCTCCTCAAATACGAGGATGCCTATTTGGTCACAGCGGTTTATAAAATGCTCGGAATGTGCGCCGTACATACAGCGAACGGCGTTAAAGCCGAGCCGCTTAATCAAATCGGCGTCGTTCTCGTCCATTACCTGCGGCGCGGCAACGCCTATATAAGGGAAGCTCTGCACTCTGCTCACTCCGTTAATTTTCACGGGAGTGCCGCCGAGCAAAATCCCCTCAGGTGACGCCTCTACGGTGCGAAAGCCTATGTTGAAGCTTTTTTCATCGCCGCTTCCGAGTTTTATTATGAATTTGTAGAGCTTTGGGCTGTCGATACTCCACTCTTCCACAGAAACGGGAAGCTCCCAGCTGTAGGAAAACTTACTGCCTGTGTACTTGAAGTACTTAGTGGCAATATGTTTCTTGCCCTCGGCAATGTACATCTTGTAATTTATCTCTATCTCGGAGTTGATTTCTCCGCTTACATCTAATTTCCACGAGTGTCCGTTTTTGAGTATCTTTACGAATACATCCTTTATGTAAACCTCGTCTGTCGCCTCGAGCCAAACCTCTCTGTAAATGCCGCCGAAGCCCGCCTCGCCGCCTACTGCCTCGGTGCAGAAGGAGGAATCGACCACTACGGCAATCAGATTGTCGTCCTCCGCGAGATATTCGGTAATATCGCAGGAGAACGGAGTGTAGCCGCCGACATGGGTAGCCGCCTTAGTGCCGTTTACGAACACCGCCGCACCCGACATAACTCCCTCGAAATGCAGGATTATCCTCCTGCCCTCAAATTCCTTGGGGAGGATGAACATCTTGCGGTAACAGCACAAAATGGGCTTGTCCTCGTAGTTATTGTAGCTGTACTGCTCCCTCTCGACTGTGTGGGGAATATCGACAAGCTTGAAAGAGGTGTCCTGAAACTCAGTCTTTAAATATTCGGATTTGACCTCCGGCGAATATCGCCAGCTGTAATTTAACGGCATATACTCTCTCAAATTGTTCACTCCCTCGAATATTTCTTTATACTGCTCCGCTTTTCGTGATGTTGTCGTGAGTTTAATTTTACCACAATGACATTTGTTGTCAACCAAAATATCTCTTTACTCCAATGAAATGGATGATTTTTGCGAATATTTTCCTGTTTTTGATGTATCCGATTCATTTTTATGGTATTATATATGTGTTCCTGTGAGAGTTTTATCCTTTTCATGACACTAATAGATGAATGGTTCATGAGCAGTTCAAAACGTGAAAGGAGAGCAACATGGATAACGGAGCTGACCTCTACCGCCGCTTTCGTGAGGGAGAGCAAGAGGCGTTTACGGAAATTGTGGAGCAATACGGACACCATCTGATTTTCTTTATCAACGGCTTTGTCGGGAACATAACCGTCTCTGAGGACTTAATGGAGGAGACATTCTGCCATCTGATTTTCAGGAAACCGAAATTCAACGAGCTGTCCTCCTTCAAAACCTATCTCTTTTCGATTGCGAAAAACAAGGCGTTTGAGTATAGACGAAAAGCCGCACGGGATGTATACTCCCCGCTCGAAAATCACGGCGAAAGGGAGGACGAAAAGCAGCTCGAGGACATTGTAATCAAGAGCGAACAAAACAAGCAGCTCTACAGTGCTATCAGGAAAATCGGCGGCGAATACGCGGCGGTTATCCACCTTCTGTATTTTGAGGATATGTCCTACAAGTCGGCGGGTAAGGTTCTGGGAAAGAGCGAAAAGCAGATAAGCAATCTCGCCTACAGGGCAAAGCAGGCACTCAAAAAAATTATGGAAAAGGAGAATTTTAACTATGAAGACTATTAGCGAATGGGCAAGCGACATCGAAAAAAAGGTGAACACGAAAAGGTTATCCCAAATAAGGTACAGGAAAATCACATTAACCCTTATTTCCGCCGCCGCGTGCATTGCACTTGTGGCAATATCGGTATTTGCGGTGGTGGGAGACGGGAATTTAACTGCTCCCGAAAGTGACGGCAAAGGAGTAACAGTCCCCGCAATCGAGATTCAGAAGCCCGAGGAGGGCGTGAGGGCGAGTATGATTGCCTTGTTTGTCTATCAGGGGAAGGTGTACACCTACATCAACTCCGTTTCCGAGCCTGCCGACGCCGAAAACTCGCTGATAGGAGAACACCTCGGCACTGCCGCAGGAAACCTCAACGAGTGGTCGGAGGATGAGGACTACACCGCCGACTTCTCCGCCAGCGTAAGCGGCGAGGTACACACCTTGAATGGGTACGACCCAAGCTACAAGCTGTGCGTGGCAGTGCCTTCGGAGGGCGGAGTGACAGTTGACATATACGCAAACCTCAACGGAATCACACTCGTTAAGGGAGAGGATTTATACGGCGAAAGCCGCGAAAACCTAAAGGGCAACTACATCGACGCCGCCTATCTCACACACGACAAATGGGACAGCGGCTCGACTGACATGACCCCGCTCGAGGACAGCGAGGATTTTGAGAACCTCTCAGCATTCATCGATGAGCTATACTCCTCCCCCTTTGTCACCTACGAGGAGATTTACGAGAGCGAGCCGAATCAGCTCCACATATACCTCACGATGAACAACGGCACTACTCTGGGGCTGAGGCTGTATGAGGGCGGCTATGTGGGGTTTGACCAGATGCTGGGCTACGCCTTCGTGAAGATGGATTCTCCTGTGTTTGACGCGGTGTTTGCTCTTGCAAGTGCGGAGTGACAGTTGTGATACGCGCAACAAGGGGCACAGCAAAGTTCACTTTGCTATGCCCCTTTAGGTTTTCTGTAGGTATCATACTAAATTAACTTGAAAACAATCAAGCCTCCACGGGCGAAAACCGCACAAATCAAAGCTTTTCGCCCGTGTTTTCTTGGTGTTTTCTAAGTTAATTAACTATACTACTTAATCATGTTTGCGACTTCATCAGCGAAGTTGTCCTCTCTCTTCTGGAGACCCTCGCCCTTCTCGTAGCGTACAAATGTCTTGACGGAGATTTCTCCGCCGAGCTTCTTTGCAACACTCTCGATGTACTTTGCAACCTTCATGTCGCCGTCCTTGACGTACTCCTGATTGAGGAGGCAAACCTCCTCGTAGTACTTACCTATCTTACCCGCGACAATCTTCTCGATGATGTTCGCAGGCTTATTAGCGTTCTTCGGGTCGTTGCGAAGCTGCTCAGCTGCAATAGCGGACTCCTTCTCGACAACCTCGGCGGGAACATCCGCGTCGGCGATGTAGAGAGGACGCACAGCAGCAATCTGCATAGCTATGTTCTTGCCCATCTCTGCGAAATCCTCTGTAGCGGCAATCTCGTCTGTTGTGTCAAACTGAACAAGAACGCCTATCTTGCCTCCCGCGTGGATGTAGGAAGCTACTGCGCCTTCGAGTATCACGAATCTGCGAATCTTGATGTTTTCGCCTATTGTGAGAACCTTCTCCTGAAGAAGAGCGGCTACTGTGTCCTCCGAGCCCGCTGCCTTGCACTCTAAGAGAGCCTCGACATCGGCGGGGGTGTTTGCGATAGCGGTCTTAGCGCAGGTCTCAACAAATGCCATGAAATCGGCGTTCTTCGCAACGAAGTCGGTCTCCGCGTTTACCTCGATAACTACAGATACTCCGCCCTCGGTATAGGCAAAAACAGTTCCCTCAGCGGCAATTCTGCTCGCCTTCTTCTGGGAGGCTGCAAGTCCCTTCTCGCGAAGGAAGTCAATTGCCTTGTCCATATCTCCATCGGTCTCTACAAGAGCCTTTTTGCAATCCATCATTCCGCAGCCTGTCTTCTCGCGAAGTGCCGCAACATCCTTAGCTGTAAAAGCCATAATAAAACTCCTCCTACTTAATCATCTATATTATATGTTTAACTTAACCTGTTTTCTGTGATATATACCGCGCAGTACACGAAGGGATAGCCCCTCCTCCTGTGCAGTTACCGAAACTACTCAGCGACTGTTTCCGCCGCCTGTTCGGTTTGCCGAGATTACTCAGCCGCCTCAGCGGATTCGCCTGCCTCCGCTGCTTCCTCTGCGGAGTCCTGCTCGCCCTGTCTGCCCTCGAGAATCGCGCTTGCCATAGCGGAAGCAATCAGCTTAACCGCGCGGATAGCGTCGTCATTTCCGGGGATTACGTAGTCTATATCATCGGGGTCGCAGTTTGTGTCTACTATAGCGACAACGGGGATACCGAGCTTCTTTGCCTCTGCAACGGCAATCTTCTCCTTGCGCGGGTCTACGACGAAGAGTGCGCCGGGGAGCTTCTTCATCTCCTTAATGCCGCCGAGGAACTTCTGTAATCTGTCTATCTCAAGATTGAGCTTGATAACTTCCTTCTTGGGAAGGAGGTCGAATGTGCCGTCCTCCGACATCTTCAAAAGCTGATTGAGGCGGTCAATTCTGCGGCGAATGGTCACGAAGTTAGTGAGCATTCCGCCGAGCCAGCGTGCGTTTACATAGTAGGAATCGGCTCTCTCGGCCTCTTCCTTGATTGAATCCTGAGCCTGCTTCTTCGTTCCGACAAAGAGAACGGAGTTGCCGTTAGCGGACACGTCTTTGATGAAGTTGTAGGCTTCCTCAAGCTTCTTAACTGTCTTCTGAAGGTCGATGATGTAGATGCCGTTTCTCTCTGTGAAGATGTAGTACGCCATCTTAGGGTTCCACCTGCGTGTCTGGTGTCCGAAATGAACACCCGCTTCGAGAAGCTGTTTCATTGATACTACTGCCATTGATATTTCCTCCTTGGTTTTACCTCCGCAAGGTGACTTTTGTTAAAACGTTGATTTTAACAGGCTTTGCAAACGACTCCTATTGTAAAATTTTAGGAACGCACCAAACAAAACCACACCTGCGTGTGATATCTCGAGTATTTTATCACAGCGGAAAGAAAATAGCAAGAAAAAGTTTGAAAATTCACCAATTTTTGAAATCATTAATTCCCAAAGTAAGTTCCACAGTAGAAGATGATCGGAACTTACTTTGGAAATTAACCATTTTTTCTAAGAGCGGTTTATTCTGCTTATCCTTTGACCTGCGACCGAGGCTGTAAAGCCGCCGAACTCATAGCCCAGAGCCGTCCCCTCAGGGTATAATTCAATTAGCGGGAAGAGGACAAAAGCCCGCGTAGGTATGCCATTGTGCGGCAGTGTCAGCTCCTCGCTGCATCGGGTTTCTCCCTCATATATAAGCAAATCTATATCAATCACGCGCGGAGCTTTGTCGTAGACACGCACCCGCCCTATCGCCGATTCAATCCCCAGACACGCGCCGAGCAGTACCTCGGGAGAAAGCTCGGTCTCAATTTCGGCAACACAGTTGAGGTAGTCGTCCTGCTGAGTTGTCACCTCCACCGGCTCTGTTATATAGAAATCGGAGTGCCTGATAAGCACGGTGCCAATCAGCCTGCCGAGAGATTGAAGGGCGTAGGTGAGATTGCCCTCCCTATCCCCCATGTTTGTGCCTAAGCCCAATATCGCTTTCATAAATTATCATTCCTATAGGTTTATTGATCGGTATAATCACTCGTTTAAAGCGCAAGAATCTCCCTCCCCCGCTTAATTTCCGCGGAGGCGTACTTTATTTTTGAAGAGACGGGAGCATACGGCTTTTTAAGCTTGATTTTGATATACTCCACCTCACCGAACTCCCTCAGCACCGCCTCGCAGAGCTTGTATGCCGCGCGTTCTATTAAATCGTATTTTTCCCTCAGCATCTCTCTTTCAATCAGCGTACACACGGCGTCGTAGTTGACCGTTTGACTGAGATTGTCGCTCACACACGCGCGTTGGAGGCTCAGATAGAGCGTCACATCGAGTATGAACGGCTGACCGTTCTCCTTCTCCTCCTCCAGCACGCCGTGGTAGGCGTATATCTCCAAGCCCTTAATCCGAATTTTATCCATTGCTGTGACCCCTTCCCATAACCGCGTCGGTCACACGCGCCGCCTGCACTGCCGCAGGGACGTTGTGTACGCGTATTATATCAGCTCCGCAGAAAACGGCTATAGTATGCGCCGCGACAGTGCCGAAATCCCTCTCGCCCGCGCTTATATTGCCGCAGGAGTTGCCTATCACGCGCTTCCTTGACACTCCCGCCAAAATCGGGTTTTCACTCCCGCAAGCCTCTCTCATGGAGGCGATAAGCCGCAGGTTCTGCTCGTTGGTCTTTCCGAAACCTATGCCGACATCAAAACAAATGCGGTCGTTTAAAATGCCGATGGAGTGCATCTCCTCACGCCTTCTCATAAGAAAATCGCGCACTCGCGTGGGTGCGTCCTGCTCCTCCTCGATGTTTTCGCTGTGCATGAGTACGCAGCCGGCGTTGTGCCTTGCCGCGACAGTGAGCATATCGGGATTTCCAAATCCGCTCACATCGTTTATTATATCCGCCCCCGCCGAAAGTGCATTTTCGGCGACAAGCGGATAGTATGTGTCTACAGATATGGGGAGTGAGCATTTTTCTCTGATAAGGGGAATAATGCCGCGGAGGCGCGACCACTCCTCCTCTGCAGAAACGGGAGTATGCCCCGGGCGTGTGCTTTGCCCGCCTATGTCGATGATGTCCGCTCCCTGCGCCTCCATCTCAAGCGCGTGGAGGACGGCTTGCTCCCTTTCTATATATTGCCCTCCGTCTGAGAAGGAGTCGGGAGTGACATTGAGTATCCCCATCACTATAGTTCTATTTAGGTCGAGGTGCTTGCCGTGTGCCATTTGCCAAATCATCTTCTGCCTCCCAGTATTAGGCTGATTGTTTCGTTTCGGGTTTTAGCGTCGCTCCTCATGCCGCCGCGCATCGCACTTGTCTGAGTGATACTGCCCGAGGCTCGCACTCCGCGCATGGTCATGCAAAGATGCTCCGCCTCTATTATGACGGCTACGCCTATAGGGTCTATCGAATCCATGAGGAAATCGGCAATCTGCGCGGTGAGACGCTCCTGAACCTGCGGACGGCGGGCGAAGCAGTTGACGATTCTCGCGAATTTCGACAGCCCGATAATCACTCCGTTCTTGGGGATATACGCAATGTGGCACTTGCCGATAAACGGAAGGAGGTGATGCTCGCATATGGAGTAGAGGGGGATATCCCGCACTACGACCATCTCGTCTCCCTCTGCCTCCTGATGAAATATTTTCAGATGCTCCTGCGGGTTTTCGTGAAGTCCGCTGCAAATCTCCTCGTACATCTTGGCAACTCGTTCGGGAGTTTCAAGAAGCCCCTCCCTGCTTGTGTCCTCTCCTATAGCGAGCAGCAGTTCTGTCACTGCTTTTTTCAGACGTTCCTTATCTACCAATTTAAGCACTTCCTTTTATAATACGATGAGGGTGTAAAGATTTTGATTGGGGGCTAATGTTAGTACAAGCAGGTCGCAAGTGCTACTCACTCTAATTTCTGTAGCCTTCGCAATATGTGTTAAACGCAAGTTTGCCTAACGGGGATGCCCTATAGGTCGCACGGCGACCTATACAGGGGAACCCCCGACGAGGGTTCCCCTGCGAAAAAAATGTCCTTAGGGACATTTTTTTCTACCCCCTCCTGCGTTTTTCTGACGATAAAGGATTTCGCTCTCTGCGGAGAGCGAGTCAGGGCTCTGCCCTAACAACCCGCAAGCCTTTGAAAAGGCTTGACCTAAACTTTAACTCTTTGGCAACAGATTTAAGTAATTGTCGATTTTTACTACACATCGCGCCTGCCGTAAACTCTGTGCATTACCTGCATGGAGCTTTCGGTTATCGCGCGTTTTCCGTCTCCTGCGGGCGTTGTTTCGACAGGGACAATCTTCGTTATGTCTCTCAGCGACTTATCCCTGTAGAACGCCATATTCTCAAGCGCAGGCAGGACATCCTGAAATACTCCCGCCCCCACGTTGTTAGTGACCGCGTCGGATATTTTGTTGTAGTACTTATCTATGATGTTCGAGCGCGACTGCACCAAAATATCGTTCGCTATGCTGGCAAAGGTTCTGGCGTACATCAGACGCTGCTCCTCTACTCCTCCCGGCCATTCGGGGCAGTCGAGAAGCCGCGCCGCCTCCCCTCCCGAGAAGGAGCGTGAACCCTTGGCGCAGTAGATGTTCCTGTCGTTGTTCTTCGATTTGTAGTTAAAATCATACTCCACCGTCAGCTTTACTCCTCCCACCGCGTCAATTAGCTTTATCATGGAGGCGAAATTAATCGTGGAGTTGTACACCTTGCTCGAGCCGAACCGCTCCTCTATATCCTTCGCGCAGCCTCCCGCGCCGGCGGTGCTGTACCTCTCCCCCATTGTCTGCCCCGAAGAGGCAATGACGGTGTCGGGGGAAAAGGGAGTGAAGTAGGCAGCGTTTTCCGCAGGGTCAAGCCGCATGAGTATGAAATGCTCCGCGATGGTTTTTGTGTCGTCCGTCTTAACTATAAGCACGGTGAGAGAGTCACGCTCTCCGTATGCCACCTCGCCCGACGAAACGGTGCTTGAGGAGGAATTTTGATTTTTCATTATGTCGCGGGCTACATTCATAAGTCCCGCTATTATGAGAAATATCAGGACGATTACTGCTATAATCGAAATTATGATAATCTTGGGGAGATTGTCCATGACCGAATCGGGAAGCACCAGTTTCCTCCTGCTCCGCCGCACTTTGACGGGAGTTGCGTCAAAACTGACTATATGTTTTTTATTTTTCATTATAATTAAATCCTGTTTTATAGGTAATATTTGGTATGTAGTAATAGCAATATGCGGAGTTATTTTATCATACCAACGCAGTCAATACAACTGACAAAAAATTAATATTTTGTAGCACATTGTCATTTTTCGAATAGTATGTTTTGAGAGGAATCCAAATAGCAGTTCCACTTAACATTGAGCAGCTTTCTTGACGGTCTTTTTGCCGTCAAACTGCGTTAAAAATACTCGGAATACACCAAGTATTCCTGCGTTTTTTGCCTTGTTTGGCGACAAA
>JAISGQ010000040.1 GCA_031262985.1 Oscillospiraceae bacterium
GGTAATTGAGGTTTTTGTTCATGCCTACAATGCTTTCGGCTTGGCAAAGATGAAATTTCGCCAAAATCGTGATCCGAAATCGCGCGAATTACCCTTTTCTGTGCTGGATTTTTTATAACGCGCGTGATTGTCCACGGCCCAGCTATAACTATAGCTATACAAAGCTCTGCAAGTGTGATATAATGCTTAGGTAAGTTTTGCCATACCATAATTATTCTGAGTGAGGGATAGCTTTTATGAGTGACAGCAGCACACCAAAAATAAAATCACATCAAAAAACGCAGTACTTCGAGCTGACAGCGGCGGTGGTGATATTCGCCTTCACTCTGAGAATTGCAATAGGCATGGGGTACTTAAATAACTTTGACACCTCGTGGAATCTCATGTGGGCAGGGGATCTGCAAAACGGCTTCTTCAACGCCTACACCCATGTCCGCCAGCTTGACTACCCGCCGCTCTACCTCTATCTCCTCAAGATAGTGGGGATGTTCACGGCAAATACCGATATAAATAATTTTGACCCCTACAGGATGCTCGCAATCAAATTCTTCCCCATTCTCATTGACAGTCTTACCTGTTTCGTCCTATTCAAAGCGGGGAGCAGGAAATCAGGCGCGGCAGGGTTTATACTCGCCGTTCTGTGGGCGGTAAATCCCGCGGCTATCTACAACTGCGCCTTTTGGGGACAGACCGACTGCGTGATGATATTCGCCCTGCTCCTGACCTTCTATCTCCTGTCGAAGGGAACGATAGACGAAACCGCTCCGCGCGAAACGATACTCGGCTTCGACAAGAAGCTGCTGCCGGCGGCAATCGCCTTCGGATTGTGCATGAGCCTTAAATTCCAATGCGCGTATTTTGCTCCCATCGTCTTTCTGGAATTCATAAGAAGGAGCGGCGGCTTTAGGCGCAAGCAGGCGTACCTCCGCGCAATTTTGCTCACGGGAGCAAGCATAGCGGCGTTTATTTTGGCGTGGCTCCCCTTCATGATAGGAGCAAAAAGCCCGCTGCTCCCCGCAGTTATCTACCTTGAGGGTGCGGGGACTTACCCGTATATCACGCTCCACGCGGACAATATATACGGGCTTTTCAACCTCAACTGGGTGCCTGAGCCGACGTATTTGTCGGTGATAAGCACTGCTTTGACGGCGGCGTCACTCTTTGCGCTGGTGTTTGTCTACGTCAAATTCCCGCGAGTAAATATGTATTTTGCGGCGGCGTTATTTATGAACTGCATATTCATGCTCACAACAAGACAGCACGAGCGTTATCAGATAACGATAATGATATTCCTGCTCATGGCGTATTTTTCGATGAAGAACGCAAAGCTGCTTCTCATCTATGTAACGCAGAGCGTGGTTATACTGATAAATCAAGCACGGCTGCTCTCGCGTATCCACGGCAACACGATAGAGAGTGAGGCTGTAATCCAGAGTGTTAACTCACTCATCAATACCGCGCTTTTCGCGGGTATGATTATTGTTTTTGTTATTCACACAATACACACTGCAAGGGAGGGAAAAGCAGATGGACAACTCTGCACAGAAAACGGCAGTCACGCGCTCCATGAAGCATAAGTTCGGCAGTCACGCCGCCACGCTCCTCGACAGGAACAAGAAGAAATATCTGCTTGTTTTCTCGCTCAGCCTTGTTACCGCTCTCTTTATAATTCTCCCCTCGATTATAATGAACAAGGGATATTTCCTTCTCTACGGCGACTTTAATGTTCAGCAGTACCCCTTCTATATGCATATGCACGACGCCATACGGAGCGGCGCGATAGGGTGGGACTTCAAGACCGACCTCGGAGCGAACTTCCTCGGCTCGTACTCCTTCTACAACGTCGCCTCGCCCTTCTTTCTCTTTACGCTGATTTTCCCCGCGAAGGCAGTGCCGTACCTGATAGGACCGCTCCTCGCGCTGAAAATTTCGTTCTGTGCGGTGACCGGCTACGCCTACATCTCGCGCTTTGTCCGCGACCAAGGCATTGCCATGCTCGGAGGACTGATGTACGCCTTCTCCGGCTTCTCGCTCTTTAACATATTCTTCAACCACTTCCACGAGTCCATGCTGTTTTTCCCTCTCCTTCTCATTGCCATTGAGGAGATAATGGACAGCGACCGAAAGGGACTTCTCATACCCGTAGTTTTCATAAACGTAGCAGTCAATTACTTCTTCTTTTTCGGCGCGGTTATCTTTGTAATAATCTATTTCTTCGTGCGTCTATTTTCGGGAGCATGGAAAATATCCTTCTCAAAGTTCTTCACCATAGGCTTTGAGGCGGTTACGGGACTTTTGCTCGCAGGCTTCATACTCTTCCCCTCCATTGAGGCGGCACTGCAAAACCCGCGTACAGACAGTATGCTCTACGGCTGGAACGCTATTTTGTACAGCCAGCCTCAGCGGTATTTGAATATTATCGAAAGCTTCTTCTTCCCGCCGGATTTGCCCGCACGCCCGAACTTTACTCCCGACTCGGATGCCAAGTGGGGTTCGATAGCGGCGTACCTCCCCCTATTTGGAATGGCGGGAGTAATCGCCTTCATAAAGTCGCGGGAGGGACACTGGCTGAAAAAGCTGATAGTTATACTCTTTTTCATCGCCTTCGTCCCTATACTCAACTCCGCCTTCGTGATGTTCACCGCCAATTACTACGCACGCTGGTACTATATGTTTACGCTTATGACTGCTCTTGCTACCTGCCTTGCGATAGGCGGAAAGAGAATCAGGTGGAAAAGCGGATTTATGTGGGCGGGCGGCATTACTCTCGCGATAGCCGCTACCATAGCCTTTACTCCCAAAACCAAAAACGACGACGGGAGCTATGAGTACGGACTTATGGCGTACAAGGGCAGATTCTGGGCTTATGTCGCGATTGCGGCGGTGTTCTTCATACTCGCCGTTTTGGTCATACGTCTGCTCAGAAAGAAGCGCAGGAGGATTTTCTCCCTCTCGCTTGCCGCAGTGTCACTGCTGGGCGTATCGGCAGTTCTGTGGATATATTTCATAACCGTAGGCAACTTTTTGTCCTACAGCAACAGCGATTATGTAGTACCCTACGCCATCGAGGGCAAGGAGAATATCGATATGCCCGAGGGAGAAAAGGAGGCGGCGCAGGACGGGCAGTTCAGAATAGACGTCTACAGCGGCATGGATAATTTAGGGCTGTTTTGGGGTATGTCCTCCATCAACTTCTTCCACTCCATAGTGCCTTATTCCGTCATGGACTTCTATCCGCAGGTGGGCATTCAGCGCGGAGTTGCCACAAGACCCGAGACCAATCACTACGCCATTCGCTCTCTGCTCAGCGTAAAATACCTGTTCGGAGCGGCGGAAAACAGCCCGTTCGGGAAAACCACTCCGATTGAAGGCGAGAACGAGTACGGCGAAACATGGGGCTTTACCGACCCCGACGGCTACCCTGTTATTGTCACTCCCGATTCTGAGGATGCCGCCTTGGGCGACTTTGTGCCGAACGAGAATCAGTTCATCGCCGGCGACAGGTATGAGACGCTCATGCCCGGCTACAGCTATGTTTCCACCTCAAACGGATTCGACCTGTGGAAAAATGACTATTATATACCCATGGGCTTTACTTATGACGAATACATCACAAATGAGCAGTTCCTCTCCGTCTCCTCCTACAATCGGGCGAATATGCTCATCTCCGCCATGGTTCTCTCGGAGGAGCAGGCAGAGCGGTATTCGGACATTTTACAGCCGATTATACTCGACGAGAGCATATTAACTCAGGAGGCGTATTTCCGCGATTGCAAACTGCGCGCGAGTACGGCGGCGTCGGAGTATCTGCCCGACAACGGTGGGTTTACCTCGAAAATCTCGCTTAACAGGGATAATTTAGTGTTTTTCTCCGTCCCCTATGACAGCGGCTGGACGGCTACGGTCAACGGAAAGCCCGTGCCTGTGGAGAATGTCAACGTAGGCTTCATGGCGGTGCTGTGCAAGGCGGGAGAGAACGAAATAAGGTTTACCTACAAAACCCCTTGGCTGAGGGAGGGAGTTATCGTATCGCTCGTCTCCCTCACTGTATTCCTTCTGTATATACTGCTGTTTGTACGCCCGAAATTCCTGCGGCGGCTTATGTCTCCCGCGTGGAGTGCGATTGATGCCGTCCTCTCGAAGCGTCCGTTTGAGTCGCTTGGCGAAAGTGAGGAGTACGACAGATACTACGAGGAGTACGGCGGCGACAGGGAGGAATACGAGGTGTTCGACGACACCGACGGGATAACCGGCGGCGAGTACGAGGAGTATGAGGAGAGCGGGGAGTACGAGCAGGAGGACACAGAGGAGCAGAAGTTCGAGTTCGAGTTCGAGCAGGATGATGCCGACGACACACAGAATTGAGCCTCCATATAAAACAAGATAAAAAGTGCCTGATACTACAATAGTTGAGCATTTTAAATAAAAGAAAAGAGGATTATTAATTGACAGAAGTAATTAAGTTTTCAGACCTTGGGCTGAGTGAGCCTTTATTAAAAGCCATCGAGGACATAGGCTTTGAAGAACCCACGGCAATTCAGAGAAGCACTATCCCGCTTGTCATGTCCGGCAGAGATGTAATCGGGCAGTCGCAGACAGGTACAGGCAAAACAGCCGCGTTTACCATTCCCGCAATCGAGAGAATCGACCCCTCCAAGCGACGCGACACGCAAGTGCTCATTATGTGTCCTACCCGCGAGCTTGCCGTGCAGGCGTGCGACGAAATCCGCAAATTCACGAAGTACATCGAGGGAATCAAGACCTTAGCTGTCTACGGCGGTCAGCCTATAGACAGGCAGATTAAGGCACTCCGCTTTGGTGCGCAGATAGTGGTAGGTACTCCCGGCAGAATCATGGACCACATGAGGAGAGGTACACTCAAGCTCGGCAATGTCAGCATTGTCATTCTCGACGAGGCGGACGAGATGCTCAGCATGGGCTTTAGGGAGGACATGGAAACCATCATATCGGAGATAGACCACGAGCGGCAGACGGTACTCTTTTCGGCTACTATGTCGAAGGAGATTCTCGAAATATCCGAGCGTTTCCTCCAAGACCCCGAGGTAGTGCGTGTAGTTCCCGAGCAGCTCACCGTTGCGGAGATAAAGCAGTACTACTACGAAGTTCCCCACAGCCACAAGATTGAGGCTTTGGGCAGGCTTCTCGATATGTATAACCCCAACCTCAGCATGGTTTTCTGCAACACAAAGCGGCAGGTTGACGAGCTTGTCTCCGAGCTTCAGCTCAGAGGCTACCTCGCAGAAGGACTGCACGGAGATTTAAAGCAGCAGGCGCGAGACCACGTTATGAATCAGTTCAGACTGGGCAATGTGGACGTGCTTGTAGCTACGGATGTTGCGGCGCGAGGCATTGATATCAACGACATCGCCGCCGTGTTTAACTACGACATACCGCAGGATATTGAGTACTACGTCCACCGTATCGGAAGGACAGGCAGGGCAGGCAAAAAGGGCAGGGCGTTCACCTTCGTCACAGGCAGGAGGGAGATGTACGAGCTTCGCCAGATAATGAACTACACCCACTCTAAGGTGGAGCTGAGGTCAATTCCCATGAGCGGCGAGGTTCTCGAGCGGCGCATGAGCAGGTACGGCGACAAAATCAGAGCGGCGGTAGAGGACGGCGGACTGGAGCAGTATATAGCTATGGTCGAGTCGCTCTGCGACGAGGAGGTAACTCCGATAGAGGTGGCAGCGGCACTCCTAAAGACCGATTTGACCTCCGACGGGAAGACGGGTATGCCCTCCGAGGAGGACGACAGGCTGTTTAATATGCAAAAGGGCATGAGCGTTCGCCCGAGAGTGCAGGACGGCTACTCCTCCGGCGGCAGAGGCGGCAGAAACGGCGGCGGAAGCGGCAGAGACCGACAGCGCGGTTCGTTCTCCGGCGGGCGTGACGGCTACTCCTCCGGCAGAGAGAGAAGAGGAGACCGAGGCGAGAGCGGCAGGAGCTTCAGGCGCGACGACAGGGATATGGTACGTCTGGTTATCAATATAGGACGCGAAAGCCGCGTTGCTCCAAACCATATTTTAGGCGCGGTCGCGGGAGAGACAGGACTTGCGGGAAAGACCTTCGGCAGGATAGAGATAGGCGAAAAGATGTCGGTTATCGAAGTGCCGAAGGAGCTGAAAACGCAGGTGCTCAACTCCATGAAGGATGTTAAGATTATGGGCAGGAAAACCACAATCAGCGAGGAGCGGAGGAGATAAAACTCCTTCGCGGCAATATGAACAGGAGGGCATAGACTGTGAAAAACATGAAAAAATATTTCTCATTTTGCTTGGCTATTTCGATTATTTTAACACTGTTCGGCTGTGGCAGCTCCCAACCGAAAGAACCCGTAACGCTGTATATTTGCAGAACATACTGGAACGGGTTTGAACCTGACGTGATTCCTACCCGCAAATACACCGCTATTGAAAACATACAGGTTAGGGAAACTTATGCGCTTGGTGAAGTATATGGCGAGGAGTTCTCCATCAAAATAAAAAGGGTAAACACTGACCGCATCGTTATAAAAACGAGTATGGTTATGTCAACCATGGGAGAGAACGGCGGTTTCAATCTGATGAGTGACGAAACGCAATTCACTGTCACAAATGGGAAGGAGCTAAAAATTGTAACTCCGTCAACCGACGGCGGAACAATTTTCATTTTTTCGTTTGAGCCGTTTGAACCGATAGACTCCTCTCAAACTGCGAAAACTTCCGATGAAACAATCCCCGATTCCAATGTAATGCTGTATGTTTGCCAAACCTATTGGACCGGATGGCTTCCTGAGCATATTCCTACCCGTGTTTACAAAACCATCCCAAATATACAGGTTGGGAAAACTTATGTGCCGGGGCAAATATATGATGAGGATTTCACCATCAAGATAAAAGCGATCAGCGACAACACAATAGAGATAGAAACCAATAGGGTAATGTCAACCGTGGGAGAGAACGGCGGCATCAATCTGTACAGTGACGAAACGCAATTCACTGTCACAAAGGGTAAGGAGCTGGAGCTTGTAACTCCGACAATGGATGGCGGAGATATTTTCATTTTTTCGTTTGACCCGATAGAACCTGTCGCGTCAAGCAGCGCGGAGCAGTAATATACTAAAATTAACTATAACCAAACACCAATAAACCCTCCCTGCGACCGCGTTCTGTTCGGTCACAGGGAGGGTTATTCAGTTGCTGCGTTTTTTGCAAGTCTACACCTCGGCAGTTGCTAAATCCTCAGCAGCCTTACACCCTCTGCAAGTCTGCATTCTCGCCAGCCTTACCGCCTCGCCAGCCTTACCTATTCGGCAGTCCTACATCCTCGGCAGTCCTACCTTTTTGTAAACCTTGTCAATTGTGCGCTTGGCGATGTACGCCGCCTTTTCCGCACTCTCTCTGCTGCACTGCTCCAAGTATGCCTTGTCGGAGATAAGCTCCTTGTATCGCTTATGGATAGGCTCAAGCAGTGAGGCGACTGCCTCTCCTACAGCATTTTTGAAGTCCCCGTAGCCCTTGCCCTCGAACTCCGCCTCAATCTGCTCAAAGTTAAGCCCCGTGCAAGCGGAGTATATATCCATGAGGTTGTTGATTCCATCCTTCCCCTCGCCGTAGTACACCCTCGCCTCGCTGTCGGTAACCGCCGAACGGAACTTTTTGACAATGACAGACGGCTCGTCGGTCATGAGGATAAAGCTCTTCTTGTTGTCGCTCGACTTGCTCATCTTCTTGTTTGGTTCTGTCAGGCTCATAACCCTCGCGCAGTTTTTCGGGATGTACGCGTCGGGGACTACGAAGGTCTTGCCGAAATTTCCGTTAAAACGCTCGGCTATATCTCTCGCTATCTCAAGGTGCTGCTTCTGATCCGCGCCTACAGGCACTACATCCGCCTGATAGAGGAGTATGTCAGCCGCCATGAGTACGGGATATGTGAACAATCCCGCGTTTATATTGTCGGCGTGAGTTTTTGATTTATCCTTAAACTGCGTCATCCTCGAAAGTTCGCCGAACTGAGTAAAAGTACTCAGAACCCACGAAAGCTCAGTGTGAGCGGCTACCATGCTCTGGTGGTAGAATATGCACTTTTTCGGGTCTATCCCGCAGGCGAGTATGAGTGCGTAGAGGTTGTGCGTATTCTGCATGAGGATTTTCGGGTCCTGCCGCACGGTAATCGCGTGCAGGTTGGCAGTCGCGAATACGCAGTCAAAGTCATCCTGCAGGGCGACGTAGTTGCGGATTGCTCCGAGGTAATTGCCCAATGTCGGCTCTCCGCTGGGCTGTATCGCGGAGAACAGTTTCTTCTTCTTCTCCGGCTTGCTCTCGGGAGCAGCCGTAGTCTTTGCTGTATTTTCCATTACTGAACATTCCTTTCAATTTGCCTGCTTGCAGTCGCCTGCCTGTAGCCGCGTACTTGTAGCCGCGTACTTGCAGTTGCTGTCTTTCGGCTCACTGCCTACTTCGCAATCTCAGACAGGAGCTTTGATAAAATATCCACGCCGTTTACAATCTGCTCGTCAGTGGGAGTGGAGAAATTAGTCCTAAAGCTGTTGCACGGCTGGCTTTCGTCTGTGAGGAAGGCACTGCCCGGCACTACCGCGACATTGCGTTCTACCGCCGCCTTGCAAAAGCTCATCATGTCAATGCCGTCGGGGAGGGTACACCAGATGAACAGACCTCCCTGCGGCTTTTCGAATGTGACGTAGGGAGACAGCTTCTCCTCGAACAGGGAACACATAAGCCCGCACTTTTTCCTGTAAATCTCCTTTATGGAGAGGAGGTGCTGCTCGAACTGTCCTCCCGTTAAAAATTCATGCACCAAAAGCTGGGAGTATATGGAGGTGTGCACGTCTGAAATCTGCTTGCACACCGTCATTTTCGCGATAACGGGAGCGGGGGCGATGGCGTATCCTACGCGCAGTCCGGGGGAGATAACTTTGGAGAAGGAACCGGCGTAGATGACAATACCGTCCTCGTCAAAGCTCTTGATGCTCGGAATCTCCTCGCCCTCGAATCGGGTATCTCCGTAGGGGTTGTCCTCCAAAATCATAACGCCGTACTGCTTCGCAAGCTGATAGATTGCCTTGCGCTTCTCTAAGGAGGTGCAGATTCCTGCCGGATTTTGGAAATTGGGAATGACGTATATAAACTTGGCGTTTGGGTTCTCCTTTAACGCCGCTTCTAACATCTCGATATTCATGCCGTCACGCTCAAGCTCTACTCCTACGAGCTTTGCGTTGAAGGAGCGGAATGCGTTGAGAGAGCCGATAAACGACGGCTTTTCGCAGATTATGACGTCTCCCTCGTTGCAAAGGCTCTTTGTCGCAAGGTGCATTACCTGCTGTGCGCCGGAGGTTATAATCAGCTCGTCTCCGCCTCCCAGAAGGTATGAGTACCTGCTTTTCAGCGCGTTTCGAAGAGGAGTATAGCCTTCCGTGACAGAGTACTGAAGTGCGTCAATCGGACGCTCCTTGTAGATTTCTGCCGATATTTTCGCCAGCTGCTCTGTGGGGAACGCCTCGGGAGCAGGATTGCCCGCCGCGAAGGAAATCATCCCCGGAACGGAGGAAAATTTAAGTATCTCCCTTATAACCGACGGCTGCAGGGAGCTTATGCGGTCTGCGAATGAATAATCCATGTTTTTCTTTCTCCTCAATCAATAATATAGTTGACCTGAGCAACGGTTTTTCCGTTTCTCTGATATGTCCTCGGCACTCGTTTTCCAACTAAGCACACTGTTTCGTAGTTTATAGTACCCGCCTTCTCCGAAAGCTCGTCTACGGGGATAAACGCCTCTTTGTCCCTGCCGAAAACGGTGACGGTCATGCCCGCACGGACGTTTTCTATGCGGCTGACGTCGAGGAGGAGCTGGTCCATGCACACCCTTCCGACTACGGGGGCGCGTTTGCCCTGCACCAGCATATCCTGCGTCACCTCCCCTGAGGAGGAGAGCAGGCGCGGATACCCGTCGGCGTAGCCGATGGGTATGGTCGCAACGACAGAGGGCTGCCGAAATTCGTAGGTTCTTCCGTAACTCGCGAAAGCCCCCTCCTCCACCTGCTTTATCATGGAGATGACCGATTTTATCTCCATGGCGGGGCGAAGGTCGTACTTATCCTTAAATTCACCCGACGGTTTAAGTCCGTAGAGTATGATTCCCGGGCGCACCATATCCATGTGAAACTGCGAATACTCGAGTGTCGCGGCACTGTTACAGCAGTGGCGGAGTTTCAGTTTGATTCCCCGTTCCTCCAAAAGAGTGAGAACTCCGCTGAATTTATCGTACTGCGAATATGTAAATTCACGCTGGGATTCTCCCTCGTCCGCAACGGAGAAGTGAGTGAACGCGCCCGTGCATTTGAGGTTCGGCAGGGCGCAGATACGCTCCGCCGCGTCGGCTGCTCTCTCTATCTGCTCCTTCGTTCGACAGGAGAGACCCAAACGCGTCATTCCGCTGTCGAACTTTATGTGGCAGTCGATGGTGCAGTTTGCCTCCTTCGCGCAAGCTGACAGCTCCTGCGCGTACTCCTCGGAGAAAACCGACTGAGTGAAACAATATTTCGATAAATCTGACGCTCTGTTCGGTGGAGTATAACCCAAAATGAGAACAGGCTTAAATATACCTATCTCCCTGATTTGCAGTGCCTCCTCAAGATTCGAGACACCGAACCAATCCGCGCCAAGCTCCTGATGGAGCAAGGAGATGTGCCGAACGCCGTGACCGTAGGCATCCGCCTTGACTATGCACATTATAAGCACCGAGGGGGCGACATGATTCCTCACCAATCTGTAGTTGTGCTCTATATCGTCCAGATTGATTTTCGCCCATGTGCGTTTTAAAAGCTCGCTCATATATCAAACTACCAACCTTTCAAATTACTGCAAACGCAGCTTTGCTCCTGCCCTTACTTATATATATGAGCCTTACTGTGTGAATAACTCCTTTAAAAACGGCAGGTCGAGCAGGCTGGGTGTGGGAACGAAATTGTATAAAACGAGAATTTCGTAGATTATGAAGGCGCATACAAGCGTGAAAATCGTGAGGAAAAGCTTTGAGAAAACTCCCCAGCGGGTGAAGAATAAAAGCAGGATAATCCCTACGGGGAAGCAGAAAACAAGAAAGACAAAGACAAAAATCGGGCTTATGTATACGCGCTTTCTCTTCCTCCTGCGCCTTTTGGGGGCGGTTCGCTTTTCTGTGTCCTCCAAGGTGTCGTAGACACTGCCCGCCGCCTCCGGCTCAATGCCGCTTTGTTCGTAGATATCGTAATTATCACTCATAAAAATCGTTCCTTCTGTGATGGATATGGTTGGAGTAAAGACATCATACAGCAGATGATGCTTCTTTACATTATATCACGAGGTGAAAATCTTGTCAAATTATTATGAGCGGGGGCTGTGGATAATCACGCGCGTTATAAAAATCCAGCACAGAAAAGGGTAATTCGCGCGATTTCGGATCACGATTTTGGCAAAATTTCATCTTTGCCAAGCCGAAAGCATTGTAGGCATGAACAAAAACCTCAATTACCGTTCGTAATGTTTCAAGCTTTCGAGAGAAACATCGACTTCTGCGTCGCAAAATAGGTATATAATGCCGCAAGTCTGCATTAACACCCTCAACTGTATATAGCAGTTCCACTTAACATTGAGCAGCTTTCTTGACGGTCTTTTTGCCGTCAAACTGCGTTAAAAATACTCGGAATACACCAAGTATTCCTGCGTTTTTTGCCTTGTTTGGCGACAAA
>JAISGQ010000002.1 GCA_031262985.1 Oscillospiraceae bacterium
GGTCGCATTTGAAAAAGTGCAACTCCGCCCCGACAAAGTGAAGGGTTTCTTTGGCGCAAAGCATACTGCATATGCCGCTTAGTCGCGGCAAGGTTTAATCGGGGGAACAATAACTAATAAAAGGGATACTTATAGCAGTTCTGCTTGACATTAGTAGTTTTATTGACGAGGATTTTTGTCGCCAAACAAGGCAAAAAACGCAGGAATACTTGGTGTATTCCGAGTATTTTTAACGCAGTTTGACGGCAAAAAGACCGTCAAGAAAGCTGCTCAATGTTAAGTGAAACTGCTATAACCCCTTACACTTAAACTGAAAGGACAGATAGAAATGGCTTACATAATTGACGGAAAAGCGGTTTCGGCAAAAGTTCGCGCCGAGGTAGCAGAGGAGACTGCGGCACTCAAAGAAAGAGGAGTAACCCCCGGTCTTGCGGTAATTATAGTCGGCGACGACCCCGCGTCGAGGACATATGTCAACAACAAGAAGAAGGCTTGCGCGGAGGTGGGCTTCTACTCCGAGGAGTACGCCCTTCCCGCAGACACCTCTCAGGCGGAGCTTATGGCTTTGGTGAGGGAACTAAACGAAAAGAAGGAGATAAACGGCATTCTCTGCCAGCTTCCCCTCCCTAAGGGACTGGACGAGGGAGAGATTATCGAGGCGATTTCCCCCAAGAAGGACGTTGACGCATTCCACGCTTCAAATGTGGGAAAGATAATGATAGGCGATTTTGACTTCCTCCCCTGCACTCCTGCGGGAGTGATGGAACTGCTCAAGGATGCGGGCACGGAAATATCCGGCAAGGAGTGCGTTGTTGTCGGAAGGAGTAATATTGTCGGCAAGCCCATGGCTATGCTCCTCCTCCACAAGCACGGCACGGTGACTATCTGCCACAGCAGAACGGCTGATTTGAAGGAAGTGACCAAGCGGGCGGACATACTTGTCGCGGCTGTAGGTATTCCTAAGTTCATCAAGGCGGACATGGTAAAGCCGGGAGCGGTCGTAATCGACGTGGGAATGGACAGAGACGAAAATGGCAAGCTGTGCGGAGATGTGGATTTTGCCGAGGTAGAGCCTGTGGCATCTGCGATTACTCCCGTACCGGGCGGCGTAGGTCCTATGACTATAGCTATGCTCATGAAGAATACTTTGGCGGCGGCGAAAATCCAGAACGGGGTAGAATAGAAGAATAATTCGCCGGTGTTGGTACATATATTTACCTATCGGATGTATCAGCAAATTGTTAGTAGAAGTAGGTCGCAAGGTGACCTGCACGGGGAAACCTCAGACGAGGGTTCGCCCCCTTACTGCGTTTTTGACGATAGTAGGACTTATGTCTTGCACTGATATTGCTCCTACAGCTTCTAAAATGTGATTACGGAAGTAATAAGTAGGTCGCAAGGCGACCTACACAGGAAACCCCCGACGAGGGTTTCCTACGGCAAAATGTCCTTAGGGACATTTTGCCTACCTTCCTGCGTTTTCTGACGATGAAGAATTTCGCTCTCTGCGGAGAGCGAGTCAGGGCTCTGCCCGATTCAAAATTAACTTAGAAAACCCCCAAGAAAAGCTCGAAAAAGCTTTCATCTATGGTTTTTTTGAGCTTTTCTTGGCTCAGGTTTTCTTAGTTAATTTTGAATTTGAACCATGCAAGCCTTTGGAAAGGCTTGACCTAAACTTTCAGTCTTTGGCAACAGGTTTTAGTTTGATTAGGATTTGAATTAACAACAGATTTTAGTGTGTAGTAAATTAAGAGGGGCGTGGGTTTATTGAACAACGCTGTTATTGATTTTTTCATAAAGGACATAAATCCCAAAAACAGCGAGTGCAGAAAAAAAGGAGGTGCATTGAGCAGCTCCGTTGGAATAGTCTGCAATATCCTCCTGTCCATATCAAAATTCATAATAGGCTCAGTCTCCGGCAGTATAGCCATAACCGCCGATGCCTTCAATAACCTCTTCGACTTAGGCTCGTGCCTTGTCTCCCTCTTCGGTATGCGTATGGCGGCAAAGCCCGCCGATAAGGATCACCCCTTCGGTCACGGCAGATATGAGTATGTCGCAACACTCGCCGTGGCAGTTACTATACTGCTCGTTGCATTTGAGCTGGGGAAAAGCTCAGTCCTGAAGATAATCGACCCCCAGCCCGTCAGGTTCTCACTCCCCCTCGCGGCGGTTATGCTGATTTCCGTTTTAGTCAAGCTGTGGATGTATTTCTTCAACCGCCGCTTGGGTACGCGGCTCGAATCCTCCCTCATCAAGGCGACGGCGGCGGACTCCATAGGCGACTGTATATCCACAGGCGCGGTGCTGCTTGCCACGGCGGCAGGAGAGCTTTTCCATATTTCTGTTGACGGCTACGCGGGCTTGCTCGTGGCGTGCTTCATTATGTATTCGGGAGTTTCCATCATAAGGGAGAACCTAAACTGCATTTTAGGCGAAAACCCCTCCGCTGAGCTGTCAAAGGCACTTTCGGCAAGGGTGTCGGGCTACGAGGGAGTACTCGGAGTACACGACCTAATCATCCACAACTACGGTCCGACCATGTACATAGCCACAATCCACGCCGAGGTCTCCGCCTCCGAGGATATTCTCGTGAGCCACGACCTCATCGACAAGATAGAGAAGGACGTTGTCGAGGAGATGGGCATAATGCTCACCATACACATGGACCCCGTAGTGACAGACAGCGAGTACATCTCCTCCGTCAAGCATATAGTGCGCGACATTGTCTCAGGCGTTGACAGCAGGATAACCATGCACGATTTTAGGATGGTAGACGGTCCTACTCACACAAATCTTATATTTGACGTGGTAGTCCCATTCGGCAAGGATTTAACCGCACAGGGCGTTAAGGAGAAAGTCATGCGTGCGATAAATGAGTACAACGAGAAGTGGTTTGCCGTCATCACCGTTGACAGGGCGTTCCACGATTAATCAGCGTAGTATACATAATTCCTGCTTTTGTGAACTTTTTGTATCTTTTTTAAAATTTTTGGCTTTCTAAGCGAAAATTCCCGCGTAATTTCGCTTAGAACATTGACTTGTCTTATCAATTTGTCGTATAATTAGGGTCTAATAAATTTATCTGAATTTATCAAGTTTGAAATGGCGGTGCGGGGATGTCTCAAAAACCGAGTAAAAAACTGATAATAATAATCGCGGTGTGCGCCCTTATTATTATCTCTACCATTGGCGTGATTATTGATTTTATCAACGAGAAAAACGGGCTTATTGCTATTATTTCGATAGCTATAGGCTTTGTTGTCATGACTGCGACTATCGTGGTTGACAACTTCCTCTCCAAAATGAAGGCGGCAAAGAGCCGTTTGGAGGAAGAGGACGACACCGAGTACGGCGACGATTTCTCCGACGAATTTGAGGAGGAGGACGAAAACGGAGTTGCTCAGTTCCTCCGCCGCGCGAAAATCGACGAGGAGGACGAAAACGAGGACGGCTACCGCTTCGGCAGTACATATGAGGGCAAACAGGGAGAGGACAACTCCTCCCCCGAAAACGACCGCTTTGCGATACCCGAGGACGAGCTTCCGAAAACTCCCAAGCGGATGTTCGGCGGAAAGTTCAACCGAAGCGATGCGGAGAAAAACCGCATTTCAGCCTCCATCAACGCCGCTAACGGAATAGTGCCGGATGCCGAGGACGAGGCTGATTTCTCCTCAGACGAGTTTGAGCAGGAGGACCAAGCAAGCGGATTTGAGGTGGGCTACGACGATGGCGACCATGGCGACGACTACGAGGAAATTAAGCCCGTAGTGTCCTTCGGCAAGCCTTCCCGAAACGCTGAGGAGAACAACTCCTACGCCGAAGCAGAGCAGGAGAAGCAGGAAGAGCAGAACACCGCCGATTCTGAGGAAGCTACTGACGAGAGCGGTGACTATACTCCCTCACAGGAAGAAAGCGCGGGAGCGGCAAAACGGCAGGTGCAGGGCGAGCCGGCGGCAACTCCGCAAAACAGGCAGTCCACGGCGATTTCCTCTAATATGGTTGTCGCGTCACAGTCGCCGGGGCAGACACTCGACTCCTTCTTTGACGACATGGACGAAACCGACCTTGTGTACAGAGACTGCGCGGAGGTGTGGGCAGCGGACGCGAAAACCCCCATACTCAAGCTGATGAAATATATAGAGGCGATTGACGACCGCAAGACCTCCGAGCTTTTGGGCAAGGAGGCGGAGTATGTCAACGCCATGATAGACAGGCTTATGTATTTCTCCCAGATGGATTTGATTGACCAGATGCTCGAGCCGAAGGAGTATAATTTCTCCGTTTTGGTCAAGGAGTGCCTCAAACGCTTCTCCCCTTTCCTCACGGAAAAGAAAATCGGGCTACTTTGGAAAGGGCTTGAGGCTAAGATAGTGACCGATAAACGCTGGTTCGTTTTCGCGCTGACACAGGTTATCTTCAACTCCGTGGAGTTTACTCCCGAGGGAGGTAAAATTTCCATATCGGCGCGGCAGAACGGCAAGTTCATCGACCTCGCCGTGGAGGACAGCGGCGGAGGAATCGACCCCGAGGAGCTTCCGTATATATTTGTTGCGGGATATATGGGCGACTCCGCTCCTAATCCCAACGACAGGAGGACGGGTATGGGCTTGTTTATCACCCGAAGCGTACTCGAGAAGCTGGGCGGCGACTGCATAGCTGAGTCGGTCAAGGGCAAGGGCGCGAGGATTATCCTCCGTCTGCCTGTTGCCGAAAGCGCGGAGGTTAAGTAGGTAGGTTCGCGCGGTAGGTTTGGACAACGCGGTTCGGGCAGTACTCCCAAAAGCGAGAAACAATATTTTCACGGATTATTTCAAAACAGGAGCAGACATAACGTCTCGCTCCTGTTTTTTTAGGTATTGCCCCTTGTTTTCCTAAATAATGTATGGTATAGTTAAAGTGATTATTAAACTTTGTTAAATATTTATTCGCAGGGGAGGATTGAGCTGTGGTTTCCATAGAGGAGTTTGAGATGATTGCGGACGAAATAGCCAACTCTATCCCTGAGGAGTTTTACAGGCGGCTCAACGGAGGCATACTCGTTTCGGAGAGTGAAAAGCTCCACCCGAAAAGCTTGCCGTTCGCCCCGCTGTACATTATGGGGGAGTACTCCTACTCCCGCGACTTAGGGAGAATGATTACCATCTACTACGGCTCTTTTTCCGCCGTCTACGGCTATCTTACGCCCGAGGATTTGAAGAAGGAGATAAGACGAACCCTCCTGCACGAGTTCACGCACCATCTGGAGTCGCTCTCCGGTCTCAGCGATTTGGAGGTGAAGGACAAAATTGAGCTGGAGCAATACAAGCAGCATACCAAACTACACAGCAAACTGTGCGCGGAAAACAAAAACACCTGAGGAGGAGTATCGCTTTTTTTAGTTGACAGGCGTCCTCAGTTGACAGTTCACCTTGCACAAAAACAGATCACACATTGCATAATATTTGAAAATTGCAGGAGAGAAAAGCGAAGCAGTATAAATAAGCCGGCGCCGTTTCGGCGGTGACATCTTCGGATTTGCTTCGTTCACGGATATGGGCGCAGTGAAAATTAGCGAGATGATGGAGAAAACAAAATGAAAAAATGGATTAACGAAGATTACTGCTTCACCATCGTTTACTTCGGGATTTATGGAATGGAGGGCGGCAAATGAATAGAGAAAACATCCTTAACCAAAACAAAACCTCATGGAATGCAATAGCGGACATGGCTTTCGCTTGGACTGCGCTGCCAAAATACGGTGTGTTATGTCCTACGGAGGATGATTTGCACCTGTTCCCCGACTTGGGCGGCAAAAAAGTCCTCGACATCGGCTGCGGAAGCGGGCATTCGCTCAAATGGTGCGGCGAACAAGGCGCGGGGGAATTGTGGGGGTTGGATATATCCGAAAATCAGCTTGCCAATGCGAAAAAGGTGCTGACGGAAAGCGGTTTTACGCCGCGCTTGTTTTGCTCACCGATGGAGCAGAATCCCGGTATACCGAAGGGGTATTTCGATGTGGTATACTCCATATACGCTATCGGATGGACGGTGGATTTGCAAGCGACATTTGACTTGATTGCTTCCTACCTAAAACCCGGTGGCACATTTATTTTCAGTTGGGAACATCCATTGATGCGGCGTGTTGAAACGTCTGACGGCAGATTGATATTGAATGGTGATTATAACAAAATAGAGCAATTCCATTTTGAAAAAGCAGGGCAACAACTGATGTTTTATTTGCGCAGGATTTCGGATTATGTTAATGCTTTGGCTACTTCCGGGTTATATGTAACGCAAATAGTTGAGGAAACCGAGCAGAAAACTCAATTAGAGGCTTCGGAGTATTCACCTGAACTGTACGCACCTTGGCGTGCAAAACGTCTGCCGCTGTCTCTGATTTTGAAAGCGAGAAAATTATGATATAGTTAATTAACTTAGAAAACACCAAGAAAACACGGGCAAAAAGCTTTGATTTGTGCGGTTTTTGCCCGTGGAGGCTTGATTGTTTTCAAGTTAATTTAGTATATATAGAACACGAATATCACTTTCTCGTCCCCACTGTATATCATGGGGGAGTACTCCTACTCCCGCGACTTAGGGAGAATGATTACCATCTACTACGGCTCTTTTGCCGCCGTCTACGGCTATCTTACGCCCGAGGACTTGAAGAAGGAGATAAGACGAACCCTCCTGCACGAGTTCACGCACCATCTCGAGTCGCTCTCCGGTCTCAGCGATTTGGAGGTAAAGGACAAAATTGAGATGGAGCAATACAAGCAGCATACCAAACTACACAGCAAACTTTGCGCGGAAAACAAAAACACCTAAGATGTAAAGAGTCTCACCGCTTTTTCAGTTGGCAAGCTACCGTTATCAGCCGCGACAAGCGAAGCTTTTTCAGCTAAAAACAGTAAAGGGGTTGCAGCAAAACAAAGTTTTGCTGCAACCCCTTAAGCCTTAACTTTTTAAAACGAATAATACTTATTCTCTGCAATCCTAATATTATACTGCTCCGCGCTTAAATCCAATTATTACTTAATCGATAGAATTTAGGGCTGACGATAGTTTTTCCATTAAATGGTGAGCGTGTTCATATTCAATGTACTCTATACAACCAATATCACTTATCGCTTTTGTGTCTTTGTCTTTAATAATTATGACAGATTTGCCTAACCCATAGACCATACCGTACTCTAACATAACATTGGGATTCAGTCCGGAAATATTGATGATAGCAAGTCTGCAAGATTGTATTTGTTTGCAAATTTTACACATGATGTCCTTGTTTCTAATGTCGTTATCAGCTTTATAATGTTCGAAGCCCAAGCTGTTTAAAGCAGGAACAATGCCATAATTATAACTATCTAAATATTTATTGTCGAATGGCATAGCTACAAATATCTTTCTTTTATTAAAATCGGGGTTGAGCGGACAATTATCTATATCAAGTTTGAAACATTTTCTCATTTGGTGGTTAGGCACACGCACTTCTTTAGATTTAACACGTTCAGCTTCTATATCTGTTTCTATTTTGTCCGCAAGGCTTTCCATAGTCTTAATAAAATACTGAGCCGCGGCATCTCGTACAGTTTTTTGCGTAGACGATAAATCTGACTGCGTGTAGCTCATAGGATTTAATTGCAATTCTGCAAGTGCGTTGTATTTTTCTAAAAGAGAATTATACTCTTTAACCCATCCGTCATAGACATTAGCATATATATACTCATTATTTTCGCGGTAAATATGTGCTTTATCATGCAACCTGCGCAATTCGTAACCAAGTGCCTGTAAATTCTTTATCTCCATAAATGCACCTCCATTAACAGTTGAATTATATCACATACTTTTTATCAAGTAAAGGTCGAAAACGGAAAGAAATGCTACTATTTTATTGCTTCTGCAATTAACTATAACATAAATAATACTACTCCGCATTTAAAACCATTGTATCTTTACGGTCTTTTTTACCTGCTCGCATTATAGTTACCGAGCGTCAGCCCGCCTTAGCAGCTTCCTTGTCAAAGGAAAAACTTGCAAATTCAACAACGCTTTTAAAAGCAAAATAGTAACAATCACCAAAAGGACAACTCCCCATTTGGTTAAATTTTATAGCAGAAGCACGAAGTTATTACAAAAGGGTTGCAAAATATAAAAAAGGTGTTATAATAATTTCCAGATATTACAAAATTGTAATCCGAACAGCATATCGAACATAAGATATAAGTAATAACAAGTAAGGAGGACACCAATGCATGAGTAATCTTCTGAACGGTATAGCCGCCGCACTCACCTCGGCAGTCAGCAGAAACAGAGTGCAGGGTTCCGGTTCTGCACAGGACGAAAACAACTACACATTTCCCGAAAGGTTCATGCGGCTTTGCTGCTACTACGGGATGTCGATACAGAGAACCATCAACACGGCGGTAAGAAAAACCAAGCGCGTAGTACGCCCCGTCAGACGGCGTGCGGTGAGAGGAATCAAGAACGCCGTAGTCCTTCCGATGAAGGAGACAGCGGCGGAGCTGTCGGAAATCAGCGCGGATTTAAGGAAAACCAAGACGAGGATTGAGGTTGCCAGAAGAATAGGCGTTATGGCGGCGGCGCGTGAACGCATTGTCGTTACTGCGGCGACTGCGGCGAAGCACAAGACCTTCCTCGGCAACATAGTCAATATAGCACTCCCCATCCTCTCGCTGGCGGTGCTGGCGGTGGTGGTTTTATCGCTTGTAAACACTAACTACGCACTCGCGGTGGAGTGTGACGGCGTGGTTGTGGGATATATCGGCGAGGAGAGTGCCTACACGGGCGCGGCTCAGATGGTGGAGGAGAGAGTTCTCTCCACAAGCCCTGAGTTCAAGAGTACGCTCACTCCCACATACAAGCTCGCGGCAGTCAACAAGAATGAGCCGCTGAGCAACTCTCAGGAAATATGCGAAAACATCCTCTTTAACAGCGACAACGTCTCCGAGGCATACGGCTTCTTCATCAACGGAAAGCTGCTCGCCGCTATCGAGAGCGAGGGTGATATGAACTTCATTCTCGACGAGTTTTTGAATAAATATAAGAGCGGAAACGCAACTAATGCCACGACTACCTTCGTGCAGTCTACCGAGGTTGTCAAGGGACTTTACTCCTCCGACATTATTATGGATTCCGCCGCTTTCAAGAATGAAATAAGCACGGAGAAGCTTCAAAGTCAGCTCTACACGGTAAAGTCGGGCGACACCATAAGCAAGCTCACCAAGCGTTACTCCATGACGGAGGAGCGTCTGTACGAGATGAACGAAGGTCTCATGGAGGACGGTCTCAAGAAGGGACAGAGCATCCTCATCGAGAAGGAGATGCCCGTCTTAGAGGTTAAATCAGTCTCCACGCGCTATTTCAATCAGTCGATTGCTTACGGCTCTACCAATATTGTAGACAAAACCAAGTACAAGGACTACAAGAAGCTCAAAACTGCGGGCGTAAAGGGTACGAAGAAGATAACGCAGGAGATAACCTACGTCGACGGAGTTGAGGTAAGCAGGAAAAATGTAAAGAGCGAGGTAGTCAAGGAAGCTGTGGACGAGGTTTGGATAGTCGGCTCGAAGGCGCGTCCTACCACAACTAAGAAGAAAACAAACTACGGCAGCAGCTCCAAAATCGGCAATCAGGGGAGCAAAACCCCGATAAAGGGTTCAGGCACGTTTACATGGCCTGTTCCGGGAGTAAGAGGCATATCGTCCTACTACGGACAGAGATGGGGCAAGATGCACAAGGGAATCGACATCTCCGGCGGCGGCGTCTCCGGAAGAACCATTGTTGCGGCGGACGCGGGAAAGGTCGTTACCTCAAAATACCACTCCAGCTACGGCTACTACATTGTCATAAAGCACAACAACACCTACTCCACGCTGTACGCTCATTGCAGTAAGCTGCTTGTGAAGGCGGGGACGTATGTGTCGAAGGGTCAGGCAATCGGCAAGGTGGGCAGCACCGGAAACTCCACGGGTCCTCACCTGCACTTTGAGGTTCATGTCAACGGCTCGCATAGGAATCCTCTTAATTATTTATAATTGCTCATCGGTCTGCCGGATTTTTTCGGCAGACCGATTTTCTTGCCGCACATAATACTTCTCCGCAGTATAAAATTTGCGCGTAATATTTTGTAGAAAACAACGAACAATTTGATTTTTCTTGAAAAAAGAGCTTGCAAACGGCTTTAAATTTAGTTATAATGTATATTGAATCTTGTAACTTTATGAATAACTTTATAAAATTTTATTGCTCATTGTTAAAGGTGATATTTGTTTTGCCTGACAGCAACGGAGAGGCAGTGTAGTTTTGTCTGTGTTTATTCTGTGTTTATAAATACATCAGTAAATTTCAGTGATAAGGGAGAGGAAATTTTATGGCTAACAGGGTGTTTCAGGGAGTAGTTCATCAGATGAAGGATGCCGTTGACCGCACTATAGGAATTGTCGACGATTCCGGTATTATTATCGCCTGCGGAGATTTGATTCGGATAGGCGAAAGCTGCAAGGGTGTTTCAAGCGAGCAGATTTCAGGCACTGAGCTGTTTACAGCCGAGGGCTATACATATAAGCCGTTCGGCGGTTCGCCCTACAGCGAGTACGCCGTATTTGTAGCGGGAGCTGACGACGAGGCGGCGAAGTTTGCCTCCCTTCTCTCGGTTTCTCTCGAGGCTATCAAGCAGCTCCACGACGAGAAGTTTGACAGGGCGAATTTCATCAAAAACGTCATTCTCGACAACATCCTCCCGGGGGACATATATCTAAAGGCACGAGAGCTTCGCTTCAACTCCGACGTCAGCCGCGTGTGCCTGCTTATTAGGACTACCGCTAAGACTGAGGTCTCCACATACGATGTAATTCAGCAGCTTTTCCCCGAAAAGTCGAAGGACTTTGTCGTAAACATAAACGAGAGCGACATCGCGCTCATAAAGGAGATACACTCGGGAATCGAACTGCGCGACCTCGAGAAGCTGGCGCGTTCTATTGTCGATACACTCTCAAGCGAGTTTTACACCCACTGCATCGTCGGTATCGGCATAACCGTTACGGGAATCAAGGACTTGGCGCGTTCCTTCAAGGAGGCGCAGATAGCCCTCGAGGTGGGAAAGGTTTTTGACACCGAAAAGACTATAATCAGCTACGAGAATTTGGGCATAGCCCGCCTTATCTACCAGCTCCCGACTACTCTCTGCGAGATGTTCCTGCGTGAGGTTTTCCGCAAAGGTTCTATCGAATCTCTCGATCAGGAGACACTCTTTACCATCCAGAAATTCTTCGACAACAACCTCAACGTGTCCGAAACGTCGAGGCGGCTCTTTGTACACAGAAACACTCTGGTCTACCGTCTGGAGAAAATCAAGAAGCTCACGGGACTTGACCTGCGCGAGTTCGACCACGCTATCGTGTTTAAGGTAGCACTCATGGTCAAGAAGTACCTCACTGCAAGCCCTGTCAAATATTAATACTGAAATATTTAGGTATTTCAGTATTAATCTGTTGTATTCTTTACAAATTCCTCACCATATGTAACAATTTTGTAACAAACAGCCTGTGCTTTTGATTTATAATGTTTTACAGAGAGTTTGCTATATAGTTTGGTTTATGTTTATGCAAGATATTTAGGGAGTGTCGCTGAAAAATATGATAGAGTTCAGAAATGTTTATAAAACCTACGACAACGGGACTAAGGCTCTGCGTGACTTTTCGCTGAGAATTAACGAGGGTGAGTTTGTCTTTATCGTAGGTTCGTCGGGTTCGGGTAAGTCAACCCTTCTAAAGCTTCTCATGAGGGAGGAGCTGCCAAGCTCCGGCGAGATTATTGTCGCCGGCAGAAGGCTCTCCACTCTCCGCCACAAGGATTTGCCGTTTTATCGGCGGACTATGGGCATAGTTTTTCAGGACTTCCGCCTCATCCCCAACATGACCGTTTTCGACAACGTGGCGTTCGCAATGCGCGTTATCGGCATGAGCAGTAAGGCTGTCAGGAAGAAGGTTCCCTACGTCTTAGGGCTTGTCGGGCTTAACGAAAAGGCACGCTGCTACCCAAAGGAGCTTTCCGGCGGAGAGCAGCAGCGCGTAGGCTTGGCAAGAGCTCTTATCAACAATCCCGCGCTGATTATCGCGGACGAGCCTACAGGCAACGTTGACCCGCGCATGAGCTTTGAGATTGTCGATATGCTCAACGAAATCAACCGCAGAGGCACTACCGTACTTATGGTTACTCACGAACACTCGCTTGTCAAGAAATTCCACCGCAGAATTATAGAGATTCAGAATGGTGAGCTTGTCGCAGACAGCGGACCGGAGGTGGACTACTATGCTTAGCAGTACTAAATATCTCATAAGAGAGGGCTTTCGCAATCTCTGGACAAACCGTTTAATGAGCTTCGCCTCCATGGGAGTGCTTATATGCTGTCTGCTCCTCATGGGCAGTGCGGCACTCGTATCGGTCAATATAAGCAGTGCCATGGGCTGGCTGGGCGACCAGAACGCCGTCATGGTGTTCCTCGGCGACGACGTTACCGCCGAGCTGTCGGACTCCGTGAAAACTCAGATTGAGGCAGTGGGCAACATCAAGACAATTGAATTTGTGTCGAGAGAGGATGCTTTCGCCTCCATCATGAGCAAGCTGTCCGACGACGCGAGTATGGTTGACGCGCTGAGCGACACGGCGGAGTTCCTGCCGAACGCGTATAAGGTGACGTTCGACGACCTCTCCCGCTTTGAGGTGACGGTCGATCAGATTAAGCAGATTGAAAAGATTCAGCACGTGAGCGATAAGAGAGATTTCGTAAAACGCCTCAACGGAATTAACAAGGTGGTTTCCGTGGTAGGTCTGTGGATAGTAGGTATGCTGTTCGTGGTTTCCCTCTTCATCATCACCAACACAATCAAGCTCACGATGTATGTCAGAAAGCTGGAGATAGGAATAATGAAATCGGTGGGTGCTACCGACTGGTTCATACGGCTTCCGTTTTTGGTGGAGGGAATTATTATAGGTCTCTTCTCCGGCATTGTCTCCTTCGGACTGGTTACGTATGTATATCTCACAGCGTCAAGCGCGGTCACTTCCACATTTACTATAGGCATAGTCCCCTACAGCTCCTTCTGGTGGATTGTCCTGCTCGGATTTTTGTTTACGGGTATGTTCGCCGGCTCTTCGGGCAGTTTGATTTCAATAAGAAAATACTTGAAAAATGACGGAGGGATAAGCAATGATTAGAAAAATAACAATATGCGTTATGGTTCTCATGGCAATGGTTTCCACGTTCGTATTTATGGCTCCCGAAAAGGAGACAGACGCCGCGATTCCCTCAGTGTCCGCCGCCACGCAGGCGGAGCTTCAGGCTAAGCAGAAGCAGCTCGCCAAGGAGCAGAGCGCGATAAAGAGCAAACTCAGCTCCATAAGAAAGAACAAGGCGTCCGCTCAGGAAGAAGTGGACGAAATTAACAAGCTGGTCGCCAATCTTGAATCTCAGATAAGTGCTCTCAACGAGAATATCGACTCCATAAACGATGAAATAGCGGCTGTTGAGGCGGATATCAAGGAAAAAGAGGACTTGATTGACGAGAACTACGATAAATTTAAGAACCGTCTTCGTGCCATGTACATGACAGGCGATATGTCGGGCGGACTTGAGGTGCTTCTCTCCTCCGAGGGTTTTGATGATTTCCTCTCGCGTATGTACTACGTTGAGGTTATGTCCGAACATGACAAGGCTATAATTGATTCGCTCACGGCGGACAAGGAAGGCTATGTGGACAAGAAGAAGGAAATTGAAGTTAAGAAGGCGGAGGTTGACGCTCAGAAAACTGAGCTTGCCGTTAAGAAAACCGAGCTTAATGAAGAGAAGAAAATCGCCGAGGAACTCCTTGCTGAAATAGCGAAGGAGCAGAAAAATCTCGAAAATCAACAGCGTGCTGTTGACGCTAAGATGGAGACGGCTAAGGCTCAGCTCGACCAGCTTATCGGAAACTACGTCAAGAAGGATGTAGGCTCTAAGTATGTCGGCGGCAGCTTTAAGTGGCCCGCTCCCGGCTACGGTAAGATTACCTCTCCCTACGGCATGAGATGGGGTAAGCTCCATAAGGGTATCGACATCGGCTCGCCTATGGGAGCTAAGATTATAGCCTCGAACACGGGTACGGTCGTCACCTCCTCCTACAACGCAGGCGGCTACGGCAACTACGTTATCATAAACCACGGCGGCGGATATATGACTGTGTACGCTCATCTGAGCAAGAGACACGTCAGTGTCGGTCAGTACGTTACAAAGGGTGCTACAATCGGACTTTGCGGCTCTACAGGTCACTCTACCGGACCTCACCTCCACTTTGAGATTCGCGTAAACGGCACTGCCGTCAACCCCAGAAACTATGTGTAGCCTGCACTGCCTGTAAGGCGCGGAGCAGATACCGATTCTCTCATACATAAACTTATACCCGCCGCCTGAGATAGCATAATTTCAGTCGGCGGGTATTGTGCAGTAGTGCGGCTTTTAAGGGGCTGCGGCAGCTCGATTATACAGCTCCTGCACTTATATACTACTCCGCTTTTAGACACGGAGCA
Organism: Oscillospiraceae bacterium; assembly: GCA_031262985.1. Lineage (GTDB taxonomy): Bacteria > Bacillota > Clostridia > Oscillospirales > Acutalibacteraceae > JAISGQ01. The sequence goes on from JAISGQ010000002.1 coordinate 14,566, forward strand.
GTATGAAAACTTGACTATCAGAACTTAAAAGAGTAAAATACAACTTGTAACAGCTTCGCAATAATCTCGAAAGGATTGACATACTTAACATGAATAAAAAAATATCACTGGGGCTTTCCATCTCCATAACCATTATAGCGGTCACTCTCGCGGTTGTGGTTACATATACCGCCGCCATGAACACCTTCGACAGCCGAATGAGCTCGGTCACGGAGCGGCAGAATATGTACGACCTCCTGTCGGAGCTTGATTTGAAGGTTCGTATGAGCTACTATAAGGAGCTGAGAAACGACGCCGTGAGCAACAGCATAGCAAAAGGCTATGTAGACGGACTGGGCGACCCCTACAGCGGCTTTCTCACGAGCGAGCAGTACAAGCAGAAGGTCGATTTGGAGGCGGGCTACGACTTCGGTCTGGGAATAGATATCGCAAGGAACTCCGACGGGCTGATTTTAGTCAACAGAGTGGACAGCAACTCCCCCGCAAACAGCGCGGGAGTGAAAAAAGGCGACGTCATCACGTCAGTAGGAGGAAAATCCGTCTCCTCCACGGGCTATGACAGCTCAGTTGCGGCACTGTCGGAAGCATCTCCTAAGGCATCCTTCGCGGTGAAGAGAAACGGGAGGAGTTACAATTTTAACGTAACTAAGTCTACCTACTCCGTTATGTCGATTGAGCGAAAAGTTATAGGCGACGACACGGGATATATCAGAATATCCGAATTTAACGATAAAACCTACGACCAGTTTAACTCCGCGGTAAACAGCCTGAAGAAGTCGCAGATTACGGGGCTTATCATTGATCTTCGCGACAATAAGGGCGGTTCGTATGATGCCGCCTGCGAGATACTCGATTCACTCCTGCCTGCCGGAAACCTCATGCTCACAAAGGCAAAGGACGGCGAGGAGACAGTTATGTACACCTCCGACACGAGGGATCTCAAAATGCCCATGTGCATCTTGATTAACTCAAATACAATAGGCGCGGGAGAGTTGTTCGCGGGTGCTTTCGCCGACTTCGGGCGTGCCGATTTAGTTGGCACGGCGACATTCGGGCGGCACAGTGTGCAGGAGCTGTTCCCTCTGAGCAACGGCACAGCGGTCGAGCTTACCACTAAGACGTGGACTACCGCATCCTCGAGCGCGCTTGAGGGAGGAAAAATCGCACCTCATTTCGAGGTTAAGCTTACCGACTACCAGTATGAGAACCGATTCCTCCTCTCCGATGGAGAGGACCCTCAGCTTCAAACTGCAATCGAGCGGATTGAGTCGAAGAAGACTGCGACTCCTGCTGCTCCTGCGGTCTCCGATTCCGACGCGGAGTAACAGGTTACAGTTGACAGTTGACAGTTAAGGGAACGGCTTCGCGCCTTCAATTTATCATTCATCATTTTTCATTCTTCATTTTCTTGCCCCGCCAAATGACACTTTATGTCATTTTCAGGCGGCGTTCCTTAACTGTCAACTGTCACTTGTCAACTGGACCTGTCAACTCCCCACAACAAGTGCCATAATAACCGCCGTAATCACTCCTCCCGCAACCGCGGAGGCGGCGATATTCCAGTACTTCGAGATTACGCCGAACTTCCCCTCCCCCACTCGTCTTGCGGAAAGCGGCTTGTCCTCGGCGCAGTCGGACAGATTGGACTCCACCGACATATTAAGCTGACTTATGCAGTCCTCTATCTCCTTGTGCAGATTGATGGTGCAGTCGTCAGCGTACTGCGGCTTGACGAAGCATATCACTCTCTCGAAAAACGGACTGTCGGGCTTTGAAATCTCCACCGCATAGCGGCTTACCGAACGAATCATATATATTTCCTCCGATTGTGTAATAGTATATTATGAGGAAATTATTGGCTTTCGGTATTCATATTATTCAGAATATACAATCCGTATAGTTAATTAACTTAGAAAACGCCAAGAAAACACGGGCGAAAAGCCTTGATTTGTGCGGTTTTCGCCCGTGGAGGCTTGATTGTTTTCTTGTTGATTTAGTGTATTTCCACAAAATCCTGTTGTTAACATAAAATATGTTGAAAACTGTGTGGAAAGTGTGGGAAACCCTGTTGTCAGCCGAAATTTGAATTTCGGCATATCGGTTCAATGCGGTTTTCCGATTTTTACTCCTGCGTTTTTATGTAAACAGAATGTACAACTTATGGTTATAGTAGTCAGAGAGGATGATTATCGAAATGAGTTCGGAGAAGAAGGCGAAAAGCAGCAAAAGCGGCAAAGCCGGCAAAAGGCGTTTCAACAAAGCTCGTCACAGAGCGGCAATCGCCTTTCTCAGACCTATTGCGAGAGTATTTCTTCGGCTTGCACTCGGCTTTAGGGCGAAGCGTCCCAAGCTGCCGAAAAACGAGCAGTACGTAGTGCTGTCCAATCACAACACCGACTACGACGTAGTTATGCTCTACTGCCTGCTCCCCGCTATGTGCCACTTTATCGCAAGCGACCATATACTCAAATGGAAGTTTGTAGGCAAGCTGATTGAGTATTTCCTCGAACCCATCCCCATAGTACGCGCACAGATGGATCTAAAGGCAATACGCGACTGCATGGAGTGCAAAAAACAGGGCGGCAGTATCGGCATTTTCCCCGAGGGCGGCTGCTCCTACACAGGCAGGACGGGGTATATCTCCCCCGCGACGGCTAAATTTGTAAAACAGCTTGGGCTTCCTCTCTATCTCTTTAACGTGGAGGGGGCATTCCTCAGCGTTCCCAGCTTTGCACACGGTATCAGGAAGGGGAAAACTACCGCACATCTCCGAAAGGTTCTGTCGGCAGAGGAGATAAAGGCGATGAGCGTCGAACAGCTCCACGGCGTCATTACTCAGGAGCTTGCGGTTGATACCTACTCCCGCCAGAGGAAGGTAATGGATAAATTTAGGGGGAAGAAGCTCGCCGAAGGGCTTGAGACTGTCCTCTACCAATGTCCGAAATGCGGTGCTGTAGGCGAAATCCGCAGTGAGGACGACAAGGCGTGGTGCGAGCGGTGCGGCTACACGGTTCGCTACAATGAGTACGGCTTCTTTGAGGGCGAGGATGTGATATTTGACAATCTCACCGACTGGGATACGTGGCAGAGAGCCGAAATAGTCCGCTGTATCTCCGACGGGAGTTTTGACATGAGCGGACAGACGCCGATATATACCGACAAGAACGAGCTTTTGGTGCGTTCCGAGAAGGCGCAGGACGTGGGCGTGGTCGATACGGGGGATTTCTACCTCTACAGCGACAGATTTGAGCTTGTGTGCAAGGAGAAAACATACGTCTGGAAGCACTCAGACATAAACAAGCTCCGCGCGACTGTGGGAGTGTATCTCTCCTTCTCCGTCGGGGAAGGGGACTACTACGAAATTCGCCCTACCACCTCCCGCTCCTCCTACAAATATATGCTGTGCTACTTTGCGCTAAAGCAGTACGCAAAGGGTCTGCCTATGGACTTCTTCGGAGTGTAGACGCCAAAGGGTGCGGACTGCCCTAAGCACGGGGCGACTACCACTCCAAGCGCGGAGGGCTACTGCACAGGACGCGGGGCTACTGCTCCAAGCGCGGAGGGGGGCTACTCAAGGCGCGGGGGGCTACTGCTCCAAATACGAAGGCAGGCGCACAAAAATCCCGTCGGCGAATGATACGCCAACGGGATTTCGGGGAATCAAACTAAGCGGCAGAGCGAGGTCTACTGAATTGAGCAGTCGAGGTATCTCTCCAGTTCCTCATCGTCCTTGCGCTTTTTCTCATGCATGAGTATGGCGGTAGTGACAGAAGCGACAACCGCCGCAACAGCAGCTATAATACCGATAACCAGCCATGGGCTGACAGATTTCTTTTTTTCCATAAATTCTCGCACCCTTTCTGAATTTCAAGTTGAATAGTTAAATACTCAGTTCGCGGGGCAAAATCCCACACACGAACGCCCCTTTTAATTATGAATCTATCATAATTCATTAATGCATGAATGTCAATTAATTTTGGAATTAATTAACATAAGTTTTAAAAAATTAAGGAGATGGTCACTATCAAACTCAAGGTTAAAAGACACGCGTTCTCATTAATAGGAAAATACACAATTTTTGATGAGCAGGGCGGACAGCGTTGGTCTGCCCAGGGAGAAGTCGGCGCACGCTGGAACAAATTCCACGTCTTTGACGAAAAGGGTGAGGAGAAGGCATTTATATGGGGCGAGTATCCGAGCATAGGACCTCGTTTTAAAATATACTGCATTAAAATCGGCAATCAGACGTACATAGTCAAATCTGAAGGGTCTACTCCTCTGCACATTCGCTTTATAGTGGAAGGCACGGATTGGACAGTGCTGGCGGGGCTTGGCGCGGTGCAGTTTGATACTACGGACAGCACCGGATATGTATCGCAGATGAAGAAGGGAGCTACGGGCTTCGACCTCTACGCCCTCAAGGAGGACGCCGAGCTTCTCATTCTGTGTGTCGCACTGGCTGTGGACGGCATAACTCAAAGCAAAGGCGGCGTTGGACTTCAAGTTTTCGGGGGTTAGAGGCAGCGCAAGGAGCGTTGAGCTTTAAGCTATTCGGATATATACTCAGAAAATAATCAAGCCTCCACGGGCGAAAACCGCAAAAATCAAAGCTTTTTGCCCGTGTTTTCTTGGTGTTTTCCAAATTATTGCCGGAGCAATAACCATAGGAGCAGTATTAGGAGGTGCATACCGCTGTGAAGCTGTACATAAAACAAAAGGTATTTTCGCTCGGAGGCAGATTCTCTGTTTTCGATTATTCTGAGCGTCCGCGCTGGTCCGCCGAGGGAGAGATATTCACCATAGGACGCAAGCTCCATGTCTTTGACGCAAACGGCAGGGAGGTGGCGTTGATACGCAGAAAGCTGCTGTCCTTCCTTCCGTGCTACCACATCGAAACAGGAGGATATGTTTATACCATATCCAGGGAGCTGTCATTATTCAAGCCGCGCTACTACCTCGACTACATGAACTGGACGATAAGCGGCGACTTCTTTGCGCATGAGTATGAGATTGCGGACGCCTACGGTGTCGTGATGAGAATGAGCAAGCACTGGTTCACATGGGGCGACAGCTACGAGCTTGATATAGCGAGGGAGGAACACGAGCTGCTCGCTCTGTGTGTCGCGCTGGCGGTGGACTGCATGAGAGCGGATGCCGACTCGTCGGCAAGCTCGGCAAGTACATAGGGGCTGTTGACATAAGTGTGCAACGCCCCTACCGCACAAAATGAAGGAGGCGTGTTTTAATGAAGATGCTGTACATAAAACAAAAGGTTTTTTCGCTGGGAGGCAGATTCTCTGTTCTTGACGAGCAGGAGAATCAATGCTGGTCCGCAAAAGGAGATATATTCACCATAGGACGCAGGCTGCACGTCTTTGACGAAAACGGCAAGGAGGTGGCGTTGATACGAAGAAAATGGTTATCCCTTCGCCCCGCCTACTACATCCAAGCAGGCAAATATGTTTACACACTGTCAAAGAGGATAACTTTTTTCATGCCGTGCTACCATCTCGACCGCGTGAACTGGACGATAAGCGGCGACTTGTTTGCACACAACTACGATATTACGGACGCTCACGGGATTATCTCGAGAGTGTATAAGCGGTGGTTTACATTGGGCGACAGGTACTACCTCGATGTCAGAAGGGAGACAGAAGAACTGCTCTCGCTGTGCGTCACGCTTGCTGTGGACTGCATGAAAGCCGACTTCTCCTCCGACTTAGGCTCGGATGCGTACTGATGCTGATGATACCGGACGCACCTATCTGTTAATAAAGGCGGGAGGCACTGCCTCAGTGAATACTAAAGAGTGAAAAACTGCAACTCGACATTTGAAATATCCTCCGCCGAGGCGGTCAACTGTCAACTAAGCGGGTACTTGTAAGCTGAGAAAGCTCCGCCGTCGAGGCGGATAACTGTCAACTGTCAACTGTCAACTGTCAACTGAATGGACTGTAGCAAAACTTCGTTTTGCTACAGTCCTTTTTTCCATCTGTTCTTATATTTTTAATAAGACAAATCAGGAGGCTGCGTTAGCCTTCTTTACAAGAGCTGACTTTTTTCTTGCAGCTGTGTTCTTATGCATAATCCCCTTAGCGGCCGCCTGGTCAATCTTCTTTATGGCAAGACGCACTGCCTCGTCAGGCTTACCCGCCTCAATAGCTGCAGTCGCTTTCTTAAGTGTTGTCTTAAGATTTGTCTTTGTAGCTTTGTTACGCATAGCGTTCTTCTGAGAAACGATTACTCTCTTCTTCGCAGACTTAATATTCGGCATTCAATTACACCTCCTTTTAGATTTCAGTCAAGTATAGTGATTATACTACCGAAGAAAAGAAAATGCAACTGTTTTTTTCTCCTTTGGCGAAAAATTTGCAGAAGGAGCTGATAAAACGCAGCTTACCCTCCTATTTCTGCCGCTTACCTGAATTTGCTTGAAGGTTCGGCTTATCGGTACTACAATCGGAGCATAAAACAGCAAAAACCGAAAGGACTTGATTTTATGGCAATCATCGAGGTATCACAGCTGCAAAAATACTACGGGGAGATTAAGGCGGTGGACGGTATCTCCTTCTCCGTAAACGAGGGGGAACTGTTCGGCTTTCTCGGAGTAAACGGAGCGGGGAAAACTACCACAATAAACATCCTCTCCACACTTCTCTCGAAGACAGGAGGAAGCGTCACTGTCGCAGGGCATGAGCTTGGCAGGGAGAGGGACGACGCATTAATACGGCGCGACATAGGCATTGTCTACCAGCAAAACTGCCTCGACGACATACTCACCGTGGAGGAGAATCTCCTCCTGCGCGGCTACCTTTTCGAGCAAAGCAGGAGTAAAAATCGGCAGAAGCTCACTGAGGTGTGCGAGATTTTGTCCCTCGGCGACTTGCTGGGGCGGCGGTACGGCAAGCTCTCAGGCGGTCAGAAGCGGAGATGTGAGATAGCGGCGGCGTTGATGCACACTCCGAAGCTGCTCTTCCTCGACGAGCCGACTACAGGGCTTGACCCCGCGACAAGGCTGAGTGTGCAGAACGCCGTGGGAAAACTCCGCGAGGAGATGGGCATGACCGTCTTTCTCACCACCCACTACATGGAGGAGGCGGCAAATGCCGACAACATCGTGATTATCGACGAGGGGAAGGTTGCGGCGGCGGGTACTCCTCACGAGTTGAAGGAGAGGTACACGAACGACACCTTGAGGCTCTACTCCCACGAGGTGGAGCGGCTGATACCTATGCTCGACGGGTGCAGGATAACCAAAACTGCCGCCGACTGCACAGAGATTGAGATAAAGGGAACGCTCTCGGCACTCCCCATACTAAACAGCGTGCAGCACCTAATCACGGGCTACGAGGTGATAAACGGCAATATGGACAGCGTGTTTCTCAATGTTACGGGAAAAACGCTCTCAATATAGGAGGAGGAAAAATATATGACACAGCTTCAGCTTATAGTAAGAAATTGCAGGATGTACTTCCGCGACCGCGCGGCGGTGCTGTTTTCACTGCTGACTATGGCTATAGTAATAGCACTTATGGTGATTTTCTTAGGAGATATGAATGTAAACTCCGTGACAAATATCCTCACAGAGTTCGGAACAGAACCGCTCGGCACTAACTACGAGGAGCAGGCGAGCAGGCTTATGCTTATGTGGACGATAGCCGGAATCATGGCGGTCAACGCGGTCAACGTCTCCCTCGCGGTGACGGGGATTTCCGTCTCGGACAACGCGCAGCACAAAACGGCGAGCTTCCTCACCTCCCCCGTGAGCCGCACTACGCTCTCTCTTGGCTATATCGGCGCGGCGTTTATCTGCTCTGTCTTGATGTGCCTTGTCACACTCGCCGCCGCGGAGTGCTTCGCCGTTTTCGCGTGGGGAGTTCCCGCGCTGTCGCTCTCGGCGCATCTTAAAATTATCGGCATTACGGCGGTAAACGCCTTCTGCTACTCCTCCATACTCTATCTCATCTCGATTTTCATAAGGAGCAACAGCGCGTGGAGCGGCTTCGGCACTGTAATAGGCACGCTTGTCGGCTTCCTCGGAGCTATCTATGTGCCTATGGGCGGACTGCCGCAGTATGTGCAGAGCGGACTTAAATTCACGCCCGTAATCTACAGCTCCTCGCTCTACCGTCAGGTATTCACAGAGGAGCTAATCTCCAACACATTTAAGGCAGTTCCCGATGCTGTGATAGAGGAGTACATGGAGCAAATGGGTATAACCTTGTCGGCGGGAGGAGACACTATTTCCGCGTTTTTGCAGATTGCCATTCTCATATTTTGTGGTATAATTGCATTGTCGGCGGCAGCTTTGATTATGAAGCACCGCTCGGTTAAGGACAGGTAACAGGTGTATATAAGGTGAATATATGAAAATAACTATACAAGCTCCCCGTGAGGGAGAAGAGGAAGAGATTATCATACGCGCGGGCAGCATATCTCCTCACACGTTCGCGCTTATTGAGGCACTCGGCGGCAAGAGCAGCGGGCGGCTGGTGGGCTATGTCGGCGAGTGCATGGAGATTTTGCAGACGGAGCTGATTTTCTACTTCGAGGCTGTGGATAACCGCGTGTTCGCCTACTGCGATTCGGAGGTGTACGAGGTCAAACAGAAACTCTACGAAATAGAGGAGCTTTTGTGCAATGACAATTTTTTCAGAGCCTCCAAATCTACCGTACTCAACATATCGAAAATCAAGAGAATCGCGCCGCTCTTTAACGGACGCTTTGAGGCACTCCTCAAAAACGGCGAGAAAACAGTAATTTCAAGGCAGTACGTGTCCGTACTCAAGCAAAAGCTCGGAATATAGCGACAGGAGGAACATATGAATTTTCTTAAATCTTTCATACGAAACACGGCGTATATCACTACAGGCTCTCTTCTTGTCTCCGCCGTAATGGTGACGTTTTTCAGTGGTTTAGACAGCATAAAATCTGTTATTCTGTGGCAGAACTTGCTCTTAGGGCTTATATGTGGGTTTGTCTCCGCGCTTTTGTTCCCCGAAAACAATATGCCGAAGCTCGAGTCTCCCCTACGGCACGCGGTGCATTTTCTGCTCATGACAGCGATTGTCATGCTCTGCGGCTACCTCTTCGGCTGGTACTACCTCTCCCTGCCCTCCGTGCTTCTTATGCTCGGGAGTGTGGCGGTGGTCTACGCGTTTGTCTACTTCTCCACCGCCATGCAATACAGGGATATTGCCAATAAGATAAACAAGGAGCTGGAGGAGAGGGATGACGATTAGTTATGACGATATTTACATATCGTCATAACTAATCGCAGTTGACAGGTGACAAGTGACAGTTGACAGTTATCGACGAGCGGAAATCAGTTGACAAGCGGAAGTTAAGGGGCTGCAACTCCTTCGGTGAATAACGAGGGAGTGAAAAACTGCAACGGGGAATAGTAGGGGCGGTTTCAACTCCTTCGGCGAATAAATATGTGCATAAAAAACAGCTCCGCGCGGTGTTAACCTGCCGCTTGGAGCTGTAATTGGTTGAAAAATTCATATTTTCAGTATTATAATTAGCTGTAATCTAAAAGTGAGGACGGGTGTAGCTATATGAAAAAACTAACTCCGATAGCTTTACTGCTTGCAGTTATTTTTCTGCTTGCAAGCTGTGACAGCAAAAGCGGGGCTTCGTCTGAAACAACTGCAAGCGACAGTATCTCGTCGGTCGATGTTGCCGTTCCGGAGTCAAACAATCCGGCTGACTATATTGACATGACCTACATTGAATATCCGAATGTTTCCCGTGGATACAGTGATATTCTCAATCACTACAGAATGTTTCTTGATTGCTTTTTCACTGTAAAGGAAGAATACGGAGCAGTTGCAGCCGATGTCAAATTCAATTCGGGCGGCGACAACGACAATGAGTACATGGATTTGAGCTCCTTACCCAACAGTTACAGCGAATACGGCTCGGAGTTCTCCTATTTAATGTGGCATAATGATAAAAGCGTATTCGGTTATGGCATATATGATTTGAACGGCGACGGAATTGACTAGCTTTTGCTTATGACCAACCGTGCGTATTATGAAAATTCCAGAGAGGTTTGGGATATTTATTCCATGCCCGAACAAACTCCGAAGAAACTACTGTCATTTATCGTTCGCGGCAGATGCACAAAAATCGGAGAAGATGGTCGCATCTATGGACATGGCAGCGGCGGAGCTGATTCTAATGAATATTCCGTCTATAAGATTTCAGAGGGCGGGAACTCATACAGCGTTGAGCGAGTTTGGCATGATTTTCCTACTTATACCTACTACGCGTGTGACGATTTTGATCCATCAGCCGAATATGATGACAACGACGTCACAGAAACCATATTGACCGAAACGGAAGGCGCGGCAATGGTTGACAAACTGTCTGCCGACGGAGACGGATTTGACGGCGATATTGCGCCGTTCATAGAGTTTATACCGCTTTTTGACTAATCTTTCGGAGCAAGCTGTTTCACTGCCTTCTTCGTGATATTTCGCCGCTTATATTTTAAACCCACGCGTTTTTAACGCGTGGGTTTAATTCATATTATCCTTGCCCCTCGGGAGAGTAGTCGGAAGGCGAAAGGTTATCCCTCGCATACTCGAACTCCTCGCCCTTCGGCTCGTAGCTCTCGCCGTTATATGAGTAAATGGTTGTTCCTCTTATATTCTCATAATCAATTGACATCATCCACTCATCATTATACAGCGTACAGTCGAATACAATGTCGTACCAGTTGGAATCTCCCTTCACAAAGCTGTAATCGTTGTCGTAATAATAGGTATTGTTAAGATATATCCCCTCTTTGAATATATTTGTAAAGTAGCCCGCTTTTTTCGTCAGCAAATTTACATCAATCTGAGTCCTTTGACCGTAAACCGTCGTTTCGTACAATATTTCATCTATAAAATCGCCGTTTAAATCAATCATGTGAATATATGTCACAGGAGGAACACTCTCCGAGTAAATCAAATTATACTTCTTCTCGCCAAACTCATCTCTATTACCTTCATAAAACAGCAGTGTGGAGTGGTTAGCTTTATACCATTCATTGGATATATTGAGTAAAACGCATAAATCATCGTTATAGCCAATATCTCCTCTTTTTGAAAAATTAGCGGTATAGGTTTCTACGTCTACATCCTCAAAAGACTTTATATTCGGATAATTCTCGAGTATTGACCGCAAATCAATTCCCTGACGCTCAAACTCATCAAAATCAATATTTCTTTGCCACCTCGGAATCAATCCGTTTCGGTTGAGAGTATACCAATCGTCAATCTCTTTTGACTTCAGCTCAGACATATAGGCGTCGTACTCCTCTTCGTCTGAGCTTTTGCCGCCGATAAAATATTCCGTCTTGTAGCCGTCGGAATCGGTGTGATTCACATTCTTTGCAAACTCGGTGTACTGCACATCAGTTTCTCCGAAAATCAGCCTCGCGTGTGTTTCGTATGATTGATTATCCGATTCTGATATCGTGCAGCGAACCGTTCCGTCCTCGTAAATATCGTAAAGCGAATTCAGCTCATAACCGTAAACCTTGTTGTTTTCAAAATGAAAAATCAGCTTGCACGGATACACAGGATTATTGTAAGAGGCGTAAGAGGGTGAGCCGGCAACTACCGCCTCGGACACTCCGTCGCCGTCCATATCAATAAAAGAAAATAGAATCTCGTCGTCTTCATAGTAGAAATGTTCTTCAAAATAGTAGAAATGTTCTTCAAACCAGTCACTTAGCAGCATCTCCTTTTTGTCGGAGACGGCAAGGAAGGGTTTTTCGTTTCTGAGAACCTTTTGGTACTCGGAAACCGACCTTCCTTCATTTGAAAAGTCCGCCGTAATTAAAGCATAGCAGGATAACCCGATAAGTGCCGCAGACAGCACAATACATATTCCGATATATATATATTTACGCACAGTAACCACGCCTCCTTTTTTACATAATATCACTATATGGAGATATTTGTCAACTGCTCCCGCAGAAAAAACACAAAGGAGATTGTCAAGTGAAATCTACTCGTTTTAGGGTAAATTTTTCCTCTTGTTTTTTATACACAATGCACATACAATACAGTTCGGATTTAACGAATATTTGCTTTATCCTTCCTTTTTTGCATGGTTACTCCACTGTTTCAACATGGTTTTCCACATAAAAAAGCCTATTACATCAAAATTTATCCCCCTTTTCAACATAGTTTTCCACTGAATATTAACATCCTATTTGAAATTTTTGTGGAAATACAAATTTTTTAAAGGTTTACATAAGAAGTTTTTACTGCCGTTTTTTTAACCTCACAGGGAGAAATTGTTTGATTTTTTTCGTCCAATTTTGTAATTTAAATTTAACTGAAAGTAATATCGGGCGAAAAAACTGAATTTTAGTTATGACACTGAATATCATAACTAAAATTCAGTTTTTTTGAGATTTGGGGGATTGTCTGCGGTGGTTTATGAGGTTGATTTAGGAGTTTAAGATAGGGGTGTTTTTTAAACGATAAACGATAGAGGTGCTTCGCCATTGACTACAGGAGTGTTTGAAGGAGACCCTATAGGTCGCACGGTGAGCTGTTTATGGGAAATTTCCAATTAGAGCTTCATTCCCTCCTATGCGTTTTGACGATAGAGGTGCTTCGCCATTAACTACAGGAGTGTTTGTATGAGACCCTATAGGTCGCACGGCAACCTATACAGGGGAACCCCCGACGAGGGTTCCCCTGCGGAAAAAATGTCCTTAGGGACATTTTTTCCTACCCCCTCCTGCGTTTTTCTGACGATTAGAGAGTTTCGCCCTCTGCGGAGGGCGAGTCAGGGCTCTGCCCTAACAACCCGCAAGCCTTTAAAAAGGCTTGACCTAAATTTTGCCTCCTTGGCAACGGATTTTAGTCGGATGTTAATTTAAAAACTCCTCTACAGCCGTGAGCTTTAGCTTATCAAATGATTTGATTGCGTTCATCAAAGCCGCCGCAAGCAGCTTGCAGCCGCCCTCCCGCTCACTCTCAAGATTGAGCGGCATAATCGGGTCGTGTACACTCAGGCGCAGGAGAAACCAGCCGTTCTCCCCCACCGTCACGCGAATTCCCTCGCGGTTGTCGTCCGCGATAATCCAGCCGTCCTGCGTGCCTGCGTACCGCTCCAGCTCCCGTAGGACCTCTCCACCGTACTCCCCGAAATTCTCCGCCGCAATGGGAATACGAAGCTCCATTTCCTCAAGCGGGACAGGGAGCGATGAGGTGAGGCTGTCGAGTGTTTTGCCCTCCCCCTCCTGCCGCAGTTTTGCGAAGGTGATGATAATTTTCGTCACAAGATACGCGCCGTCGTCGAGGAAGTAATTCTCCCTGAGTGCCGCGTGACCGCTCGTCTCGATAGCGAGAGGACAGTCCTCCCCCGCCTTGTTAAGCTCGATTGCCTTGTTGATGACATTCCTGTAGCCGCGCCTGTACCTGTAGTGCTTCCCGCCAAGTGTACCCTCAATAAACTCCTTCAAACCAGCCGAGGTAGTGGAGTCGGTCACTATTGTCGCACCCTTATTATCCTCCAGTACAATAGCCGCCGAGAGGGCGATAAGGCGGTTTCTGTTAATCTCCTCGCCTGTTCGGTCTACCGCTCCGGCTCTATCCACATCGGTGTCGAATATTACCCCCAAGTCGCTTTCGGAGGAGATAACCGCGCGTGTAATCGCCGCCATTGCCTCCTTATCCTCGGGGTTCGGGATGTGGTTCGGGAACATTCCGTCAGGCTCGAGAAAGTAGCTCCCCGACACGTCCGCGCCTAGAGGGCTTAGTACTTTCCCCGCGTAGAAGCCGCCCGCGCCGTTTCCCGCGTCCACGGCAATCTTGAAGCCGGAGAGCGGTTTGTGGTAATCGGCGGCGTTTACCTCCCGCTTGATAAGCTCGCGCAGACGCTCGGAGTACTTGTCCATGTAGTTGATTGGGACGCACTCGCCTCCGCCTACTGCGGGAGGGGTCTCCCCTCTGTCGCAGCGAGAGAGTATGTCGGAGATGTCCTCCCCCTCCAAGCCGCCCTCGGGAGTGAAGAATTTCAGCCCGTTTCGGTTGTAGGGGTGGTGGCTCGCGGTTATTTGAATTGCTCCGTCGAGCTTCTCGTCGAGTGTAATCATGAACATCGACGGTGTGGAGGACAGTCCGCTGTCAAGCACGGACGCGCCTGCCTCTGTAATTGAATGTATCGCCGCGGCTTTGATTCTCTTTGCTGAAATTCTGCTGTCGTGACCCACCGCAAGGCGAAGGGAGGCGGGGGATTTGCCTGTCTTTTCCGAAAGCCACAGGAGAAAGCCGCTCACTATGGCGCGGCACACCTCATCGGTGAGGTTGACGTGCTGCCCCTCTACTCCCTCGCTGGCTACGCCCCTTATGTCTGTGCCGCTTTTGAATTTGCCGTAAATGCTGTTGCTGTGCAAAATATTTCCTCCTCATTTGATGTTATGTAGTATATAGGTGCGGGAGGCGCATTATGCCGCTTCCGCATTTATTGCTCTGAAACAACACCAATTCCCATCTATATTATTGACGCCCGTGTTCCCATAAAACCTCACCGGAAGAATTGTAGCCGCTATGAATTCTAAAAACAATGCCATCTCGATCCACCTTAACATAATAAACATCGCCTTTTATATCTTTTACTATTACATCCATACTTCCATCTATACTACTACTTTCAATTCGAATTTCTGCAATTTGTTTTCCTCCTGCCCTATCAAGTTTTCTCGCAAAGGCTCTGCATTTATACTCATCAAAACCTGCTTCTCTGCCAATGTCATACAGAATTATCTTTGTGTTTCTCTCAAGAGTAACCGGATCGGGTTCTTCTTCACATGAAGCGAAAGCAAATATAAGTAAAAGGACACACACTGACATAATAAGTTTTTTCATAATACAAGCTCCTCTCTCTTATTGAAAACCTTCTTGCCATAAAATTTCACCACGGCGATTATCTTTGTAAATTCTAAAAACAGATTTATACTCATTTGCTATGACGTAATAAACATCCCCCTTGATATCTTTTACTATTACATCAACACTTCCATTCACACTACTACGTTCAACTCGAATTTCTGCAATTTGTTCCCCCCCTGCCAGATCAAACTTTCTCGCAAAGGCTTTGCAATCATCCTCATCAAAACCTGCTTCTCTGCCAATGTCATACAGAATTATCTTTGTGTTTCTCTCAAGAGTAACCAAGTCGGGTTCTTCTTCCGCACATGAAGCGAAAGCAAAGATAAGTAAAAAGATACACACCGACATAATAAGTTTTTTCATAATACAAGCTCCTCTCTCTTATTGAAAACCTCTGTGCCACAAAATTTCTCCATCACGATTATCTTTGTGAATTCTAAAAACAAGATCATCTTTATCCACCTTTACGTAATAAACATCGCCCTTTATATCCTTGACTGTTGCATCAAAACTTCCATTCGATTTGAGAACTACTATCTCAATTTCAGCGATTTCCTTGCATCCTGCCATATCAATATACTCGGAAAAATACTTACATCTGTTCCAATCAAAGCCTACAGCATCGCCAATAGTGTCATGAACTATTACCGTATTAATTTGAATCGTTACTGTATCCGGCTTCCTTGGTGGTTCTTCTTTTCTCTCGCATGAAGCAAAACCAAAGATAAGCAAAATTACACACACCGACATAATAAGTTTTTTCATAATACAAGCTCCTCTCTCTTATTGAAAACCTCTGTGCCACAAAATTTCACCGTTGCGATTATTTTTTGAATTCTCAGGACAGAACCATATTTATCCTCTCCTGTGCCTATAATTATAGCGGCTTTCCACTCATAACACAATACGCAATATGCAGTAAGCAATATGCCGTTTTTCTACTCTATTCAACTATATGTATTATTTTTGTAAAAGAACGGCGTTATATATTGTGTTTTGATTTAGATTATGATATAGTAAATACAGTTAAATTAAATTGCAAATTATGGGTATTTCCCTCTCTTAAAAATATTTTGAAAGGAGATATTTTTCCTTTTTCAGGATGTATCCCCCGCTGACTAAGGATTAATTTTATAGGCTGTAATGAAAACTGTTAAGATTCTTCATACAGGAGATTTTCACCTCGGTTCGCTGTTCACCTCCACTCCTCAGGTAGCTAACCGCAGGAAAATAGATCAGCTCACTGTTTTCAAAAACATAATTGAGCTTACGGATAAGCAGAAAACTGAGGTTCTGCTTATCGCGGGCGACTTGTTCGACTCCATCAAGGTTGAGAGCGACCTCCTCACCGAGGTCAAGGAGATATTCGCCCTGTGCGACGCTGAGATTTTCATCTCCCCCGGCAACCACGACCCCGCCACTCACGACTCCTACTACCTCACCGAGGAGTGGCCGGAAAATGTGCATATATTTAAGTCCGCCCTCGAATGTATTGAGTTGCCGGAAAAGAATGTGTGCATATGGGGAGCGGCATTTGAGCGGCGTTTCCAGCTCGAGTCGCTGCTGACAGATGTCACCCTCGATTCCTCCAAAATCAACATTCTCGTAATGCACGGGGAGCTTATAAACTCCGCGAATGAGGAGAGCCACTACAACCCGATTCTCCGCGAGAAGCTGCTGTCGGCGGGCTTTGAGTACGCCGCCTTAGGTCACAAACACACCGCCGCGCTCTTTAAAAACGGCGAGGAGCAGTACGCCTACTGCGGAGTTCCTGAAGGACGCGGATTTGACGAGCAGGGCGTTTGCGGCGTGTACTCAGGCAATGTGTCGAAGAATTTCGCCTATATGGAGTTTATTCCGACCTCCACCCGAAAATATCTTTCCGATACTGTAGATGTGTCGGGCTGTTCCTCTGTCAACGAGTTCTCCACAGCTATCCTCACTCTGCTCAAGACGCGCCACGGTGAGGATTTCGCGGACAATCTCTACGACCTGACGCTTCAGGGAGGACTGCCTGAGGGCGTGATGATTGACGGACCGCTCCTCACCGCAAGCCTGTCTGAAAAGCTTCATTTTGTGAGGATTACCGACACGACCTCCACTGAGCTTGATATTGACCTGCTGGTTCGCGATACCTCGCTCAAGGGTGCGTTCGCGCGGACAATCTCCAGCCGTATGCAAAAGGACGAAAAGAACAGAGATAAATATCTCCGCGCGTTGCTGTTTGGTATCAGAGCATTTGACGGTGAGGTGAAAATAAATGAGGATAATTGAGATTTACATAAAGAATTTCGGCAAGCTAAGCGACTTTAAGATTATCCCCGGCAACGGAGTTAATATAATTTTCGGAGAGAACGAGTCTGGCAAATCCACTGTCATGGCGTTTTTCAAGTCCATGCTCTATGGACTTGGAAAGGGAGACGCGCGAAAGAAATACCTGCCGTGGAGCGGAGCTGTAGCCTCGGGTATTCTCACTCTCGAATGTGACGGAAAGCTGTACTCCCTCTCGCGTGTGTTTGGCACGACAAAGGCTCTCGACAAGGTGGAGCTTTGGTGCAAGACTACGGGGGAGCAGGTCTCCCTGTCGGATAAGACTGAACCAGGTGAGTTCCTGCTCGGCATAAATGAGATGTCGTTTGTCAACTCCGTATTTATCGGTCAGCTAAGCCCCGAAATCACGGGGAGCAACGACGAGATTCTGGCAAGGATGCTCAATCTCGCCTCCACAGGAGATGAAAGTGCCTCCCGCACGGAGATTGAGGGGCGTCTGACTGAGGCGTCGGCTGGTATTCACTCCAAACGCGCCAATGCCATACTCCCGAAGCTCGAGGCGGAACGCTCCAAACTGCTTGAGGAGCGGCTGGTTGTGGTCGATAAGATAAAAGCGGTGGAAACTCTCCGCAACGAGATTGCGGAGATTACCGCCGAACGCGCCGATTTGAGCGGCAAGATAGAAAAACTCGGTGAGATTGAATCGGTTATCGTGAGCAGGAAACGCCTCGCGGAGCTTGAAAAGCTCAAGGAGGCGAAGTCCTCCCTCGACGCTACGGAGGCGAAATTCCGGCAGATTGACGAGACTATGTACGGCGACGGGCAGTCGGTGGACGGAGAATTTATAGACAAGCTCAGAGAACTCCTCGAGGGCTGCAACGCGCAGGATAACGTCATTAAGGTAAAGTCGGAGCAGCTGAGCAGCTCGGTGAGCAAGCTCGATTCGGTTGACCGCTCGAAGAAGCATATGTGGAAAATCATCAGGGAGCATGAGGACAAAATCACCCTCTCCCTTGAGGATTTTGAGGAGCTGGAGCAGGAGAAGCACGAGCTTGAACGCGCCTTGGAGGAGAGGAAAAACGATTCACTCGAATCGCAGATTAAGCCGTCCTCCATTATTATCGCCACGCTCGTTACCATGGCTGTGTTTATACTCCTCGGGATTGTCGTTCCCTCCGTCATCTTCTACATACTCGCCGCGGTAGTCGGAATAGGCGTGGGTGTGTACTTCTATATGTCGATGAGCGGAAAAATCGCGAAGCCTCAGTTCCCCGAGGAGGAGAAACTGGCGGACGTACACGACGAAATACGAAACCTCAACCGCTCCTCGAGATGGATTCTCGACGATGTGGGAGTTCCCTCTCTCGCCGCGTTGCGTACTGAGGTGGACAACATGAACCGAACTGCCGACCTGATGGTCACGAATACGGAGAGGAAGGAAACTCTGACTAAGGAGTTGGAGGAGCTTCAAACGGAATTTGAGGCGCTCAAAGAGAACCTCCTCTCCCTGCTCCGCCCGTTCTTCGAAGATGTTACATACGCAAAGGCGGTCTCCATAATCACAAGGCTCGACAAGCTCCAGCGCGAACACGCCGTTCTGAAGGTGCGGCTCGAGGCGGAGCAGTCCGCCTTCGCACTCGCTCTGGGCGAACGCGACTACGACGCTCTGTTGACTGAGGAGGAGGAGCTACGCGCCTCGGCAGAGAGCCAGCCTCAGCTCCCCGATATGGAGCTGTCCGCTGTTGACGGAAAGAAGAAGGAGCTTGAGGCACTCCTTGAGGACGCCTCCACCAAGCTGACGAAGAAGGAGACGGAGCTTGAAATAGGCGGCACAAATCCGCAGGATGTGGAGGTCTACAACGAGAAAATCAAGCTGCTCAAAGCGCGGATTACTCACTACGAATTTGAGTACGACGCGTTGCAGGAGGCTATCTCCGCGCTGGGCGAGGCGTTTGAGACTATGCAGCGCGATTTCGGACCGATAATCAACTTCAAGGCGGGAAAGATTCTCGACCAGCTGACAGGAGGAAAGTATCCTTCCGTCTTTGTCAGTGAGCGGCTTATCCCTTCCGTGTCGGAGTCGCCCACAAGCTCTAATATACGCAGTTGTGCCTCCCTCAGCCTCGGCACTAACGACCAGATTTACCTCGCCATGCGGCTTGCTATAGCGACTATTCTGTCGGAGGAGCCGCTCCCCGTTCTCCTCGACGATGCGTTCGCACAGTACGACGACAAGCGACTGCTCGACGCGCTGTTCTTCATCTCCAAGGAGAGCGGGACGGAGATTGGACAGGCGATGATTTTCACCTGCCACAAGCGTGTCGCGGAGGCGGCGGCTGAGATTGGCGTGACTAATGCTGTCATTCAGATGTAGTGGAAGATAATGGGCTGTGCCGCAATGGCACAGCCCATTTATTTATCATTCATCACTTATCATTCATCATTTTTCATTTAAGCTAAAGTGATACTTTTATCGCCTGCAAAACAGACAATTTCAATGAAGAATGATAAATGATGAGTGATGAATGATGAATTTTTTCCTCAATACCCCTGACAAGGAGGAATTACCCTTCCTCCCCGTCAACCGCCAGCCTGAGAACCTCCCGTATATCCTCCACTCCCTCGCCCGTCTCGGAGGAGGCGACAACCACCGTCACATCCTGCTCAATATCGAGTGCGGAGAGGCACTGCTCGATTTCCGACAGACTTTCCTCCCGCTTCGTGGGCTTGAGCTTATCGACCTTTGTCAGCACTATCATGGTCTCCTTCTTCATTTCGGTGAGGTATCGGAGCATAGTCAGGTCGTCCTCACTCGGCTTGTGGCGGCTGTCCATGAGCAGTACGGTCAGGCGCAAATCGCGCTCGTCGTTAAAATACCCCTCTATCAGCTCCCGCCAGCGGTTCTTTTCGCTGTGGCTGACCTTCGCAAAGCCGTAGCCGGGCAGGTCTACAAGCCGCGCACCGCCGATATTGTAGAAGTTGATAGTCGCGGTCTTTCCCGGCTGTGAGCTAACTCTCGCCAGCGACTTTCTTTTGAGGATTTTATTTATGAGGGAGGATTTTCCCACGTTCGACCTGCCCGCGAACGCCACCTCCGGCATATCGCATACGGGGAGCTGATTATAAAGCCCCGCCGCCATCTCAAACTGCGCGTTCTCAAGCTTCAACCGAAGCACCTCCCGCGCCGCTCGAACGGTTGAGCATATCTACGGGGAGCATATCTCCCGCCGTCATTTCGCTTGTGCGAGGCATTTCGGTGAGGGCGTTACTGAGAACCTCCTCGATATTTTCAGCCGTCACAAAGGTCACAGCTCCGCGAACCGCCTCCGACAAGTCGTAGATGTCCGGTTCGTTGTCAATGGGAATTATGATAGTCGTAACACCTTCCGTAAACGCCGCCATGGTCTTTTCGCGAAGCCCTCCTATGGGGAGAACTCGCCCGAGGAGAGTTATCTCCCCCGTCATGGCTACGTCCTGCCGAACGGGTATTCCCGTAACAGCGGAGAGGATGGCAGTAGTCATAGTGATACCTGCGGACGGACCGTCCTTCGGCACTGCTCCCTCAGGTGCGTGGATGTGTATGTCGTTTTCCTCGAGTATTTTTGTATCAATAGAATGTTTTTCGGCGTATCGCTTTACTACGCTAATGGCAATTCTCGCCGACTCCTTCATGACGTCGCCCAGCGAGCCTGTCAGCACAAGATTTCCGCTACCCTTGATGAGAGCCACCTCAATTTCAAGGATTTCGCCGCCGACAGAAGTCCACGCAAGCCCCTTGACTACACCGGGGAGCTGCTGCTTCTGCGTCTTGCTCCGCTTGTACTTCGCCACTCCCAGATACTCGATCAAATCCTCAGGCTTGATTACTACCCGTTTGGTCTTTTCCTCGACTATTTTCCTCGCGCTCTTTCTCATTATCTTTGCAAGCCGTCTCTCGAGAGTACGCACGCCCGCCTCCCTCGTGTAGTCGGAGATGACCGCGGAGAGTGCCGCGTCCTGTATTCTCAGCGTGTTTCCGCTCAGTCCGCAAAGCTTCATCTGCTTCGGGAGGAGGTGTCGTCTCGCGATAACCAGCTTCTCCTCCGCGGTGTAGCTCTGCATATGGAAAATATCCATTCTGTCCAAAAGCGGCGCGGGTATCTGCGTGTAGTTGTTGGCTGTGGTGATAAACAGCACCTTCGATAGGTCAAACGGCACTTCCACATAGTGGTCGGTGAAGGCGTTGTTCTGCTCGGAGTCGAGTACCTCCAAGAGTGCGGAGGCGGGGTCGCCCTTTATGTCGCTGCCCATTTTGTCTACCTCATCGAGCAGGATTAGGGGATTTTTAGTACCCGCCGTCTTTAACGCAGTGATAATTCGTCCTGCCATTGCGCCTATATATGTTTTTCTGTGACCTCGTATATCCGCCTCGTCACGCACTCCGCCCAGCGACACACGCACATATTTCCTGCCGAGTGCCTCTGCTATCGACCGCGCGATGGAGGTCTTTCCGATACCGGGAGGACCTGCAAGGCAGATTATCTGCCCCTTCATCTCAGGCGCGAGTTTCATAACCGCAACCATGTCGATTATACGCTCCTTGACATCCTCCATGCCGTAGTGGTCTCTGTCGAGGATTTTTGCTGTCTTGTGAGTATCAAAAACCTGCGGCGACTCCGCGTCCCACGGCAGTGAGAGGCAGAACTCGAGGTAGCTTCTCGAAACTGTCGCCTCGTGGGAGTGGGGCGGCATTTTCAGCAGCTTGTCGCACTCGCCCAAGAGGTGCTTTTCGGTGTCCTCGGGCAGCATGAGCGACAGTATATGCTCGCGGAATTTTTCCGCGTCGCTTCTGTTGCTCTCGCCTTCTCCCAGCTCGTTTGTTATCGCCTTCATTCTCTCGCGCAGGTAATATTCGCGCTGATTCTTCTCCATGCTCTCCTGCACCTTCGCGCTGATTTCGCCCTCAATTTTGGAGAAGCTCGCCTCCGTTTTGAGGAAGGAGAACAGCTTCGCCATGCGCTGCATATGGTCAAGCTCTGCGAGCAGCTCCTTCTTATAGGAAAATTTGAGGATGAGGCGGTCGGCGGCAAAATCCGCCATCGCGCCTATATCGCGAATGGATTTGAGTACTACCATGTCGGTATCGCGGAACTTTCTCCTCGCGAGGTAGTCCTTCATGGAGCTAAGCTCCTCGAAAAACAGCGTTCGTGCGGCTGTTGTCTCCTCCCCACTGCCGAGCGGAGTTTCGTCGGGTATTTCGATTTTAGTGAAGGGTAGCCCGTTTATCATCACGCAGTCGAGGGCGACAGCGCGTGACATCTCCGAAACGCTTATGGAGATATAATTTTCGTTTTCCGATACTACCTTGTCGAGTTCTATATACACTCCGACAGTATCGTTAAATGCAGATATAGGCTCTTGCAGCTCCTCCGCTCCGGCTACGGGCATGAGGAACATAGCCTTGCCGAACAATTTGTCCGCCGACGCGAACTCCTTGGGGACGAAGAAGGGGATATCCTGCGCCGCTCCCTTTTCGATTTTGATTATCTTTAGGGGGAAGGGGACTATGTTGGCAAGCGGAATTATCGGTATATACTGTAAATTGAAGGTCATGGTAAACGCTCCTTTCGGTGAGGTCTGTATCTGTTATCGTATATATTATAGCAAATATGCTGTGATTTCTGTGTTGTATAATCACCGTAGAGTTTCTTGTAAACTCTATTTTCATTTTCTTTCCAAGTAAAGCGGAGTGGTTTCCCTCTCCGCTTTATTTCTTCTCCCGCCCGAAGCCCGCTATGCGTTCTTCTTTTTGGCGTTGCTTCTCTTTTGCGCCGCTCCCGATTGGAGTGTCTTCTTCTCCGAAAGTGCCGCCCTTCTCTCTGCGCGAAGTACCTTGTCGCGCTCGAGGACAGGCTCTGCCTCTCCCTTGACACACTGCTCGGTTATCCGAACTGCCGAAATAGACGGGTCAGAGGGAGTTTCAAACATCACAGGCGTCATTACCTTCTCGATAATGCCCCGCAATCCTCTCGCTCCCGTCTTTTGGGAGAGAGCAAGCTCGGAGACCGCCTTCATCGCCGCCTCGTCAAAGGTCAGCTCCACGCCGTCAAGCATCATGAGTGTCTGATACTGCTTGATAATCGAGTTTTTCGGCTCGTTCATAATCTTAATGAGCATATCGAGGTCGAGAGCCTCAAGTGTAGCAAACACAGGCAGTCTGCCCACCAGCTCGGGAATCAATCCGAAACGAACCAAGTCCTGCGGAATAATCTTTCTGAGCAGCTCGCCGTAGTGGAGGTCGTTCTTATCCCTTATCTCCGCGCCGAAGCCGAGGGAGGACGAACCCGTGCGTTTCTCGATTATCTTCTCCACTCCGTCAAACGCGCCGCCGCAGATAAACAGGATGTTGGAGGTATCAATTTGAAGCATCTCCTGATGGGGGTGCTTGCGTCCTCCCTGCGGAGGGACGTTCGCCACTGTGCCTTCGAGAATCTTAAGGAGTGCCTGCTGTACTCCCTCGCCGCTGACATCTCTTGTGATAGAGGTGTTTTCCGACTTTCTCGCAATCTTGTCAATCTCGTCGATGTAGATGATGCCGCGCTGTGCCGCCTCAATATCCCAGTCAGCCGACTGAATCAGCCTGAGGAGAATATTCTCCACATCGTCGCCCACATAGCCCGCCTCAGTGAGGGTAGTCGCGTCCGATATGGCGAACGGCACTTCCAGAAGCTGGGCAAGCGACTGAGCGAGGAAGGTCTTGCCCGTTCCCGTAGGACCGAGCAGGAGGATGTTGCTCTTTTGCAGAGTTACATCAGTCTCCTTGCTGTCAATGCGCTTGTAGTGATTGTATACCGCAACAGAGAGGGCAATTTTCGCCTCATCCTGCCCGATTACAAACTCATCCAAATGCCGCTTTATCTCCTTCGGGGTGAGCTTCTTTCCGGAGGACTTCTTAGCCCGCTTGCCGGAGTACTCGTTTCGGCGGGTACTCATCTCCTCCCCGAAAGCTCTCTCAGCGAGGTAGTAAAGCTCCTCCTGCCTGAGATTACTCAGCTGATCCAGCTCCTCCTCGGAGATGACGACCATGCCCTTATCCTCAATTTTACTGATACATTCAATCGCACATCTTATGCAGATAGATGAATCTATTATTCCTCCCGACAAAACCATAGGCAGTTCCTTCTCGCTTCTTCCGCAGAAGGAACACCTTTTGTCCGCTCCCTTGCCGTTGCCGGTAGAATTGTTTGTTGGCATTTTTTCACCAGCCTTATCTTCTTGAAATTACCTTATCGATGAGCCCGTACAAAGCCGCCTCATCAGCCGACATATAGTTATCCCTCTCGGTGTCCTGCTCGATTATTTCGAGCTGCTTGCCTGTGTTTTCCGCGAGTATGGTGTTGAGCCGCTTCTTGATTTTCAGTATCTGATTCGCCTGAATCTGAATATCTGTAGCCTGCCCTTTTGAGCCTCCAAGCGGCTGATGAATCATAATCTCGCTGTTCGGAAGAGCGAACCGCTTGCCCTTTGCTCCCGATGAGAGGAGGAACGCACCCATGCTCGCCGCCATGCCTATGCAGATAGTCGAAACATCGCACTTAATGTAGTTCATAGTGTCATAAATCGCAAAGCCCGACGATACCGAACCGCCCGGACTGTTGATATAAAGACTGATGTCCTTTTTCGGGTCCTGCCCCTCGAGATAAAGGAGCTGTGCCACTACCAAGCTCGCCGTCACGTCGTTGACTTCCTCGGATAAAATGATAATCCTGTCGTTGAGCAAACGCGAATAAATATCGTAGGAACGCTCGCCCCTGCTGGTTTGCTCGACAACTACGGGAACTAAACTCATTTATAAACACCTCCAAGTTATAATATATCTTTTCTACGCCCGAATATGAGTATACAAGCTCATGTATTTTTTATTACTTTATGTCGCTGTGAGGGCATTTTTCGGCGTTATTTACCGAAACAATCGGTTTATTCGGCTTCCTCGTCGGCAGAAAGGCTGTCGACTTCGGTGACTACCGCTGTATCACGCACGAGATTCATAGCCTTCTCGACAATAGTGTCGGCGGCTATCTCCTCGGAGGGGATGATTGCCTTTATCTCGTCAATCTCCCTGCCGTACTGCGCGGCGAGTTTTTCGTACTCCGCGTTTATTTCCTCGTCTGTAGCCTCGAACGCTTCAAGCTTTGCAATCTCTTCGAGTGCAAGGCGGAGCTTTACTCTCGCGACAGCCTGATTCTTGAAATTGTCGCGGAGCATCTCCATTGTCGAGCCTGTGTACTTGAAGTAGTCGTCCACGTTCAGTCCGTTAGCCTGCAATCTGTAGCCCCACTGCTCGACCTCGCGGTCGATTGTGTCCTCATACATCTCCTCGGGGATGTCGGCATCGAGCAAGTCAACAAGTGCGGACATGAGAGCCTCGTCGAGCTTTGTCTTCGCCTGCGAATCCGCCTGCTCAGTAAGCTTTGACTTAATATCCGCTTTATATTCATCGAGTGTCTCAAAGTCGCTCACCTCGGAGGCGAAATCGTCGTCAACCTCGGGCAGCTCCTCCACCTTAAGCTCGTGGAGGTGAATCTTGAACACCACAGACTGCCCCGCAAGATCCTCCGCGCCGTACTCCTCGGGGAAGGTCACGTTTATGTCGAAATCCTCGTCTACGCTGTGACCGATAACCTGCTCCTCAAAGCCGGGGATGAACTGACCTGAGCCGAGCTTCAGCTCCTGCTTCTCCGCTGTGCCGCCTGCGAACTGATTGTCGCCCAAGAAGCCCGCGTAGTCAATGACAGCTATGTCGCCGTCCTGC
Organism: Oscillospiraceae bacterium; assembly: GCA_031262985.1. Taxonomy (GTDB): domain Bacteria; phylum Bacillota; class Clostridia; order Oscillospirales; family Acutalibacteraceae; genus JAISGQ01. The sequence goes on from JAISGQ010000002.1 coordinate 40,534, forward strand.
GCGACACGGTCGTCAACTCCGACTATTCTCGCGCTCTTTTTCCTCGCGCTTTCAATCTCGCTGTCAATCGCCTCGTCGCCTATCTCGACTACCAGCTTCTCCGCCTTGATTCCCTTGTAGCCGTCAATCGAGACAGCGGGTTTTACGGGGATAACTGCGGTAAATACCAAGCCTTCCTCGCCTACCGAAACAACGTCGAGAGCTATCCTACGGCTCGCAGAATCAATGCCCGCCTCCTTGATTGCCTCGTCGAGTGCGTCGGGGTAAACTGCGTTTACAGCGTCGTCGTAGAACGACTCCTTGCCATACATCTTCTCCACGAGAGATTTCGGGGCTTTGCCCTTTCTGAATCCCGGAACAGTTATATTCTTTGCGTGCTTCTTGTACGCATCGTTGTACGCCGCCGCAAAAGCTTCTGCGCCTACCTCAATTTCAAGCAGGACATGGCTGTTTTCTTTCACTTCTTGTTTTCTTAAACTCATTATGTCTTCCTCCGTTACTTTTAGTTCAATGGATAACCACAGTATTATATCATATAAGAAAAAATTTTCCAATATACAAATTATTAATATTTGCCGATTTTGCAGAAAAAGTCCACTTAAATCCGCTTTAAATATTAATAATTCGTAAAAAATACATCAATATCTGTTTTATCTATTTTCACACAATGCAAACTGTGCTATAATTCTTTAAACTATGTCTTTCTATAATAATTATTTTAATTTATTGCCATAATCTGCATGTAGTTAATTAACTTAGAAAACACCAAGAAAACACGGGCGAAAAGCCTTGATTTGTGCGGTTTTCGCCCGTGGAGGCTTGATTGTTTTCTTGTTAATTTAGTATATATCCCACGGAGGTATTTTTAATGAGCACTGCAAAAGGTCTTTTTGTCCGCGCCGCAGCCGAATCGCAGGTGGGCTTTGCCCACGGCAACAACGAGGACAACGTGTACTTCAACGGGGATTATATCACTCCCCGCACAATCAACGATGACTTCGCCATAAAGACAGGGGAATACTCGGATATAAATGTATTCGCCGTGCTTGACGGCATGGGGAGGAACAACACAGGTTCGTTTGCCTCCCTTCTCGCCGCGACAAGGCTTGACGAGGTATCCGACCAGATTACCTACAACACGGAGAAAACCACCGACGAAATCGTACTCTCCTACATCAACGACACAAACGAGCTGATAAGAAATCAGGTTCACGAAACGGGCGGCATACGCACAGCTACCACCTTAGCTCTGCTGGTTATCGAAAACGGCAACGCGCGTGTCTACAACGCGGGCGACAGCCGTGTCTACCTCTACCGCGACAAGGAGCTGATAAAGCTCACGCGCGACCACGTGTCGGTCAAGGGACAGCGTTCTGTCGCCCTGACTGAGGAGGGAGTTCGAAACGGCGGACTTACGAAATATCTCGGTATGGCTGAGAAGGACGGCTCACTCGAACCCTACAGAGCTAAGCCCTTCAAAGTAAAGAAGGGGGACAAGTTCCTCGTTTGCAGCGACGGAATAACCGACTATGTGGATGAGGACGAGATTGCCGCCTGCCTCATGAGGAGGAAGGACCCGTTCGGTCACACAAATGAGCTTATGGCTTTGGCACTGCGCGAGGAGTGCGCGGACAACCTGTCGGCTGTTGTGGTCGATATAGTAGAACCCGGCGTACACCTCACGCTCAACATGATTCTCACCGCTCTCGGCTGTTTTATCATGATAGCCGGTATTCTGATAGGCTTCGTTTTCGGATATGTCATCGGCGGCGCAGGAAAAGTTCCCATCGCCGAACAGGACGGCATATATAATCTCGACGACGGAGGCGAGGAAGAGGAGGAGGAAGGCTTCGACACTCCTGCCGCGCCGACTACCACAGGAGAAACCGCCGCAGGAGACACCACCACCTCTGCGCCTACAGCAGGAACTACGGGAGACGCCGCGCCTACTACCTCTGCGGCTGCCACTCCCACCGTCGCGCCTCCCGTGAACGGAAACGGATTAGGCGGAGAGGTTGTCTTAGGACCTACCACTACTGCCGCTAACACCGCCGAATACGCCATAAACGACCTCGATTTAAATAAGAAGGACTTTACGCTGATAGTGGGCGACACCTACACCATCAAGGCGGAGTACTTCCCGATTGACGTTCCCAGCAGTGCGATAAAGTGGAAGTCAAGCAATCCCGAAGTCGTTTCGGTTGACGAAACCGGCAAGGTCAAGGCGTTAAAGCGGGGACACGCGACCATTACCGCCTACTGCGGAGCGGTTGAGGCTACCTGCGAGGTTTATGTGAAGAATAGGACGTAAGGTAACACTCCCCACTTGCAGGAGGAGCAACCACTCCCCGATTTGCAGGAGAAGAAATACTCCCCGATTCGCAGGGCGTTTGATATTAATTTTTCGCGTTGCCGCCGATTGTTTTTGTAATATAGTTAATTAATTTAGAAAACAACAAGAAAACACGGACGAAAAGCTTTGATTTGTGCGGTTTTCGCCCGTGGAGGCTTGATTGTTAGGGAATTAATTTAGTATAATCAATCGGCAGAAAACGTGCTTTAAAGGATGTAGTATAATGGCTTTTTTTAAGCGATTTAAGGAACAGACAGTCGACCAAAATCGCGCCTCCGTGTTAGCGGAGGACGCTCTCGAAACCCAAAAAACCGCCCTCGCCCGACGTGAGCAGGAGAAAGCGGCGGCAGCTATCGCCTCTGCGCCGCATTCGTCAGAGGAGAGCGGGGAGGAGTTCGCCTTCCAATCGGTCTCGAACGAATTTGAGGAGTACTCTCAGCCTGAGCCGTACTACGCCCCCGAACCGCACTCCTTCGGGCGAAAGGCATCGGCACAGCAGGCGGCGCAGAGGGAGAAAACTCCCGCACCTGCCGAAAACGGTAAGCAGAAGAAGAAAAAGCCGCGCGGCAAGCGGTTCGGCGGGAGCAGAGGAGCTAACGGAGCTATGCTCTCTCCTGTCCTCTCCTTCGGCGTGGAGGAGCAATCGGCGGCTGAGATTGAGAAGGAGAAGCGTTTCAACGAGATGACAGCGGAAATGGACGACATTTCCGACATTTTCAGCGCGGATATAACCTCTCCTGCCGCAGAGCTTGGTGGACGCGCGGGAGAAGAACCAAAGCTCCCCGCCTTCAAGAACATAGCCGCATCGGTAGAGCAAAAGCCCGATTCAGGAGACGCTCCCATAATCGAACCTATGCAGTCGCTCCGCGCCGAGAAGCGCGTGCGGCGCGAGAACCGCCCGAAGCCCGAAAACCCCGTCTCCCTCGCCTTCTGCGACCTGAGTGACAGGGAGGACTTGACTGCCGCAGAGATTGAGGATGCCTCCGAGATATACGGAATTAAGTATCCCGCAAATTTTGACACCTCCTCGTGTGATTTTTCGGGACGCGACATAGATTTTTCCAATTTCAGCCTGTGCCGCTCACTCAAATGGGAGGATATAGCCGAAGCCGCCGACATATCGGGCGTGGTGTTCCCCTCCTCGTTTGACGTGGAGAACGCGGAGTTTTTCAACATAAGCATCAGGAGCTGCGATTTCAGCGCGGTCTACTCCCTCAAGTGGAGGCACATAGAGGCGGCGGCTGATATTGTTGCGGTAAAATACCCTCCTACCTTCAACATAGCCGACGGGCAGTTCACGAACCGAAACATTTCCGGCACTGACTTTTCCCTCGTCTCCACTATGCGGTGGAGCAACATACACGACGCGTCCGACATTACGGGAATTAAGTACCCCGCCTCGTTCGACATAGAAAACGCAAACTATATGGGACGCGATATTTCACGTTCGGATTTCTCCCTCGTCAAAAACCTTCGGTGGGAGCATATTTCTGACGCCGTGGGCGTAAAGGGCATTATCTACCCCGACACCTTCGAGTTTTCGGACGTCAATTTCGCGGGGAAGGATATTTCCGACAGCGATTTTTCCAATGTCAAGTCGTTCAGCTTCGACTCCATAGCAAAAGCTGCCTCAGTCAGGGGAATTAAGTACCCCGACTGCTTTGACGCGGACAGCGGAAATTTCGAGCGAAAGAACATCGCGGGCAGTAATTTCAGCCGCGTATCCACTCTCCGCTGGAGGCATATAAAGGAAGCATCCGACATAAAGCGGCTGGTTTACCCTCCGCAGTTTGACATAGACAACGCGGACTTCACCGACCGCGACATAGATTTCTCCGACTTTGCCCTCCTCCCCGGCTTTAACTGGCAGTCGGCGGTGTTCGCCCAAAGCAGGGAGGGAGTAGTCTACCCCTCAGGCTTTGTCGAGCCGCTCCCCTCAGACGACGAAATTCAGGGAGCTATGATAATCAGCCTACTGAAACTCTACACATCGATAAACACCGAGTTTAACACCGAGCGTCTCTACTCAGACGTGTCCGCGCTCTACCCCGGAATAGACGACGAACGAGCCGCCCTCCTTATAGAAAACAGCTCCGCCGTGTGGGAGGGGGAGAACGGCAAGCGTAAGATTCAGATTGCCGCGCGTTCCTCATATCTGGGCGACAAGCTGTATCTTCTCAAGCTCGGGTTTAAGCTCCTCTACCCGAAGCTCGGCATGGAGGAGACACTCAAGACCTTGCGCTTAAATCTTCACGGCATATTTAAGAAGCACGAGCAGAAGTCCTTCGATGCGCGGCTGACAGATTTGAGCCGCGGCAAGTACCTCTCCGCGGGCGAGCTTTCCGACATAAGATTTGTGCCGATTACCGAACGCAAGCAGACGCGCGAGGTCAACCTCGAGTCCGCCTCCGCTGTAATTACCGAGCAGACGGCGAAAATCTCCCCTGCCGAGGACGATACCTTCGGCGCAGGGAAAGCAACTGCCCCTGCCGATTCCTCCTCCCACGACGCGCCGCCTGTAGCAGAACCGGCGAGGTCGAAGGTGTACTCCTTCGGCAATGTGCCGTTTGTGGAGAGCAAGAAGGACCTGCCGCCCGCCATTCCCGCCGAGTACGAATCCTACGGAAAGACGGAAGCGGCGCAGGAGGCAGTCCTCCCCGCACCTATAGCAGAAGCACCTGCCGCCGTGACTGAGGAGGAGGAGTACCCACTCCCCTACCGTTCGGCAGATACAGAAGAACCTGCTCCCGCCGTGCAGAGCGACTATGAGCAGTACTCAAAGCCGCGCACCTCTCCCGCACTGCCGATAGAGCCTGTGGCGGTACAGCTCCCCTCAGACAGGGGAGATATTCCGAAGCCTCTCGATTTGAGCGCGGTTCGCGCGAAAAAGGCGGAGGAGGAGAAACGCGCCAACCGCCTGAGCGACGAGGAGAAGGGAATACGCACGGGCGTGATGGGTATGCTCCTCTACATACACAGAAGTGTTTCGGATGAGAGCATATCGAACGCGGAGCTGTTCTCCGAATTTATGAAAATCTACCCCGGCGCCGCCGCTAAGGAGGTCGCCGCGATGGCGCAGTTCGCGTCAAACACCCTCAACGGGCGAAATCAGGAGACGAGGGCGAGGCTGTTCATCTTCGCATCGAAAGCTCCCGATGTGATAAAGCACAAGCTGCTCGACTTCACCTACGGCATCTACATCTACAGGCTCTCTGAGCCGGAGGACGAGAATATCTTCCGTGAGTTCTTGCTCGCGCTGTGCAACACTCTCTTTGAGGACTCGCCAGAATATGAGTACTCCAATTTCCTGCGCCGCCATGATATACTCAAGAACCCCGCTCAGGATAAGCCCGCATTGTACAAGCGGATACCCTTCGACTCGGGGCTTGGCAAGGCGAATTTGTACTCCAACGAGAGGTATCCCTTCTACCGCACACTCGAACAGCTCAAATTCTCGCATTTTACATTTGACGCCATAAAGCACAACATCCTCATCGAGGTGGGCGACAGCAGGGTTTACGAGGAGCTTGACAAGCTGATATACCGCGAGAAAAACCCGAATCTCATGCAGTTCGCGGTTATCGAGACTACCTTGGGCTTCCTCTACCTCGAGAAACGCTGCCTTGAGGACTGGGGCGTGAGCGAGGACACCGTGTGGCACACGGCTGAGAGCAATATGCAAAAACAGAGGATGCCTGTCCGCTACTCCTTCTCGGGAACGGAGTACACCTCATTCAGGTACCTCCAGCACGACCTTGCCTCTTATGTACTCACTAATTTCAATATCCTCGACAGTTTGGCTAAGGGACGCGACATAATACTCACCTCCCCCTGCCGTGAGATTGTGTATATAGACCTCTACAAATTTACCTCCGTCAAGAAGATGCTGGAGTTCTCCGCGCATTACAACTCCTCCATACTCATAGGCGGCGAGGAGTACGAACACGCGGTTACGCCCGACGTGTTCATTTACCATGCAGAGACAAAGACACTCGACAGAGTGGACGACGAGAGCTACATCCTGCTCGGCGACTCGGTCGCGCGGCGAGAGGTTCTGCACTCCGTACTGCCGCTCAATATCGACCTCGATATGGATAAGATTGCCGCTCCCTGCACTACAGACGAGGTTGCTGTCCTCTCGGATGAGGACGTGACGGTGCAGGAGGCTGTGTACACTATCCTTCGCGTCTACTGCGACATGAACGGCGAACGCGACTACACCTTGCCGTACAACGCCGCTATGGGCATTTTCGAGGAGCTGTTCATATCGAGCGACGCTATGTATCCTCCCGCGAGAGGACGTGAACAGCCCGACCCGATAGCGCATATCGACATAGCCGCGAAAATGGTGGTCAAGGCGGGAAAGACCGTCTCATGGCTACTCGTGCAGGCTCTCTCACATTTGTGCACCGATATAAAATACGAAACTCCCACAAGTGCTAACATAAGGGAAGCTGTACTTCGCGAAATATACGGCGACAACGCGAGCGCGGTGTGGTTCAACTGCGCCACGGCGACGGAGTTTGACCGTATCACTAAGGCGAAGGAGCGTATACGCGAGATTATGACCTCCAACCAGCATCTGACTATCCTCGATGCTAAGATAGAGGTGCTCATGCACGCTCTCACCCTCGTTTTCCACCAGTTCGGAGGAAAGTACGCGCTTGACCAAGTTCGCCGCCACCTCGCGCAGGCGATAAGCGACGTTACCTTCAACTTCGAGATAAATCAAAGCGCGTGGCTGCCTTCTCCGGGTGACGATGTGGATATTGAAATGCAGTCGCAGGGTATGCTCCTTCGAGGCTTCGACAGAGGCACGCAGGAGAGGACGCTGGCAACTCTCGCGAACGCTATCGGCGACACCGACCTCTCTGAGGGAGGCTGGCCGCTCCTGTGCTTCATCAAGCTTGTCAAGTACGCCTACCTCGACCCTGTGGAGATGGTGGAGCGGTATTTCGTCAGCAGAAGCCGCCTTATCCCAAGTCAGGCGGTACTCAAACAGCTCTACTACAAGGACCTCAACAGCGAGTTCGTAAAGCACCAGAGGAAGACCTCGTTTACACGCGCCGCCGCTAAGACGGAGGATGTGTTTGACGAGCGTCCCTCGCAGTCAGGTGACGTAGGCGACGTTGCGGGGAACTTCGAGAGCGTGCTTGCATTCGACTCCCGACCGCTTGAGGCGCTGGACAAGGAGGACGGAAATCTCCGCCCTAAGCTTCAGTTTTTGCCTGTAGAGCCGGGTTATCTCGAAAAGAGGATAAGCTTCGTCCTCGAACCAATTGACGAGCGTGTGACTAAACAGCTCTATGACGCGGCGCATTTTATCACAAGGCTTTTCCATGTGCCGTCGATTAACTTCATCTCCAACGACGATTTGGAGTGCGAACTGCACTACGGCATACTGCGCCGCAAGGTGCAGATTACCACCCTTCGCTCCATGGCGTGGACAATCAGGGATATTCTCTCGGAGACAGGAAGGGATATGCGCGATGTGACTGTAGCCGACATAAAGCGTGCCACTGAGATTGTTGAGGTCAACAACAGGCTTCACTATAAGACTGACGGCGCGTTCAAGACACTGTGCGGTATGTCGCTCGACGACGGGATGTTTGTGCCCGCCTACGAGCAGATTCTCTACTTCGCGCAGGAGCTTATGCCGGAGACGCGTCTCTACAGCCTATTTTCACTCCACGAGGAGCTTGTCGCGCTTGCGCCGAGCATGAAGCTGATATTCGATATACTCCGCGAACAAAAGCGTGGAGAGAAGATGCCGCCTGCCGGTGTGCTGTTCGACACCGTATGCGCGTGGAGCGTGTTCGCTCTGAGCTGCGGCGGTTCGTTTGAGCTGGCGGAAGGACCTTCTGTCTATAACTACAATCAGATTCAGAGGTAGGGTAAGGAAAGTAAGCACCCCCTCAGCCGCACGGCTGAGGAGGTGCTTTGGTTGTGAGGTGGTTAAGTTTGAGCTTATATAGTTAATTATTGCTATTCTGCTTTTTCCGCCGTGTCAATAAAGCTGTTGAGCCAAATAGAAGTCACCTGCCCGACTGCCGTTCCGTTGACCGTACACAGATACCGCCGCGAGGGAGCTTCATAAAACTCAATCACATCGCTCTGCCGCTTGAAGTTATCAAAATACTCCGCCTCGACAGTTACGACAGGCTGCTTTCCCGTCTTTTCGGTGCTGCTGTTCATGATATGCCCGTTACTCAGCACCCTGAGTAGCTCCTTGTAGTAGTTGATATTTATCTCCGTGCCGTCTTTGTAGGCGCGGTACTCGAAGTAGCCGTCATCCTCGTCTTCCGTCAGCGACTTCCTCTCCACAGAGAAGGAGTACAGCTTATCCTGCGTCCGAACGGAAATTTTCGAGAGGGCGTCAATTGAGTATGTGCGTATCGACGAGCTTTTCAGCACATCAAGTGTGGGGTTCGCGAGGACGGGTACTGCCGACGGCTCAAGCACATATATCACATCCGAACCGTCCGCCTTGACGTAAAAATTGCTGTCGTTCTTGTATCCGCACACTATCGTCCTATCGACGCCGCTGTACTGGAGCTTGATTTCCGTGCTGTCCTTGCTAAATCCGTACTTCTTGTCCTCCGCCTTTGTCGGCTTGACCGCCGCTATATCCATGGCGGTGAGGTTGCTCAGCTCGGTCACAAGGGAGGTGACATTCACGTCGTCTATAACCGCCTTGTGCGGCTTTGTTATCGCGTAGTCCTTGCCGTAGTTCTGGTCGCTCCTGTCGGTGACACTGCACGGCTCGAGTACTATGCTTTGCTTCTCCTTCGGGAGCTTTATCTCTATCCTACCTATTACGGGAGTTTCTTCGCCGCTCGCCAAGCCTAATATATCGTAGTCAATGAAATACTTTGCTCCCTGTAAAATCGCGTCGTGGAGTGGGACTGCGTACACCGTGTCGAAATTGTCGAAGCAGGCGAAGTAAATCCCCTCGTCCTGCACTACCTCATTGCCAACGTAAAGTACGCTCTTGGTTTTGTCCTTGAAGTGGACGGTCAGTGTCGCTATCGGCTTCTCGAGACCGAAGGAGGACAGCTTCTGCCCGCTTGACTTTACATCGAGCGAGTAGTTCGCGCCGATTTCACTGCCGTAGTACCAGACGTACTCGATAAAATCGCTGTAGAGAGGCGCAACTCCGCTAAGCTCCTTGATTTCGAGCGTACCCGCGACCGAGTTCCGCTTTATCGTGAATTTTCCGTCTATATTGGCGTTTTGGAGGACGATGTAGTCTATCTCGTCAGACTGCCTACTCAGGAGCTGGACAGGTGTATCGCTCTCCGACACAGCAGAGCCGCCGCCGTGGGTGTGGTACTCCCCTTCCTCCTCGCCGCCTGTGTCGGGAGTGGTGATAAGCAGAACCAGCGCGACTGTGAGAAGCACCGCCGCCGAGAGAAGGGCGATAAGCCCTTTGAGCTTGGTTTTCACAGATACCGCCTCCTGATGTAGACAAACAGTCCGCCCAGTATGACAAGCGCGGGGACTACGAAGCCTATGATTGCGGAGATGACCTTGATTGTGCCTGTCTCCACGGAAAAATCGACGGCGGAGAGGTATTTTACCTCGATGTTGATTGTCTGGTCGCCGATTCCCGAACGCTCGTTGTAGGTGTTGAGAAGGAGGCGGCTGTTGCCGAACGCCGTATTGCTCAGATAGTCCGCCTCGTAGATGGAGGCAGGCGCGACAATTATGTCGCTCCTTATGTCCTCTCCGTTGGCGTTCTGCCTGTACTGCGTGGAGTTTGCCATAACCACTCTGTGAGCCATGTCGCCGAGGGCGTTTGTATCGAATTTCTCCGAATCGCCCTGCAAGCCGGAAAATCCCGTTGCAGTAGTGGACAATATCGGGTTAGTGACAAAATCTCCCTTTACCTCGAATTTCTGCACTACCTCATTGGCGAGGGAGACGGCAGTGCGGATATTTCTGTCGAAAAGGTCGCCTACGTAGTCCGATTGGTAATATTGCGCGTAGAAACTACTGTTTGTAGCTCCGGGGATGACCTCCGAGGCAGTTCCCTCATACACAATATTCCTGCTTATCTCCAAGCCCCAGTCGCCGAGCAGGTCGTTGAGGTTGGGAGTGTCGGCGGTAAAGGGCGAGGTGTAAACCATGAGTGTCTTGCCGAGATTGCCGCCGTTATTGAGCCACTCGTCGATTTTCGCCGCCTGCGAGGGGGTTATATCGCGAATCGGAGAGGCGAGTACGGCGATGTCCGCGTTTGCGGGAATGTCGTCTGTCCGTATGTCGGTCTGAATTATCTCATAGCCGTTGAGGGAGATTAAGTTGAGGAGGTAGGAAACTCCCTGCTCGCTGTCAAGTCCGTCAAGGAAGGCGACCTGCGGCACTTTCGGTATAGTGACCGTCTTAATGAGGGATGTGAGGAGCGTTTCAGTGTAGGAGCTGGAGATGTCCACACTCTCGCTCGAGGTGTTGTACTCGCTCGAAAGACTGGGGAGCATCTCATAGAAGGAGGTCACTCTGGTTCTCCTCTCAGAGCCGACTACTATGGAGTACTGACCGAGTATGTCGAGATATTCGGGGTACTGGTCGAGAAATTCGGGATTTCTCGTCAAATCCACATAATCAATCTTGATGTGGTCGCTGTAGCCCGCGTAGCGGAGTATAAGCTCATGGGCAAGCGGAATCTGAGAGTAGGGGTCTACCGTAATATCCGGTTGAGTGCAGTCGGTCTCCCTTGCTAAAATGACTATGCTCACGTCCGATTCGAGTGATTTGAGAATCTCCTTCGTGGAGTCGGAGAGCGAGTATATACTGCCCTGCGTCATGTCCACATTGAGGAGGGGGAATCTGTCCACTAAGTAGATGGAGATGACGTTGAGTACTACAACCAGTGCCAAAAAGAGAGAAAACATACCGAGTGCTACAGAGCCGTGGCGGAGCTTTTTGCCCTTGAACACTTTTTTAAGCTTTGCGCCTACGCTTATCTGCTCCCACTGCTCGCCATCACCCGCTGCTCCTGCGGAGTTCTCCATGGCGGAGTTGTAGTCCTTCCCCAAAATCAGCTTGAGGAAAAACTTGCTTATGCCCGAGGGGGCTCTCCTCTGCTGTTCGCTGATTTCGGAAAAGCCCGAGAGCAGCTCGTCAATTTCGTCTGTGCGATTGTCCTCTTTGCCTGTCTGCGCGGAGGACTTCTTCTTTTCGTCGTTCTTCAATTAAAGCTCCCCTCCTAACTCCAGCGGCGTCTTTCAAGCACGCTGATTGTCGTAAATATGAATGTGGCGGTAACGCTCAGAAAGAATATGAGGCTGGAAAAATCAAGCAGTCCTATGGTGAAGGGGGTGTATCTGCCCACGAAGGACACCCACTGCACCACGGAGACAATCAGCGGATTGGTGGTAATCATGGGGATTACGTCAAGGATAATGAATATTGTAGCTACCGCGAAGGTGCATATCGCGGAGATTATCTGGCTCTCTGTAAGGCTTGAGATGAACATACCGACTGAAATGAACGCCGCGCCGAATACTGCCGCGCCGACCATGTTGCCGGCGATTAACGCCCACGGGGGAGTGGCGAAGTAGCTGAACACGAGGGCGTAGAGCAGGGTGAAGAGAATACATCCTCCGTACACCATGAAGGCGGAGAGGAATTTTCCCATCACTATGGAAAATATACTCACGGGGGAGGTGAGGAGAACTTGGTCGGTTTTGTTCTTCCTCTCCTCGCTGAAAAGCCTCATTGTTAATACCGGTAGTAGTATTAGGATTATATTTAACATTCCGTAGTATATTTCGGGGTAATCGGAGGACGAACCTCCGCTGAGTACCGCGTTAAAATACATGGCGGAGAAGAAAATATACACGCCGCAAAAGACATAGCCTACAGGCGAGCGGAAATAACCGCTGAGTTCCTTTTTGATTATAGCTTTCATATACGCACCTTTCCCTACACCGTCAGTGTCGCAAATATGTCCTCAAGGTCGAGCTGGGAGGGCTTCATTTGCAGGATTGCCCAGTTTTTCGCACACATCAGATTGAACACTTTGCGGCGAACATCCTTCCCCAACTTCGTGACTATATCGAACTCAAACACGCCCTTTTCCGCCTCCCCGCGCCTTTGAACCTTAGACACACCGTCAATCGAGAGGAGCAGGTCGTATATCTGCCGTTCCGGTCCTGCTATGCGCACGTTGAGCGACTCGCCGTCCGACACCGACTTGTGCAGCTCCTTCGTTGTGTTGTCCGCCACAAGCTGTCCTCTGCTCAGGACTATCACGCGGTCGCACACCGTCTGCACCTCGCTGAGTATGTGAGTGGAGAGAATGATGGTGTGCTTCTCACCCAGTTTCTTGATGAGAGAGCGGATTTCCACTATCTGATTCGGGTCAAGCCCTACTGTCGGCTCGTCCAAAATAAGCACGGGAGGAGAGCAGACAAGTGCCTGCGCTATGCCTACACGCTGTCTGTAGCCCTTAGAGAGGTTCTTTATCAGCCTGCGCCGCACCTTCTCAACTCCCGCAAGGGAACACACCTCGGAGATATGCTCCTCCTTCGGGAGTAAGCAGCCCTTTAGCTCGTAGATAAACGAAAGGTACTCGTCTACGGTCATGTCGGGGTAGAGCGGCGGATTTTCGGGGAGATAGCCTATCTGTGCCTTCGCCCTCGACGGCTGCTCGAGTATGTTGTAGCCGCCTATCGTGACACTCCCCTCCGAGGAGGAGATGTAGCCCGTGATTATATTCATGGTGGTAGTTTTTCCCGCTCCGTTAGGACCGAGAAAGCCGACAATCTCGCCCTCATCCACACTAAAGCTTATGTCCTTGACGGCGTTGATGCTCCCGTACCACTTGCAAAGACCGCGCACTTCTATAGTAGCCATAAACAAATATCCTTTCAGTGATGTTGTACATACCAATCGGTTGTACTACTCATAACTCGCGAAGCTGTTATCTATACCAACCTTTTGCCATGCTCATAACTCGCGAGAATGTTCTCTATATTCTTATGCAGGATAAGCTCTAATTCTTCCTCCGACAGTCCGCATTTTAATAGCCACTCAAGCTCGTAGTCTGCACGCCACATGGGAAAATCCGTGCCGAATACCACTCTATCCGCGCCGAACTCCGATATGAGGTGCTTCATGTAGTCTAAATTTTTGATAAAGCCATAGGTGGAGCTGGTGTCTACCCAGCAACGCCGCGATTTGAGGTGCTTGATTGCCTCCTCGGTCTCCGACCAGCCGCCGAAATGCGCCCCTATGCAGTCAAGCCTCGGGAACATATCGAGTACCCGCGCAAGTCTGGCGGGCTTGGAGTACTGATAGCGGAAATCGCCCATGTGTATGAGCAGCGGCAGTCTCCCCTCTATGGCGCGGTATATCCGCAGAGCCTTGTCCTCGTCGAGCAGAAACTTTTGTATGTCGGGGTGGAGCTTAACTCCCTTAAGCCCAAGTTCGATGCACCGCTCAACCTCGTCCTCAATGTCCTCAAAATCGGGATGGAGAGCGGCAAAGCCTATAAATTCAGGACGCTTTTTACACTCCTCCGACAGAAAATTGTTGATAGACTGCACCTGCTTGGGTGTAGTGGCAACAGAGTGAACCAGATATTTTGATATCCCCGCCTGCTGACCGTTCTTAATTAGATTATCGCACGAAGCCACCTGATTATCCATCTCGGTGTCGTAAAATTCTGATATCCCCGCCGTCGCCTTTGCCGCGATTTTCTCGGGGAATATGTGTGCGTGTCCGTCTATTATGTACATCATTTTCCCTCTTCTCTTTGTTTTGACAAATATTATAGCACAATATTTTGAAAATTGTGTGACCAATTGAGAATTTTTTATAATACCGCTCACAGTTAAAAACAAAACAGCGGCAGGAAGCCACCGTAGTGGATTCCTGCCGCCGATTGTCCTGTAAGTCTTATAAAATTCTGTAAGAAAACCTTACTCCTTAAGTGAACCCAAAGCAACACCCGCTATGATATATCTCGAAAGGAAGATATACACAACAAACATAGGGATGATTGTGATGGTAAGACCGAGGTAAACTGTACCGTACTCTGTCTTATATCGGTTCGATTTGAGAATCTCAACCAACATAGGCATGGTTTTCTTCTCCATTGAGGAGAGAATCATAGACGGCATGAACAGCTGATTCCAGTTGGTGATGAAACCGAATATTGCCTGTGTAGCAATAGCGGGCTTCATGATAGGAAGAGCAATTCTGTTGAATGTACCGAACTCACTGCAGCCGTCGATACGCGACGCCTCAACGATTTCGAGCGGAAGCGCGCCTTCCATGTACTGCTTCATGAAGAACACTACAGCAGGAGCAGCTATGGCAGGAATGATGAGAGGCCAGTACGTATCGTACATATTCCACTTGTAAACCATGTCAACGAAACCGGCAGATGAAACCATCGAGGGAATCATCATAACGCCGAGGATGAAAGCATACGCTGCTTTTCTGAGCTTATAATCATAAACTATGATAGAATAAGCCGCCAGAGTTGAGAAATAGCACGAAAGGAAAGTTGCGCTTGCAGCTATGATAAAAGAGCTGATGAAGCCATCATAGAAATTAAAGAAGGATTGATCCATGAGAACCTTGTAGTTTGCAGCCAAGCTTGAGCCGAAGAAATAATTCAGTCCCATTCTAATCTGAAGAGATGAACTTGTTGCGTTCACTACCATGAGGTAGAAAGGTGCGATACTTAAAATTGCAAGGAAAATGCAAACAATGTGAATTAAAGTTTTCTTGGCTAAAATTCCGGCTGTGTAGTTTGCATATCCGTCAACAGTTTTTCTGCCCATTGATTACATCCCCTTTCCTAAAGCTTTTTTGTATGCTTTCTCTTCTTTTTTCAGCTTAGCCGCATCCTTGTCACGCATGATATAGAAGAGGATTAAGCTGAACATAGCCGTGAACACGAAGAGCATAACTGAAATTGCGGAAGCGATAGCGTAGTTCTTCGAAGCGCCAAGCAGGTCGGAGATGAGAACAACAACCGTTACAATCTTAGGTCTTGCGAGGAGTAACGAGGATGCGCTACCAGCTATAATCTTCGGGATATCATACATCTGCATACCGCCGATGAGCGATGTGACCAATGTATAGAGGAGAATCGGACGAAGCAGAGGAAGTGTAATTCTTCTGAACGTCTGAGATGCGTTCGCGCCGTCAATCTGTGCTGCCTCATAGAGCGATGGGCTGATACCCAATATACCTGCTATAAGAACGATCATTGTGTTTCCGTACCACATCCAAAAGTTGATGAAGGAAATGATACCTCTTGCCCACCAAGTCTTATCAAAGAAAATGACAGTTCCTGAAGTCTCGTTGTTTATTTGCATTAAGAGCTGCTGGTATTCCTCAGTGCCGGGAACAAGCGTTGCGAGTTCAGCCTGCGCGTTAGCCGCAAAGCTCTTGTGCAAAGCAATGTTGATAGGTCCCTGCGGATAACCGAATATCGAGAGGAAGAGCATCGAGATACTCGCCGCTGTGATGATGTTCGGCAGATAGAGCATGAACTTGTAGAAGCCCTGCCCTCTGACTTTTGCTCTGGTGTCCGTAAACCATGCCGCAAGAAGCAATGAAAGCAATATCTGCGGAATGAAGTTGAGCAACCACATAATCATTGTGTTTCCAAACGCCTCAAAGGTCTCCTTACCTAAGTTCATGTTGCGGTAAAAAGCTGTTTTTTCGGTATTTGTTAAATTGGGATCGCTTTGTACATTATCTTTGAAATTAAATCCCGTAGCCTCCTGATACCAAGTTGAACCCTGAAACAGAGCCTTAAAATTGAAGGTACCGACAAAATTAATCTCAGTAGGCTCGTTTGTGGCAACCTGTGTCAAAGTCCTTGTATAGTCGGTCATCGAGTAGTAGATTGTCGTCATCAAAGGATAAAATGTAAATGTAAAATAAACGAGGAAAAACGGCAAAATAAAGAAGTAACCATAACGTGAATAGTTAACTTTACCGCGACCGCGTTTAATGGTTTTGTTCGAACCAGCACCGGCCATTTCTTCACACACTCCTTAACAAAAAAATATCAGCAGCCGAACCCAAAATTTCGACCCTGTTTTTGTAAAAGCAACACGTAAACATACGCTTGCAAGCATACCATACATAAAGGTTACGCGGGGCAGTAGGCTGACAAGCGTATGCTTACCTACCTGTAAAAACAACAACAGCGAGGCGAGGAGTCCTCACCCCGCTATTGCGCCAGTCAATCATGACCAATTTTTAGAAATTTAAGCCAATGTCTAAAT
The DNA here is from genome assembly GCA_031262985.1 of Oscillospiraceae bacterium. Lineage (GTDB taxonomy): Bacteria > Bacillota > Clostridia > Oscillospirales > Acutalibacteraceae > JAISGQ01. The sequence continues at coordinate 57,142 of JAISGQ010000002.1, forward strand.
TAAAGTTTTAATTTAGAATACAACTGTAATCTCAGGGAAGCCCTTTGTGATGTCAGCCTTGAACTGCTCCTGAGCAGCTGCAAGCTCTAACTCGCCCTTAGCGTAAGCAGAAACTGCCTTGTTGAATGCGTCGTTGATGAGTGTGTCGTAAGCAGACAGAGCAGAAATGTCGATCTTCTTACCAGCCTCAAGGAAAATCTTGTAGTAATCCTGACCGCCGAGGAACGCGTTAGCGTTGTTGCCTTCAGCCATGATCTCAGCGATTGCTACTGTGTTGTTGACGTACTCCATCTCAGCAAGAGCAAGCTTCTTCATGTTAGCTGTGTCGATGCACATCTGCTCGATAACGAGCTTAGCGATCTCAGGGTACTTAGCTGTCTTAGCGGACATGATGTATGTGCCGCCCCAGTAGTAAGCCTGAGGACCATCGATAGCATTCCACTTACCTGATGTTCCGCCTGCTTCTGCAGGAGGCATAAGTGTGAAGCGGATGAACCACGGGCAACCGAAGTAACCGAGGACAGAACCGTCGCCCATAGAGCCGGTCCAAGCGTCGCCCCAAGGATCCTTCTGACCAACAACATTAGAAGCTAATGCTTCCTTAGCGAAATTGAACCACCAGTTGACCTTCTCGTCAATCTTAAGCTCATTGTTCTGAACCCAAGGTGTTGAACGCTCGATCTGAACAACCTGCCATACGTCGCCGAGTGAAGGAACAAGAGTCATAGCACCGTTAGAAGCAGCATAAAGCTCCTTACCTGTAGCCATGAACTTATCCCAGTCAGCAACCTTAGCCTGCATCTCTTCAGATGTCTTTACGCCGAGATACTGCTCTGCGAGGTCTGTTCTGTAAACGAACTGACCAGGTGTTGCCTGCCATGTGCCAGCAGCAACTGCGCCGCCGTCCCACTTCTTGGAAATGTCGATTGTGTAGGGGTTAGCGTTAGCGCTGAGAGCAGCTACGTCAACGCCGATTTCTTCCATTGTAGCGATCTGAGCGTTGTTGATGTACTTCTGAGCATATCCAACGTCAGCAACTAAGAGGTCGATCTGTGTGCCTGCTGCGAGATCCTGATCAAGAACCTTCTGATAGAGACCGTCTGCGTCAGCGTTGATAACGAATTCCCACTCATAACCCTCGGGAAGTGTTACGTACTTCTGTACGAGACCGGGGAACTCGTCGTTCCAGCCGTAAACTCTAACCTTCTTAGGAGTTGTGTCCTCTGTGGACTCTGTGGACTCTACGGGCGCCGGATCGCAACCTGCGAAGATCGCAGCAACGAAGAGAACGCTCAGGAGCAATGCAACTACGCTTCTGAATTTTTTCATGTGATTTTTTTCCTCCTCTAAAATATGACTGTATTTTGGCTAACATCCTTGCCACCTTCAAAGAGCTATACGGATCACCACTCCTTACAGCACTCCTCCGGTCAACTCAGATGTCTTACCCTAATTTGGGGCGTCTTATGTTTAAGACGCAGTTCGCGGAGCACTCCCCCGCTTCGGTTAAATATTAACATACTATTACCGCAAAATCAACTGTTTTTTAAAAAATTTTCAACTTTTTTGCGGCTAATTGTGAGAATCGACTAAATCCACACTCTTTACCTATGCCGCGTTCCTCAGTTACACACACTCAGTATTTCCTTCTTGAACTGAATTATAACATCATAAGAACATTTTTTTAACTGCGTTTTAAAAGTCTGTGTACATTATAGCCTGTCCCGTCTGTAATTTCAATAACCATTTGGATTTTCAAATCAAGTTCTGCATTTTCACCTTAATTTCAGCGGCGCAATTGTGCAACTTGACTAAAAGCTTGTTGTATGCCGAAAGCCCGAACACAAGATACAGATTCTCATTGATTCCTGCTTTTGATGGCGCGTTCGATTTCGCGCTTGGAGTCACGCGCCGCCGTCGCCTCGCGCTTGTCGTAATTCTTCTTGCCCTTGCAAAGCCCTAACTGCACCTTCACGAGTGAGCCCTTGAAGTAGAGTGAAAGCGGCACGAGTGCCATTCCGTCCTGCTTGACGTAGGCGTTGAGGCGTGCTATCTCCTTTTTGTGAAGGAGCAGCCGGCGTTCGCGAAGGGGGTCTTTGTTGAATATGTTGCCCTGCTCGTAGGGCGATATGTGCATACCCTTGAGGAGCATTTCGCCGTTCTGCACGGAGCACCACGCCTCCTTGAGGTTTGCCCTGCCCTGCCTGAGAGATTTCACCTCTGTGCCGCAAAGCTCGATTCCCGCCTCTATCGTCTCCTCCACGTAGTAGTCGTGGTACGCCTTTCGGTTTTGGGCTATCGTTCTGTCCTGCTTTTTCTTGTCCGCCATTTTTATTCGCCTCCCTCGTCGTTGCCGCCGCCCTGATTACTGCTCCTCTTCTTCTTCCTGCCTTGCTTTTTGTTGAACACAAAAAGGCGGCTGAGTGCGAAATTCAGCACGAATGTGACGGGGTAGACAATCCATATCGCTATGCGTTCGTCGATGCCCGCCACGTGGACTATAATATAGATAACAACCGAACCTATCGCCAGCGTCACGCTCTGTATTCCCGTGAATTTAAGAAGGCTGGGGAGCAGGCGTGCCTTCTCCTTTCTGGAACTGCCCTCAATCCAGTTGAGTATGAATATGAGGAAGACCGAGAAGTACTGGCTTATGAGGTAGGCGAAATTGGCGTGCATTATGGGAATAAGCGCGTAGTACATGAGAGTGCCCACAATCGTGCCGAAGCCCGTAATGAGGGAGTACAGCGCGAAGCCTATGGTTTCGGGGTGAGTGATGGAGCGTTTAGCCGTCTTTCTGAACCCCTTTTTTTTGATTGATGTCAAAAACCTGTCTAAGAGATTTCTTGATTTTCCCATGAAAAACCTCCGTGCCGCATATGATTATATGATTTATACTGCGGAGCAACTACATCTCACTGCGTCCCTCTATCGCCCGTTTGAGCGTGATTTCGTCGGCGTATTCGAGGTCGCCGCCGACGGGGATTCCGTAGGCAAGCCGCGTTACGGAAACTCCCAGCGGCTTTAGAAGACGGCTTATGTACATAGCGGTCGTCTCCCCCTCCGCCGTGGGGTTTGTAGCCATGATTACTTCCTTGACCTCGCCCGACTTCATCCGCTCCACAAGCTCCCTGATTTTCAGATGCTCCGGTCCTACTCCGTCCATGGGAGAAAGGCAGCCGTGGAGTACATGATACGCGGCGTTAAACTCGCGTGTGCGTTCGAGTGCGAACACGTCGCGGGGGTCTTCCACTACGCATATTATGCTCCTGTCGCGGGTGGCGTCTGCACACACCGAACACACCTCGCGGTCGGTGAGGTTGCAGCACACGGAGCAGTATTTGATTTTCTCATGCGCTTCGGTTATCGCGTTTGCGAATGCGTTCGCCGACTCCCTCGGCAGATGGAGAATGTGGAGTGCAAGCCTCTGCGCCGTCTTGTGTCCGATACCCGGGAGCGACTCAAACTGTTCTATAAGCCTCGAGAGAGGCACTATGCTGTATGCCATGCTTTAGAATAAGCCAGGGATTGTCAGTCCGTTTGTGAGAGGACCTAACTTCTCCTGCTTCTCCTCGTTCGCCTGTCTGAACGCCTCGTTGAGAGCCGCGACAATGAGGTCGCCGAGCATTTCACGCTCCTCGAGGTCTACTACCTCGGGCTGCATATCTATGCTCTTTATTTCGAGCGCGCCGTTGATTACTACTGAAACTGCGTTGCCGCCTGCACTCGCCGTGTACTCCTTCTCATCGAGCTCCGCGGTGATACGCTCCATTTCCTCCTGCATCTTCTGTGCCTGACGGGCGAGGGAGTTCATGTTGTTAGGCGCGCCGCCTCCGTAACCCTGCGGTAATCTTGATTTCATTTGAAAAACATCCTTTCATTGTTATGTGGTTTATATTTTAATTTATGACTTGGTGATTGTTGATAGTGTACGAATTAACTGCGGGAGGGGAAACTACGGGAGGTGAGTTTTCCTAACTCTGCTCTCAGTAACCTACGCAAAATGAGTGGGAGGTAAGTTTTCCTAACGGGGATGCCCTATAGGTCGCTCGGCGACCTATACAGGGGAACCCCCGACGAGGGTTCCCCTGCGGAAAAATGTCCTTAGGGACATTTTTTCCTACCCCCTCCTGCGTTTTTCTGACGATAAAAGAGTTTCGCTCTCTGCGGAGAGCGACTTAGGGTGCTACCCTAAGAACCCGCAAGCCTTTGAGAAAGGCTTGACCTAAACTTTAACTCTTTGGCAACAGATTGTAGTTATGTGTTAGTGTCCGTGTCCGTGTCCGTCAATCCCGACTGTATCACGCGCTTTTTCAGCACCTCGGAGAGATTCTCCTCCCCCGCCGCCGCCGAGGAGGACGGTCTGTACGGTCCGAATTTGTACACCCTGCCGCACACCGAGGAGATAACATCCCTGAGCGCACTCTTTACTGCCGGCTGTCTGAGTAAATCCACACTGAATTGGTTACAGTCAATCAGTATATACTCGTCGCTCACATACCCCGCCGAGCCGCTGAGTGCCGCCACAAGCATGGGGTTATTCGCCTTTTCGAGTGCGAGCAATATCTCGCTCCACTGAGCGAACGGTACGGCGCGGTCACTCAGCTCCTCCGCCGTGCTTTTCGCTATAGGAGGAGTTACCGCCGCTCCCGCCGCCTTATTCTGAGCGGCAGGAGGAGCTGTTCGCACTCCGTCGCGCAGTTTCTTCTCCAGCTCCGACACGCGCCTGCCGAGTGCCTCCAGAAGTTCGGAGGAGTTGTCCGCGCCGCCGCTGTCCTGCTCCTTCGAAAGCTTCGAGGCGGCAGAAACGAGGCACATCTCCATCTCCACCCTGCGGTTAGAGCCGCGACCCATCTTCTCAAGCGCGGAGGATAGCAGGTCAATGAGCAGAAGGCTCTCAGAGAGCGAGTAGCTCTCCGCCTCCTCACGCAGACGTTCCAGCTCCGCTGTCGGTGCGGTGAGGAGAAGCTCCGGCTTTTTGACCGTCTTGATTATCATAATGCTCCTGAAATGGGCTATCAACTCGTCACACAATCGGAGCATATCCTTCGACTGCGAGTAGAGAGCGGCTATCTGCTCCATTATTTCGGCGGTACTGCCTTTCCTTATATACTCTGAAAGTGTCAATATATGCTCAGCACCCGAAAGCCCCGCGACTGCCGATACAAGCTCCTCCGTAACGTCCTCTCCTCTGCCCAAACATTGGTCAAGAAGTGACACCGCATCTCTCATTCCTCCGTCGGAGAGCTTGGCTATGAGCATTGCCGCCGCGTCGGTTATGCTCCCGCCCTCCGCCTCTGTGATAAATTGCAGGCGTTTGGCTATGTCCTCCGGCGCGATTCTCCTGAAATTGAGCCGCTGACAGCGCGAGAGGACGGTGGCGGGGATTTTGTGCGACTCGGTTGTGGCGAGTATGAATATGACATAGGAGGGCGGCTCCTCCAGCGTTTTGAGAAGGGCGTTGAACGCGCTGGGAGAGAGCATATGCACCTCATCTATTATATATACGAGATATTTGCACACCTGCGGCTTGAAGTTGACCTTGTCGCGGAGCATACGTATGTCGTCCACTCCGTTGTTGGAGGCGGCGTCCATCTCCACAACGTCGATTATGCTCTCGCTGTCTATACCGCGGCAAATTTCGCACTCGTTGCAGGGGTTGCCCTTAACGGGGTGAAGGCAGTTGACCGCCTTTGCCAGAATCTTGGCACATGAGGTTTTCCCCGTTCCCCTTGAGCCTGTGAACAGATAGGCGTGGGAAATCCTGTCGGATATAATGGAGTTCATGAGCAGTGACGTTACCTGCGGCTGACCGTACACATCGAGAAATGTGCGCGATCTCCATTTTCTGTATAGAACCTGATACATCCTGCTTTCCTCCCTTAGCTATAATCTCATAATTTAGTCACAATAGCAATATGAGCCGAGATTCACTCTCAGCCCATTTGATACTGCTTCGCACTTAAAACTCCTGCACATTGATACACGAATATCGGACTGACTACGCACCCGAAAAATAGCCGCTTAATGCTGCTCGGTTCCCCGCCTGACATGGTTCACGGTTTTCCGTCACACAGGGTCCGATATTCGCATATCGGTATGCAGGATAATAAATATAGGTATAGGTTCTGAGATACCATCTGTAAGCCTTACTCTCTCTAAACCGTTGGTCATTATATCATAAATAAAACACAATTTCAATAGGAAAATTGTAAACCGGGAGTAAACGATAGAAATTCTCGAATAAATCTCTTGACAATCCCCTTGGAGGTTGGCTTACAATAGTGTCGGAGGTGATGATCATGTTCATCAAAGAAGCCTGTGCCAAAACAGGTCTCACAAAAAAAGCCATCGAATATTATGAAGCCTGCGGACTCATCCGCCCCAAGCATGAAGAAAACGGCTATCGAATTTACGGCGATGCGGAATTGTCCGTGCTGGAGCAAATTTCCGCGCTCCGTACGCTTGACGTGAGTGTCTCGGATATTAAGGTCATTCTTATGAGTTCTGATTCCAACAAGACATTTGCTGATTGCAGGCGCAAGCTGGACGCGAAAATAGCCAAAGCGGAGTTGCAAAGCAAATGGCTTGAAGAACTTGCTTCCGGGCTTTCGCTCGAAACATCATCCGAAGCGATTCGTTCCGCTTTTGCCGCTTATGACACAATTGGTGAGGGTTTAGAGTGTGCATTCCCCGGCAGTTTGGGTGCATTTATGTCGTGGCATTTTGGTCAGTTCCTCGGCGGCAAAATCGAAACCGACGAGCAAAAGAAAGCCTATCAAAACATCGTTCGCTGGCTTGATGATCTGCCTGAAATGACCATCCCCGACGAACTACTGCCTCTATTGGAGATTCCGATTGACACTTCTAAAGCTACAGAGGCACTGAACACCGCAATGGACAATCCGGAAAAATGGATTAGGGACTCAGGCAAAATGATAGAGTCATATCGTAAATTCCTTAACTCTGCGGAATACGCCGCGTCACCGGCTTGCCGCCTAAAAGAACTCCTTATAGAGTTCCAGAGACAAAACGGCTACGAAGAAGTTTTTCTCGCCAATATGGAGATTATCAGTCCAGCTTATCGAGAATATCGGCGAAAGCTTCGTGAGGCAAATGAAATGTTTCTTAATGCGCATCCGGAGTTCACGTAGTAGTTACTCTACGCCGTGATTGTATGTCGGAGCAGAACCCCGAACCCCTGACTGTAGGGCTGTCACTTGTAAACCGTCACAACAAACCCGTTGCAGGAGTGTATCCTGCAACGGGTAAATTTTCGCAATTTGATTGGTTTTCGCCCGCAAAACGGAGTGACAGAGATTGGTGAGTTCTCGCATCTCTCCTTCTTGCGCAAACTATTTCGCGTAGTCGTACACGCGGTTTTCCCTTATGATATTGACCTTGATTTGCCCAGGATAGTCCAGTTCTTCCTCTATCCTCTTGCAGATTTCCCTCGCGACAAGCGGCATTGCCTCGTCGGTTACGACCTCAGGCTTAACCATTACGCGAACCTCTCTGCCTGCCTGAATCGCAAAACAGCGATCCACTCCGCTAAAGGAGGTGGCAATCTCCTCGAGCTTCTGGAGACGTCTGATGTATTTTTCCAAGTCCTCGCGCCGCGCCCCGGGACGTGCCGCCGAGATGGCATCCGCCGCCTGAATCAGAATATCAAGCACTCCGTTAGGCTCTACATCGTTGTGGTGAGCCTGTATGGCGTGGATAATATAATCCTGCTCTCTGTACTTCTTACAGATATCCACTCCCAGTGAAACGTGAGTTCCCTCGAACTCGTGGTCAAGCCCCTTGCCTATATCGTGGAGCAGTCCGGCTCTCTTCGCGGGAGTAGGGTCTAAGCCAAGCTCCGACGCCATCATACCTGCGAGATAGGATACCTCCAGCGAGTGGAGGAGAACATTCTGCCCGTAACTGGTGCGGTAACGCAACCGCCCGATTACCTTCACAAGCTCAGGGTGGAGTCCGATAACTCCCGCCTTGAGTACTGCCTTTTCGCCCTCTGACTTGATTGTCGCCTCGACCTCGCGGCGGGCTTTTTCGATTACTTCCTCGATGTGTGTCGGATGTATTCTTCCGTCAGCCACAAGCCGCTCCAGCGCGTTTTTCGCAATCTCGCGCCTTACGGGGTCGTATGCTGAGAGAGTGATAACCTCGGGTGTGTCCTCAATAATGAGGTTTACGCCCGTAAGCGTCTCGAACGCCTTGATATTTCTGCCCTCGCGTCCTATAATTCTGCCCTTCATTTCGTCATTCGGCAATGAAACTACTGAAACCGTAGCCTCGGAAACGTGGTCCGCCGCGCATCTCTGAATCGCCTGCGAGATGACGTCCCGCGCCTTCATCTCAGCCGATTCCTTGAGCTGCTGCTCGTAGTCGAGAAGCTTTGCCGCCTTTTCGTGGACAAGCTCGTTGTCGAGAATCCCGAGGAGGTGTTCCTTCGCCTGCTCGACTGTGTATCCTGAGATACGCTCGAGGTGGTCGGTCTGTATCTTCTTGAGGTTGTCCGCCTCCTTGACCTTCTCCTCAGCAAGACGCGCGCGTTCGGCTATCTGCTCCTCTTTCTTCTCCATAGCTTCAATCTTCTTGTCGAGAGCCTCTTCCTTCTGCGATATTCTCCGCTCCTGACGCTGAACCTCGTTGCGCCTCTCGCGAAGCTCGCGGTCGCCCTCCGTGCGGAGTTTATGTATCTCATCCTTGCCCTCGAGGATTGCTTCCTTCTTCTTTGCCTCGGCAGTTTTGTATGCCTCGTTTACTATCCTCTTTGCCTCGTCCTCAGCGGAGCCGATTAGAGCCTCCGCCGTTGCTTTGCGGCGTTGTATTCCGAGATAGAAGCCAGCCGCGCCGGACAAAACAGCACCGATGAGAAATCCTATAAAAAAACTTAGCCAACTGATAATTGATAACCCCCTTTTTAAGATTGGGCTTTATACTGCTCCGCGTTTAAATACTTAGCAGTATTTCGTAAGCCCTTAGGGTAATGCCGCATAAATGACGCGGCGTCGCCCTTTATATAAATTTGCAAAAAAATAATAACTTGCAGGTGCGTTAATCCTGCCGGACAACCACGCTGACGAATTGCGCCTTGTCCGTAAATTAAGCATATACAAAGCAGCAGGTGCAAAAAACGGCGTAAAATCGGAACAAAATATAAAGTTCACACTATACGCGCCGATATTTGCGCGGTACTGCCCTTATACTCCTTATCATTTTAATTCAGGATATGCAGGTTTGTCAAGGTAAATATTAAGAAGCTGTTACGAATCGGTCACGAACTTGTCACCTATGCGTCACCTTCTGTTGTCATATTACCTGAAAAATGCAGTAAAATATAAAATTAATTGGTATTCGTCAAAAAAATCACAATAACTATAGCTTTTCTCAAATTAATCTGCTATAATACCTATGTTTGAATAAGGGTAACACCGCACAAAGCTCGACAGAGTATCTTGATTGATTATTTTCCGCCAGAACACATAAAAATGCTCGTTAATACACAAAGTATTGCCTGCGCTTTTTATGTGTTCTGACAAAAAATCCTCTAATCAATATACTCGCCGCCATTTGCGCGGTATTACCCAATACTCTTAAATTCCCTGATAAGTACTAATCACAAGGAGGAAAAATAATGCGAAAAAACATCAGCAAGCTGCCTTTCAACGGCACGAAGGAGCAGGAGGCAAAGCTGCTGGCTGCCATTGAGGCAAACAAGGATGTCAGAGGCGCGGTCATGCCTGTTCTTCAGGCGGCACAGGACATCTACGGCTACCTTCCCTTCGAGGTTCAGAAGATTATCTCCGAAAAGCTTAACGTATCTATGGAGGAGGTATACGGCGTAGCCACCTTCTACTCGCAGTTCGCGCTCTCGCCGAAGGGCAAGTACCACATCTCCGTATGTCTCGGCACAGCCTGCTATGTAAAAGGCTCGGGCGACATACTCAACGAGTTTATCAGCAAGCTCGGAATTGAGAGCGAGGAGTGCACCGCCGACGGCAAGTTCTCCCTCACCGCCTGCCGCTGCATAGGCGCGTGCGGACTTGCACCCGTACTCACCGTCAACGACGATGTATACGGACGCCTCACAGTTGCCGACGTAGACGGAATCCTCGCAAAATACAACTAACCGTTATGCGGGAGCTTTCTCTTAATGTACTCGACATAGTGCAGAACTCCATCACGGCGTTATCCCTCCTGACGACTGTCGCCGTTTACGAAAACACGGCGGAGCAGAAACTCCGCATCGAGGTTACGGACACGGGCAAGGGAATGACCGAGGAGCAGGTGCAAAACGTCGTTGACCCCTTCTTCACCACGAGAACCACGCGCAGTGTCGGGCTGGGCGTTCCGCTGTTCAAAATGGCGGCGGAGCAGACAGGCGGGAGCTTTGAAATCTCCTCTGTCTTAGGCTCGGGAACACACTTAGCCGCTGATTTTGTGACCTCCAGCATAGATATGCCGCCTCTGGGCGACATAAACTCCACTATCAGCGTTCTGATAAGGATGAATCCGCACATCGACTTTATCTACACATATGAGACAGGCGGGCAGTCGTTCACTCTCGACACACGCGAGCTTAGGACTATGCTCTCCGACGTTCCTTTGGATAATCCCGACGTCATGGCGTGGATTGATGAATTTCTTACAGAAAATACCAACGAATTAAAGAACAGCAAATAGAAGAAAATACTACTGAAGAAAATACTACTATTAAACATGGAAGGTGCTGAAAATAATGAAAACACTTGCAGAACTTCAGGCTATAAGAGATAAGGCACGCAAGGAGATTAATCTTCGCGAGGAAAATCCCGACGCAATCAGAGTTATGGTAGGTATGGCGACCTGCGGAATCGCGGCGGGCGCACGTCCTGTCCTCAACGCACTTGTCGAGGAGACGGGAAAGCGCAATCTCACAAACGTAACAGTCACACAGACAGGCTGTATCGGACTTTGCCAGAACGAGCCTGTTGTTGAGGTATTAGTACCCGGACAGGATAAGGTCACATACATCAATGTCGACGCGGAGAAGGCAATTCGCATAGTCAACGACCACATAGTCAACGGAAACGTTGTCTCCGAATATACAATCGGCACAGCTATTAAATAAGGAGGAAGTCATATATGTTTCGTTCAAACGTACTAATCTGCGGCGGCACAGGCTGCTCCTCCTCGAAGAGCGGAGAGCTTATCGCCGCAATGAATGAGGAGCTGAAAAAGAAGGGGCTTGAGAAGGAGGTCAATGTAGTTACTACAGGCTGCTTCGGTCTCTGCGCCTTAGGTCCGATCATGGTTGTCTACCCTGAGGGAAGCTTCTACTCAATGGTTAAGGTTGAGGACATTCCCGAGATAGTCGAGGAGCATTTGCTCAAGGGCAGAATCGTCAAGCGTCTGCTTTACTCCGAGACTGTTCAGGAGGACGTTGTGCAGTCGCTCAACAAGACTGCCTTCTACGCAAAGCAGAAGAGAATCGCGCTTCGCAACTGCGGACTTATCAACCCTGAGATTATCGAGGAATACATAGCTATGGACGGTTACGCGGCACTTGGAAAGGTACTCACGGAGATGGCTCCCGCCGACGTAATCAAGTGCATATCCGATTCAGGACTTCGCGGCAGAGGCGGCGGAGGATTCCCCACGGGAACTAAGTGGTCATTCGCCGCTGCTCAGACTGCGGATCAGAAATATGTCTGCTGCAACGCCGACGAGGGCGACCCCGGCGCGTTCATGGACCGCTCCGTTTTGGAAGGCGACCCCCACGCGGTTATCGAGGCTATGGCAATCGCGGGCTACACAATAGGCGCGAATCAGGGCTTCATCTACGTTCGCGCGGAGTATCCCATCGCTATAAAAAGACTTCAGATAGCTATCGGTCAGGCGCGTGAAAACGGACTTTTGGGTAACAATATATTCGGAACTGATTTCAGCTTCGACCTCGAGATTCGTCTCGGCGCGGGCGCGTTCGTGTGCGGAGAGGAAACCTCGCTCATGACCTCCATAGAGGGCAAGAGAGGCGAACCCCGCCCCCGTCCTCCGTTCCCCGCAGTAAAGGGACTTTTCGGAAAGCCGACAGTCCTCAACAATGTTGAGACCTACGCGAACATCCCTCAGATTATCTTAAACGGAGCTGAGTGGTTCGCGAGCATGGGTACTCCAAACGCAAAGGGTACGAAGGTATTCGCTCTCGGCGGAAAAATCAACAACACAGGACTTGTTGAAATCCCTATGGGAACTACGTTACGCGAAGTAGTCGAGGAGATCGGCGGCGGAATCCCGAACGGCAAGAAGTTCAAGGCGGCGCAGACAGGCGGACCTTCGGGCGGCTGTATCCCTGCACAGCACCTTGACGTGTCTCTCGATTACGACAGCCTTATCGCAATCGGCACTATGATAGGCTCAGGCGGACTTATCATCATGGACGAGGACAACTGCATGGTTGATATAGCCAAGTTCTTCCTCGAGTTCACAGTTGACGAGTCGTGCGGAAAGTGTACGCCCTGCCGTATAGGCACAAAGCGTCTCTACGAGCTTCTTGAGAAGGTCACATCGGGCAACGGCACAATGGAGGACATAGACAAGATGGAGGAGCTTTGCTACTACATCAAGGATAACTCCCTGTGCGGTCTCGGTCAGACAGCACCCAACCCCGTACTCTCCACACTGCGCTTCTTCCGCGACGAGTATATCGCTCATGTCAAGGATAAGAAGTGTCCGGCGGGAGTGTGCAAGGGACTTCTCAACTACTATATCCTCCCCGACAAGTGCAAGGGCTGTACCGCCTGCGCGAGAAAGTGTCCTGTGGGAGCTATCACCGGCAAGGTCAAGGAAACTCACGTTATCGACAAATCCAAGTGCATCAAGTGCGGCGCGTGTGTAGAGACGTGCAAATTTGATGCTATCATAAAAATGTAGGAAGGGAGAGTGCCGGCAATGGAAAAAATGATTAATCTTAAAGTAAACGGTATAGCAGTGTCCGTACCGGAAGGCTCGACAATTCTTGATGCGGCGAGAGCGGCGGGAAATGAAATCCCCACCCTTTGCTACCTCAAGGAGATAAATGAAATCGGCGCTTGCCGAATCTGTGTCGTTGAGGTCAAGGGAGCGAGATCGCTTGTAGCGTCTTGCGTGTACCCCGTAAGCGAGGGCATGGAGGTTACTACAAACTCCGCGAGAGTATTAGACAGCCGTAAGCACACTCTTGAGCTTATACTCTCCACGCACAACAAGCACTGCCTCTCATGTATAAGAAGCAGAAACTGCGAGCTTCAGAAGCTGTGCAAGGAGTACGGAATAAGCGACGAGAACAAGTTCGAGGGTGCGATTCCTCCCTCGGAGATTGACTACTCCGCAGCTCACCTTGTTCGTGACAACAGCAAGTGCATACTCTGCCGCCGCTGTGTAGGCGCGTGCAAGAACCAGTATGTCGCGGTTATCGGCGCGAACAACAGAGGCTTCGATACTGAGATAGGCTGTGCCTTCAATGAGGAGCTTGGCTCGGTATCGTGCGTATCGTGCGGTCAGTGCATCGTAGCCTGTCCTACAGGCGCATTGACAGAAAAGGACGACACAGACGCTGTGTTCGCCGCTCTTAACGACCCCTCCAAGCACGTTGTGGTGCATACCGCTCCTTCTATCAGAGCTACATTGGGCGAGTGCTTCGGCATGGAACCCGGTTCGCTCGTAACAGGCAAGATGGCGGCTGCTCTCAGAAGGCTCGGCTTCGACAAGGTGTTCGACACCGACTTCGGCGCGGACCTCACCATTATGGAGGAGGCTACCGAGTTCCTCACAAGAGTAAAGACAGGCGGCGTTCTGCCGATGATTACATCCTGCTCGCCGGGATGGGTCAAGTTCGCGGAGCATTACTACCCTGAGTTTATCCCCAATCTCTCCACCTGCAAAAGCCCACAGCAGATGCAGGGAGCTGTCATAAAGACATGGTATGCCCAGAAGAACAACATCGACCCGAAGGACATAGTCTGCGTGTCGGTAATGCCGTGTACCGCTAAGAAATTCGAGTGCGGAAGAGACGACGAGGACGCCGCAGGTGTTCCCGATGTCGATTACGCCCTGACTACACGCGAGGTCGCGCGTATGATTGAGCGTGCGGGCATTAAGTTCACATCCCTTCCCGATGAGGACTTCGACCCCATTCTCGGCGAGTCCACAGGCGCGAGCGTTATCTTTGGTGCTACAGGCGGAGTTATGGAAGCTGCTCTGCGTACTGCCGCTGACGTTCTCGAGGGCAAGAGCATGGAAAATCTCGTATACAGCGATGTTCGCGGCATGGAGGGCATTAAGGAAGCGTCCTACACATTAGGCGGCATCGACGTCAAGATTGCGGTATGCTCCGGTCTTAACAACGTCTCAAAACTCCTCGATAGCATCAAGTCGGGTGAGGCGACATATCACTTCATTGAGATTATGTGCTGTCCGGGCGGTTGCATAAACGGAGGCGGTCAGCCTATTCAGCCCGCCGAGGTTCGCAACACTGTCAACTTGAAGGGACTTCGCGCCTCCGCTCTCTACCGCGAGGACGAGGGCAAGGCACTTCGCAAGTCGCATGAAAGTCCGGCTATAAAATTCATCTACGATGAATTTTTCGGAGAGCCGAACAGCCACAAGGCGCATGAGATACTCCACACTAAGTATGTCAAGAGAGAGAAGTTTTAAGGATACGCCTTAGTTATCTCCACATAAACGAACGCCCTCCGACTTTGGTCGGAGGGCGTTTTTCCCATTTCGTAAATTTTTTCTAAAAATATGTTGACAGACGACATAGTGTGTGCTACTATAGAGCTACGATATATCGAGTAACGACATAACGATAGGCGATATATCGCGGGGCGACGTAACGAGCTGCGGCATATCATGAGGCGACACTCGCTTCCCGCACTACAATCGCACTACAAAGGAGGTAAACATGAAAAACACAAAAAACAAAAACGAACCCATGACAGAGAGCTACTTCTACATCCTTCTCTGCCTTGAGGAGGGGGCTAACCACGGCTACGGCATAATGCAGCGTGCGTTGGAGCTGTCGGACGGCAGCGTGACCATAGGCTCAGGCACAATGTACGGCGCGATAAGCAATATGCTGAGTAGAGGCTGGATTGAGGAGTGTGCCGAAGTGGGAGTGGCACTCCCGCGCAAACGGCAGTACAGGCTGGCACAGGAAGGGCGGGAGGCTCTTCTGAGCGAGGCGCGTCGGCTTTGTCATTTGGCAGAGACCGCGCAGAACATCATCAATAAGGAGGAGAAAGCACAGTGAAAAGCACAGTGAAAAACACAAAGCGAACACGCCACACATACGCCGCGTGGAGCTTCGACAAGGAGATTGCCGACCTCAACGCGCAGTCGGAGAACGGCTGGCAGCTGACAGAGGGAGGAGCGTTCTCCCAGAAATTCCGCCGCGACGACAGCGTAGTCTACCGCTACGCCCTTGATTTTAACCCGAATATCGAGGACAAAATCCTCTACCGCGCCACATTCGCGGAGCAGGGCTGGGAGTACATCAGCTCCACGTTTAATGGCTGGCACTACTTCAGGAAGCTGTACGACCCGTCTCTGCCTGAGACGGAGTATGTCATCTACACCGATTCGGCTTCCGATATGGAGATGAAAACCCGTTGGCTGACCATCATGAAAATCATGCGTAATACTATGGTGCTGTTAATCTTGGTTATGCTTGTGAGGATGATAATTGCTCCGGGCATAGGAACTGCGCTTATGCTCTCATCCTTTGCTGTATTTTTGATTGTGTTTTCCTCGGCGGGGAAGAAAATACTCTCAGCGGCTTCCGACGGCAGTGAGGCAATCAAAAAGCGCAGAGGTATGTCCTTCATGATTGTTGTGTTCATATTTTTGTCGCTGTCTCTGATGTTTTCCTCCACGAAAATATGGGTGAACTCAGACAATGAGTACCACGCCGCCATTTCCTACTCCGAGTGGTCGAATACTCCCTTTGAGGATGTGATAGACGCGCAAAACCCGAATTTAGATATCCAAACACCTACCTCTCCGTGGGTTTTAAGTATAGGAGTAAGAATGCCCGATTTGTACGTCCTCTCCCTTGAAGCAGACGCAACTGCGGAGGTCAACATACAGGTTACGGATGAAAACGGCAATATCGTAAGGAGCTATAAGGGGGACAAGATAAAGGAAAAGCAGCTTCTGTTCCTCCTGCCAGGGGAGTATACGATTACCACATTTTTCTCCGAAGGCGTGCCGCTCGATTCTGTGGGAAAGATGCAATACAAGCTGAGCTAATCGTCTCTAATCTACGCAAAGGGAGTGAAGCGGAGTAATACTGCTCCGCTTCACTCCCTCTTTAGGCGAATTGTGAAATGACGGCAGGCAAAAAAATACCGACCAAAAAAAGGCAAGGTTTAATTGTCGTAGTAATAAATTAACCCCCAAACAACCACTCCTCACCCCAGCATAGGCACAACCATAGCCTCCCACAGGAGGTACACCACAGGAGTCCACAGCAGGAGGGACACAACTCCCGACACCATAAGCGCGGCGACATACGCCGGCTTTATTTTTTTGAGCAAAAAGCTGAGGGAAAACATCACGAGCGGAATGCTGAAAAGGTAGTTTTCCGCCATGAAGAATATCGCCGAGGCGATGGTGAGCAGCGACACTACTCCCAGCACCGCCGCCGCAGGTATGCTAACCTTTTTCCGCCACACACAAAGCTCGAGCCACAGCGCGAAGAGTGCAACTCCCAGCGCGGAGATTACCACCGCCGCGGGGTAGGAGATAACTACCGCGCCTACGGGCAGGAAGGGGAAGCTCACGGCGGCGTCCGAATTGCTCAGCGGCAGCAGGCTCTCCTCCGCCGCGCGGGAGGAGAGAGCCAGCACCGCCTTGAGGTAGTCGCAGGCGGTGTCTTTATTTAAGTTTTCAAAAGTATCCTCATGGGTGTGGTAGTACTCATAGCCGCCGATTACGGCTAAGTTTATACCTTTGCCGCCGTTTTGCAGGAAGACTGTAAAATCAGTCCAGTTGTCCATCTGCTCGTATATGGCAAAGGCGAGTGAGAAGGGGATGACAGGCGCGTCCGACCGCACGGCGAAGTCTACGAAGCTGCCCGCCTTGGGGGAGGTTTCGTAGAGCAGAAGCCCGCCGCTGTTTCCTCTCGCGTCTAAGTTGACTATCATATCAAGCTCCGAGATAAATTCGGGGTTGTCCTTTGCGAAGCACTGCGCGCCGAGCATGACGTCCTCCTCGCCGTCTGTAAAGAGGAAGTAGAGGTCGTTTGAGAGGTTCGCGTTATTCGCCTGAGAGCGAAGTCCCTCGAGCATGGCGCATACGGCGACCATGTCGTCTCCCGCGCCGTATCCGTCCGCGACGCTGTCGTAATGCGAAACAAACATGACCGAACTGTCAGAGGAGGGGGAGTCGAGCTTCACGAGAATATTCGAAAGGGCGACAGCTCCGCCTTCATATTGATAGAGGTATTGCCACCACTCGTCTGCGCTGTGAATGTTGTAGTAGTCCTCCACCCACGCGCCGTTTTCGCTCCACCACTGCTCCTCGGTCTGCTTGTAGACTGAGAGCTGGAGGCGCATGATGTCCTCATAGGAGAGCGTGTACGAGCTTACCGCAGGAGTTAATCCCATCTCGGTTATCTCCTCTAAAATCATGTCACGCACCGCTATGTTCTCCTCTGTCCCCATCGGGTGAGGAGCAGAGGAGAAGTCCCGCACATTGCCGAGCATACGCTCATACGCGGGGTACTCCTCATCTGAGGGAGTGAACGCGGCTTGCGGCATGACCTGCAACAGCCCCAAGACGACCCCCGCCGCAAGCGTAACGGCGAGCAGGCAAAGGGAGGTCACTCTCTTTTTAGTGAAGAACTTTTGTCGCATAATTTATCTCCAATCTGATTCAGTTGAGAAGTGACAAGCACAGTTGACAGTTGACAAGTGACAGTTGACAGTTAGAGGAACGCCGCCTGAAAATGACACAAAGTGTCATTTGGCGGGTTTTTTTAATGCTTAATTCATAATGCGTAATGCTTAATTAATACTGATCCGCGTTTAAAAGCATTGAAAATCCCCGCCGTCGAGGCGGACAACTGTCACTTGTCAAACTGTCAAACTGTCAACTGTCAACTGTCAACTGTCAACTGTCCCTACCCCACAATAACCGCGCGGTTGACAGCACACAGCACGCCCAGTATGGAGGCGACGCTGGTGTTGTTGTGCGTACCTACGCCGAATACGGTGTGGTGTCCTTTCGTGCGAAGCTCGATGTAGGAGACAGCCTTCGCGTTCGAGCCGCTCCCGATAGCGTGTTCGTAGTAGTTGATAAACCTAAAGCCGTCGATTCCCGCCTTCCCGAGAGCGTCAAAGAATGCGTCGATAGGTCCGTTCCCGTTGCCCTCAAGGGGAATATCCTTATCTCCGTGGGAGATAACACCGCTGAAATTGGTGACATACTCGCCGCCCTCGCCGAGGTCGTTGATTTTGTGCGATTTGAGCGAATACGGCACACTGCGCTCGAGGTACTCCTTTTTGAATATCTCCATAATCTCGTCGGCGGCAAGCTCCGCGCCTTTCCCGTCCGCCGCCGCCTTGACTACAGCACCGAACTCAGGGTGCATCTTCTTAGGCAGGTTGTAGCCGAACACCGTCTGCATAATAAACGCCGCGCCGCCCTTTCCCGACTGGGAGTTAATGCGGATAATCGGCTCGTACTGCCGCCCTACATCTGCGGGCGATATGGGGAGGTAGGGGACATACCAGTACTCGCTGTTATGCTCCTCCATGTAGTCGAAGCCCTTCTTGATAGCGTCCTGATGTGAGCCGGAGAAGGCGGTGAACACAAGCTCTCCCGCGTAGGGGTGACGCTCATGCACCTTCATCCCCGTCACCTGCTCGTACACCTGCTTGAGGTGGTTGACGTTCGATACGTCGAGCATGGGGTCAACTCCCTGAGTGTACATATTCAGGGCGAGTACTAAAATATCCACATTCCCCGTGCGTTCGCCGTTTCCGAAGATTGTACCCTCCACGCGTTCTGCTCCCGCCATGAGTGCGAACTCCGCGTCGGAGATTCCGCTGCCGCGGTCGTTGTGGGGATGTACGCTGATAATCGCCGCCTCGCGGTTGGGGAGGTGGTCGCAGAAGTACTCCACCAAGTCGGCGTATATGTTTGAGGTGGAAAGCTGAACCGAGGAGGGGAGGTTGAGTATGACGGGGTTTTCCTTTGTCGCGCCTAACGCCTCCATGACCGCCGCGCATATCTCCACGGCAAAATCAGGCTCAGTGCCGGAAAAATGCTCGGGGCTGTACTCATAGCGGATGTTCATGTCGGAGGGAAGCTCGGCGGCAAGCGTTTTAGAGAGTGCCGCTCCCTGCGCCGCAATCTCGACAATCTGCTCCTTCTCGGCGCGGAATACGACATTTCGCATAAGCTCGCTCGTCGCGCCGTAGAAGTGGATAATTACGTTTTTCGCGCCCTTGACCGCCTCGAAGGTCTTTCTGATTAAATGCTCGCGGCACTGCACAAGCACCTGAATCCACACGTCGTCGGGGATGAGGTCGTTGTCAATTAGAGTGCGCAGGGTTTCGTACTCCGTGTCGTTTGAGGAGGGGAAGCCCACCTCAATCTCCTTAAAGCCCATGTTGCACAGCTCGGTGAAGAACATGACCTTCTGAGCCAGCGACATAGGGTTGACCAGTGCCTGATTGCCGTCGCGCAGGTCTACGCTGCACCAGACGGGAGCTTTTGTAATCTGCCTGTCAGGCCATTTTCTGTTCTCCATACCCGAAACAGGCGGGTACGGACGGTATTTTCTAAATCCTTCGTTCATTTCGGTAAAATCCTCGCTTTTGTGGTTACTGTGATTATTGCGACTAATGGGAGATGTGACTCCGCGTCAGCAATATTTAAATTATTGTAAATATTGTAGCTTTTTTCCACTCCGTTGTCAATGTTTTCACAGGAGTATGTGAAAAGAAGGGAGGAAAACAAGAAACATCCTCCGAGCTTCTGCAAAGTCGGCTGATGTTTCTTGTTGTAGCGATTTTACTCGGAGTTTCTGCGTTGTTCCCATGTTTTTTCGCCTTTTACAGTTTATTCGGTTGAAACTCACCTCAACAAATGGTAGAATTACAGTAGAAGACAACATCCTAATCTGTAAAGAGGTGAGCAACATCAAAAGGACAAGACATATTATGATACTGCTGCTCTGCACGGCACTTTGCGTCCTCGTGCTGATTGTAGTATACAATCCCGGCGTCAATGCGGCATTCATGTCCGCTCTCGGAATTGATTCTGTCCATTCGGGCAATGAGGGGAGTTCCTCCTCCGGCGAGGATAGTGTCTCTGTCTCCTCCGCCGAAACCGCCTCTCACGAAGCAGAGGGGGGCGCGTCCTCCCATGAGACTAAGGGAGACGCAACCACCGCGGAGACCAAAAAATCAACCACGACTAAAAAGACCGCTACTACAACTGCCTTCTCCCACAGCCACAAATCCTCTGTACTCGATAAGCTCAAGGACAAGAGCGAACAGCTGATAATCGTCCTTGACCCCGGTCACGGAGGCTCGGACTACGGCGCGAGGAGCGTGGACGGCAAGTACTCCGAACGCGAGCTCAACCTCAAGATGGCGAAGGCTCTCGAGAAGGAGCTTAAAAAGAACAGCCGCTTCAAGGTGTACATCACGAGGGGCGACCTCGCGGACAATGAGAAGCTGTCCATCAACGACAGGATGACCTACGCCGGCAACGTAAAGGCGGATATTTTCCTCTGTATGCACAACAACGCGAATTTCAGCGCGAACAGCGGTGCGGAGTGCTATGTCACTGCCTCGACGGCAACCGGACTGCGCGAGCCGTCATACAATCTCGGCAACGAGCTTATGCGTTCTCTGGGCGAAAACGGAAGCCGCAAGCGCGGAGTGATGTTCCGTATATCGCAGGCGGGGGATGTCAGCAAGAAGGGCGAGCCTGACGACTACTACGCGGTGATTCGCATGGGTACTCAGATGGGGATGATTTCCCTTTTGCTGGAACACGGATACATGAACGACTTGGACCTGCCTCTCGTCAACACGGACAAGAAGATTGCACAGCTTGCCAAGCGCGAGGCGGAGGCGTTAGCCCGCTTCGCGAACGGTGAGCTGAATAAAAGCTACAGTGCTGCTCCTACGGGCGACACGAACAAAGACGGAAAAGTAAACGACAAGGACATTGACAACGCAGTTGACAGCGTTCTGTGCGACGGCAAATTCCTGCAGGGAGACAGCTACGACACCGCCGATTTCAACGAGAACGGACTTATCGACGCCGCCGATTTGCTCTACCTCTACAACAAGGCTAACGGAGATGACGCCGCGTTCTCCGGCACTCTGCTAAAGAACGTGAAAACGGAGATTTCAGCTCCCAAATCGGCAAAAGCAGGAGGGAAAATTACGGTAACGGCTACCGTCTCCCTCGCGGATAAGTTTAATGCGGCTTGCGGCACTGTGGACTACAACACAGAGCTGCTCACCGTGAGCAATATTACGCCCGGCGATAAGGCAATCCTCGTCGATTCGGACGAGGATATGGGACTGCTCCACTACTGCCTGCTCAGCGGAGACAAGGCTGTGTCGGAGATTAAGATAACGGTTGAATTTGAGATTTCCGCAAAGGCAGTGACCGGCTCGGCTACTCACAAGCGGCTGAGTGTCAACCACAGTCTCTACAGCATAGCGAAGAACGGCGGCAAAATCCAAAGCGGCACGCACAATACCAAGACTGCTGTGTTTACGGTGAATAAGTAGGACAAAGCAACCACCTCCTGTTCGGGATTCGGAACAGGAGGTGTTATATCACTCTCGTATATTTGCCTCGCGTTTTAGCTTTTTAATCTGCGCCTGATATATGCAGGCAGGGATAAGTGCCAAAACTCCGATTGCGCCTAAAACAACTACTCTATTCACAGTAGCCAGTACTGCGAACAGCAAAAACAGGAACAGCCACGGGTTTCGCACCGCTTTGACATACCGGATTTTGTCCTCATACGACGTGTGCAGCTCGAACGGCTTGCCGTCATTTTCCTTCTCGACAATGAGCAGTTCTTTATTGTACGCGCCTGGATTTGTCGCAACGCGACCGCCGCCCTCAGCCCACGGCCGCCAGACTACCTTGCCGACCGACCAGTTGAGGTTGATGTTTTTGTAAAACACCTTGTAGCCCATCTCCTCAAGAAAGGCGCGGTAGTCTTTGCCTCCCTTTTGCGACTTATGCCCGATGAA
The DNA here is from genome assembly GCA_031262985.1 of Oscillospiraceae bacterium. GTDB lineage: Bacteria > Bacillota > Clostridia > Oscillospirales > Acutalibacteraceae > JAISGQ01. Next base: position 79,404 of record JAISGQ010000002.1, read on the forward strand.
GTCGATGCAATATTGATACTGACCGGGACTGCACGGCTCAAACTCATAGATGAGCTTCGCTGTGCGGGTCAATCGCCAGCCCTCGGACGACATTTTGTTGAGCCACTTTTCCTGCGCCGTTATGAGACCTCCGAAGAAACGCATATGCTTTTTACCCATTCTGTTCATCTCCTATCATTTCGGACGCTATTTGCGTCAGTTCCCGCAGACGCGCAAGCTCCGAGCGTGCAATTTCCCTGCCGGCGGGGGTGATTTGATACTCCTTCTTTCTGCCGTCCTCCGCGGCGCGGGGGACAATCCAGCCCTTTTCGTGCAGCGACTGCAACGCGCCGTAAAGCGTACCCGCGCCTAAAGAAAGCCGCCCGTTCGTTTTCTCCTCTATGAACTGCATTATGGCGTAACCGTGCCTTGGCTCGAACACCGCCAGCAGGATGAAGAAGGTCACTTCCGTCAGCGCGCCTCCTTTTATGTTGTCTCTCAATGCAAAATCCCCTAAAATAATAATATTACGGTTACTGTAATATTATTATATCAGTAACCGTAATAGTTGTCAAGTATAAAAATGGGTAAATTTTAGCGGCGGCTTGCGCCGCCGCAGTTGACAAGTGACAAGTGACAGGTGACAGTTTCTGCCGCTACGGCAGGGTTTTTAATGCGTAATTAAAGACGGTTTTTGCCAAAGGCAAAAACAATTATATATTCACCTCAAGCATTTGCCTATACTTACTGTTATACGATATATAAAATCGGCGGAGAACATTTACTTTGGTGAATACTACGGGCTGCCCCCCTCCCACAGCCAATAGCGGTAGGAGACAAGACTGCGCCTCCGCGCCTTTATTCATCATTCATCATTTATACTTCCCTGTCTTGCAGGGAGATAGAAGGGATACTTTAGCTCAAATGAAAAATGATGAATGATAAATTATAAATGATAAATTGTCATAGCTTTCGGCTCACACAGGCATTTTCCATATCTCGGCGCGTACCCGTTCCTCGCCCTCCTCACCGCGCAGGACGTACACGGTGCTTCCCCGTTCGGTTTCTGCTCCGAATACTGAGAGTAATTCTCCGTGTCTGCACTCCTTTCGGTATTGCAGGTGGAGGCGGCTTATGTAGGCGTCCGCCTCCCCTCCTATAGCGAAGTCGCTGAGTATCTCGAGATACCGCGCGTTGTTGACATGGTCGTTGAGGTCAATATCTCCCCACCGAACGAGGTACTCCCCGAGCTTCGGCGCGTCGGGCGGCAGGTTGATTTTCTCGTGCTTTCCGCCCAGCGGCTCTACTCCCACGGCGTGAGTAACTCCCAGCGCGTCGAGTGCGGTGGAGCGGAGTATCTTGTAGGTTTCGGGATTGACCGCACAGCAGGCGATAATTACTGTGGCGGCAAGCTCCCCGCTGTCGTCGCGGTAGGCGGTGTCGCGGTAGAACAACGCACCTCTGCTCTCCCTGTGCCATGTGTGTACATTTATATGTTCCCCTAACTTAACGGGGCGTAGGAATCGAAGCTCCACATTGGTGAGCATAAACACAACTCCGAGGGAGTAGAGCCGCTCGTACCGGAGGTTTGCGGCGGTCAGTGCGTGTTCTCCCGCCTCTTGGTTGAAGCCCATGAGGGCGTCGGGGCGGAAGATTCTGTTGCGGTCAACGAATCTGGTGTCTACATGAAAATCCCAGAAGCCCTGCAATCCGATAAGCTCGTAACGCTCCGAGCCGGTTTTATTTTTACACATACAATCACCCTATTGCTTAAAATTATTGGACACAAACTAAAATCTGTTGCCAAAGAGGCAACGCACTCAACTAAGATTTGTTGCCAAGGAGTTAGAGTTTGGGTCAAGCCTTTGCAAAGGCTTGCAGGTTGTTAGGACGGCGTCCTAACTCGCCATCCGCAGATGGCGAAATCCTTTATCGTCAGAAAAACGCAGGAAGGTAGGCGAAAATGTCCCTAAGGACATTTTCCCGTAGGAAACCCTCGTCGGGGGTTTCCTGTATAGGTCGCCGTGCGACCTATAGGGTTCTCTCAAAAATGTACCCCAAAACACACCTCAAAGCGTACCCTCAAAAACGTCCTCCCAAAGCGACCATCAAAAACGTCCACCCCAAAACGACCCCCAAAGCGTACCTTCAAAATGTCCACTCAAAAGCGTCCCCCAAAAGCGTCCCCTTAAAAATCTCGATATTTATAATCCCTCACCCTATTGCTTAAAATTATTGAACCATATCTTCACCCATGTAAACCTCCTCAGCTTATTCTGAGGAGGTTTACCCATACCATATTATCCTACTTTATCGCGTCCGTACCCATGTATGCAAGGAGTGCCTCGGGAATAGTGACCGAGCCGTCCTCATTCTGGTAGTTCTCCAAAATAGCGGCTGTAGTCCGTCCTGCGGCGACACCCGAGCCGTTGAGAGTATGCACAAGCCGCGCCTTATCCTTAACGTCCTTCTTGTAGCGAATCTGCGCCCTGCGCGACTGGTAGTCAACAAAGTTCGAGCAGCTCGAAATCTCCACATACCTGTTGTAGGAGGGCATCCAAACCTCGATGTCGTATGTCTTAGCCGAGCAGAAGCCCAAATCTCCCGTGGAGAGGCACACTACGCGGTAGGGAAGCCCAAGTCCCTGCAGTACCCGCTCCGCATCGAGAACCAGCTTCTCAAGCTCGTCCCAGCTCTCCTCAGGCTCGCAGAACTTGACAAGCTCCACCTTGTTAAACTGGTGCTGGCGGATAAGTCCGCGCGTGTCACGCCCCGCCGAACCCGCCTCAGCGCGGAAGCACGCGGAGTAGGCGCAGTACTTAATAGGCAGCTGCTCCGCCTTGAGTATCTCGTCTCTGTGGTAGTTTGTGACAGGCACTTCAGCCGTCGGCACGAGATAGAAGTCGTTGTTCGAGAGGACAAACGCGCCCTCGCTCTGCACAAATTTCGGATACTGCCCCGTACCCTCCATAGAAGTCCTGTTGACCATAAACGGCGGGAACATCTCTGTATAGCCGTTTTCGGTGTGCGTATTCAAGAAGTAGCTGACAATGCTTCTCTCAAGCCGCGCGCCCAAGCCAACATAGAAGTGGAAACGCGCTCCGGCTACCTTCGCCGCCGCCTCGGAGTTGAGTATGCCGAGGTCCTCGCCTATGTCCCAATGCGCCTTCGGCTCGAAGCTGAATTTTTTCGGCTCGCCCCAGCGGCGAACCTCCACATTGTCGGTGTCGTCCTTCCCTGCGGGAACGTCGTCTGCGGGCATATTCGGAACGGAGAGGAGTATTTCCCTCTGCTTTGCCTCCAGCTCGGAAATCTGAGCGTTGCCTTCCTTTATCTTTTCGCTGAGCTGCTTCATCTGCTCCATAAGCGCGGAGGTGTCGCCGCCCGCCTTCTTAATCTGCGGAATCTGCTTGCTTGCGGAATTCTGCTCGGCACGCATTGTCTCGATTTTTTGCATTAACTCGCGCCTGCTCTTGTCTATCTCGAGAATAGCGTCAATATCGGCGGCGTAGTTGCCGTTTCTCTTAGACAGCGCGGTTTTTACTCTTTCTGTTTCATTTCTGATGAGATTTATGTCCAGCATTGCTTCATCTTCCCTTACTTTTAGTATACTGATTAATATACTATATTTCCCGCGTTTTGTAAATTGATTTTCCTTTTTTTATGTAATTTAAAATAAATTTAATATTTGTATTGAAAAATTTATATGCGTTTGTTATACTTATAATCAGACTATAGTAATATAGGCAGGGGTGTCTTATTTAAGTGAAGCGGTCGGTTTGCGATTTGTCGCTTGCGTGACAGTTTTACGCATATCAGTGACTACATAATTTGGAGGGCGGATTTTTTATGAACAGGATTAAGATTAAATGGGTAGCTATGTTTCTCTGCATGGCTCTTATGGTGGGGAGTATAGGATATATCTTCACATCAAAGGGGATAAGTGCGGACACCACAACTACTGTTTCAAACGCAATCTTCAGCACTGACACGGTTTTCGGCTATCTTGATGAGGACGGAAAATTCGTCTCTCTGCCGAGTGCGGGGCTGGACAATGAGATTAATTTTGATGAAGCCGAGGACGAGTACCCTTCTATTAAGGCCGTTATCAATCGTAAGATTATCCCCTATACCGAGGACGAAAACAACAACGACCCCTACAAATTTAAGGTGGAGACAAAGGTTACCTTCTCCTCCGTCAAGCCCGGAGAGGTCGGCTCTTATGCCGAGATACACGGCTTTACATTGAACGAACAGCTCTCCGACGGCTTTAGGTATGTAGTCGGAGGCGTAGGCAACGATCAACTTGTCTACAACTTCGCCAGCAACAGGGACGAAAACCCCGGCGGAACTACATCATCCGAGGAATCTTCTTCTGAGGTGGCTACATCTTCTGAGGAATCTTCTTCCGAGGCGTCGTCATCTGAGGTGTCTTCCGAGGAATCGTCATCCGAGGAATCATCTTCTGAGGTATCGTCCGAGGAGTCGTCTTCTGAGGAATCATCTTCTGAGGTATCATCCGAGGAATCGTCTTCTGAGACTTCATCTTCCGAGGCATTATCTTCTGAGGAAGCTGCGGTATGGACTACTGATGCTGATGTAACAAACAGCGGCGCGGGCAAAACAGACGACAAGCTGGAGTTCAGTGTGACCTCAGGGCTGTCGCCTACGCTTGAGAACCCGACCCTGCAAGAGCTCGAGGAAAGAGTACCGTACATGATTTGGGAGGACAACGACCTCGTTTTCGATCTCTCATACTACGTCACGGCTGAACATATTGATAATTTCTACGATTTCGAAGCAGAGGTCAATCCTACGTTTGACTTAACTGAAAACGGCGCATCTAAATTCTCCTTCACCGCCAATTCTGGCAACGGAAATACGGAGCTTACCGATGTGCTTGCCGAAACCGACTCCAAGGAGCTGGTTTCAATCGAGAAGAACAGCAACGCCGAAGGCAAGACAGTTGACGCTACGAAGGACGAGGCGCGGGTTGTCACCTACACAGTTACGCTCACCAATAACACCGAAGAAGATATAACCGAGTACGCCTTTGCCGACACGCTTCTCAAGACAATGATTACAGAATACGGCGGAGCGGCTCTTACACTCAAGGTGTACGAGGAGGGCAGAACCGTTCCGAAAAACACCGAAGATTTGTCCTTCGCGCCGGTTATTGCAGGAGGAAACACCACATACGGTCAGTTCGCCATAAACTCGGCAGGAGACCTTGAGGTTACGCTCGACAACAGCAACCAAGCCATTCCGGCGGGAGGCAAAGCGGAGTTTGTCTATATGCTCCAGCTCCCCGCAACCTACCTCAGCGCGGCAGACCTTAACGGAATAAACAGCAAGGACGAAAATGAGGAAACCGTTTGGATTAACAACATGGCATATGTCAAGATTATAGAAACCGATAACACCGATATAAAGGGCGAGGTAATAGGCGCGTCTTACATCCTCGAGGCAAGCTATGAGGAGGAGACATCGATTATCCCCGCTCCGTCGTCAAGCGAAGCTCCGTCGAGTACAGCCTCTGTAGCTTCTCTTGCAAGCATCAGCGCAGGCGATTCCTCCTCTGACCCCGTTATTCCGAACAGCCCGAAAACAGGCGACACCGACAACACGGTGCAAAACGCCATAGCGTATACCGTGGCTTTGTTCTCCTTCGTCACATTCGCGTGTATCGCCTACTCGCTTGTGGTTGAGAAGAAGATACGTGAAGCTGCCAACAGAAAGCGCAAAATGCCCGCAAAGAAATAGCGGCATAACAGAACAGTTCCCTTTTTCTCCCCGAATATCGTTTATTGCTTTATACTACTCCGCTTTTAAACGCGAAGCAGTATTAACGCAGGGCGATGTTCGGGGAGTTTTTCTTAAATTATTTGTCTTTTATTAACAATTTGTTATTGAAAAACGATAAGCTGCGTGTTATAATCCAAAGAGTAGTAGTAAAATATCCCATTTGGAGGAAAGATTTTTTTCAATACTATAGAAATTAAGTGCGGGATGTGATAAAATGAGCTATCATGGGTGTGCCTGTCCTCTTTGGAGGCACGCTCAAATACAAACCCTTGGAGGAACTACAGAAAATGAACGAATATTTTGAAATTGTACGCACTAAGCTCGCAAACTCCCTTGCCGAAAAAGGATACTCCGCGAACCCCGCCAAAAGCGAGGGCGATACGGAGAGCATTTGCTTTACTACAGCCGAGGACGGCGTAATACTCGAATACAAGAAGGACGAAAACAAGTTTTTCCTCTCCCGTTTCAATGTGGAGGACGGGGAGGACAGCGCGGTTTCTGCTCAGATTTCCTATTTTAGCGAGGAGGCGGGCTACGGCAAGAAGGACGCGGAGTCGATTGCGGGCGAATTTGTCGAAACGCTGACCTCTCCCACCTCAAAATCGGCGAAGGAGCGGCTTGCCAGAGCGGTTGCAAGCACCGCGAAGAAGGAGTCCGCCGGCAGTGAGGACAACGTAACGCCTAAATTCTTCATCAACCGCATACCGACCTACCTCCCCGATTGCAGGCTGGCACTGATTGCACATAAGGAACACTACGAAACTCTCCTGCCTGTAAAATTCTGTGAGGAGGTTGTGGTTGAGTCATTCAACAATATGCTCGATACGGGAGAACAGTCCCCCGACGACTTCCTGCTCTTTCTCTCGAACTCACACGAGAAGGGCGATTTGTCCACAAAGGGACTTATTGTGCAGATAATTCTCAACTCCGTAAACAGCCGGCACTGGGACTACCTCTCAGACAAAATGAGCGATTCGCTCAAAAAAGCGTGGAATGCCGGAAAGCGTTATATCGGCAAAGAGGTCGAGCCGGAGAAGGAGAAAAAGCCCAAGAAGAGCTTATTTTCCGAAGTATCAAGCCGCCTCGGGCAGTAGAAGATAAGCGCGGCATCTCCACTTTCAAGCAGCGGGCGGGCAACTCCGACGGCAGTACCTATAGCACTACCTGTAGCAGTATATATGGAACACCGATAAGAACAGCACCTATGAGAATGGAGGAACATTATGAATAATCAGCCAAATCCCACTAACAGAACCGAAGTGCAAAGCTCCCCCGAAGCCCCGCAGGCAGGAGCGTCCGCGCCGAACCCGTATTTGTCTGCACCTCCTGCGCCTACCACGCCTCCCGCACCTATTGTGTCTCCTGCCGCGAGCTATTTTCCCGTCGCGACACCCGCACAGCAAAACGCGTTGCAGGACGCACCTTCGCCAAATCCGCAGAACGCCGCCGTGCAGTACGCTGTGTATACGGCGAACAGCCAGTATATTGCCGCCGCCCAAAAGGAGCAAACGGAGCGGAAAGAACGCATACGCAGCTCAATGAAGGGCGCGACTGCGGGAATAATGCTGGTATTGGCGTTTATTTTCGGTGTTTTCGTGAAGAGAGTCGTGCTGGCAGAGGGGCTTGTAACCTCCGTCTCCGACACAGGCAGACTGTTCGGAGCTATGGGGCTGGGAGTTCCCATTATCACCGGCGTATTCTTCCTGCTCTTTGGGGCGTTTATCCTTCGCAGAGGAAAGAAATTCAATTTTAAATCTCTCATTGTAGTCATTCCCATGCTCGCGGTGACTTTGAGCCTTGCTTTTAACGCAAGCCTCGGAGGCAGATGGTGGGTGTTAACCGGATGGGTCGGCTTGTTCGCCCTCTTTACCACCTTCTTCGCCGACTGCTCAAAGAACAGCCCCTTGTCGGCAGGCGGCTTTTCGGACGCCGTATACACCTTCCTCGGTGTGCCGTTTAAGTATATGGGCAGTTTCCTTTCCATCGTATTCAAGTCGAAAAAGGAGGAAGGCAACAAGCTCTCCGCAAACGCACTCAAGGTGATTATCGGGGTTTTAATCTCCCTTCCGACAATTGCGATAATGCTCGTGGCGTTTTCATGCGCGGACGATGCTTTCAGATATGTCGTAAACGACGTTATCGACAAGCTTGACTTTAACCTTGCTACAATTTTCTGGGATGTGTTTTTCGGCTTGATTATCTGCCTCTTTGTGTTCCCTCTCACAGGCTACCTCCGAATGGGCGGCGACAGAGTGCAAAAGCAGCATACCGCAAAAACGTGGCTCGACGGAACTATAGGAACTATCATTGTAATTTCGATTACACTGACATATTTCCTCTTTATCGCCGTTCAATTTAAGTATTTCTTTGGATTTTTCATCAACAACGACGTGCTTCTGAGACCTGAGAACGTAAACAAGGCGGCGGAGGCAATGAGTGCTCTCCCCGACGGAATGTTGTGGAGTGAGTATGCTCGCCGCGGTTTCTTTGAGCTTACCGCGCTTGTCGCCGCTACAGTCCTGCTGATAGGAATATTCCAGACAGCGGCAAAACGCAGTGAGAGCGGCAAAATCCCCGTTGCTCTGAAGGTTTCTCTGACTGCGCTGGCAATGTGTACTTTCATAGCCATTGTTTCGGCTATTCTCAAAACTGTTGTGTACACTCAGTACTGCGGACTGACCACCAACAGAATCTGCGCCTTGGCGTTTATAGCCTTCATGATTCTCTGTATTTTCGTCATGATAGCGAAAATTTGGGTAAGCAAAATCAACCTCTTCTTCTCCGTTTCGGCAATTGCGATGGTTACGATTACGGCAGTGAGCGTCATGAATGTAGACGCCATAGCCGCACGCAATCTTGCAAGCCGCCACATTGAGATGGGTACAAGCATAGACTTCTCCTACTTAGAGAAGCTGTCCTACGCCGCCGCGCCGTCGGTGGAGCGGCTGATGCTCGAATCTTCCGAGGAGGACGTCCGCCTTGCCGCAGAAGGACTGCTCGCTAAGTACAAGTTTATGGGAGACGGACGAGCATACAGCGAAAATTCGTGGGGCGGAAAGTATTCGCTGTACGAGGACAAGGAAGACGGCGTGTACAAGTCGATGAATCATGTTTCTCTCACAAGCTATGAGTGGTACTTCTGGTCGTTTGATTTGCAGAGGGCTAAGGACATCTGCGATAAGTACAAACTCGGCTATGACGACCTGAATCGTCACTATGTGTATAAAAAGTATGTAGAATATGCCGCGCCGTTTAAAGCGGAGGAAAAGCGTTTGGAGGAGAAATTAAATTGTAATGTTACTGTTACTTATTTAACTCTTAATGAGTATATTGGAGATAACTTACTCGATGACGACGGCAATATACGATATTCGTACTTCCGTCTTATCGACAAGAAAGACCACGACTACGAGTGGTAATTCTTCCTCGCAACCCAAACTCCTCCCCGAAAATTTGATGTAATTTTGAAAAACCCGCACAATATTGACGGAAAATCAATTTGTGCGGGCTTTTCTTTTTGCGTTACTGCCGATACTGATATACACATTTATACTATAGTTAATTTAGTATGCCGAATAAATGCCGTTTTTCCTGCTATAATTGGTTAATTTAGTGTATTTTTGGGAAATTGCTAAATTTTTAACAATTTCCCCTCAAAAAACCGTTGACTTAAAGACATCTACTCAATATAATTAATATTAATGTATTTGCGGGCGATGAGTTTACCAAAAGAAAAGCCCGACTAATTTTACGGAGGTTTTAACAATGGCAAGAGTTTACAATTTTTCAGCAGGTCCGTCATGTCTCCCCGAGGCAGTTCTCGAGAAGGCGGCGGCAGAAATGCTCGACTACGAGGGCAGCGGTCAGTCGGTTATGGAGATGAGCCACCGCTCTAAGGTGTACGAGTCGATAATTGGCGGCGCGGAGGCTCTTTTGCGGGAGGTCATGAACATCCCCGAGAACTACAAGGTTCTCTTCCTTCAGGGCGGCGCGTCCTCGCAGTTTGCAATGATTCCGCTCAACTTAATGAACGGCTCAGGCAAGGCGGATTTCGTCATCACAGGTCAGTGGGCAAACAAGGCGTATCAGGAGGCGGCTCGTTACGGCGAGGCGAAGGCAGTCGCGTCCTCTAAGGACAAGACATTCTCCTACATCCCGAAGCTTGACAGCGCGACATTCACTCCCGACGCCGACTACTTCCACATCTGCATGAACAACACCATCTACGGCACGAAGTTCAGCACACTCCCCGAGACAGGCGATGTACCTCTCGTAGCGGACATCTCCTCCTGCGTACTCTCCGAGCCTGTGGACGTATCTAAGTTCGGTATGCTCTACGCGGGCGCACAGAAGAATATGTCATGCGCCGGTCTTACCGTAGTTATCGTCAGAGAGGATCTTCTCGGCAAGGCGAGAGACATTACTCCCACCATGTTCGACTACAAGATTCACGCCGACAACGGCTCTATGTACAACACTCCTCCCTGCTACGCCATCTACATTGCGAAGCTTGTGCTTGAGTGGGTCAAGGAGCAGGGCGGACTTTCGGCTATGAAGAAAATCAACGAGGACAAAGCGGCTGTACTCTACAACTTCCTCGACTCCTCGAAGATGTTCAGCGCGACTGTCGAGGGCTGCGACCGCTCGCTGATGAATGTTCCGTTTGTCACAGGAAATGACGAGCTTGACGCTAAGTTTGTCAAGGAGGCGACAGCCGCGGGCTTCATCAACCTCAAGGGACACCGCTCTGTAGGCGGCATGAGAGCTTCCATCTACAACGCCATGCCCGCAGAGGGAGTGAGCAAGCTGGTCGAGTTCATGACAGCGTTCGAGGCGGCTAATTCGTAATCTGCAACCTGTTTTTCGGGAAATACAAATAATAAATTAAGGAGAGGAATTACAATGTACAATATCCTCACATTAAATAAAATCGCCGCTGTCGGACTTGACCGTCTGGGCAGCAACTACAACTGCGCGGAGACGCAGGACGCTCCCGACGCGGTTATCGTCCGCTCCGCCTCCATGCACGACACAGAGATGCCCGCAAGCCTCCTCGCCATCGCGAGAGCAGGCGCGGGAGTAAACAACATCCCCGTAGACAAGTGCGCGGAGCAGGGCATAGTGGTTTTCAACACTCCGGGTGCTAACGCGAACGCGGTTAAGGAGCTTGTCCTCGCCGGACTTCTCCTCAGCTCGCGCAAGGTCGTTCCCGCTATCGAGTGGGCAAAGACACTCAAGGGCAAGGGCGACGAGGTCGATAAGCTTGTCGAAAAGGGCAAGAGCCAGTTCGCAGGCCCTGAGATTAAAGGCAAGAAGCTCGGAGTTATCGGGCTTGGTGCTATCGGTATAATGGTCGCGAACACTGCGAAGTCCCTCGGCATGGAGGTCTACGGCTACGATCCCTTCATGTCGCTCGACGCTGCATGGTCACTCTCGCGCAGTATCAACCACGCGAAATCGACAAAGGAGATTTTCGACGAGTGTGACTACATCACAATCCATGTGCCGCTCAACGCGGAGACTAAGAACATGGTCAACAGCGAAACTATCGCGCAGATGAAGGACGGAGTGAGAATACTCAACTTCTCAAGAGCCGCGCTTGTCGACTCCTCCGCCATCAAGGACGCGCTTGCGGCAGGCAAGGTTTCCGCCTATGTTGTGGACTTCCCCACAGACGACGTTCTCGATGTAGAGGGCATTATCGCTATCCCGCACCTCGGCGCGTCTACTCCCGAATCGGAGGACAACTGCGCGGTTATGGCGGCGGATGAGGTTAAGCTTTTCCTTGAGACAGGCTCAATCAAGAACTCCGTCAACCTCCCCGACGTTGACGCGGGGAGCATATATGTTGACCGCATATGTGTGATACACAGGAATATCCCGAATGTACTCAATCAGCTTTCCTCCGCTGTGTCGGCGGCAGGTATCAATATCGACAATATGCTCAGCAAGTCGAAGAAGGACTACGCCTACACCGTCATGGACTGCGCGGGAGACATCGGCGACTCTGTTGTGGATGTTATCGGCGCGGTTGAGGGAGTACTGCGAGTGAGGGTTATCCGGAAGTAGGCAAGCACGGGTGACAGTTGACAGTTATCCCCCGCCAAATGACACGGTGACGGGTCGCAGATAGTGAATTGGCGGCTCTGTCTAATGCTGATTTAGAATATTAATTAGGAGATTTCTAAATGAAGGAGCAAACAACAGAACTAAATAAGCAGAGCAAACCAAAAAATTACACAAAGCGTTACGTAGTTACCACTTATCTGGTATTCTGGCTTGGCATACTTTTGGTTGGCGTAGCCTTCCTCCTCAGCAACCAAAATAGCACTGTTATGAACTGGGGAAGTGCAGTAGCTTCTTGGGTACCTACGATAATCCTTATGGTAATGTTCAAAAAGCTTGTGCCGGGGACTACACGCAGAAAATGGATAAAAGATGCGTTTGCACCTCGTTTGAAGTTTGGACTGCTGATAATTATAGCACTGTCTTTCATAATATCGATTGGCGGTACTTATGTCGTTATGCTTAATAGAAACAGTCAGCTCTCTGTCAATGATCTGAGAAACTTGACAGTGCAATCGCTTGCATCAGCTGTATTCTTTGCAATTATACAGGGTGCAACGGGTGAAGAGGCTGGTTGGCGCGGTTATTTGCAGCGTTATTTTGAGGACAAGACAGGCGGAAAAGTTATTAGGTCTGCGCTTATGGTTGGTCTTATATGGTCATTTTGGCATACTCCTCTTTGGATATCCACCGGTTTACCGATTATTCAGATGCTGCTTTATATTGGTACTTTTATTGTCGGAAACCTCTGCCTTGCGGTAATAATCGCAGTTTGCTACAGTTACTGTCGTAATTTGATTGTTCCGATGTGGATTCACTTCATTTCTAATTTTCTGTCAACAATCCTTGAACCTTATGTCGGTGATGTTCCGAGTGTCCTTGAAGCAAGATGCTGGCTTTC
>JAISGQ010000004.1 GCA_031262985.1 Oscillospiraceae bacterium
ACTGCGCAGATTGTCATAATGATAACTTCGTACAGACTGTGTCTGACTTTCCGGCTTTGCCTCGGATCTGTGATGTTTTCTATATATTTTTGTATCATGACAAAATCACCTCTTGACCATAATACAATAAATTCTCGTTTATGACAACTTATTTGTTTTTTACGGATTGTTTTTCATGCGTCAGCCGTGGGTGTGTCAATAGTATTGAAACTTGGACACTTTTGTAGTATAATATTGACATTCTCAGTTTAAATAGGCTCTCTGCTATAGGATGATACAAAACATACATTACAGCAACGGACAAACGGTCGTTTGTCGCCGTACACGGTTCAACGATGCCGGAGGAGAGATATCTCCTACTCATGCCGATTGTGAATGCAACGCACACAGGGAACTTTCGTAGTAAATCTGTGTGCGTTACATTACGACCTGCTTATACTTACGGTTAACGCAATCTGAATATTACAGTTCTATGAGATTCTAATCAGATAAATAAGAATGGAGGTCGGCATTTGCAGGAGAAAAAAATCGCTCTGCCGGATTTATTTCTCGGCAGAATGAAACAGCTGCTCGGGGAGGACGACTACGCGGAGTTCGTGAGTACCTGCTCCGCTCCCCACTACAGGGGAATACGGATTAACACACTGAAATTTCCCCTCGAAAACGCGGACAAGCTGGGGCTTACACTGCAAACTACCCCATTTTCAGATGAGGGCTTTCTCGTTTTATCCGATGAAAAATTCGGAGCTATGCCGCTCTACCACGCGGGTGCGTTCTACTCGCAAGAGCCGTCCGCCATGTCCGCAGTGACCGCCCTCGACCCCCGTAAGGGCGAACGCATACTCAATATGTGTGCCTCCCCGGGAGGAAAGTCCACCCACATAGCGGCAAAGCTCGCGGGAGAAGGTATGCTGTGGAGCAACGAGTACGTTCGCACACGAATCCCGCCGCTGCTCTCCAACCTCGAGAGGATGGGAGTGAGAAACTCCGTGGTTTCATCCCTGTCTCCCTCCGCTCTCGCCGAGAGGTTCGCGGGGTGCTTCGACCGCGTACTCGCCGACGCTCCCTGCTCAGGAGAAGGAATGATGCGCCGCGACGGCGTCGCCGTCGCCGAGTGGTCGTATGAACACGTCCTCTCTTGCGCGAACAGGCAGAAGGCTATACTAAGCGACTGCGCGAAATGCGTTCGGGAAGGAGGAATACTGGTCTACTCCACCTGCACCTTTTCGAGGGAGGAGAATGAGGAGGTAATTCTCAGCTTTCTCGAAAGCCACCCCGATTTCGTCCTCCAACCGATTGATTCGCCGTTCGGGAGGAGCGGCATGAACATAAGCGATAAATTCGACCTAACGCAGACGAGGCGAATCTACCCCATGGACGGCGGGGAAGGGCATTTTGTCGCGAAAATGAAGAAAGTCGGCGGGGCTTCCGCGCCGATTTCCCTACATAATAAAAAGAGCGGAACAGCCCGAAAAAATGAGACTGCCGATTGCTCCGACGGCATGGTGAGGGAGTTTTTCAGCTCCTGCTTTAAACATAAACCTGTCGGCGCAATAAGGGAGTTCGGCGGCAAGCTCTACCTCATTCCCAATGAGGAGTTTGACGTCGCCAAGGGGAGCATACGCGCAGGAGTACTCATCGGAGAGGTGAGGAAAAACCGAATTATTCCCGCTCACTCGCTTTTTACCGCCTTCGGGAAGGGCGATTTCACGCTGTCGGTCGATTTAGAGCCGAACGGTGAGGAGATAAGAAAATTCCTCCTCGGTGAGGAAATTTCAGCTCCCGCCGAATTTTCGGGCTACTGCGCGGTGTGTTGCGGCGGACTTACCATGGGTTTCGGCAAATGTTCAAACGGCAGGCTGAAAAACCATTATCCCAAGGGACTCAGGGTGAACGTATATTGATACTACTGCTATATATATGTATAAGGAGTGAATTTAACGTGTCAGCTTTATTTATGAATGTGTTTTTATCAATTTTTGCAGTAATTTTGCGGTGTTTTATCTACTTTGTCATCTCATACATCATTGCCCATACAGTAGTCAAGCTCAGAGCAGTACTGCCCGCAATGGCTGTGATAACGCTGATATACGCGGTGTCACTCTTCTTCTACGGCGAGCCGGCAATAAATCATATTACCGCCATGTTCGCCGTTTCCGCGTACACATTTGTATCGTTTGTAAAACTATCGAAAAGCAAGGCGGCTCTGCACTGCCAAATGACCGACATTTACTCGAAAAAGATTATAACGGCGTATGTGTTTTTCCTGATTATCCTCGTATCTGTGGGGATTCTTCAAAATCATCCCGTTATTTCAGTCTACTCCGTTGCTTTGGTGAGTATATCCTTTGCTTGCTCGTTCGCAAGCGTTCTCACTGTAGTTTTCTCGAAAAACTACGGCAAGGTGTACTACCGAAGAATCTACCAAGCGACGTCTCTCAGAGGAGTTGTCTCCTCGGCGACTGTGCGGAGATGGGCTACATACAGCAAGAAGAAGAAAGCCAAAGGGGAGCATCAGAAAACCCTCAGAGTGCATGACCTGCTTTGCAGGATGTGCGAACAAGGCGAGCTTATTCTGTGGGAGGGCGAGGACGAACGATACTACTTCCTCCCCGGCTACGACAGGAAACTAAAGGCGTTTCTGAAAAATAAGCTCATGAGCGTAAACTTCATCCCGACAGAGGAAATTCTTATGGAGAAATCGCTGTTTGTCCCCTTCACTCCCAACGACCTCGAGCTATTTCTCGCGGAGAATATATCGAACCTCCTTATCGGTCACAGAGACGGAAAGCCCATCCTCGCTCTCTCGCAAGCGCAGGAGGAGGGCGGTCTGTGCGAATACTGCAAGGCTCATGTAGACGCGCTGATAAAGCGCGGCACGGGAAATTTTTGTTCCAATGAGTGTGCGCGTCTAATGGAGGAATTAGCGGGAGTAAAGCTCCCTGCGCTTACAGGCGGCAACTCCTCCTCCACTTATGAAGCGGAGGGTATCGCTCCGTGCGTCTTTGACGAAAAGGCGCAGGATACCTTCCTCCTCGCAACATCGGGAGAGGTGTTTCGCCGCGCCGCAGAAAACAATGTTATGCTTAAAATTGAAGTCCCCTATGACCAATATGAGGAAATTGTACTCTCGGCAAAAGACGGGTTTAAGGAGAATATAATTCCTGCCGTCCTAACTCTCGCACAGGCGAGGAGCATAGCGCGGTTCGCCCTGTCTCCGCGTATCGGCATCAGCGAAAACGGACTTGTGATATGCACTAACCCGAAAGGGATTACTGCAGAGGTAATGCAGTCGGTCAAAACCGGCTCCCACTCCTTCGCTGCAGTAGAACTGAGCCTGAAGCTTGATTCAAGCTCCGGCGGCTCTGCGGGCAGCAATCTCGCGGCTATGGTCTCCTCCGATGTTGTTGAGGGAGTAGCGAAGAAGCTGTTCTCCTCCTCCCTCAAGGGAGTGCGGGCGGGAGTGGGAATAGGTCTTGCGGCGGCGGCACTCTTTAACTACCGCGATTTCGCCAACTACTTCTCCGGCAATATTTCGGGCAAGCAATTAGCTGTGAACGTATCCGGCGCGGGCGTAGGCGCAGTGGCGGGAGGCGTGGCAAGCTCCTTCCTCGGAATCATCCCCGGGCTGATAGTGGGCGGGCTTGCGGGAGCGGCTACTGATGCTATTGTTGCGATGTTCGCCTCCTCGGACGGGCAGAAGGCGCAGATTGTCCTCCTTAGGGAGCTTCGCATACTTGCGCGCGACTATATGCTCGGGGATGAGGAGATAAAGGAGATACTCTCGTTTTTGCTCCGGCAGGATTCGGGGAGCTTAATACTCGGCATAACTAAAGCGGACAACCCCTACAAAGCGGCGGCGAAGGTAATTATGCCGGCTGTTGGGAGATGTATGAAAAGCAGGCGCGATAATTCCATAGTTAATTTAGGGCAACACCGCACAAATGGCGGTGAGTATATTGGCGAGAGAATTTTTTTGTCATAACACACAAAAAGCGCAGGCAATACTTGGTGTATTAACGAGCATTTTTGTGTGTTATGGCGGAAAATAATCCGCCAAGATGCTCACCGGGCTTTGTGCGGTGTTGTCTTAGTATAACAAAGCCACTATCTGAAACGGTTATTGTAATTCAGACATTTTGGTGCTATAATTTACGTTAGCATTTACAAAGCCGTTATAGACGGATTATGCGGAGGTAACACATGAGGAAGATTATTGCGTCAGGACTGGCTATACTGCTCCTAACACTGCTCGCGGTATCGGTAACCGCAGACGAATTGTCAACTGCAAACACTGCAAATACTGCGAGTGCAATCGGCGGCACCTCAGCTGAGGAGTTAGAGCAGTTCATACAAACGGAGTTTGCCAAAACGCATATTCCCGGCATGAGCGTTTCGATTGTTGATGCCGACAGCACCTTGTTCACCGGCACATACGGAAACGTCAGCGACACGCGAACCTCTTTTATCCTCGGCTCAATTACCAAGTCGTTCACTGCTGTCGCTATAATGCAATTAGCCGAGCAGGGTCTGGTAGACGTAAACAGCCCTTTTGTCACATATCTGCCCGAGGAGGAGAAAAACGCGAACAGTAAGACGACAGTAAAGCAACTCCTCAACCACACAAGCGGAATACGGACATATAAAACGCCGAAGAATTACAGTACATCTGCCGAGACCTCGCCATACGAATATTCCAATAGCGGCTACGGCTTGTTAGGGAAGATAGTCGAGCGTGTGTCCGGCATGGATTACGGCTCCTATATCAAAAAGCACATTTTTGAGCCTTTGGGCATGACGCGCAGTTATGTTTCGCTAAAAGATGCCAAGGCAGCCGGATTTATGGCAGACGGGTATCGAAACTACTTCGGCATCATGGTTAAGCAGGATATGCCGTACCCCTACGGCGAGATTAACCAGTGGCTTAACCTGCCTGCGGGTTACATCATCTCCTGCACCGAGGATATGGGCAAGTACCTACAGGCGTACCTCAACCAAGGGGAGGGTATTCTCACGCCGGAGAGCGTCAACACCATGATGAGCGGTCAAGTTGATTTTCTGGGTACCTATCAGTACGGCATGGGTTGGATGACGGACTTGCGTGCAAATGAGAAGATGTATGTCCACGGCGGCAATGTGGAAAACTTCACTACATATATGCACATACTGCCCGAGCGTGGTATCGCTATTGTAGTACTGACTAACACCTGCGACTTATTTATCGCGAATAATATGATGGTGCAATTGGCAGACAATCTCGCTTACAAGGTTATGGGAGCTGACACCGTGGAAATCGGGGCGGCGGACTATTGGCAGTCTCATCTCCTAATCAACGCGGCACTCTTTATCGTCCTGCTGATAGGTCTGCTGCCGCTTTTGACGCTTAAGAGATGGCGCAGGAAAAACCGTGAGCATATATGCACCTCCGGCATCGTAAGTTTGGTCGCTCTCCACGCAGTCCTGCCTACACTGATTTTGCCGATTATCCCGATACTCGGCATACCGCTGTCGGTGATACGCGGCTTTGTGCCGGACATATTCGTCGTACTGTTGGTTAGCAGTGGTCTCTTGTACTTGACAGGAGTGCTGAAAGTCGGCTCTGTAGCCGCGTCACGGCTCAACCGCCGAAGAAGTATAATAGAATAAATATTGCTCCGACAACCAAACCTTTCCTAAAATTTATAAATTTATAAAAAAAAGCCTTGCATAAATGTTCCATATCTGCTAGAATACTCACGTTGCATAATGATTATCTCAAAGGAGGTGCGGATTCATGGCAAAGTGTGAAATCTGCGGCAAGGGAATTTCTTTCGGTATTCGTCAGTCTCACTCTCACAGACGTTCTAACAGAACGTGGAAACCAAACGTCAGACGTGTAAAAGCTGTCGTAAATGGCACTCCTAAGAGAGTTAACGCTTGTACTCGTTGCCTTCGTTCAGGCAAGGTTACAAGAGCCGTATAGTTTGTTTGCTCAGTCCACCCCGCCGTTTTGTTTCGGCGGGGTGTTTTACTTTTATTGTTGTTTATCCCCCCAACCCATTTGCTAACAGGTAATCTTGCAAAAAATCATATGTCATCCATGAGTTTTTTCAAAATACAGAATTCTTCCTCACTATAATTTCCGGATTGAGATGACTATCAACATTAACAAACCGTCACATGTCCGCAGCATACTACCGGCTCTGCAGGTAGTATGCTGAATTAACTTCCTAACAATCAAGCCGCCACAGGCTAAAACTGCACAAATCAAAGCTTTTCGCCTGTGTTTTCTTGTTGTTTTCTAAGTTAATTACTGCTCCAACAATAAATCACGCCGAATACATCCATTTTGTATCTGTAACCAACAAACCGATTTGCAATTTAATCATTGAATTTTTCGCTAAAATCTGATAAAATATATCCATAAGATAGGGTATCTTTTTTTAAGTACCCATACAACCTCAAGACGAAGCGAAGAGATGGTAGTTAAGTCGCGTTGATTTGCTACGCAAAATCTCAGATGCGGAAAGGTGATTTACGTTGAAAAATCGAACTCAAATATCCTCCAAAGGATCGTCTTCGCCTAAGAAGCTTACGGGGTTTTATGTCATTGACTTGGTTTTTATCGGGATGGCTACGTTTATCGTGCTGATTGCCGTATTGACTGCATATTACGGCAGAGAATCGACGCAAATGATGGAAAATTCAGCGCGTTCGCGTTTGGTTAACGCCGCAAATGCCGCTGTTTTGATTGCTACCGCCGAGGAGCTTGAGCAGATTCGCACAAGTGAGGATCTACATACTGATATAGCTAATGATTTGAAGTATCGCATGATGCAATTTGCTAACAACAACGAATTGCGGTGGGTCTACTATGTGCGCCCCGGGCAGGACGGACTAAACTACTATATCATGGATAATGATACAGACCCCGAAAAAAGTGTGACGCCCGAAGTAGAATTTACCGATGATTCTGCGTCCGTTCAAGCTTTTCGCGGAATCACCGCCGCCACTCAATTCGGGGAATTTTCCGATGTTGAATATTTGCTGGATATCAACGCCGTTGTCAATTTGGATGATACGGAGTATTATTTATCCGGCTACGCGCCCGTTTATGACGAAAACGGCGAAATTTACTGCATTGTCGGTGTTGATATTCTTTCAGACGCGCTGATTAACCACAATAACGCCATGATGCTTGTGATGATATTGCAGATTATCAGTACAATAGGCGTGTTAATAACCGGCATTATCTCCTCAAAAATATATCGAAAGCGCGTGGCGGAAAGCTTATTTGCCAACCAAGCTAAGAGCGTGTTTTTATCTAATATGAGTCACGAAATAAGGACGCCGATGAACGCGGTTATCGGCATGACACAATTGGCTCTTCGAGACAAAAGCGTTGACAAGAAAGATGAGTATCTGGGTAAAATAAAAACCGCCTCCCATCATCTTCTGGGAATCATCAATGATGTTTTGGATATGTCGAAAATTGACGCGAATAAAATGGAGCTGGCACACGTTGAGTTTAGCTTAAGAGAGCTATTCCGCCGCGTCTCGGTCGTCTTTGGTCAGGCGGTGGACGATAAGAAGCAACGCCTTCATCTCAGCTTTGACGAAGAGATTCCTCACCTACTGCTCGGCGACGAGCAACGCTTTATGCAGGTTATTACAAATATCGTTTCAAACGCCGTAAAATTCACACCGGAATACGGAGAAATCTCGCTTTGTGCGAAGCTGGAAGAAAAGGATGAAAGCATATGCCGTATCCGTATCGAGGTGACAGATACGGGAATCGGAATCTCGCCGGAGCAACAAAAAAAGCTTTTCCAAGCGTTTGAACAAGCAGATAATAATATCTCCCGCAAGTTTGGGGGAACGGGACTCGGTCTGGCTCTCTCCAAACAATTCATTGAGATGATGGGCGGTCGGATAGCGGTGCAGTCCGAACTCGGTCATGGCAGCACCTTCTCATTCGATTGTCAGTTTGAGATTTCAAAAAGCAAACGCTCGGCGCATGATGCCGATGAAGCTTCGGATGATGAAACTCCTGATTTTACCGATTATGTAATTTTGCTGGCAGAGGATATTGAGATTAACCGAGAAATCGTAAGAGCGGTTCTTTTGCCTACGGGAATTACTATACTGGAGGCAGAAAACGGGGAATCTGCCGTATCCACATTCGAAAAAAATGATGTTGATCTTATTTTTATGGATATACAAATGCCCGATATAGATGGTTATGAGGCGACGAGGCGGATTCGAAAACTCCCGCGCAAAACTGCAAAAACCGTTCCGATTATTGCGATGACGGCAAACGTCTTTAAAAAGGATATTGACCTTTGCTTAGCCGCGGGAATGAATGAGCATCTGGGAAAACCGATTGATTTTTCGCAGATGATCGGCGTGTTGAAGAAGTATCTGAAATAAGCTTTAATTGGGGTTGCTACTACGGCAATTAAAGCAGAAAAGACATCCCTCGAAAAGGATTTCACCTTTTCGAGGGATGTCTTTTCTGCTCATGCTAAAACGGTTAAATCACACTTTACCGTCATTATATACTAAATTAACTATATGCGCAATATTTTCTTCTCTCTTTTACCTCATGCGCGGTGGAAAATATTAACCGCCGCTTTTCGAGTGTTCCCGCAATGGCGACAGTAATCTGTTTCTCCCGAGGACATAGTTTGACCGTCCGCCGTATATTCGGTTTCAATCAGATTTCCATCCTAGTCGTACTCATAGGTGGTCTCGTTTCCGCTTGTGTCTCTGTACGAGATCATCATCATTTCGGCGTTATATGTGTATATGTCTCATATGTGCCGTCGTAACCTGCACACACACAAGCCCTGCCGATTCACAACCGACAGGGCTTTAGATTTTGCGCCCCCACCCACACTCTCCACCTACTCCGCCGCCGCAGTTGGAGCGGAAGGATACGAGAATGCGGCTGACACTTTGCACATATTTATATTGTTACTCATTTCGCCGCCTTAATGAGTGCAGCACGAGTGATTGAGCCGACACTTCCGTCAACCTCCAGCTTCTGAGCCTTCTGGAATGACTTGACCGCCGCAAGTGTCTTGCTTCCGAATTTGCCGTCTACAGCCAAATCTTGATAAGTGAGCTGCTTCAAATGCCACTGCACCCACTTGACCGCAGTGCCGCTCATGCCCCGCTTGACCGCCTTTGCCGGCGTTGCGTATGGACATTTCGGCTTGGAGACACTGCCGCCGCTTGTGCCACTTGGGGCTTTTCCTCCGAAGGTAGATACTGTCTTGTAGCTCCCGCTCGTCTTGTCATAGAAGTGCTTCGGACTGCGCAAATCTACGTGTACGAAGGTCTTGTATAGAATAATCCCCGTGAATCCGCACGTCTCCGCGAGCTTCGCCGTCTCCTTGGAGGTGCGTCCTTTTATGTTGATATCAGCCGCCGAGCCTGTCAAGTGATTGGAGTTTGCAGACGCACCGTCCACCTCCGCGTTGTGCTTCTTGCAGCGGTAGCCGCTCCCTGTTATGTTGATTGATACGTTCCCCGCAAGCTTGCGGAGCTGTTCGAGCTTGTCAATGAGCTTGCTCTCTATTTTGGTTTCCGTGCAACAGCCCTTACCCTTGCAGTCGAACTCCGTTGATTTGAAATTCGCACTCAGCTTAGTTACTGAGCCGCGTTTGCATATTTTTACTGCCATACTTTACCTCCTGTTTATTAATTTATTTGAGATATTTTTATATTATAAAATAATGAATAATTATAATAATATTACAAAACTCACATGGGATTTCATATGAAAAATCAATGTGTTTTTATATGAAATATTTCTTTTTAGCAAAATGAAAGGTAACATTATTATTTTAGATAATGATAATTATCATGCGTGTATAAACCGGCATGAAATTGAAATATTGCACCTATTTTTACATAAACAAACAATATACGACAATATACGACAATTATTAAGCGAGTCATATCCAACGAATATACATAAATTAAGTTGTTATTTCAAATAACAAAAGGTATATTCGGATATAATTAATATTTTAAGATATTTAAAAACGCTTTAATAATTTACATTAACATACAATAATAAGTATCGTATAAATTAAGTGTGCTCTACAATGTTCGTTTCTATGTATTTTATAGTTGAATAATAGGTCGTAACATATGATAATTTTGTATCAATTTCATTTTTGGACTGTATTGTTTAGTTATGCAATGAACAAATTTATTATCATAGTACTTATTACTATTATAAATATAATTGCTATAAGAATAAAATATCTTAATCTGTGTAAATTAGAATTGCGTTTAAACAATAAATTGGCAAAATTGTCAGCTTCACGTTCATTTTCTAATTTTAAATTATCATTAATACAAGCAAATGGTTGGTGATTATACCAAACATGACCTTCTTCATGTAAAAGGAGAAACAATCTGTTTTCTTCACTTATATTTCCGTTGATAAACAATATTCGATGATTTTTATCTGTATATATAAATGAATCTGCATATTTTGAGTAATCTAAAAACCCTATAATTTTAAGTTCCTCTTCACTTTCTTGATACTCACAAATTTCTATTCCTTGTTTATTAATTATTATATCTTCAATTTCAACAAGGGTTATTTTTCTGCCTTCTAATTGATATTTTTTTATAAATAGTTTTTCATTTTTCATTATTTTGCACCTTTCTATAGATAATATAGTTTAATTTTAATAGAAAATTTGTGCAAAATCATCATTTATTTTTTTATTCATATTTTATTCATTTATAATATTAATATTATTAAAATAATAATTTATTGTTGTGTAAAAGTTATTTTTAAACACCTTTTTTCTTGTTTTTCTGTTTCTTTTTCAGCAAATTGTCCAGAGCCTCTTTTGCCGCTTGGTTCTCTTCCTTTGTCCTTTCTACTCCAATAGGATTTATGCCATGAGCAACTGCCATAGCAGAGTAAGATGTTTCAGGCTCGGAAAATTGATATTTACTTGCTTTATTGCTGGTGTATTCCTTAATTGATTTATCATCTGTATTGGAGAAACCGGTATTATTAACTATTGTTTCTGATATAGTATCAATGAAAGCATCTACAGCCATTTTCTGATTTTTATCCAATGCCAAATAACATTCAATAACTTTCTGCGCCGTAAAACTCAAGTTGTATTTTTCGCTTAACTCCTTTACAAGTGAATCCTGTGTTTTATAAAAAGGCTCTCCATTGCCGGATTTAATCCATTCTTCATTTACACGAAACACTTCACATAAATGTTTTATAAACAATGGTTTTATTTCAGCCCTGTTTAATTCAGCATTAATAATAACGCCTCGACCTACCCCTAATTTTGCCCCAAAATCTTCTTGAGATAAATTATAAAAATTCCTGACATCTCTTATCCTGTTATTCATACAATTATCATCACCTTATAATTTTTGTTTAACAAAATTATAACACGCAATATATGTGTTGTCAACATATATTTTTTAAAAAAAAGTGTTGACAACACTTTAATTATATCATATAATACGTTCAGTACAGTGCTAACAACACAATTTGAGGACTGCAGAAGTTCAAATAACACAAAAAAGGAAGGTGCATAGTATGTCTGACATTGAATCTAATACTAATATACAAACGAAAAATACATTAGAAAAAATAAAAGACAAATTAGTAATCATGTCTCAAGAAGAACAATATGCAGTTTTACGTTTTATAAAAAATATAAAGAAATATAGTCTTAATAATGATTGAGCGGCAATAAATATATTAATAAAATTTCTAATAAACATGAAAGGAAGAGTTATTTAAAAATATGTCAAACAACAATAATTGTGATAATTATACATACTTGAAGCAAAAAAATATATATTACAACTGTTTTTCTTTTAAAAACAAAAGGTACAATAATCACTATGTGTAAAAACATAGTAGAAACTGTTTTATCAGTTCAAAATGGGAATAGAGACGATATTCTTTATCTCACTGAAAAGTTTACACCATTGCTTAAAAAATACGCTAATCTTTTAAATGATGACGATGCGTTCGGAGATTTGCTTTTATTCTTTATCGAAAAAATACATACAATAAATATTAATGGATTTATGCATCAAAATGGAGATAGTTCATTTATATCGTATATTAATAAATGTGTAAAAAACAAATATATACTGCTTTCAAAACAAAAAATCAATAGAAACGATATGGTTGATATTGAGTTAGTAGGTGATATATGTGCGGTATCCAATGAATATTCGGATTTTGAGTTTTTTCTTCTTATTTCCAATTTAACTGAGTTTCAACAAGAGATTCTTAAAATGATATATTTTTACGGATATTCCGTAAAACAAATTTCAGAAATCAAACATATTTCAAGGCAGTGTGTAAATCAGGCTAAAAACAGAGCACTGGATAAATTAAGACAACAACTTGATAAAACATAAAAAATCATTTCTTATATTTACATTTAAGCTATATTTATCTTTATATAAGTATCGGAACAAAAAATCAAAATAATCGGCATTGTATATCGGGACAAGCCTTGAGTTCCGCTTGTATCCGAATATCCATTATTCAGATCATTAACATCGCGGGAAACCAATAAAATTTAGGAGGTGAAAAAATGAATAATAATATTCCTGTAATATGTTTAGTAAACAGATCTTGGGATGTATTAACGCAGTCGTTCAATGGAACAGAAAAAAGCGGTACTATTATTGATATAGTAACACGGATTAACGGAAATTGTATTGAAGCATCAGGAGTTATAGCTTTTGACGATAACTCTTTCGACATTGTACCTATTGAGTATATAACTAAAAATGATTCTACAGAATAATTAAAAGTTCCATGTGCGATTAGAAATAAAAAAACATATTTATTAGAAATATACACATTTACAAATCCAATAATGTTTTCTTTTTAATAAATGAAGAACAAAATAAAAGGGTGTGAGTAAATTGATTAACAAACATTTGGCATTACTTGACTGGCTGAATACTTGTCCTCTGTTAACCTCTCCAATGCTTATGGACTCTCTGGAAACAGACCAAGAAAGTATTGCAGTAATACCAACTCAATGCGAGGAGTATATAACAAGATATATAAGAGGTTCAGGATACAAAAGATATCAGTTTGAAATCCATGCTATTCTTGCAGTATCTTCAAATGATGATGAAGTCAATACTAATAATACATATTTGCTTGATACTTGGCGTAACTGGCTTGAAGAGCAGGATAAAATACACAACTATCCTGATTTTGGCGAAGAGTGCTCGGGCTACAGTATTGAAAATTTAAGCAGCACGCCAAATATAGTTGAAAAATACGATTCAGGATATGCAAAATATCGGTTTTCCTCAGCAATAAATTATTATTGCTGATAGATAAACAAAATTTTAATTATGAAAGGAATTAAATCAAATGACACTCAATGAACTTATGGATGGTTTTACCCCAAACGCAAATTACGAAGGAGCTATTACAAACGATGATTTTGTTATAGCTATCAACACAGGAGAATCTTCGACGGATGTTGGAGATTATGTAGTTGCCCAGGCCGGTATAGTCAGTATTGTTACTGCTCTCACGCCTATTTCTCAGACAAAGTCTTATATGCGCGAGGGTCAGTCTACTGTTAAAACCGCTACTCAGCGTACTTTCGCAATTACAGGCGACCGCATAGTAGGCGACGAATTCCAGGAGTACGTACTCTCTACAGACAACCTTTACGGTATTGGTCAGAATGTTATCACAGACTACGTTCGTTTCTGCCTCAAGAACGGCAAGGGCGAGAAGGGCAAGGTTTCAATTATCGTCAATGCTGACGGCTCAGGCAATACAAATGAGCCTGCCGCAATTGATGTTTCACTCCAGAAGGTTGGCGCAACACCGGAAGTATATACTTGGACAGTAGTTTAACATGAATCATGAGGAGGGAGAAATTATATTATGAGTACAGATAAAAATATTTTTGAATATGAGGGAATAACTGTAATTGTAGACCCAACAGATTACGAGTGTTTAGAGCGAAGTGAAAAGGCAAAAGAAATTATAAACAATGCGCTTGAAGCGTCAAAGAAAATTGATTCTCCGGTGGAATCAACTAAGCTAATGTTTGATGAATACTCAGCCGCTCTGAATCTCATCGTTAATGATAATTCCGCATCCGAAAAAGTATTAGGCGGAACCAAAAGCTTCAGGAAGATTTGCTCGGTATTAACAGCTTATTTTGAGTTTTTCATTAGTATTCAAAATGAAATTTCGACCGAGGCGAAATCCCTTACAGATAAATATGCCACTAACAGAGAGCAGCGCAGAAACGCTGCAAAGAAATGAGCTCCCTCCTCAAACCCCTGCCCGACGCCGTCATGGTCGACGGCAGGGGTTTCCCCATATATACAGATTACAGAGACTGGATAGAGTTCCATCTCGCAATGCAAGATACCGAGAGCGGAGAAATGGCAAAAATCATATTTGCCCTCTCAATGTTTAAGGAAGAAACTCCTGAAAACATAGAAGCGGCAATAGGCGGACTTATTGATTTTATGCTGTGCGGAGAAAGCCGATCCGGCGAGGAAAGCGTATCGCCGGGCAAAAGATACTACGGCTACGATTTTGAGGCTGATTCCAAACTCATATACGCCGCATTTGTTCAGGTTTACAATATTGATTTATACGATGTTTCTGAATTGCATTGGTGGAAGTTTATGGCACTCTTATCAGGCATGCCGGACAATACCAGAATAGCTCAGATTATGTCAATCATCAATCAGGATACATCAGAAATGCAACCCAAGGAAAGATTGAAGCATGAGCGCCTGGTTCAGCAGTTAGTTGCAGGACGCAAGGAACATGATAGTGCGAGAGCACCAAAAAGCTTAGAGGAATACAAGGCAGTAATGATGGAAAAAATCCAAAAAATCAAGACTGAAACTGAATCCTAAAACACGTCGATTTAACTTTTCTTATGTTTCTAATATATAATTAACAATCAAAATTTGAAGTGATTTTAAGCGGCGCACAGGCAATGATAATGAAAAACACGGAAAGTTGAAATTTTAAGAATAAACCGGTATGCGACTTTTCGTTATATAACATAGAAAATTCAAATTGTTTTATGTGTTCATCTGAATGTAAATAAAATATAAAATATAGGAGTGAAAAATATGGCAAGAAAATCAAACACAACAAATAACGATAATAGTGTTACTAATAGTTATGCTGATAATAGTGTTATTGATAATAGTATTAATGTTGTTGTAAATCCAAAGAAAAAAGAAGAACCGAAAGTAGAGCTCAAAGAAACCAATGCGGCAGAAAATATAAGTAAAAGTGCGGAAGCTGTAGAAAGTCTAATAGGAAGAATTAGTAAAAATATGTCTGCAAATTTTCAAGAATTTGCTTCGTCTGTAGTAGGCGTAATAGGTGTTTCATCAGAGCTTTTTACTATAATACAATCCGGAGTAGGCATAATAGATGAACTTAGCCAAGTACTCAAAGTTTCGGAAGCTGTCAAAAATGCACAAACCGCAGCTACAGCAGCCGGGACAACAACAGCAACAACAGACATTGCTGTCACAAGTGCAGAAACTGTTGCAGAAATTACAGATGCAGGCGCCAAAGATAAACAAACAATAGCAACTACATTGCACGCGATAGCCGAGTCAACAAGATTACCGATTATTTTGGCAACTACAGCAGCAATATTAGCTGGGATTGCTGTAGTCGCTTTACTTGTGGTAGGTATCATGGCTTTATGCGGCGCATTTGAAAAGGAAACTGAAGATGAAAAAAATGCACGTATTGAAAAGGAAAAGCAAATTGAAGTAAACGGCAAACTGTGTGATAGTGTAAAAGAGACCGCCGCTGCCTATGAGGAATCTGCCAGAGGGCAAGAAGCCAACGCGATTCTGGGTAAGGGTCTTGCCGATGAATTAAGTGTGCTTGCTGAAAAACAGGCTGCCCTTCAAGAAGGTCAAAAACTTTCAGTTGAAGAGCAAGACAGAATGAAGTATCTAGTAGAAACGCTCAATGAATTGTACCCGGATCTGAATCTTGCCATAGAGGAGAATACAGGTAAACTTGCCGGAAATACAGAAGAAGTTTTAAGTCAGATTGATGCTTTTAATGAGTTAGCTGAAGTGCAGGCTATGCAAGAGCGAATGACAGAGATTTACAAAGAGCGTATTGAAGTTCAAGCTGAGATAAAAGATTCCCTTGAAGCATTGACGGGAGCAGAGTTTACACAGGCTGAAATACAAGGCATTCTTACAGGACAAGAGGAAGCTATGGCAGCCGCGAAGGAAAAATTGGTTGCGGCGGGATTCAGCCAGGCTGACGTGACAAAAATACTTAACGGCGATCTTGAAATTCTTAACGAAAATATGGCGGGAGTAGGCGGAGTAACCGAACAAGCCGCCGATTCTCTTACCGGTCTGATTAGCGCGAATAAAGACCTAAATCAGTCAGAACAGGAGCTTTCGGAGTCCTATAAGGATGCAAATAAAGCAATACGAGAAGAAACTGCAAAGTCTTTCAGTGAAATGGGAGGTGAATTCGAAAAGTTTAAAGATAAAAGCAGTGATGATGCAAAAAAATCCGCAGACGGAATTATTAAAGCCTATGAAAAAATGGGACCTAAAACGAAAGAACTTGCAAGAGATACTGTTCTCGGACTGGCAAAGGGAATGGAAGATAAGATTCCCGCTCTTAAAGATGCCGCGAACATGGATTCGGACGCGATTATTTCTGCCATAAAAAATCACTTAGGTATTGAGTCACCGTCAAAAGTCATGAAAGGCTTCGGAAAGCATGTTTCAGAAGGACTTGCGGAAGGAATGGACGGAGGTAAATCAGGCATAACAACCGCCGCCTCGGGTTTGTCAGGTGAAGTCGTCAAAGAAATACAAAAACAACTTACTGATTCAAATAAAATAGGAAAAAGTCTTACTCAGGGCTTGACGCAAGGTATAAACAGCGGAGCCTCCGCCGTTATCAACGCCGCAAAAAGCGTAATGCGAAAAGCGGTGAACGCAGCGAAAGCAGAAGCCGGCATCAAATCTCCCTCAGCCGTTTGGCGTGATCAGATAGGAAAGATGATAGACCAAGGAACTGCAGAGGGACTGCTCTCCGGTACAACCGTCAAGGCGGCGCGTCAGATGATGTACAACGCCAAGCTTGCCGCCGAGGATATAGGAGTACACGCTCTTATGCCCTCAATAGCAACAAATTATATTACCTCCGGCTCAGATTTATCCGGCGGTAATCTGAAAGCAAACGCGAAACTTGACATTAATAACAACACAACAATTGAGTTGGACAGCCGACAGATAGCAACTTCGGTCAATCGGGCCAATAAACTGATGAAACTGCAATACGGCAGAGCTTAATAGAAGAAAGAAGGATTTACAATGGCATTTTTATCAAAAATCAATTCAAATTCAAACTTTGCTTTCGATGACATTTTGGCGTCAGGATACAGCATTTCAGAAAATGTTCCGATTGTCGCCAACGAAATTACTACCGCATCAGGCTATCCACGCCGTATGTACAAAGCAAACACAGCAACAAAAATCAACATTAATCTTTCGCATCTCGACAATCAGACAATCAGCGATTATTTGAATCAGCTTGACTGTCAGAAAGGTGATTTTATATTTTGGAGTGTTAAGGATCAGAAATACAAAACAGGTCAGTTCTATGTGGACATATCTGAAATAACGGTTATTTCGGGTATTGAAACAGGAAATGTAACTGATGATTACTCTGTTGAATTGACACAATGCGGGGTGATTAGTGATGTTTAGTCACATTATACAGGACGATTATATTGTTGTTAACGGCTCTGAATATCCGATAATAAATGTATCTCTAATAAAAGAATGCAGTGATGAGGGCAATATCATCGGAACATCTATCGCAAAAAGCCTTAAGTTTGACACTGATGCCGACATTGATTTTGAAAATTTAGAGTTTGAATATTTTTCGGGATTCGGCAGTCTTACTGAGTACGAATATATTCGGATCGGAACATTTATTGTGGTTGATTTCAGCGAAGATGAGCAGACAGGAATAAAGACCGTCAGTGCCCTTGATACTATGCTTAGGTTCAATATTCCATATGTAAGCGAACTTAATTACGCGGACGGAGATATTACAATAAACGATGTTATAGATGAGTGCTGTGAGAAGTGCGGAGTATCTCTTAAAGACGGACAAACAATTACAAATGGAAGTTTTGTTGTAGATGGCAATCAATTTGAAGAGGACGCATTATTCAGAAATGTTATTCAAGCAATTGCTCAAATATCGGGCAGCTTTGCTCAAATTGAAAATGATGAGCTTGTTTTTTCTCTTACAGGCACTCTAAATGCACCTGTTATTGACAGCACAAATTACGAGAAATTAAATTGGAAACGCTCTACTTGGCCTATTAACACGGTTGTAATCGGTAAAAGTCAAATTGAAGGAGAAAATGTAACTCTGACTGACAATTCAATTGAGCAGCATATTATAGCGATAAACGACAACCCGTTTGCCTATAGTCAAGAAAAACGGGAAGAACTTATAGAAGCTTTATATGAAAAACTTTACGGATTTGAATATGTATCGTATGAATTGATAAATTGCGTTACAAATCCTGCCATACCGTTAGGCACTCCCATTGTTATCATAACTCCTGAGGGAGAATCCATATATTCTTATGTCTTTTCCATGGAGTACAGTTCCCCTGAAGGATGCTCCTCCGCAATGTCTGCGCCGAGTATTACACGTTCGGCGGTGAATTATCAGTTTATAGCTCCCGAAAGAGAAATACTGCGCCGTACAGAAGTTCTGATTGATAAAGCAAATAGCCAGATAAGTGCTGTTGTAGAAGATTTGCAACAGAATGTGTCGTCCGAAATTGAAGTTACAACCGACAGAATACTAAGCATTGTGCATGAGGGGTATGCAACCAATGCTGAGATGGAAGACCTCGGCAATATGTATGAGACAGCTATAAGTCATTTTAACAATCAAATTGAGTTTAAGTTTTCCACCCTTATTGAAAATGAGAGAATCATTGAAGATACAATTGCGGAAAATCAAGAGCTTTTGGAAGAATATATCAGATTTCAAGGCGCGTTAATTGAACTCGGGCGTGTGGGAAATTCGTTTACCGCTTTGCTGTCAAATGAAAAACTGTCATTCCTGCAAAACAACACCGAAATTGCATATATCAGCAACAATAAAATGTATATAACAGATGCCGAAATAAAAAATGTGCTTACAATTGGAAATTCAAATAAAGGTTACTACGACTGGGTTGTAAAATCCAACGGCAATCTATCGCTGAAAAGGAGGACGACATAATGGCAACAACCGCAACATATACAAAGACAGTTTCCAAGAATGGTGTAACAATGGGTACGGTGCAGTGTGTTGTATCCGTCTTGAGCCAAAACGCATTGAACAATACATCAACCATCAAGATTACGGGTAAGTTTGCACGTTCAGGCACGTTGTCTGCAACTCCTACCTTTGGATTGAAAATTTCGGGAACAAAATATAATGAAAATAAATACGCAATCGGAGGCAGCGGAAGCGGAACAAAGGAAATTTGCAGCAAGACAGTTACACTAACTCACAATACAAATGGTTCTCTCAGTGTTTCAGTTGAGGCATACCTGACAATAGGAAGCATTACGTACAGCGGAGTGTCGTTTTCGGGGACATATACTGCATCGGGAACATTCAGTCCAAATACTATCGCACGCGGATCCACAATAAGTTCAATTACGCCCAGTGTAACGGCGGATGGTACGGCAGCGGTATCGATTGCGTTGAACAGACATTCAACATCATATTCACACAGCGTGGCAATTACTTTTGGAAGTTACAGCCATACCATTAATAATGTTGCAACATCCACTAGTTATGTTATACCGCAGTCATGGTTGAACGCTATTCCGAACTCAGTAAGCGGGTTAGCAACTGTTTCAGTAACTACACTATATCAAAATACACAAATCGGAAATAAGGCAACAAGTCAATTTACGATTGCAGTTCCTAACAGCGTAATCCCGTCCATATCGTCTTTGACAGCAGCATTGAATGATACACTTTCTCCGAGCAACTGGGGAGTATATGTACAGGGAAAATCAAAAGCAACAATATCACTTGCGGCAACAGGCTCATACGGCTCAACTATTACATCATATTCAATTTCCGGCGGAGGATACAGCGGCACCGCAAGTACTTTAACTACGGGAATATTGTCTTCAAGCGGAACTATAACATTCACGGCGAAAGTAACCGATAGCAGAGGGAGGATGGCAACAAATACAGTTTCAATTACAGTCAATCCTTATACCTTGCCGTCCATAACCGGAGCAACTAGCCAACGGGCAATATCAACAGGCGTTCTGAACGATGAAGGAAAATACGTGCGGGCAGTACTGAATTACACTTATGCGTCTATTGCAGGAAAAAACACAGTTTCCGCAAACGTTTCTTATAGAAGAAGCGGAGAATCTTCGTGGTCATCCGCAGCAACAATAAGCAACGAAACACCTAAAGTAATAGGTGGAAATGCAATTGATACAAATTACACATATGAGGTGCGTTATCGGGTTTCTGACGCATATGTAACGGTAGAATATATTGATATTGTATCAACATCACTCGCGGCAATAGAAATTTATTCGGACGGAAAAGGAATATCATTCGGCAAGGCGGCCGAATACAGTGATTTATTCGATGTGGCTTTCCCCGCAAGATTTAGGGAAGGAATAACATCTGATATTGCCATACCTATATCATCAGGAGGAACAGGCGCAACTACGTTATCGGAATTCATTGAAAACTTAGACATTTCTTACGCAAACATCGGAACAGTTCCCGTAAGCTCAGGCGGAACAGGATTAACAACCCTTACCTCAGGCTCTATTCTTACAGGCAACGGAACAGGGAATGTGCTCCCTGTAACACCGCAAAATATGCGTAACACAATGGGTTTAGGGAATACGACCTCTGCATTGCCGATAGCTAATGGCGGAACCGGAGCTGCTTCTGCAAGTGCGGCGAGAACCAACTTGGGAGTTCCTTTTATACAAAGAGGTTCAACAACCGCAAACTCAAGTTCAGCAAGAAATATAACTTTTTCCACTGAGTTTTCAAGCGTTCCGCATATCTTCGTATCCTATTCAACTACAGGAGCAAACGTTTCAGGTGACAGAGGTTCGCTGAAAGTATACAACAAAACCACTGCCGGATTTTCTGTGATGATAGGAGGTTCAGGTGATTCTACCGCTCGCGCAATTGATTGGATGGCTGTTGGAACAAATTAATTTAATAAAATATCGTATAAAAATCTGCCGTCTGATTTTTACCGACTGTCAGCACGCGAGGTTTATAATGTGTCAGTGGTATAGGTAGTCGGAGCAATAATATACTAAATTAACTCCCAAACAATCAAGCCTACACGGGCGAAAGCCTCATAAATTAAAGCTTTTTGCCCGTGATTTCTTGTTGTTTTCTAAGTTAATTAACTATAATCATCGATCGAAAAACAAGAAGGTGATAGGCTAAAATGCAAAACGTATATAAGGAAGCAGTATTAACCTTTGCCGGCGTGACAGGAGGAATGATTACGTCTTTATTCGGAGGTTGTGATGCCGCTTTGATTACATTACTTATATTTATGGGCGTGGATTATTTAACGGGACTGGTCGTTTCAGCAGTATTCAAAAAAAGCAAGAAAACAGAAAACGGAGCTTTAGAAAGCAAAGCCGGATGGATAGGACTTTGTAAAAAAGGTATAACAATGTTGATTATTCTTGTAGGGTATCGCTTAGATATAGTTATTGGCTCTAATTTCATCAGAGATGCAGTTGTTATTGCTTTTATTATGAATGAAACAATAAGTATTATTGAAAACGCCGGACTTATGGGAATCCCTGTTCCAAAAGCAATAACTAAGGCAATTGAAATTTTAAATAAAAAAGACGACGAAAATTAATATTATAGTTAATTAACTTAGAAAACAACAAGAAAACACGGACGAAAATCTTTGATTCGTGCGTTTTTCGCCCGTGAGGTCTTGATTATCAAAGAGTTAATTTAGTATATTGCCACTCCCGAAACACACCCACAGTAAGACTCTTAAAACCGCTCCCCGATTTATATCAGAGAGCGGTTTGCTATTTTCAGAGTTCACTAAGTCGGTTGAAAACTTTATTTTCCACTTCATTTTGGGAAGTTTTTTAATACTGTTATACACATTAGCCTTGCTAAAGCTGAAAATCTTCCTAACTCCACGTGCGCATCATACCGCGCTGGACACAACAATCAGAGGACTTTTCATGCCTACCTCCCAATTATTGTGTCCTGTACTCATTCTAACCTTACTTAACCACTATATTTACAATCTTTCCGGAAACATAAATCTCCTTGACAATCTGCTTCCCCGCGACTGAATCGGCTACGGACTTGTCGGCCTTCGCCGCCGCGATTACCGAGTCCTTATCTGCGTTTACGTCAATAGTAATCTTGCCGCGAAGCTTGCCGTTTACCTGCACGGCAAGCTCCACCACGTTGTCGGCACACTTGCTTTCGTCGAACTTAGGCCACTCGTTGTCTGTGACCATACCGCCGAAGCCCTGCTGCTCCCACAGCTCCTCCGTGAGGTGGGGAGCGAAGGGGTTTATCAGCATAATGAAGATTTTATACTCCTCATATGTGACACTGCCGAGCTGCTCAAGCTCGTTGAGGAGTGACATAAGCGCGGCAATCGCAGTGTTGAATTTGAGCGTCTCTATGTCCTCCGTGACTTTCTTTATGGTCTTATGGAGTGATTGCTCCGTCTCGGCGCGAACCGCGCCTCCGACTACCTTGCCCGCAAGCTCGTTCACTCTGTCGAGGAATCGCTTGCACCCCTTGATGGAGCTTGACGACCACGGCGCGGACTTCTCGAAATCGCCTATGAACATCTCGTACAGGCGCATAGTGTCCGCTCCGTACTGCTTGACAATGTCGTCGGGATTGACCACATTGCCCCTCGACTTGCTCATCTTCTCGTTGTTTTCGCCGAGAATCATGCCGTGGCTGGTTCTCTTGGCATACGGCTCGCTTGTGGGGACTACGCCTATGTCGTAGAGGAATTTGTGCCAGAAACGGCTGTAGAGCAGGTGGAGTGTAGTATGCTCCATTCCTCCGTTGTACCAGTTAATCGGCGTCCAGTAGGACAGTGCCTCCTTCGAGGCGATGGCGTCCTTATTAAACGGGTCGCAGTAACGAAGGAAGTACCACGAGGAGCCTGCCCACTGCGGCATGGTATCGGTCTCCCTCTTCGCCGGCTTCCCGCAGCAAGGACAGGTAGTATTTACCCACGAATCAATCTTCGCAAGGGGCGATTCTCCCGTATCGGTAGGCTCGTAGGAATCGACATTCGGCAGAGTAATCGGCAGCTGCGCCTCCGGTACGGGGACATATCCGCAGCTGTCGCATATGACAATGGGGATAGGCTCTCCCCAGTATCTCTGGCGGGAGAAAACCCAGTCGCGGAGCTTGTAGTTGACCTTCGCCTCACCCAGCTTCTTCTCTGTGAGAAATTCGGTGATTTTCACCTTTGCCTCCTCCACGCTCAAGCCGTCGAGGAATCCGCTGTTGACCATCACTCCCGTGTCGCAGTCGGTAAACGCCTCCTTCTCCACATCGCCGCCCTTTACCACCTCGATAATCGGCAGGTCAAAGGCGCGTGCAAAATCCCAGTCGCGTGTATCGTGCGCGGGAACAGCCATAATCGCGCCTGTTCCGTAGGAGACAAGCACGTAGTCGGCAATAAATATCGGTATCTCCTCGCCGTTTACGGGGTTGATAGCGGACACTCCGCCGAGCTTTACTCCCGTCTTTTCCTTCGCCATCTCGGCGCGTTCAAAGTCGGATTTTCTCGCCGCCGCCGCCTGATACGCCGCTACCTCGTCCATGTTGGTAAGCTTGTCCGCCCACTTGCCTACAAGCTCATGCTCTGGGGAGATAACCATATAAGTCGCGCCGAACAGGGTGTCGGGACGCGTCGTGTAAACCTTTACTCCGTCGCCTAAGGTAGTGTCGAACGTGACCTCCGCTCCCGTAGAGCGACCAATCCAGTTTTTCTGCTGGATTTTAACGCGTTCTATGTAGTCTACCGTGTCGAGGTCGTCTATAAGCCGCTGTGCGTACTCCGTGATTTTGAGCATCCACTGGCTCTTGACCTTGTGGACTACCTCGCTCTGGCAGCGTTCGCAGACGCCTCCGACTACCTCCTCATTGGCAAGCACGCACTTGCAGGAAGTACACCAGTTGACCGCCATCTCCTTCTTGTAGGCGAGCCCGTTCTTGAAAAGCTGGAGAAATATCCACTGCGTCCACTTGTAGTATTCGGGGTCTGTGGTGTTTATCTCCCTGCTCCAGTCAAAGGACAGCCCCAAGCTCATGAGCTGGCTCTTGAAGCGAGCTATGTTGTTCTTTGTGACCTCCTTCGGGTGTATGTGATTCTTAATAGCGAAATTCTCGGTGGGCAGTCCGAACGCGTCCC
This sequence comes from Oscillospiraceae bacterium, assembly GCA_031262985.1. Taxonomy (GTDB): domain Bacteria; phylum Bacillota; class Clostridia; order Oscillospirales; family Acutalibacteraceae; genus JAISGQ01. Next base: position 24,528 of record JAISGQ010000004.1, read on the forward strand.
ATCCCATGGGATAGAGTACGTTGTAGCCCTCAAGTCTCCGCTTTCTCGAGACTATGTCGAGTGCGGTGTACGACCGCGGATGACCTACATGAAGTCCTGCTCCCGACGGATAGGGAAACTCCACCAGAGCATAAAACTTCGGGAGTGTGTAGTCGTCCTTTGCGTGGAAAACTCCCTTCTCCCCCCATATATTCTGCCATTTCTTCTCAACCGATTTAAAATCGTACTTCAATTAAAACGCCCCCAATAAAATTAATTTTCCGTCACATATTCCGCGCTGTCGATTTTCTGCGCGTCCGACCACAGCCGCTCGAGGTCGTAGTACGCCTTCGCCTCGGGGTCAAATATGTGTACTATAACGCTGTAGTAGTCCATGACTATCCATGAACGGCTGTCATGCCCTTCTATATGTTTGACGTGAATATCCTCCTGCTTTAGCTTAAACTCTATCTCGTCGCAGAACGCCTTTACCTGCGTGGAACTGTTTCCCGTCGCCACTACGAAATAATCAGCTATCGACGTAACGTCCGAAACCTGAAGGACGGATAAGTCCTGCGCCTTTTTCAGGTCCATTATTTTTGCTATCTTAACCGCCAGTTCTCTCGATGTATAATCCATTATATCTTCTCCTCTTTTGTAGTCCTGTAGTACAGCCAGCCTTTATTCTCGCCAGCCTGTAGTCCTGTCAACCTGTAGTACAGCCAGCCTGTAGTCCCGTTAGCCCACTGCTCCCTCGCCCGTATCGGCAGGAGGATCAGCCGGCTGGGTAGGAGGCGGGGTCGGCTTCTCGGTAGGTTTTTCGGTGGGTTTCTCAGTCGGCTTCTCAGTCGGCTTTTCTGTGGGTTTCTCAGTCGGCTTTTCCGTAGGCTTATTAGTTTTATCTGTGTCGTCTGTTGCCGAAGTCTTCTTGGTCGAACTGGTGGTAGTCGAGCTTTCCTTAGTTTTTTTGGTGGTTTCTTCAACCTCCGGCTCTTTTGAATCGACTACCTTCGGGAACTTGATGTCATCAGCTGTTATCTTATCGCTGTAGGGAAGCATATATTCATTTATAGCCTCCGCCGTCTTCGTCTTATTGCACTGGTAGAATGAGGGGTTGGGCTTTACCCAGTGAGATTGTCCCGGCAATTCAAACATATGCAGATTTTCGGTCTTTACCTTCCGCGCCGCCGTTGCAAACTCCGAGAGCTGTTTAGGAGACATATCGGTGGAGAATGTTCCGTAGCAGGCGGCGAGAACCTTGAGCATATCGTTTACTTCCATTGCCGTGACCTTATCCATAAGAGAGGTTATCAGAGAACGCTGTGCCTTAACTCTGCCTAAATCGCCCTCCGCGTAGGTTCGCCTGTGTCTCATGAATCCGAGAGCGAGAGAGCCGTTGAGGTGATTCTCTCCTATCTTGATTTGCCCGCCCTTCGGGTATTTCATGGTGAAGGCGGTATCCGATGTGATGTCAACGCCGCCCAGCGCGTCCACCAGCTTTTTGAATCCCTGAAAATCGAATATCACAAAGTGGTCTATAGGAAGGCTCAAATTATTGTTGATACAGCGGATAAGCGCGTTCACATTGCTTTCCTTTTTACTGGTCAGCTTTGTTCCGCAAACGGTGTGTTTGCTGCTCTTTATCTCCTTCGAGGGAGGAGCGAGGTCGCAGGTCTTGCACCACTTAACCGTCTTTGGGTTTCCGTAAACTGAGTTTGCCTTCATGCCGCTCCCCACATGAGTATCTCTCGGAATCTGGAGAACATCCATCTTCTTCGCCTCGTTGTCGAAGCACAGAACCCATATGCAGTCGGTGAGCAGGCTTGACTTATCCACGCCCGCAATGAGGAAGTAGGTCACTTTATCCTTGTTTTCGGGGAGAGTTTCCATACGGCTCTCGATAGCCGCAGAGCCTGTCTCCTCCTCATCTCCCGAGAGCAGATTTTCGGAGTGCCACAACGCCCTCGCGCCTAAATATCCGCCCGTACACAGAAGGAACAGCACGCCGAAAGCAATGACAATCTTCGCCGCCTTCTGCTGAGGGGTGGAGAACACTTTTGCCTTTTTGCCCTTCTTTTTGGAATTGTTCACAGCGGGCTTGTTTCTGATTTTCGGAGTTATTGATATAAGTCTGTTTATGTCGTAGGTGCTTTCCTTCCTGCTCCTTGTGTTGCCGCCGCCGTATATGTCTCTTGTCTGCGACGATACGTGCGTACCTCTCGCAGAGTCGGTTCTTCTAACGGTTTGTTTACGACCGCTGTTTTGGGAGTACGGTTTATTTCTTCTGCTGTCCATAGCAGTATCTCCTCCTGTTTGTACTTTTTATCGTATCAAAGCCCGAAATACTCGTTGTATGCGCCTACCGTATCGGGATGAATAATCCGCTCTCTGTCAACCAGTCTCCTTATACTGTAGGAGAGCGAGTATCTCATAGCCTCATCAATGCCGACATCCGCCAACCTGCGGATATTTACGGTGTCCGCGTCGCCGTAGTCTCTGTCCTCAGAGATAAAGTCGGCGAGGTATATAATCGACTCTAAGAGCGACATTCCCTGTCGCGCCGTTGTGTGATACCTGATTGCATTTATTATATCATCGTTGTCAATCTTCAGCACCTGCCGCGCGTAGACAGCACCCGCGAAGGAGTGCCACACGGCGGGTATCTTCAAATCATATTCTGTGGGATTGCCGTATTTCTTTATCAAATCAAGCTGAGTATCGGGCGGCGACTCCTTCATTATGTCGTGGAGCAGTCCGGCTATTTCCGCCGCGGCTATGTCCGCCTTGTATTTGTCCGCTAGACGAACCGCCTCCTTCGCAACGCAAAACGAGTGATACGCCCGCTCCTTGCTCAGTGCGGAGGTCACAAGCCCTCTGTAGTATTCCCTGTTTTCTTCCTTCAAACTCATATCTCTCCCGCAAACTATTATACCGCCGAAACTATATCACCGAAACGCCTGAGGAGGTATTAACATACAGATTATTTTCGTAGATATACCGCTCCACTCCCGGAGTAACCATACCTCTTATTGAATCTCCTCTGCTTATTGCCGTCCTGAGCATGGTGGAGGAGATTTCCAGCGGCAAAAACCGCGCAACCACGCTCCTGCACCCGATTTTGTCGAGCTTCTCCGCGTAGGACAGAAGCTGTCCCGCCTTTATGTCGTCGTCTCTCTCACTGGTGCAGAACACGACGCTGTTTTTAAGCTCATTGAACTTGTACCAGCTCTGGAGCGTTATAAACATATCAGAGCCGACTATCATGTATATCTCGTAGTCGGGATACATCTTCCTCAGTGCAACCACTGTGTCGTATGAGTAGCTCTTGCCCTTTCGCTTTATCTCAATATCGGAAATTTCGTAGGGGCTGCCCATATCCTTATTCGCGATTTCGCACATATGAAAGCGTATCTCCTCCGGCGAGTGCTTCCCCACCTTGTGGGGAGGAGTGCTCGTGGGAATAATAATCATCTTATCGGGATGGAGCATTCTTTTGAAATTGTCGGCAAGCATAATATGCCCCATATGTATAGGGTCGAATGTGCCGCCCAAAATCGCCAGTTTTTTCATTCTCATCACCGTGCCTTTCTGTTATAGTAGATTTCCTTCCTCCCTGTTTCTTCTACTTCCTTCTTACCTTCGGGAGTTCAATAACAGGCTTCTCGTTGTTTCTTCTGAAAAGCACAAATTTTCTGCCGATTGTCTGCACTACCTCGGAGCGTGTCGCCTGTGCAAGCCGCTCTGCCGCCTCCTTGACCGTTACGGGGGAGGACTCAAGCACCTTGCCCTTTATAAGCTCCCTCGCCTCGAGTACTCCATCGGCTTGGGCAATGAGTGTGTCGATAATTCCGCTCTTTCCCACCATGAGGACAGTGTCCGCGTCGTGGGCAAGGCTTTTGAGAAAAGCTCTGTGTTTGCTGATTAACATTGTTATTAAACCATACCTTTCGATGTCAATTGTTCTTTTTCTGTAAACATTTTACATTACTTTTTTAAATATTGCGCTATCTTATCAGAAAATAGGCGCAGTGCCTTTCCTCTGTGACTGACTGAATCTTTCTCCGCGTCTGAGAGGAGGGCGAAGCTCTTTCCGCTCTCCACCATAAATACCGGGTCGTAGCCGAAGCCGCCGTTTCCCTCCCGCATAAAGCCTATATATCCCTCGCATACTCCCTCTGCCGTGACCGTATCGCCGTTCGGGAACACACAGCATATAGCCGACACAAACCGCGCTGTACGCCGCTCCTTGGGTACTCCCTCGAGGCTTTGGAGGAGTTTATCTATGTTAGCCTCGTCAGCTCCTGCTCCTTCTTCTCCCGAATACCGCGCGGAGTATACGCCCGGCTCTCCTCCCAGCGCATCAACGCACAGCCCCGAGTCGTCGGCGATGGAGGGCAGATCGGTATATCTGCAAAATTCCGCCGCCTTTATCTGCGCGTTTTCGGAAAAGGTGCTGCCCGTCTCCTCAGGAGAGAGGTGAGCGCAGCCGGCATCTGCGGGAGTGATTACCGAAATATCGAGCAAGGAGAGGATTCTTCTCATCTCCGCGATTTTCTTATTGTTGTTTGACGCGATTACAAGTTTCAATCTGTTATTCCTCCGAATTAAAGAGAGCCTTGGCGAACTCGTGGGGGTTAAAGGGCTGGAGGTCGTCGAGCTGTTCGCCTACGCCGATATACTTAACGGGGACGGAAAGCTCCTGCTTTATGGAGATTACAACGCCTCCGCGCGCCGTTCCGTCGAGCTTAGTGAGTACTATCCCCGTAATGCCCGCCGCGTTTTTAAACTCCCGCGCCTGATTTACCGCGTTCTGCCCTGTCGTTGCATCGAGTACAAGCAATGTCTCCCTCGGAGAGTCGGGAAGCTCGCGTTCTATAATCCTGTTTATCTTGGAAAGCTCCTCCATGAGGTGTTTTTTGTTGTGCAGTCTGCCTGCGGTGTCGCATATAACCACATCCGCACTCCTCGCCTTTGCCGCCGCGATGGCGTCAAATACTACGGCGGCGGGGTCCGCACCCTCGGAGTGCTTAACTATCTCGCACTCGGCGCGTTTTGCCCAGATTTCCATCTGCTCTATGGCGGCGGCGCGGAAAGTGTCGGCGGCGGCGATAATCACCTTTTTGCCGTCCTCCTTAAATCTCGCGCAGAGCTTGCCGATTGTAGTTGTTTTGCCCACTCCGTTCACTCCTATTACGAGTATAACGGCGGGCTTATTTGAAAAGTCGAGGGATATATCCCCCTCCATCATCTCAGTGACAGTTTCCACAAGGAGTTTTTTTACGTCTGCGGGGTCGGTAGTTCCCGTTTTCTTGACCTTTCCGCGAAGCTCCTTGCATATAGCCTCCGAGGTGGACGCGCCGCAATCGGCAGCTATCAGCAGTTCCTCCAGCTCCTCGAACAGATCCTCGTCAATTTTGGTAAAGCTCTTGAAGAAGGAATCGATCTGCCCGAATATCCCCTCCGTAGTTTTTTTAAGCCCCTGCTTTAATTTTTCAAAAAATCCCATGTATTAAGCTTCTCCTCACTTTAAATTACAATAACACCTCGACGCGTCCTGCGTACTTGCCACACCTGTGCCGCACCCCGCACCCACGCCGCTCTAACTTATTCCCAGTTTTTCCTCTATCTCCCTCACGTTAAGCCCGAGTACCTTCGACTCCCCATCGTTCTGCATGGCGACGCCGTAGATGGTATTCGCCACCTCCATAGTGCCGCGCCTGTGGGTGATTATGATGTACTGAGTGGCATCGCTCATCCTCTCGACATACCTCGCGATATTGACGATATTGTTCTCGTCCAGCGCGGAATCTATCTCGTCGAGGAAGCAAAACGGAGAAGGATTAACTTTCATTATAGCAAAATATATCGCAACTGCAATAATTGTTTTCTCTCCGCCGGAAAAAGATTCAATATTTTTCACCGACTTGCCCGGTAACTGCGCGGAGATTTCAATGCCGGAGTTGAGTATGTCGGTCATGTCGGTCAGTTCGAGGTCTCCCTCGCCGCCGCCGAACAGCTCCTTGAAAATGCTTCTGAAATGCCTGTTTATCTCGTCAAACTTCTCAGCGAAGGCGACGCTCATCTGCCGTGTCAAATCTTCAATGAGGGAGATAAGCTCCTCCCTCGCCTTGCCTACGTCCTCAATCTGAGTTTTGTAGAGGGTGTATTTCTCGAAAACCTCTTTGTACTCCTCTATAGCCCCGACGTTGACATTGCCTAAGCGGCGTATGGCGTTCTTTATCTCCTGAGTTTCCGCCGCCGCCCGCTTTACGTCCTCGGCAGGCTCGTAGAGAGCCTCAGCCTCCCATCTGGTGAGGTTGTACTCCTCGAGGAGCTGTGAGATTATCTTGTTGTACTCCGCCTGAGTGTTCGCCTGCTTTTCCTCCAGCCGCGCTATCTCGCGCGAGAGGGCTTCCTTCTCCTCCGAGCGGCTTCTCGACTCCTTTCGGGCGTTTGTAATCTGAGCTTCAATGCCCTCGCGCTGTGCTGATATATCGGAAACCGAATTGCGGAGTTGTTCTCCGTTTGCGCGAAGGGAGACTGCCTCCTCCCGCAAAAGAGCCGCTTGTGCGAGAAGATTTTGGTTTTCGGAAAGGAGGTGTTCGACCTCCCCGCGCATACTCTCGCTCAGCTCCGCCTGACGACCGAGACGCAGGCGCAAATCCTCAGCCGAGGAGTGCATAGCCTCGATTTCCTTTTCCGCTGAGAGCTTCTTCATCGAAATATCGGAAAGCCGCTCCGATATTTCCTGCCGCTTGCCCTCCAGCTCGTCGCGTCTGCCCATTTGCTCCGCGAACTCAGCTTCCGTCTCCTTCGCTCTATCTGAGAGGGAGGATATTTGCTCCTCGCTCTGCGTGATTTTCTCCTTGCACAGAGCAATCTGACGCTCGGTCTGCAAAGACGTGTTTTTGAGGAACTCAAGCTGCTCCTCGCTCTGTTCAATCTGCCCTGAGATGAGGCGAATATCCGCTCTAAAGCCCGATAAATCCTCGGAGGTGTTCGATATAGCCGCGCTTACGCTGAGCAGTGCCGCCTCGTCCGCCGACACCTTCTCGCGAAGCTCCCTCTGCCGCTTCCTCGCCTCCTCCGCCTTGAGGAGAATTTCGGCGGCGTTTTCGTGCAGTCTTTCTATCTCATGCTTGCGGCTGAGTATTCCGCTGTTTTTCGCCATCGAGCCGCCTGTCATAGAACCTCCCGCGTTGATTACCTGACCGTCGAGAGTTACTACCTTGAACTGATACTTGTATCTTTTCGCTATAGCTATCGCGCTGTTTATGTCCTCCGCCACACATATTCTTCCAAGAAGGCTGCCTATTATTCCCGCATACCGCGCATCGAAGGAGACAAGCTCGGAGGCGATTCCCACATAGCCGTCGCAAAGCTCAAGTGACGGCTCGCGTAGCTCCCTTGCGGTAATTGCCGAAATAGGGAGGAAAGTGGCGCGTCCCGCGTTGTCGCGCTTTAGCTGATTGATGGCGTGCTTTGCGTCCTCCTGAGTGTCGGTAACTATATTCTGCAAAGCCGCGCCGAGTGCGGTTTCGATTGCCGCCGCGTACTTCTCCTCCGGCGAAATAAGGCGAGAAACAGGACCGTGTATGCCCTTGAGTACGCCTTTTTCCGCGTAGCCCATGACCTTCTTCACGCTGTAGGCAAAGCCCTCGAGATTCTTCTCTAAATCCTCAATTATGCGGGCTTTGCGCGACAACTCCTCTGCGTCAAGGGAGAGCTTGTCGGCGGCGTTCTTCGCCTCCTCTAACTTATCCCTCTGCTTTTGCAGACGAAGTTTGTACCCACTTTCGGAGTTTCTTAGGGAGGAGAGCTTCTCCTCGGCGAGAGTCGCCGCCTCCTTCGTCTCCTGTAGGCTTTCTTTAAGCTCGCCTATTCGCTTCTCCGTTGCCGCGGCAGTCTCCTCCCGCCGCTCACTGTCCTCGCTCAGCTGAGTGAGCTGTTCCTGCGCTGAGGAGAGGGAGAACCGCGCCTCCGACAGCCCCAGAGAGAGGGCGTTCTGCCGCGCGGTAAGCTCCTCAATCTGCGAGTTGAGAGAGCCTGATGTGCCGGAGAGGTGAATAAGCTCGCCGCTCATCTGCTCGTGCTGTAGGGACAACTCCGCTATGAGCGTTTCACGCTCGGCGGCGGCGGCGTTCTTCTCCTCAATTTCGGATAGGAGGAGAGAATCGCTCTCCGACGCCTTGACAAGCTCGCCGCGCAGACGCTCTGCGTCCTGCATTTTGTGACCCGCGTCGCTTTCTACAAGGAGGGCTTCGTTCTCCTTCGCGTTTGCCTCCTCAAGGGAAAGCGAGGAGTTTCGCATTATTTCGTCTTTTTTCGCAATGAGGGCATTGCTTTCGGCGAACAGCCGCTCGACCTCCGCCTCCAATTTATCTATCAGCCGCTCTGTGTCCTCCTGCTGTGACTGCGTGAGGAGCAGCTTGTAGCTCTGGTCTGCGAGTACGGCGTTAGAGCTGCTGAGTGTGGCAAGCCATGAGCCTATTTCCGCCGATTTTAGTTTGTCGCGAAGGGCGTTGTACTTCTTCGCCTTCTCCGCCTCCCGCTCGAGAGGACCGACACGCTCCTCGAGTGAGAGGTACAGCACCTCAAGGTGTACGAGGTTCTCCTCCGCCTTCCTGAGGTTTCTCTCCGCCTCGAGCTTCCTGTGGCGGAACTTGGAGATGCCCGCCGCCTCCTCGAATATAGCCCGCCGCTCGTCGCTCTTAGCCTCGACGATAGCCGACACCTTGCCCTGCCCGATTATGGAGTAGCCGTTTTTGCCCAGCCCCGTATCCATAAACAGCTCGGTTATATCCTGCAAGCGGACGCTTATTCCGTTAATCTTGTATTCGCTCTTTCCGTTTCTGTAGAAGCGGCGGAGAATCGCCACCTCATCGCTGTCGGAGTGGAGCGCTCTGTCGCGGTTATCAAAGGACAAAACGACCTCAGCAAAGCCTAAGGCTTTACGCTGTGTCGTTCCTCCGAAAATAACTCCCTCTGTTTGTTTTATTCTGAGAACGCGGGGCGATTGCTCCCCTAAGACCCATCGAACGGCGTCACTGATGTTGCTCTTGCCGCTGCCGTTAGGTCCTACAATGCAGGTGATTCCCTTGGCAAAATCTATTATTATCTTGTCGGGGAAGGACTTGAAGCCCTGAATTTGCAGCGATTTGAGAAACATTCGGTCACACCTCCTTCTATATACCAATCACCGACAGACGCCGCGGTCTCTTCGCGGTATCTTCGCAGTCTCTTCGCAGTATCTTCGTGGTCTCTTTGCGGTATTTTGCCGCCTGCCGGACTACAAAGCCCTCGCAGTTTACCCGCGTTTTCTGTCAGTCAGCAGCATTATCTTGCCTCTATCTTCACTTCATACGGCACTTTGATTTGCTCGTCGCCCTTGACCTTTATCTGATACCCCTTCTTCCAAAGGGATGTAATATTGCACTTTCTCTGCCCGACAGCCTTCGATATTTCCGTAGGACCGACCGACACGGTGTACCTGCCCTCCGGCTTGTCCGCAAGGAGCTTTGTCACAATATCGAGATACATCCTCCCCTCGCACAGCTCGCGGAATGCGGGGTGGTACGGTCCTCCCGCCATCTTGCTCTCGAGCAGCTCCGAGGCGTGCAGTCCGAGCTTTATGACGTTTATGCCCTTCTCCCTGAAAATGCCCAGCAGCTCGGAGCATAGCTCCACCGCCTCAGGTAGGGTTTGCGGGACGTATTTCCCCTCCAGCATAAGCAGGTGGAGGACGGTTTGCTCGAGTACTATAGTCGGGTATATCCTCACGGTGTCGGGCATAAGCTCCGCTATCGCCCTTGCCGTCTGTATGCTCTTTTCCTTCGTGTCGCAGTACAGCCCCGTCATCATCTGAAGTCCGAGGGAGAAGCCGTGCGATTTTATCAGCTTTGACGCGTTTACCACGTCTTGAGCGGTATGCCCGCGCCTGTTGCGCCTGAGCACCTCGTCGTCCATACTCTGCGCCCCAAGCTCAATGGAGGTCACTCCGTAATTTTTGAGTATCAGAAGAATTTCCTCGTTTATCGCGTCCGGACGAGTGGAGCAGCGAATACCCTTAAACCTTCCGTTCGCAACGAAAGGATACGCGGCTTTCAAAAGCTCCATCATATCCTCTCTGTATATAGCGGTGAAACTGCCGCCGAAAAAGGCTATTTCGGCATTTTTCGACTGCTCACCCAAAGAATTTATTGCCGTTCGTATGGCGAGCTGAGTTTCCCTGTATGTAGCCCTCTGCTCCTCGCCTGAGATAATGCGCTGGTCGCAGAATATGCACTGATGCGGACACCCTTCGTGGGGGACGAAAACTGAAACATTGGCGTGCTTTAATACCCCATCCATTTGAGTGCCTCTCTCGCCGCCTGCTGTTCAGCCTCCTTCTTGCTCTTGCCGCCGCCCGTGCCTATGACGTTGCTGTTGAGGTGTACCTCCACCTTGAACCGCTTGTCGTGGTCGGGACCGCTCTCCTCCACAAGAACGTACTGCAGACGCTCCTCGCTGTTTTGCTGTATAATCTCCTGAAGGCTTGTCTTGTAGTCGTGATTGAGTGCCTGATGCGGATTGCACAGTTCCCCGTTGACAAAGCCAAGCACGAATTTGCGCGCCTCCTCCATGCCGCCGTCCATGAATATCGCGGCAATGAGTGCCTCAAACCCGTCGGCTAAAATGGAGGGACGCTGGTTGCCGCCCGTGTTGTGTTCTCCCTTCCCGAAGCGGATGAAGGAGCCAAGCTCAATCTTAGTGGCGAACACGCTGAGCATCTCCTCGCAGACGAGAGAGGCGCGTATACGCGTAAGCTCGCCCTCCGACTTGTTTTGGTACTTTGTGAAGAGAAACTCGGACACAACTATACTCAGCACCGCATCGCCCAAAAACTCCAGCCGCTCATTGCTCTGGGTTTTCTTCGTCTCGTTGGCGAACGAGGAGTGTGTGAGCGCGGTCACTAAGTAGCTCTTGTCATTGAAGCGGTAGTTTATTATTTTTTGCAGACGTTCTATATTTTCCATATCTGATACCTGTCCTCAATTTGGTTTTTTGTGGTATGGCAACTATATTACTCAGGCAATAACAAGATTAAACACTTTAGGAAATATTGTACTCTAAGATATGGTCAAAGTCAATATTTACCGCGATTTTTCGCCAAAAAACGAGTTGATATATGTGAAATTATTTGTTGTAATGCTGACATACTGCTAACGCAGTTAAAACAGTAGGCAACAATCCGCAAAAAACCGAAGCCCCTCCCCTATCCGCTCTTAAACGGACAGGGAGGGGCGGTCGGCTGTAATGCTTCAATATAGTTCAGCTGCAGTAGTACCGACTACTCCATATCGTCTGAAATTTCATCATCGACAATCTCGTCGTCAAAAATTTCGTCGTCTATTTCCTCGTCGCTGTCGTACTCCTCGTCGATAAGGAAATCGTCGTCCTCCACAATATCGGAGGAGAGGAAGGTGTAAATGCTGTCAGTCGTCTTGGGGATTATCTCCTCTTCCCTGTAGCCGCCGAGCATACCAGTTCCTGCAGGAACAAGCTTTCCGATTATGACGTTCTCTTTCAGTCCGACAAGGGGATCGACTTTACCCCTTATAGCAGCGTCAGTAAGCACCTTCGTGGTCTCCTGGAATGAGGCGGCGGAGAGGAAGGATTCGGTTGCAAGCGATGCCTTCGTGATACCGAGCATAATCGGAGTACAGGTAGCCTCGCGCAGGGAGTCGTCTCCCGTCTCAGCGCGGAGCTGTCTGATGCGCTCATTTTCAAGCTCAAACTCAGCGCGGTCAACCTGCTTTCCCGGGAGGAGACGTGTGTCGCCCTGCTCATCGATACCGACCTTCTTCATCATCTGTCTTACGATAACCTCGATGTGCTTGTCGTTGATGTCAACACCCTGCAAGCGGTAAACCATCTGCACCTCCTCGATGAGGTACTCCTGAACCGCCTTGACGCCCTTTATGGCGAGAATGTCGTGGGGGTTGACAGAGCCGTCTGTGAGCAGGTCGCCCGGCTCTACCATGTCGCCGTCCTGCACTCTCTTCCTTGTGCCGAAGGGAACGAGATAGGAGCGTGTGTCACTCGGGTCGTCGGGATTGGTGATGACTACGTGCTGTCCCTTTTCGATTTTAGTGGAAACCACACCGCGAATCTCACTGATGATAGCGAGACGCTTGGGCTTTCTTCCCTCGAAAAGCTCCTCGACACGGGGCAGACCCTGTGTAATATCCTCCGCGTTGGCGATACCGCCTGTGTGGAAGGTTCTCATTGTCAGCTGTGTGCCCGGCTCGCCGATAGACTGAGCGGCGATAATTCCTACCGCCTCGCCCGCCGTAACCGTCTTGCCCGTAGCAAGGTTCGCACCGTAGCACTTCTTGCATATTCCGCGCTTTGACTGGCAGGTGAGAACCGAGCGGATGCTGACCTTCTCAGCTCCGTCATTGATTATAGCCTTGGCAAGAGCCTCGTTAATCATCTCGTCCTTGGATACCAGTACATTTCCGTCCTTGCCGATGTAGTCGGCGACAAGGTATCTGCCGATAAGACGCTCCTCAAAGCTCTCAATGGTGCTGCCTCCGTCGCTTATCTCGTAGATTTCGATGCCGCTCTCCGAGCCGCAGTCGTCCTCGCGGATGATAACATCCTGCGATACGTCTACAAGCCTTCTTGTGAGGTAGCCCGAGTCGGCTGTACGAAGGGCTGTATCCGCAAGTCCTTTTCTCGCGCCGCGGCTGGAGATGAAGTACTCGAGGATGTTAAGTCCCTCACGGTAATTAGCTCTGATGGGAATCTCGATTGTACGTCCCGAGGTGTTAGCTATAAGTCCGCGCATACCGGCGAGCTGCCTAATCTGGTTGGCTGAACCTCTCGCTCCCGACTGCGCCATCATGTTGATGGGGTTGAAGTTATCCATGTTGTCGGTCAGAGCCTTGGCGACTTCCTTTGTCGCCTTATCCCACACGTCGATAACGTGTTTGTAACGCTCCTCGTCGGAGAACAGACCGCGCTTGTAGGCGTTTACAATCTTCTCAATCTGCGTTTCTGCGTCTGCTATTATCTCCTTCTTCTGAGGAGGAATAGTAGCGTCGCACACCGCAACAGTAAGCGCGCCCTTTGTGGAGTACTTGTAGCCCTGAGACTTAACGTCGTCGAGAACACGCGACGTAACCGCCGCTCCGTGAGTACTCATGCAACGCTCGATAATCCTTCCGAGAGCCTTCTTATCTACGAGGAAGTTAATCTCCAGCTTGAGTGCGTTTTCGGGAGTGCTTCTGTCGATAAAGCCGAGGTCCTGCGGAATGGGGCGGTTGAAGATAATCATACCGACGGTAGTGTCAATCATGCCTGTGATTGTCTCGCCGTTATATTCTACACTGCGCCGCACCTTAATCTTAGAGTGGAGTGTGATAACCTTCGCGTCGTAGGCGAGCAGTGCCTCGTCAAAGTCCTTGAAATACTTGCCCTCGCCCGGCTCACCGGGCTTGTCGAGCGTGAGGTAGTACGAACCGAGTACCATATCCTGAGTAGGAACGGCTACAGGCTTTCCGTCTGAGGGCTTGAGGAGGTTGCCGGAAGCGAGCATAAGCACGCGTGCCTCCGCCTGCGCCTCCGCCGAGAGGGGAACGTGAACCGCCATCTGGTCGCCGTCAAAGTCGGCGTTGAAGGCAGTACATACGAGCGGGTGGAGCTTGATAGCTCTGCCCTCTACCAAAACAGGCTCAAACGCCTGAATACCCAGTCTGTGAAGTGTCGGGGCGCGGTTGAGCATAACCGTGTGTCCCTTGATGACAGTTTCGAGAGCATCCCAAACCTCGGGCTTTGCTCTGTCAACAGCCTTTCTCGCCGCACGGATATTGCCTATGGAGGGGATGTTCGATTCTACCAGCTTCTTCATTACGAAGGGCTTGAACAGCTCGAGTGCCATCTCCTTCGGCAGTCCGCACTGGTACATCTTCAGCTCAGGTCCTACAACGATAACCGAACGTCCTGAGTAGTCTACGCGCTTGCCGAGGAGGTTCTGTCTGAAACGTCCCTGCTTGCCCTTGAGCATATCGGAGAGAGAACGCAGTGGGCGGGTGTTCGGTCCTGTTACAGGGCGTCCGCGCCTGCCGTTGTCTATGAGAGCGTCAACCGCTTCTTGCAGCATACGCTTCTCGTTTCTTACGATTATGTCGGGCGCGTTGAGTTCAAGCAGACGCTTAAGTCTGTTGTTTCTGTTTATAACTCTGCGGTAGAGGTCGTTGAGGTCGCTTGTGGCAAATCTGCCGCCGTCAAGCTGAACCATAGGACGGATATCGGGAGGAATTACGGGAATTACATCGAGAACCATCCACTCAGGCTTGTTGCCTGAGGAGCGGAACGCCTCCACCACGTCAAGCCGCTTGAGCAGCTTAATGCGCTTTTGTCCGGAGGTGGTTTCGAGGTCTCTCTTAAGCTCCTCTGAAAGCTCGTCGAGATTGATGTCGGTTAAGAGACGCTTTATCGCCTCCGCACCCATCATAGCCTCAAAGCCGTCCTCGTCGTACATCTCCACCGCCTCGCGGTATTCCTTGTCGGAGATTATCTGCTTGTACTGGAGCTTGGGGCAGTCCTTCGGGTCGACAACGATGTAGTGCGAGAAGTAGAGAACCTTCTCAAGCTGGCGCGGAGTTATGTCAAGCATAGTACCCATGCGGCACGGGATGCCCTTGAAGTACCATATGTGGGAGACAGGAGCGGCAAGCTCGATTCTACCCATTCTCTCGCGGCGTACCTTACTGCGCGTAATTTCAACTCCGCAGCGTTCGCACACCTTGCCCTTGTATCTGATTCTCTTGTATTTTCCGCAGTGGCACTCCCAATCCTTCTGAGGACCGAAGATTCTTTCACAGAATAATCCGTCTCTCTCAGGCTTGAGGGTTCTGTAGTTTATAGTTTCCGGCTTGGTTACCTCTCCGTGCGACCATTCGCGTATCTGTTCGGGAGATGCCAGCTGTATTCTGATGGAGTCAAAAACATTACCTTGCATTTAGAAACCCCCTAAAAGTTTTGTGGTTTACATTCATATATTTACGTTGAGAGATATACGGATTACTCGTCCGTCTCCTCCTCAGAATCTGCCTCAAAGTCCGCTTCCAAAATCTCTTCCAAATCAGCTTCGGATTTCACTCCGGAAATCAGCTCCAGCTCCTCCTCAAACACTTCGTCGAGGTTGAACACAGGCTCATCGTCGAACAGCTCGGAGTCGTCAGATTCGTCCTCTGTCTCCTCGCCGTCGGGAAGTGCTTCGCTGTAGCCGGCGTTAGACAGTTCCTTCTCGTTGGTCACAAACTCCGAGTGTATGCTCTCGGAGGCAAGACCCGCCGTTTCGTCCTCCTCAAATGTCTGCTTGAGGTCGATTTCACTGCCGTCGGAGTCGAGTACCTTGACATCGAGAGAGAGCGACTGAAGCTCGTTTATGAGAACCTTGAACGATTCGGGTATTCCCGGACAAGGCACGTTTTGACCGTTGATTATAGCCTCGTAGGTTTTTACGCGTCCTACCACATCGTCCGACTTGACCGTCAAGATTTCCTGCAATGTGTACGCCGCGCCGTAAGCCTCGAGCGCCCACACTTCCATCTCTCCGAAACGCTGTCCGCCGAACTGCGCCTTGCCGCCCAGAGGCTGCTGAGTTACCAGCGAGTACGGACCTGTGGAACGCGCGTGAATCTTATCGTCAACCAAGTGGTGGAGCTTTAAGAAGTACATATATCCGACAGTTACGGGGTTGTCAAACTGCTCTCCCGTTCTGCCATCGTATAGTATCGACTTGCCGTCCTCTCTCAGACCTGCTTGCCTAAACAGCTCGACAATGTCGCTCTCATGCGCACCGTCAAAAACGGGGGTCATGACCTTTATGCCCAAAGCCGTCGCCGCTCTGCCCAGATGAACCTCCAGCACCTGCCCGATATTCATTCGGGAAGGAACGCCGAGGGGGTTGAGGACGATATCGAGAGGAGTTCCGTCAGGCAGGAAGGGCATATCCTCCACGGGGAGAATACGCGACACAACGCCCTTGTTTCCGTGACGTCCCGCCATCTTGTCTCCAACGCTGATTTTGCGCTTCTGCGCGAGGTAAACACGCACAACTTTGTTTACTCCCGGTGACATCTCGTCTCCGTTTTCACGGAGATAAATCCTAACGTCAACAACTATGCCGCTCTCGCCGTGGGGCACTCTCAAAGAGGTATCTCTTACCTCACGCGCCTTCTCGCCGAAAATAGCTCTCAGCAGGCGTTCCTCCGCGGTAAGCTCGGTCTCTCCCTTAGGAGTGACCTTTCCGACAAGTATGTCGCCCGCGTGAACTTCCGCGCCTATCCTTATGATGCCGAACGCGTCGAGGTCCTTGAGTGCGTCCTCACCCACGTTCGGTATGTCGCGGGTAATGTCCTCCGCGCCGAGCTTGGTGTCTCTCGCCTCGGCGACATATTCCTCTATATGAACCGATGTGAACACGTCGTCACGCACAATCTTCTCGTTGAGCAGGACGGCATCCTCGTAGTTGTAGCCCTCCCATGTCATGAAGCCGATAAGCACGTTCTTGCCCAGTGCGACCTCGCCGTTTTGCGTGGCAGGTCCGTCCGCTATGACGTCGCCTACCTCCAAGCGGTCGCCCTTGCTGACTACGGGGACTTGGTTCGAGCAGGTTCCCTGATTGGAACGCATAAACTTAATTATCTTATACTCATCCACAGAGCCGCTGTCTGTACGCACAGTAACCTTGTCGGCACTGACATACTCAACAGTACCCGCGTGCTTTGCGAGAACGCACACGCCCGCGTCAACTCCCGCCTTATACTCCATGCCTGTGCCGACTACCGGCGACTCGGTGCGAAGGAGGGGAACAGCCTGCCGCTGCATATTAGAACCCATCAGGGCGCGGTTTGCGTCGTCGTTCTCGAGGAAGGGGATGCAGGCGGTAGCTACCGAAACAACCATCTTAGGCGAAACGTCCATGTAGTCGATACGCTCCGGCTCAACCTCGATAAACTCATCTCTGTAACGCGCAACAACGCGGGGATTTATGAATCTGCCGTTTTCGTCGAGAGGCTCATTCGCCTGAGCGACGATAAAATCGTCCTCCACATCGGCAGTCATGTAGACAACCTCGTCCGTCACGGACATTGTCTCGTGGTCGAACCTGCTGAACGGAGCTTCAATGAAGCCGTAGTGATTGACCTTCGCGAATGTCGCAAGGTAGGAAATCAAGCCGATGTTAGGTCCTTCAGGAGTTTCGATAGGACACATTCTGCCGTAGTGGCTGTAGTGAACGTCACGAACCTCGAATCCTGCGCGGTCTCTCGTAAGTCCTCCCGGACCGAGAGCCGAAAGGCGGCGTTTGTGTGTAAGCTCGGCGAGGGGGTTAGTCTGATCCATGAACTGAGAGAGGGGCGACTGACCCAAAAACTCCTTGATAGCGGAGGCGACGGGCTTGCTGTTGTTGATAAGCTGTTCGGGGCTTATCATCTTGTCGTCCTCTCCGTTAGCAGCTGTCATGCCCATCTTCTCCTTGATGGTTCGCTCAAGACGCGCAAAGCCGATTCTGAACTGATTCTGGAGAAGCTCGCCCACAGAGCGGATTCTTCTGTTGCCCAAATGGTCGATGTCGTCCACAGTGCCGAGGTTGTTGGCAAGGCAGTTGAGGTAGTTGATAGCGGAGAAAATATCGTCTATTATAATGTTCTTCGGGATTAGGTCGTGCTTTCTCTTCTTAATCATTTCCTTCAGCTCGTCCTCGGACTCCGCGCTGTCGAGAATCTCACGAAGGACGATTACACGAACCTTCTCCTTAATGCCGCACTCCTTCGCGGCGTCAAACGGAACGTAGGGAGTGATGTCAACCATGCCGTTGGAGACTACCTTAACCTCGCGTCCGTCGTCGAGCTTCACATAAGCCACCGACACGCCCGCCGCGTCAAACTCCAAGCCGAGGGGCTTCGTGACTACCGTACCCGCCTCCGCCATGATTTCGCCTGTGAAGGGGTTGATTACGGGGCGGGAAAGCTCCGCGCCGATAACTCTGCCCGAAACGGCGAGCTTCTTGTTGTACTTATAGCGTCCTACTGTGGATATGTCGTAGTGGCGCGGGTCGAAGAAGAGGTCGTTTATGTGCTTCCTCGCGCTTTCAAGCGCGGCAGGCTCTCCCTGCTTGAGCTTGCTGAAAACCTGAAGGATACCCATTTCGGTGTTCTCCGCCGTATCCTTGAGCAGTGTCGCCTTCATTCTGTCGTCGTCGCCGAAGTATTCGATAATATCGGCGTTGGAGTCAAGACCCAGCGACCTTATGAAGGTGGTTATAGGGAGCTTCCTGTTCTTGTCTATTCTGACGTAGAAAACATCGTTTACATCAGTTTCAAACTCCAGCCACGCGCCTCTGTTGGGGATAACCTTCGCTGTAAAAATCGGCTTACCCGACTTGTCGTAGGTCATCTCGAAATAAACGCCCGGAGAACGAACGAGCTGAGATACGATAACTCTCTCCGCTCCGTTTATGATGAACGTGCCGCTGTCTGTCATGAGAGGGAATTCTCCCATGAAGATTTCCTTCTCCGACTGTTCGCCCGTAGCGCGGCTTCTGAGCTGCGCAAGAATGTGCAGCTTGCCGGAGTATGTAGCGTCGCGGACCTTGCAGTCCTCCACGGTATACTTCGACTGTGTGTCGATTCTGTAATCGGTAAAGTCAAGTACGAGGTTGTCGTTGTGGTCGGTAATACCGGAAACATCCTCTAAAACCTCGCGAAGTCCATGCTCCACAAACCACTTATAGGAATTCTTCTGAATTTCTATAAGATTGGGCATCGGGAGAGGTTCTTCAATTTTAGAAAAGCTTTTCCGCGTGTTCCTGCCGAGCTTGACCGTTTTTAACTGTTCCATAAAACAAGCTTCACTCCATTCATTAGGTTAGCTGTAGGTGTAAAGTCACCGTGCCGACTGCCGCTTCTCAAAACAGATTTGCTTTGGAAAATTTACGAGACGTTCATATTTTGAGAAATAAATTGTTCTTGACACGAAAATTGCCGAAATAACGCCGAACACAACATTCCGAGCAATAAATTTTGTGACTTATTTCATATAGAAATTTCAGGACAGTTGTCAATTGTTTTTGTACATATCTTACAATGTTCTTGAGCTTTTTTGCCGAAAACCGAACTCAAAACCCTGTTGAAACACAGAAAGCAGGACAAAGGCAACTTTCAAAAACCGCATAAATTTCCATTTTACTGTAATTACTTATTATATTGAGTTTGCAATAATTTGTCAAGCTTTTTCTTTTTAAAATTGATAAATGTGAAAATCGCACAAAAAATTGCACAAAATTTCTACATACAGCAATTTTGCACTCCCACTGTCTCAAAAATATTTTTAAATATTGCAAATTCAGTTGATAACTCTGTCAAATTTCTGTATAATACGAGTTGCAAACTCTATCTATGGAAAAGTATACATTTAAATTTTAGGAGGAAAAAAAGTGAAAACAATTAAGAGACTGGCGGCGGCACTGTTTGTCGCCGTGATGATTCTGTCATTTGCAAGCTGCAAGGAGACGTCATACGCAGCCACATATGCGGGCGAGGAGATTTCGTCGGGTATCTACTCCTGCTTTGTCCTTGACGCATACTCGGACGCACAGTCAAACGGCTATATCAAGGGCGGAGAATCGCTCAAGGATATGACAATCGACGCACTTGACGGAATGAAGGTCACGGAGTATATAGAGAACCTTGCAAAAGAAAACACCCAGAGATATATTGCCGTTCTGGCTAAATTCAACGATGTAGGCTTCAAGCTCGAAGGCGAGGAGTATCAGCAGAACGTGGAGCTTGCAAAGCAGAACTACGCCGCGAAGAAGGACGTTTTCTCCGCTAACGGCATAGGAGAGGACAGCTTCGTAAAGGTGCTTGCCGATCACTCCACGCGCGTATCCATGCTGTTTAACGCGAAATACGGAGAGGAAGGCACTGACCCCGTTTCGGACGAGGAGCTTATAACCTACCTTGAGGAGAATTTCGCCAAGGTTAACTTTATCTATTTCATCGCCGTTGACCCTGACAGCCAAGAGGGTGCGGACTTGCCATCCGACCACAAGGACATAAAGAACATCGAGATTGAATTTAAAGATATTAAATCTCGCGTTGATAAGAAGAAGCTCGATTTTGCAAAGTTCTGCGAAACATACGGAGAGCAAGATCCCACCTACAGAACAGG
Source organism: Oscillospiraceae bacterium (assembly GCA_031262985.1). GTDB lineage: Bacteria > Bacillota > Clostridia > Oscillospirales > Acutalibacteraceae > JAISGQ01. The sequence continues at coordinate 44,733 of JAISGQ010000004.1, forward strand.
CGGACAGATAGGGCAAATCATACAAAAGAGCGAGACAGACGAAATAAGCAAAGCAATTTTCTCCACTAAGGTGGGTAAGACAAATTATTTCTCTGACGGAAACCAGTATATGCTCATTCAGCGAATAGCTATAGACGACAAGGAACACTCCTTCATGAAATCTCAGAGAGCCGGACTTGTCAGTCTCCTCAATCGCGATGATTTCCTAAATGAGCTTTTGGAGTACGGCAAATCCCTTGATATTGTCATGAACGAGGATGCTTTCAGCCAGTTTTCGATAGAAAACGCCAAACTGGAGGGATATACCTCGCTCATTACCGTTGAGCAGTCCGCTTCTGCGAGCGAATAGCGGATATCTTCATTTTATACTGAATATGAGGGGGGAGCTTTATTATGACTTTGCAAGCCGCTAAAATCAGAACTCTGAAATCAAACTCGATTTCAGATAAACTCGGCAAAAGCCATTTCATTCTTATTTTTGTCATGTCTCTGTTTTATTTTGTCGCCTTCTATTATGTGGATTTACTCTCACTTACCGTCTGGTCGACAAATATCTGGGACGTGCTGTTTGACGGAAGATTGCTCGATTACTATATCTACAGCGCGGAAAATCACAGCGGATTGGTTCACTACTATGTAGGAGTTGAATGGATTGCTCTGCTTCCGTGGGCTGTGTGGAACTTCCCAATGTGGATAATCAGCAAGCTTGCGGGAGTGAATATTGCCTCCTCCCACCTAACGCTCCTGTGGTCGAAGCTGTTTTTGGTTGTGATGTTGTGTTTCGTCCTTTATTATGTAAGCAAAATCGCTTTGGTTATCACAAAAAGCAAAACTGCCGCCACTTGGGCTGTGTTTATTACTGCGGGAAGTATGTTTACATACGGCGCAGTATATTACGCCGGACAAACCGATATATTCTTTGTGCTGCTGGGGCTTATCGGCATTTACGAGCTTCTCGCGCATAGAAATGAGAAACGATTCCTGCTGTTTTTTGCCCTCTCGCTTATAATTAAGCCCTTCTATCTGTTCATACTGATACCGATTTTGCTTTTGTTTGAAAAGAATCTTTTGAAAATTTTACTCAAAATCGGGCTGTGTTTCGGCGGATTAATGCTTGCAAAGCTTCTCATGCTCCCGTTCCCGTTCTATCTTGAATCGCTGTATTTAGGTCCCTCCATCATAGAACTCGGGAAATTCCTTCTTCCGTCGATTCCGATTTTCGGTAGCAATTCACATTTGGACGCATCCATATTCATCACTCTGTATCTACTTGTCTGTATCTTCTGCTACCTGAAAAAGAGCAGCTTGGAGGACGAAAAATTCGCAACATGGATGCTTTATGTGAGCAGTGCTGTGCTACTCATATTCTCAATTTTCGTCACCAGCACATTCTACAGGACAATGATGCTCGTACCGATATTATCTCTGGTAATTGCGTCAAATCCGAAACGGTTCAAAATGAATATGATGTTCACATTAGTACTCACTTTTTGCATACCGATTATCTCGATTTTGTCGGGGGAGGCGTTATACGTCCCCGGCTCGATGTTTGCGAATCTTGACAAGGATGCTATGGCGCAGTCTGTGATGGTAAATTATATCCCCGATGCAAGAACGATGGATTATATCGCCAACTTCTTCGGCGGAATAGCCCTCGGAAGTGTAATTTTCCTCGTTTTCGCCAACTACCCTCACAGGAGAATAGAAAAATTCGTTGAGGGCGAAAAATGCGAGAGATTCATAATATGGATTTATACCCTCCTTCCCATTGTTTTTGCACTCTACAGCGCGGGACTTAAATTTGTACTTGGTATATAGTTGGCAGACACAGCAACTCCCCATAGGGCTGACGCCCTATGGGGAGTTATACTAAATTATAAATAACGTCTTATTTCTTCCGACAGGTCGCTTTCCAAGCAGATAAGTTTTTTCGTGATATTCTTTGAGTCCTCGTCTGCCGCCCTATACTGATTTAGGTATCTGCTCAGCGATTTTACGCCCATATTACAGCCATCCGTCATGAGATCTGATACGGTCTCGTCCGAATCATCGGCTGCGAGCTTGACATTCGTCATTAGTTTACTCATCCACGAAGTCGCAACACTTGGGTCGCGTCCCTCGTCGTGATATTTATTGAGCAAGTCTTCAACATCGTCGGCGAGCCGTTCATGCTCTCTTTTGCAATCGAGCAGTGACTTTCTGAAATTCTCGTCACGCACTCTGCCGACCACATCATCAATGGATTTTACACCCATTTTAATTCCGGAGTCGCACTCGCGCAGAAGCTTTATCGTATCCTGTTCTATCATATCTGCCATCCTTCATTTTTTGTTATTGCTTCGGCGGCTAAACCTTGCCAGATTATGGTCGAGGATTTTTACTGTCTTGCGAGGCAGAGGACGCCGCTTTGCTGACGCAAAGCAAGGAGGATAACGATGCAAGGCGGTAA
>JAISGQ010000015.1 GCA_031262985.1 Oscillospiraceae bacterium
CGGCGCAGTCGCCGAGAGCAAAACGGCGGAAGGACTGCTCGAAGGAGTGGAGCGTCTGCTGAGTATGAATGTGATCAGGGAAGCCTGCCTCCTACGCGCGAGCCGATTCTCCTCGAACGATAAGTACAGGGAGTATATGGATCTGTATATGATGTGTAATTGACGGGAAAAGCCGAACGAGGTACTCGTTCGGCTTTATTTTCAAATCTCGCGGCAGGAGTTACCGCTGCTCAATTTTAATCGTTTCTTCATACTTGTAAGATGATTTTGGTTGCATTTCATATGCCGGAAATGGTATAATTCCCTTATGGGAAAAATTTGCCACAATTATAGTATGCCTTTTCGTTCGAAAAAACCGAACTCCACAGGCATGAGTGTCACAGCGCAAAATTTCATTTCGGAGGACGTTTAATGAATTTTACAAAAAAAGCAGCAGTACTTCTCCTGCTCATTGTTTTAGCGATCTGCGCGGGAGCAGCGAGTGTTTCCGCGAAGGCGGCAAACGAGGAGGACTTTGAGTACAACAACCAAAACAGGACTATAACCGGTTATCTTGGCGCGGGCGGAGTAGTGGAAATCCCGTCGCACATAGATAACCTGCCTATAGCCTACGTGGACAAAAACGCATTTTCGGGCAACAGCACAGTGACCGAGCTGATTATCCCCGGAAATATTGACGTAATAGATGCAGGTGCGTTCAGCAATATGTCCAACCTCACGCGGGTTCAGATAAAGAACGGCACTAAAACGATAGAGGACGGCGCGTTCTCCTCCTGCCCTTCGCTTGCGGAGATTGTCATTCCGCAGTCGGTAAAGAAGATAGGTGAGGGAGTTTTCAGCGACGACACGGGGCTTATCAGAATCTACTTTCTGGGAACTGAGGCTCCTGCCGCTATGGGTGAGGAGTTGTTCGCGGGCATTACGGATGAGACGAAAATCTTAATACCCGAAAGCGTATCGGACAAGCAGTTTGCTCAGTTTGAGGCACGGCTCAGGAACAGCGGCATGGCAAAATCCGTCACAGTAGAGAAGGGCGCGCCGATAATTATAGCTGTCACCGCCTCTGATTTGACCGCCGAGGAGGAGGAAAAACCCCGCGAACCGATTAAAGCTTGGGTGTGGATAGTGGTTTTCGTAGGATTTCTCGCCCTGCTTACTGCATTAGTTGTCTATGTCATGGGATTAATGGGAATAATAGGCATAAAGAATATGCAGACAGGCAAAAACCGCAAAAACAGCGGAAAGAGCAAGACATAATAATATTGTCGTATATAACTTACAGATTTTGGAGGTTTTTTTATGTGGATATTAGGTGCGGATTCATTTACCGAGGTTCTGATAGGAGCGGGAGTCAGGCTGTTCATCATCTTCTTCATTTTGCCTATACATGAGTTTGCTCACGCGTGGGCGGCATATGGGCTGGGCGACCCTACGGCAAAAAATGTGGGGAGGCTGTCACTCAATCCCATACGGCACATCGACCCCGTAGGAGCAATACTTATCTTCCTTGTCAACTTCGGCTGGGCAAAGCCCGTCCCCGTCAATCCCATAAATTTCAATAATCAGAGGAGACGGCAAGGCGGCATGGCGTGGGTTTCGTTCGCCGGACCTCTCTCCAACATAATATGTGCTTTCCTCGGAACGGGAATAATGCGGATTTTGCTCTCTTTTTCGGCGATTTATACGGGGGAGAACGGATTATATTTGCTGTCGGGGCTTAACACGTTTGTTTCAATCAACTGCGCTCTCGCAATATTCAACCTTCTTCCCGTGCCTCCGCTTGACGGCTCGAAAATACTCAACTGGATACTCTCCGACAAGTGGACGTATAAACTCGACAGGTTTTTATCGCAGTATTCCATGATAGTAACTATTGTGTTTTTAGCCATGATTTTCGGCGGACTGTTTGACGGAGTTATCGGCTTTATGTCATCTGTAATTCTCAACAGTTCATGGTTTGTGTTTGATTTTATTCTCAACCTCCTGAATCTGCCAACTCTTGTGGAAATAGGCTGGTAAAAATAAGATAATGGAAAAGCTAAGCTATAAGCTGGAGATTTTTGAAGGACCGCTCGACGTTCTCCTCTTTCTCATATCGAAAAACAAGCTCGACATATACGACATATCGGTGTCCGAGCTGTTAGAGCAGTATATGCTCCACATCGGCGCGATGAGGGAGAGCGACATGGAGGTCGCCAGCGAATTTCTCATAATGGCTACACGATTGGTGTACATCAAGACCGCCATGCTCATGCCGCAGAAGGAGCAGGCGGAGGCGTTAAAGCAGGAGCTTGAGGGCGAGCTTATCGAATATCAGCTATGCAGGGAGCTTGCGGTAAAGCTCTCCGAACGCGCCGACTTCGACCGTTTCTCGCGGGAGGAGATGAAAATTGACCTCGACAAGAGCTACAAGCACCGCCACAGCGTATCGGAGATATACAAGGCGTACCTTGCCGCGGCGGGGAGAGGAAAGCGCAGGGAGCCGCCCTCCGCGGAGCGGTTTGAAGCTATCGTTGCGAAAAAGACGGTATCGGTGGAGTCGAAGGTGATAGGCATACTAAAGCGGCTTTACAGATTCAAAACGGTGCAGTTTGCACAGCTGTTCGACCGCGCCGAGAGCAAGAGCGACTTGGTGGCTACCTTCCTCGCGCTGCTCGAGCTGATTAAGCACAAGCGCATATATGTAGAGGACGATTTGAGTATCATACCAATCGCCGACAGGAAACGAAAATAAACGCAAATGGTGATAAGTATCAGAATGATAGGTGAACACACTTGGAAATCAAAGAATTGAGAGCTACGGTAGAGGCTATGCTATTCGCCTGCGGCGACGCGGTGAGCGTAGAGCGGCTGTCACAGGCACTCTCTGTGGAGGAGAAGACAGTGGACGGCGTGTGCCGCGATTTAATGAATATGTATGACGACTCGGGAAGCGCGATTGAGATTGTGCGGCTGGACGGCAAGTATCAGATGTGTACGCGTTCTCAGTTTGCCGGAAAGATAAGAGAGCTTCTCGATTTGCGGAAAAACACTCCGCTTTCCCCCGCCGCTATGGAGGTGCTGGCGGTCATTGCGTATAACGAGCCTGTCACGCGCAATTTTGTCGAGCGGGTAAGGGGCGTTGACTGCACGGGGATAGTCTCGGGGCTTGTTGCGAAGGGGCTTGTCGAGGAGGCGGGGAGGCTTGAAGCCCCCGGACGACCGATGCTCTACAGGACAAGCGACTTGTTCCTCCGCTGCTTTGAGCTTGAGTCGCTCGGGCAGCTCCCTCCCATCCCGGGCAGAACGGAGGAGGGCGACGTACACGGGCAGATTAAGCTTGAGGAGGCGATTGCCGCCATCTCCGGCGCGGGTGCGGGTGCGGGTGCGAGGGAGGACAGCACGGTGGATGTCGGCACTGCGGACGACAACTCCGCAGACGAAGCCTATTTGGAGGAATGATTTTGAATTGGAGGGAGCGGCGTGATTGTACTGAAGATTGCCGGAATTGTGCTGCTTTCGCTGATTTTGCTGATAGTACTCCTGCTTTCCCTGCCTGTGTTCGGAAGATTTAAGTATGACGGGGAGCTTTATTTAAGCCTCCGCGTGCTGTTTTGCTCCTTTGCCATACTCCCAGAGGACGCTTGGGAGAATCCGAAAGGTGTAGTTCAGAAGCGGTTAATCGCCTATCTCAAAAAGAAGCAGTCGGAGAAGGATAAGCCGAAAAAAACTCCCAAAAAGCGAAAAAAGAAACAAAAAGAACAGCAAGAGGAGGAGAAGAAAAGCGGCGGCAGGCTCTCCGAGCTGTTTCACATCAGAGGACTTTCGGGAGTGGCAGTGCTGCTCACTCATATTTTCAGAATAGCCGTGGGTACCTTCCGAAACTGCCTGAGAGGAGTACGCATAAAGATACTGGTGTGCGACCTCTCCGTTTCGGGGGAGGACAGCGCGGACACCGCAGTGCAGTACGGCAGATACTGCGCGGCTATATATCCTGCGCTTTCGATTATGTCGCGAATAATGAGCATAAATTTGGAGAAATTTAATATGTATCCGAATTTTAACAGCGAAGAAACCGAGCTTAAAGCGGATGTTAAATTCACGCTTTTCCCCATTGCCGTGGTGTTTTGGCTTGCGGCGGCATTTATTAGGCTTGTGTATGCAGAGGTAGTCAGGGCGGTCAGAGAGCGAATGGACAGCAGTCAAGCTGACAGTCAAAAAGAGGAAAAAACAAAATAGAAGGTGGTATGAAAAATGGCAGAGCATCCAATTCAGGGCATGATGAACACAACACTTCAAAACATACGGGAGATGGTCGATTCCTCAACGGTAATCGGCGACCCCATTGTGTGCGGCAATACTACGATAATCCCAGTGTCGAAGGTATCCTACGGCTTTGCATCCGGCGGCTCGGACTTCCCCTCGAAGTCGGATAAGGAGCTGTTCGGCGGCGGCGGCGGAGCAGGCATCACAGTCAATCCCGTCGCGTTTTTGGTAGTGTCCGACGGCGACGTCAAGCTCTTACAGATAAACCCCAATCAGAACACCGCCGACAGAGTAATCGGCTTAGTCCCCGATTTGGTGGACAAGATAACGGGACTGATACCCACTAAAACAAGCTCCTCCGCGAAGGTCAAGCCGGAGAGAAGGATGCCCGACTCCGACTCAGTAGTGTAGCACTACGCAGTAAAAATTGACGGAAGCGGTATATAAATCCGAAAATCAGAAATACTAATTTCCATACTTCAAAAAGGCTCTCGCGCAGTCGGCGAATCATGAGAATGAGAGCGGAAAGGCAATGTCATAAATATGGTCAATTTTAAACGAGTAATAGCTGTATTCACAGTAATAACGATAATTTTAGTATCAATGCCCTACACTGTATTTGCCACAGAGGATGACGGCACAGTCGGCACAACCAAACCCGCCTCCTCTCAGAACAATGCGGGAGACCCCGCCGCGCCGTATATCTCCTCTCTCGGAATTTGTATGCTGGACGCGAACACAGGCGCGATAATTTACGCGAGAAACGAGCATATGCAGCTCTCCATGGCGAGTACCACGAAGGTCATGACCTGCCTGATTGCCCTTGAGCAGGGTGATGTAGGCAGAGAGATAGTTATCACAGAGGATATGCTCGGAGCGGACGGCACTAAGCTGGGACTTGAATTAGGCGACAAAATCACGCTTTACGATCTCATCGTCTCCGCGCTGATACTCTCGGGAAATGACGCCGCCGACGCTATCGCTGTAGCGGTAGCCGGAAGCCGCGAGGAGTTCGCATCCATGATGAACGAGCGTGCGGCGGAAATAGGTATGTTCAACACAAATTTCGTCACTCCCTCGGGGCTGGACGACGACGTGCATTTCTCAACTCCGTATGACATGGCACTGCTCGGCATAGAGGCGGCTAAAAACCCCGATTTGCTGGAGATAACATCTGCAATCTCCGCCGACATATATGTTGGAAACCCGAAGAAGAAACGCACCCTCACAACTCACAACCGCCTGCTCACATCCGTAAAGGTGGAGGGGTGCAAGGGGCTGAAAACAGGAAACACCGTCAAGTCGGGAAGCTGTCTGCTCTCCTATGTAGAGCGCGACGGAGTGCGGCTTGTCTGCGCCTCCATGAAGGGTACGGACTACTTCAACGACCACAAGCGGCTGTACAACTACTCCTTCCCGCTATATGAGAAGATGGAGATTGACCCGTCTATAAACAACCTCGAGCTGCTCCTCGTGGGAGGAGAAAAGCAGACTGTGGCACTCGAGTGCGAGGGAGCATCCTCCTTTGCGGTGCAGAAGAAGCAGAAGGACGAGGTGTACAAGCAGATAAAGCTCAACAAGTTCGAGTACGCCCCTGTCACGGCAGGGCAGGTAGTGGGCTACGTGCAGTATATGTATAAGGATATGCTGCTTGCTCAGTTCCCGATAAAGGTGACGGAGGACGTCAAGGCGACTACAGACGCGTGGCTGTCGGCGTATCTAAGTGCCGCTAAGTACAAGGCTTCAAAGAATGCGGCGTAGGACGACTACGGCGCGTGTGACTTACGGCAATTTCGAGGGGTTTCTACACCTAACTAAAATCTGTTGCCAAGGAGGCAAAGTTTAGGTCAAGCCTTTTCAAAGGCTTGCGGGTCGTTAGGGCAGAGCCCTGACTCGCCATCCGCAGAGGGCGAAATTCCCCCATCGTCAGAAAAACGCAGGAGGGTAGGGGAATGTCCCGCTGGACATTCCCCGTAGGGAACCCTCGTCGGGGGTTCCCTGTGTAGGTCGCCTTGCGACCTACTTCTTGCTCCATGCTTATCCTGTTTGCCAAATTGCCGTAAGTACGTAATAAGTGCCATATGCAATAAGTGCCATATATATTATAAATTAACCATCTGAAAGGGAATAAAATGGAAGTGCGTTTACAGAAGTTCATAGCCGACTGCGGCATTGCCTCAAGGCGAAAAGCCGAGGAGTATATCGCGGCAGGGAAGGTCAAGGTCAACGGCAAAGTAGCCGTTATAGGAGAAAAGATTGACCCCGCGAGAGATAAGGTCGTGGTCGCGGGAAAGAAGTGCCTGCCCGCGAACGCGAGGAAGAACACCTACATAATGCTCCATAAGCCGAGGGGCTACGTCACAACAATGAGCGATGAGAAGGGCAGGAAGTGCGTTGCGGAGCTGGTTGAGGACTTGGGAGTGAGAGTATTTCCGGCAGGTCGTCTCGATAAGGACAGCGAAGGACTTCTCATCATGACCACCGACGGCGAGTTTGCAAACTACATCACCCATCCGCGAACCCATGTTTCAAAGACATACAGAGTAACAGTACGCGGCAAAGTGGAGGACGAGGCAATCACCAAGCTCACTACAGGGCTTATAGTAGACGGCAAAATGACACTGCCGGCTGAGGTTAACATCGCGGCGAGGGAGGAGAGCAGGACAGTCCTCCAAATCACCTTGTTCGAGGGCAGAAACCGCCAGATACGAAAGATGTGCGAGGCTTGCTCGCTGGAGGTAATAAGGCTCAAGAGGACTGCTATCGGCAAAGTGAAGATGGGTATGCTCAAGGTGGGCGACTACAGAGAGCTTACAGCGGACGAGGTGCGTTCGCTTACCGCTTCTGCACAGATAACTACAGCAAGAAACGAGAGGGAGGCAAACAGATAATGCTTGAGATACATCCTATTAAAGATGAGGCGGAAATAGAGGCACTCAAAAAGAAATATGAGGACAGCTTCATTTCACATGACGCGGTGTTCCTCCGCTCCGAGGAGCTTGGAGAGCCTACGGGAATATGTGCCTTCAAAATCCACAGCGGCGAGGATATGGAAATCGAACTTCTCGACACCGAGGACAAAATAGCGGGCGATCTTCTCATACGAGCCGCCATCTCCTACGGCGAAAACCGAGGAGTAGCCAACTGCACTGCCCTCCATTCGGACAACGACAGCATATTTGTCGGCGTGGGCTTCGAGAGCGGCGAGGAGAAGCTGTTCATAAATGTCAGTAAGGTGATACACTACCGCAGGAATGATAAGTGGTAGAAAAAATGCGGGCTTCGCTCCGAATACACCGCACGAGTATCCCTACCGCCGATTTTTCGGCAGAACACACAAACTGCCTGACCGATTTTCGGGAATCATACAAAACTTTTGTGTGTTCTTACAAAAAATGCGCCTATCCGGATACTAAGTGCTGTTTGTGCGGTTTTTCCTCTTGTTTATAGAGATATTATAGTGTATAATGTTATCATGGGTATTTTTGGTACTAAATTTTATGGAGGTAGAGCAATGAGTTTAGAAAGCAAATTGCAGCAGATTGCAGATTGCCGCAACGAGGTTTACAGCTCATCGGCTTATGCGCGTTTGAAGAATCTCTTCGATGAAGGCTCTATGGTGGAGCTTGACCCGCTTGTAGTTTCGGAAAACGGACCTGCCGAGGTTGTCACCGCTTATGGCACAATTGACGGTATGCAGGTTTACGCGTTCGCACAGAATGAGGATATTTACTCCGGCGCGTTTTCGAGAGGGCAGTCGCTGAAAATTAAGAAGGTATATGATTTCGCCGTAAAGACAGGCGTTCCTGTAGTCGGAGTGTACAGCTCGAGCGGTGCGCGTCTGCGCCAGCAGGGCGAGATTCTCGCCGCCTACGGGGATATGCTCAGATGGACAAACGACCTCTCGGGCGTTGTTCCTCAGATTTCGGTTATTTTGGGAGCTTGTATAGGTACTTCCGCTCTCATCGCCTCAAGCGCGGATATAATTATCGTTTCGGAAAATGCCGATTTCGGCATTGATACCGCAGGCAACAATCAGAACGCCTACATATCGGCGCAGCTGGGCAACATCCACCTCGTCACCGAAACAGACGATGAGGCTATAGCTCAGGCGCGGAAGATAATATCACTCCTGCCGCAGAACAACCTCTCGGCGGCTGACAGTAGGGAGTATGACGAGGCGGAGAACATCGGCGGCACACTTACAAACTGCGCCGGACTTATCGGAACAAACTCCCGCGTCCTCTCCTACATCATGTCGGTAGTTGCCGATAACGGAAGCTTTATCGAGCTTTCCCCCACCTTCGGGAGAAGCGCGCTCGTCGGACTGGGCACAATGAGCGGCGAGACTACGGGCTTTGTCGGAACACGCTCACGCTACGCGGACGGCAAAATCGACAGTCAGGGAGCGGCTAAAATCGCCCGCTTCGTGCGTTTCTGCGATGCCTTCTCAATTCCTGTAGTGACATTTGTCGATACAATGGGCTTTACTACGATAAGAGGAGCGGCGATGACAGCCAACGCCTACGCGGAGGCGACTACAGTGAAAATCTCTGTGATAGTCGGCGCGGCATACGGTCCTGCGTTCATAGCAATGGCGGGCAGAGGAGCTAACGCTGATATGGCGATAGCGTGGCCTACTGCTGTTATTGCTCCGCTTGCGCCTGAGACAGTCACCACAATCATGTACAACGACGTCATCGCGCAGTCGGGCAATCCCATTGCTGAGCGAGCGAGGCTTATAGAGGAGTACAAGGATACTCTTGCCTCCCCGATAAAGGCGGCAGGCGAGGGCTTTATAGAGGATGTAATCAACCCCGCAGACACACGCAAGGCAATTTTGTCCGCACTTGATATGCTTTCCGGCAAGAGGGTTTCAGGCCTTCCGAAGAAGCATTCCAATATTCAGTTTTAATTGGAGGGAATAAACATGAAAAACCTTAAAATAACCGTCAACGGTGTTTCCTATGATGTTCAGGTGGAGGAGGTAGGCGGCACAGCCGCTCCTGCCATGTCCGCTCCCGCGGCAGCTCCCGCACAGGCGGCGGCTTCTGCTCCCGCGGCAGTTCCCGCACCGGCAGCAGCACCTGCTCCTGCGGCAAGCGGAGCAATCGGAGACGAGAAGGTTCTCGCTCCCATGCCGGGAACAATACTCAGCGTAAACGTAAAGCCGGGCGACAAGGTAAAGTCAGGCACAGTGCTTGTGATACTTGAAGCTATGAAGATGGAAAACGAGATTATGGCGTCGAGCGACGGCACAGTCGTTTCCGTAAACGTAAATAAGGGCGAAGCAGTAGAGTCGGGAACACTGCTTGTTTCAATGTCCTGATAAGAAGGAGGTGCTTTTGTGGCACAAATTAAAATTACCGAAACCGTACTCCGCGACGCTCATCAGTCGCTCATAGCGACCAGAATGACCACGGAGGATATGCTCCCAATGCTTGAAAACCTCGATAAGGTGGGCTTCCACTCACTCGAGTGCTGGGGAGGAGCAACATTCGACTCCTGCCTGCGTTTTCTCAATGAAGACCCGTGGGAGAGACTTCGCATAATAAGAAAAATGTGTCCTAACACAAAGCTCCAGATGCTTTTCAGAGGGCAGAATATGCTCGGCTACCGCCACTACGCGGACGATGTTGTCGAGTATTTCGTAAAGAAGTCGATTGACAACGGAATCGACATCATGCGTATTTTCGACGCACTTAACGACATCCGCAACCTGACTACATCTATAGACGCGGCTAAGAAGTACGGCGGACACGTGCAGGCGGCAATCTCCTACACCACAGGTCCTGTGTTCGACATTGAGTACTACAAGAGCTACGCAAAGTCGCTTGAGAACGCGGGTGCGGACTCAATCTGCGTGAAGGATATGGCGGGCTTGCTCAATCCCTACGGAACTTACGACCTTGTCAAGGCACTCAAGTCAACGGTGAAAATCCCCATCCAGCTTCACACTCACTACACCTCAGGTCTTGCCTCCATGGCAATCATGAAGGGAATCGAGGCTGGTGCGGATATAATCGACACGGCTATGTCGCCTCTCGCTCTGGGTACTTCCCACGCCGCTACGGAGTCTATGGTAGCCGCGCTCAGAGGCACGGAGTACGACACGGGGCTTGATTTAAACATACTCACAGAAATACGCGACTACGTGGAGGTGCTGAGAACTAAGTACCTCGAGAGCGGTCTGCTCAACCCGAAGATGCTTGAGGTTGACTCAAATACACTGCTCTATCAAGTGCCGGGAGGTATGCTCTCGAATCTCGTCTCCCAGCTTAAGGACGCGGGAAAGCTCGACCAGCTGACCGACGTTCTCAACGAAGTTCCCCGAGTGAGGGAGGATTCGGGCTACCCGCCTCTTGTTACTCCTACCTCGCAGATAGTGGGAACGCAGGCTGTTCTCAACATAATCGCGGGCGAGAGATACAAGATGTGCTCGAATGAGTTCAAGGGAGTTGTCAAGGGTACATACGGACGCACTCCCATGCCTATCTCTGACGAGTTCAGGAAGAAGATTATCGGGGAGGAGCAGGCTATAACCTGCCGCCCTGCCGATATGCTCGAGCCGGAGCTTGATAAGCTTCGCGCGGAGGTTGCGGAGTTCTACGAGCAGGAGGAGGATGTCCTCTCCTACGCTCAGTTCGGTGCTGTGGCGGTCAAGTTCTTCGAGAAGAGGAGAAACAAGAAGTACGGTATCGACGGCGGCAATCTCGATATAGAGAACAAGGTTCACCCTGTTTAAGGAATAGTTAGAATAATGCCGGTTGTCCGAACTCCTGACGGAATGAGGACAGCCGGCATGAGTTTTTTATCTTACTGCTAACCAACAATCTGTTGCCAAAGAGTTAAAGTTTAGGTCAAGCCTTTCTCAAAGGCTTGCAGGTTCTTAGGACGGCGTCCTAAGTCGCCATCCGCAGATGGCGAAATTCTTTTATCGTCAGAAAAACGCAGGAGGGGTAGGAGAAAATGTCCCTAAGGACATTTTCTCCGTAGGGAACCCCCGTCAGATGAACCGAGGGGTTATCGCATATTGTGGAGGCTACTGAGAGCAGAGTGAGCAAAACACAGCGAGGAGAGGAAATCCTCGTTGGAGGTTTCATCTACATCTTCCCTTTTCGACACATAAGGCTTTCTTAGCTCCCCCCTTCCGACCTGCTTCTGCAAATATATCACTGCCATCAGTGCGTTTTCGCTCAATTTTAATAAAATCCCCGCAAACGGCTTGCCTGTGCCATTCTGCGAGCTTTACGGAGTATAAGAAAGTTGACAATAGTATGGTATTAATGGTATAATATTCCGAAATATGTTTTGCATATATTACAGTCTGGGCATTGCCCTCCTCTCGCAGGAGGACACACAGCGTACTCTTTCGGCAAATTGAGTATATATGCCCGTTTGGAGGATAAGATGATAAGAAGCATGACAGGCTACGGCAGACATCAGGCAGTGGTTGACGGACTGGACATAACGGCGGAGATAAAGTCGGTCAATCACCGCTACTTTGAGTTTTCCATAAGAACCTCGCGCGGCTACTCCTTCGCGGAGGATAAAATCAAGAGCTACATTCAGTCGAGAGTGTCGCGGGGAAAGATTGATATGTATGTCTCAATCGTCTCCGCAAATGAGCTGGAGAGCGAGGTTACGCTCAATCAATCGCTTGCGGCGGGCTACATCTCCGCACTCAAAAGCGCGGCGGAGACCTACAACCTCCGCGACGACATAACAGCCTCCGTGCTGTCAAACTATTCGGACATATTCACCATCCGAAAGGCGGTAAAGGATGAGGACAGAGTGTGTGCGGCGATACTGGAGGTAGTATCACAGGCGGCGGATAAGTTTGTGGAGATGAGGGAGGCGGAAGGGCAGTCGCTCAAAACCGACGTCATGCAGAGAGCGGATACCATACTGCGCTATGTGGGCGAGGTGGAGAAGCAGTCGCCGAAAACGCAGGAGGACTACATCAACCGTCTGCGCGAGAGGATTACCGACTTGATAGGCGATGTGAAGGTGGACGAGCAGAGGCTGCTCACCGAAGTCGCCATTTTTGCAGACAAAATCGCGGTGGCGGAGGAGACAGTGCGGCTGAGAAGCCACTTCGACCAGCTCAGCTCCATGATTACCTCAGACGCTCCCGTCGGAAGGAAGCTCGACTTCCTTTTGCAGGAGATGAACAGGGAGACAAACACCATAGGCTCAAAGGCGCAGGACTCCGTGATAGCGCATACTGTAATCGAGATGAAAGCGGAATTAGAGAAAATAAGGGAACAGATTCAAAACATAGAATAAAATAAGGGTGTGCCGACAAACAACTTTTTCAGCAACCCCAACAAAGGTGTGTTTATGTGAAGCTTATTAACATAGGTTTTGGCAACATGGTTTCGGCAGGACGGCTCATTGCAATAGTCAGCCCCGAGTCCGCGCCTATCAAGAGAATCGTGCAGGACGCGAAGGAGCAGGGAGGACTTATCGACGCTACCTACGGGCGGCGAACCAGAGCGGTTCTGATAACCGACAGCGACCACGTCATCCTCTCCGCGATTCAGCCCGAAACCATAGCTAACAGACTGCTCGACTCAGACGACGAGGAGGAGGGTGAGGACGATGAATAGCGGAATGGTCGTGATACTCTCAGGTCCCTCCGGCGCGGGCAAGGGTACTATACTGGAGCTTGGAATCGAGCTTCTCAAGAAGGTGGGACTTGATACCGCGCTGTCGGTTTCCACTACCACGCGGACGCAGGCACTGACGGAAATTGACGGAATACACTACAATTTCACCACGGCGGAGAAGTTCCGCGAGCTGCTCCGAGCGGGTCACTTCGCGGAGTACAACATATACGGCGCGGACTACTATGGAACTCCGAGGTCGAATATCAAAAGCGCGGTGGAGAGCGGACGAATCCTCTTTGTGGAGATTGACCTAAACGGCATGAGGCAGATAAAGTCGCTCTATCCCGAGGCGGTTACGATATTTGTCATGCCGCCCTCAATGCACCTCCTGCGCGAGAGGATAATGAGCAGAAAGCGCGATTCGGATACTCCCGAAAAAATAAAATACAGAATATCTCGTGCGGCGGAGGAGATAAAGTGTGCGGATGAATATGATTATATCATTGTAAACGATACTCTGTCAGACGCGGTGGACGATTTTGTTTCAATTATCAAGGCGGAGAGCCGAAAATCTATCAGAATAAAAAATATTATAAAAGAGGTTTTGAGTGTATGAGAAAGACTATAGATGATTTGCTTGCTATGTGTGACAGCCGTTATGTGCTGGTTGACGCTATTTCGAGAAAGGCACGGAAGATTGCCGATGAGGCGGAGATTAGAGGACTGAGCCTTACGGATAAGCCCGTAAATATTGTGCTTAACAGCCTCTTTGACGGCAACGCGGAGATAAAAAACAAGGGCGAGGACGAGATGGAGATTGTTTTTGCCGACGGCTTTAATATCTTTGACAAGGCGGTAATAGAGAAGTAGCAGTATGGCAGATGTCATAGGGTGGCACGGCATCCCAAAAGAAAGGCATGGAGTTGTATGAAAACAGCGTGTGTTGCGGTAGAAAAAACAGCATATCATTTCGACAAGCTGTTTTCATATATAGTGCCTGCCGAGATGGAGGAGACGCTGTACTCAGGGTGCAGAGTTCTCGTTCCCTTCGGGAACGGAAACCGCCGCAGACTGGGCGTTGTGTTCTCCTTTGACGACAGCAGTGAGCTGCTCAAGCTAAAGCCCATATCGGAGCAGTTAGACAAAGAGCCTCCGCTTGGCGGGGAAATGCTCCTTCTGGCAAAATGGATAAAGGAGACCTGCTACTGCACACTATTTGAGAGTGCGAAGCTGCTTCTCCCCACGGGCATAAATCTGAGGATGGTCAAATCCTACAGCCTTGTCAATCCCCTGACTATCGAGGGCGTGGAGTGCGAGGCGGGGCTTTCGGATACGGAGAGGTTTATACTCCGCTGTATCATAAAGTCCGAGGGCACGGCGGAGCATGAGCGGCTTATGCAAATCTCCCCCGCAGAGGACACAGAGGACGCCATAGAGCATCTCATTCGCGGCGGCTACATTTCCTCAAGTTCGGAGGCGGTACGCAAGGTGGGCGACGCTACAGTCAAATTTGTCCGCCTGAAAATGAGCGAGGAGCAATTAGGCGCGGTGCGTCTGACGGAAAAGCAGCAGGATGTGGTAAATCTACTCCTCGATGTGCAGTCGGCTTCGCTCAAGGAGCTGTGCTACTTTTCGGGGGTCACCCAAAACGTAGTGGGCAGGCTTGTCAAAAACGGTGTCGCGGAGTACTTCGAGAACGAGGTTTACAGAAACCCCTACGGCAACATAGCGGCGAGTGCCTCCCCCGAAAAAATCGAGCTGTCGGAGAGCCAGCAGGCGGTATACAAAAATCTCTTGGAGGAGTACAAATCGGGTAAATTCGAGACCTCCCTCCTATTTGGGGTGACAGGCAGCGGAAAGACCTCGGTTTTCATGCGGCTTATCGACGATGTAGTCGCTGAGGGGAAGAGCGTAATCGTAATGGTTCCCGAAATCGCCCTCACTCCGCAGACCTTGGAGAAGTTCCACACACGCTACGGCGATATAGTAGCGGTGTTCCACAGCGCGTTGTCCATAGGACAGCGGCTCGACGAGTGGAAGCGCGTAAAGAACGGGGACGCGAAAATAGCTATCGGAACGCGTTCCGCCGTGTTCGCTCCTTTTTCCGATTTGGGGCTTATAATTATCGACGAGGAGCAGGAGTACACCTACAAATCAGAAAGTTCACCGAGATACCACGCGAGGGACGTAGCGCGGTTCAGATGCGGCTACCACAAGGCACTGCTTGTGCTTTGCTCCGCAACGCCGTCGCTCGAATCCTACTACAACGCGAAGGTACTGGGGAAATATAAATTTTTCGAGCTTCCCGACCGCTACGGCAGTGCAATTCTGCCGCAGATAGATGTCGTAGATATATCACAGCGGCACTCCTCTGACGGAATAGTCAGCAGGGAGCTGAGAGAGGCGCTTGAGTACAATCTGCAAAACGGCTACCAGTCCATACTGCTCCACAATCGGCGGGGCTACAACACATTCGCCTCGTGCAGGGCTTGCAAGAAGGTGCTGATGTGCGAAAATTGCAGTGTCTCCATGACCTACCACAGCGACAACAACAGGCTCATGTGCCACTACTGCGGACACTCCGCGCCGATGACGGCGGTGTGCCCCTACTGCGGGGAGGAGCAGGTTCGCTACGCGGGCTTGGGCACTCAGCGCGTCATGCAGGAGCTGGAATCGCTCTTTCCGACCGCATCCATTCTCCGAATGGACGCAGACTCCACCATGACGAAATTCGCGCACGAGGAGAAACTGGGAGGCTTCGGCAACGGCGACTACGACATAATGGTGGGCACTCAGATGGTCGCAAAGGGGCTTGACTTCGAGCGTGTCACACTGGCGGGAGTACTCATGGCGGACTTGGAGCTGTATCAGGACGATTTCAGGAGCTTTGAGCGGGCATTTTCTCTCCTCACACAGGTTGTAGGGAGGTCGGGGAGAGGTCAGCACAAAGGCAGGGCGATAATTCAGACCATGACGCCGGAGAATCCGGTCATCGCCATGTCGGCAACTCAGGATTATCCGAAATTTTTCGAGAGCGAGATACAGGTGAGAAAAGCGATGCTCTATCCTCCCTTTTCGAGCATTTGCCTGATAGGCTTTGTGGGGGAGAGCGAGGAGGACGTGAAACGCTCCGCGTGGAGCTTTTTCGATAACCTCAAGGCGCATATAAGCTTTGACTACGGAGATATACCCGTCAGAGTACTCGGACCTAGCATGGCGGCTATAGGAAGAGTAAACAGGAAATACAGATACAAGCTAATAGTAAAATGCAAAAACAGCAAGCGTTTTAGGCAGTTTATGCAGCTTCTCATGTGCGAATTCGGCAGGGATAAGCGAAACGCGAAAGTTACAGCATATATAGATATTAATCCGGAAAATGTATAGACGGTAAAGGGTGATATAAAAATGGCAATCAGGAGAATTTTAGGCAAAAATGAGGAGATACTTAGAAAGAAATCTAAGTCTGTAAAAATAATCAACGGGAGAACCAATCTTCTCATAGACGATATGCTCGAAACCCTCGCGGACGCGCACGGAGCGGGACTTGCCGCCCCTCAGGTGGGAGTACTCAGGCGAGTGGTCATTGTCGATGTGGGCGAAGGTCCTATCGTCATGATAAATCCGAAACTCACATACACAAACGGCGAGCAGGAGACGGTAGAGGGCTGCCTCTCCGTTCCAGGGGAGTGGGGGATTACCCGCCGCCCCATGAGCATTAAGGCGGAGTACACCGACAGAGACGGCAATTTGATGGAGATTGAAGCGAGTGAGATGATGGCAAAGGCTATCTGTCACGAGATTGATCACCTCGACGGCATACTCTTCACCGATAAGGTGCTGAGAATGGTCAAGGAGTCGGAGCTGGTGTTTGAGGACGACGATGAGGGCGACGGAGAGGGAGGCGAATCCTCCGAGGACAGCGGCGCAAGTGAAGGTAAATCCTCCAAAGGCGCAAGCGGAGACGAATCCTCCGAAGCGGAAAACAGCGAGAAACCATTCGAGGTAGGTAGCGGAGAAGCCGCAGAGGCGGGAAACAGTGAATCCTCCGAGAACTAAAGCAAAGACGGCTGAAAGGGAAGATGTAAGTTGAGGATAGTATTCATGGGGACTCCCGATTTCGCCGTGCCTACGCTAACGGCACTCTTTGAAGCGGGACACGAGATTGCGGCGGTTTTCACTCAGCCGGATAAACCGAAAGGGCGGGGCTACACGCTCACTCCTCCGCCTGTGAAGGAGGAGGCACAGCGGCTCGCGATACCCGTATATCAGCCGACTACAGTCAAGACCGACGAGGTCAGAGAGCAGATTGCCGCTATGAACGCGGATGTCGCGGTAGTTGTGGCATACGGGAAAATTCTTCCCAAGGCACTGCTTGACACGCCGAAATTCGGATGTATCAACCTCCACGCTTCCCTCCTTCCGAAATATCGGGGAGCTGCTCCCATTCAGTGGGCGGTGCTTCGCGGAGAGCGGCAGACGGGAGTGACCGCCATGCAGATGGGCGCGGGGCTTGATATCGGCGATATGCTGATGAAGGCAGTGACCGATATAGGCGAAAACGAAACTGCGGGCGAACTGCACGACAGGCTCTCGCAGATGTCGGCGGAGCTTATACTAAAGGTACTCCCGAAACTCAGCGAGGGTACTCTCACTGCGGAAAAGCAGGACGACAGCCTTTCCTCCTACGCGTCTATGCTCGATAAGTCGCTGTGTGCGATACGTTTTTCGGCGGCGGCGCAGGAGATTCACAATCAGGTCAGAGGGCTTTGTCCGTGGCCTGTGGCTACTGCCGAGATAGGCGGGAGGAAGCTGAAAATATACAAGACAAGGCTGTCAGATATGAAAACCGACTGCCCTTCTGGAACTGTTATTTCCGTCTCACCGCTGACTGTTGCGTGTGCAGACGGCACATCGCTCGAAATATTGGAACTCCAGCAGGAGGGGAAAAAGCGAATGACGGCACAGCAGTATCTCATGGGCAACAGGATAGAAGTCGGGAGCAGATTTAGTTGAATATTAATAATTGAAATTCCACGAAAGCGAGGTAACATAAATGTCATTTTATATCGACCAATGGTATATAATACTTGTCCTGCCTACGATTGTTATATCATTCTTAGCGCAGTTCAAGGTAAAATCATCCTACCGAAAATACAGCAGGATAGCCACGGCAAAGGGCATAACAGGAGCTATGGCGGCGAGGATAATTCTCGACAGCAAGGGGCTTTACAATGTCGCGGTAACTCAAATAGGCGGGGAGATGACCGACCACTTCAACCCGAAGACGAACGTAGTCGCCCTCTCGACCGGTGTCTACAACAGCGCGAGTGTCGCGGCAGTAGGCATAGCGGCGCATGAGGTGGGACACGCCATACAGCACTCCGAGAAATATTTCCCCGCGCAGATTCGCGCCGCGATAGTTCCGACAGTTAATTTCAGCGCGAGAATCTCGTGGTTCGCAATTATAGTAGGACTGCTTTTCAGCATAGGCTGGCTTGCGGTAGTAGGCTTGGTTCTAATCAGCTTTTCCACACTCTTCCAGCTCGTCACCCTCCCCGTGGAGCTTGACGCGAGCCGCAGAGCGAACAATCAGCTTGCCGCGTGTGCGGTAATAGCGGGCAAAGAGGAAGAAAACGGAGTGAGAAATATGCTCACGGCGGCTGCTATGACCTACGTCGCGGCACTGCTCACCTCCGTAGCCACACTACTCAGGCTGATACTGATAGTCAATGGCAGGGGCAGAAGATAGATGAGTATTAACGAAAGAGAGATTGCCTTTAACGCACTTTTGCGCGTGGAGCGTGACGGAGCGTACTCCAATCTGGTGCTGTCCTCCCTCCTCAAAGAGGTGGAGGACGAACGAGGCAGGGCGTTCATCTCCGCGCTGGTTTACGGAGTTCTCGAAAATGAGCAGCTGCTCGACTACGCTATAGACCGCTACTCTAAGCAGAGAGCGGACAGGCTCGAGCGTGAGGTCAGGTTGATACTCCGAATGGGGTTCTATCAGCTCCTCTTTATGTCGGGAGTACCCGAGTCGGCGGCGGTCAACGAGAGCGTAAAGCTGTCAAAATCCATAGAACTTGAACGGGCGGCGGGCTATATAAACGGCGTACTTAGGGCGTTCATCAGAGCAGAGAAGAAACTCCCTCTGCCGGACAAGCGGATGTATCCGCTGTTGCACCTGTCGGCGAAGCACTCCTGCCCTATGTGGATTTTGAAGCTGTGGCGCGACTCCTACGGCTTGGAGCTGTGCAGGCTTTCGGCTGAAGCACTCGCGGGGAAGCCTCCGCTTTTTGTGAGGGTAAACACCACTAAGATAACCGCAGAGGAGCTTGCAGCGCGGTTAGGGGAGAGCGGCATAACCGCGAAGCCCACCAACATACCCGATTCACTCAAGCTTGATTTAAGCGGCGCGGCGGAACAGCTCCCCGAATATCATGAGGGACTGTTCCACGTGCAGGATATATCATCTCAGCTATGCTGTATTTTGCTCGGAGTATCAAAAGGCGACAGAGTACTCGATGTATGCGCCGCTCCTGGCGGCAAGTCTTTCACCCTCGCCGAAATGATGAGTAACAGCGGGGAGCTTGTCTCCTGCGATTTGCACGCACACAGAGTGCGACTGATAGAAGCGGGAGCAGGCAGGCTTGAGCTGTCAAGCATACGCCCGATGGCAAGGGACGCCCTTGCCCGTGACGCGGATAAAGTGGGGGAGTTCGATAGAATCCTGTGCGACGTTCCCTGCTCGGGGCTTGGCGTTATACGCCGAAAGCCCGACATCAAGAGCAAGCCCGAAAGCGACATTAAGTCGCTTGTACCCCTCCAAGCCGCTATACTTAAATCCTCAGCTCGGCTTTTGAAATCGGGCGGTGTGCTGATTTACTCCACCTGCACGCTCAATCCGGCAGAGAATATAAAAATCGTAGATAAGTTCCTCCGAAGCAATACCGATTTTGAGCCGTATGATATAGAGGACACCTACAGATTTGAGAGAAGGACGGATGAGCCGCGCCACACTCTGACGCTGTTCCCGCAAAAGGGCGGTTCGGACGGGTTCTTCATAGCGCGAATGAGGAAGAAAGGACGCCTTAAATGAGCGGATTAATTGATGTAAAATCACTTGACGAGGCGGAGCTGAGGGAGCTTATACTCTCCCTCGGAATGAAGGCTTTCAGGGCGGAGCAGATATTCTCGTGGCTTCATAAGGGCGTTCACAGCTTCGAGGAGATGAAGAATATCGCAAAATCCGACAGGGAGCTATTATTACAAAAATGTTACATATCTTTTTGTGAGATTGAAAAAAAGCTCATATCCGAGTATGATGGTACGGTAAAATATTTGTTCAGACTGTGCGACGGCGAATATGTCGAATCGGTGCTGATGAAGTATCATCACGGCTACTCCATGTGCATCTCCACACAGGTGGGCTGCAAGATGGGCTGTACGTTCTGTGCCACGGGGCTGGGAGGCTTTAGGCGAAATCTCACTCCATCGGAAATGCTCGCGCAAATAACCGAGGCTCAGATTGACAATAATATCCGTATATCGAATGTAGTGCTAATGGGTATGGGCGAACCGCTCGACAATTTCGAGAACGTCATGAAATTCCTCTCCCTCATATCCTCCCCTAAGGGAGTGGGAATAGGTCAGCGGCACATATCAGTTTCCACCTGCGGGCTGGTAGACAGGATTCTGCAGCTCGCCGACATGAAGCCGCAGTTTACGCTTTCGGTATCACTCCATGCGCCGAACGACGCTATCAGGAGCAAAACCATGCCGATAAATAAGCGCTGGAACGTCGATTCACTCCTCTCGGCTTGCAGGCTGTACGCCAACGCCACGAGGAGGAGAATATCATTTGAGTACTCCCTCATAAAGGGCGTCAACGACACTGCGGAGTGTGCAAAGGAGCTTGCCGAAAAGCTCAGGGGTATGCTGTGCCATGTCAACCTTATTCCGGTAAATACCGTAGCAGAAAACGGCTACGCGTGTTCAAACAGACAGCAAACAGAATTGTTCAAAAACATTCTTTTGCAAAAGGGAATCCAGTCAACAGTAAGAAGAACACTCGGCGCGGATATAAACGCGTCGTGCGGTCAGCTCAGAATGAAGAACATTCAGAGCATAAATTCCTAATATTAGAGCGGAATACGCCCCAATATTAACAGGAGGGTATAAATGAGAGTATTCAGTGTTACCGATTGCGGCATGGTCAGAAAGAGCAATCAGGACGCCTATGCCCACGGGAGCTTCGATGAACATTCTGTCTGGGCGGTAGTGTGCGACGGAATGGGAGGAGCTAACGGCGGCGAGATTGCCAGCAATACGGCTGTGGAAAAGATGCGGGGCATTTTGTCCGCGTCGTCCGTAGGCGGACTTTCGGGAAACTCCATACGCAATATTCTTTCCTCAGCCATAGCGGCGGCGAACATTGCCGTGTTCGACAAATCGAGGGAGAGCGAGTCGCTTTCGGGCATGGGTTCTACTGTTGTGGCGGCGATAGTCAGAGACAGGAGTGTCTACATCGCCTACGCGGGAGACAGCAGAGCCTACGTGATAGGAAAGAACGGCATATCTCAGATAACGGTTGACCACTCGGTAGTGCAGGCGATGATTGACAGAGGGCAGATTACCGAGGACGAGGCGCGAAGCCACCCGCGGCGCAACCTCATAACACGCGCCTTAGGCGTCAACGAGGTTCTCGACATTGACTACTGCGAGTGTCAGTTAGAGGAGGGCGACATCGTTTTAATATGCACGGACGGACTTTCAAATTTCGTTTCGGACGAGAAGCTATACTCTCTGTCGGCAGAAGTACCCGCCGAGCAGCTTGCGAATGTCATGGTGGATTGTGCCAACGAAAACGGCGGCGGAGACAATATAACCGCTCTTATTGTTGTATAATTTAGGGAGGCAGTACGTAGATATGATGGATAAATTTATTGGGAAAAGACTTGACGGAAGATACGAGATAGAAACTGTTATAGGAATCGGCGGAATGTCGGTTGTCTATAAGGCGCGGGACTTGGTCACGGGTTATCCCGTCGCTGTAAAAATCCTCAAGGAGGAGTATCTTCAGAATGAGGAGTTCTGCCGCAGATTCAGGAACGAATCGAAGGCGATCGCCGTTCTCAGCCACAAGAATATCGTAAAGGTGTTCGACGTAGGAGACGCAGAGCCGCTTCAGTATATCGTAATGGAGTACATTGACGGCATAACGCTCAAGGAATACATCGAGCAGCAGGGAGTACTCACGTGGAAGGAATCTGTGCATTTTACTACGCAGATACTCAGAGCCCTACAGCACGCACACGAGAAGGGCATAGTCCACCGCGACATAAAGCCGCAGAATATCATGCTCCTCCAAAACGGAGAGATAAAGGTCACCGATTTTGGCATTGCCCGCTTCTCGAGAAGCGAGACACGCACAATGACCGAAAAGGCGATAGGCTCTGTCCACTACATCGCCCCTGAGCAAGCGCGGGGAGGAAAAACCGACGCACGCTCCGATATCTACTCCGTCGGCGTAATGCTCTATGAGATGCTCACGGGACAGCTCCCCTTTGAGGCGGAGAACGCTGTGTCGGTAGCTGTCATGCAGCTTCAGGCGGACCCGAAGATGCCGCGCAAGATAAACCCCGATATACCGAGAGGATTAGAGGAGATAACCATGCAGGCGATGCAGAAGGACCCCTCCAACCGCTATCAGTCGGCGTACGATATGCTCGCCGATTTGGACGACTTCAAGGCGAATCCCAATATCCGCTTTGAGTATCGCTACTACGTAGACGACAGCAACAACAGATACAAGGACGCAATCCAGAGTGCCCGCGCGCAGCTTGAGGACGCGGAAGAACCGAAAAGCCCCATCATCCCCGTCATAGCGGGAATAGCGTCGGCGTTTGTGCTTGTTTTTTTGGTGTTCATGTTAGTCGCCCTCGACATAAATAATATGTTCGCTGATAGAAACGAGCAGGTTTCCCTGCCTGATTTCAGAGGCATGAACTACAACGAGATAATCAGCGACCCACAGTATTTGTTCCAGTTTCAGCTCAATGAGGTTTTCGACCCTACAATCCCAGAGGGCATTGTTATTGAGCAGAACCCCAAGAGCAATAAGAACGTGTATGTAGACACCATCGTCAAGCTCACGGTGAGTAAAGGTCCTGAGCGGCTCATGGTTCCCGACTTCAAGGGCAAGGAGTTCTCCGAGTACTCGAAGGAAGTCATGGATTTGGGGCTTACCTACATCAAGTACGACGTGTACGACGAGGACACGGAGGAAGGCGGCATAATCAACACCAATCCCATGCCGAGAACTACGGTTAAGGAGGGCGACTCCATCGAGATTTATGTCAGTCTGGGAGCTAAGACAGATACGCTTACAATGCCCAACTGCATAAATATGAGCTTTGACGACGCCAACAGCCGTCTCACCGGAATGGGCATGAAGGTTGCACAGCCCACCGAGGCGGAGAGCGACAAGCCGAAGGGTACTGTCATAGCGCAAGACCCCACCTACGGCACTCCGCTTGAGGAGGGGCAGACCATTAAGTTTACGATAAGTAACGGCAAAGCTCCCACCAAGGAGGCAAGGTTGGTCGTGCGGCTTCCGGCGAATGTGGACCAAATGCTCCCGCTCGAAATCTATCTGGGAGATGTAAAGGTACGCGGCGTTACAGTCAACCCCGTGGCAAATCCCGAATTTTCGATAACGCTCACGGGAACTGGAGTAAAAACCGCCACAGTCTATATAAACGGCTCAAAATATCAAGATTACAGCATTGACTTTGACAGCGGAACGGCGACACTCACCCGCGACTACGGCTTCAAGGTGCCTACCACCAAGCCGACTACAACAGCACCTACCACGGCAGAGCCAACCGCGCCGCCTACCGACCCGACCGCAGAGCCTGAGCCGGCGGCGACCGAGTAGTATGACTGAGCAAAGAGGATTAATAATAAAGGGTATCGACGGCTTCTACTACGTGGAGGCCGCCGACACCGTATACGAGTGCAGGGCGAGAGGTATTCACAGGAAGAACGGAATCGTCCCGACTGTGGGCGACAGATGCACCTTTTCGGTCAATGAAGGGCTGTGCATGGTCGAGTCGATTGAGGAGCGGAAAAACCTCCTTGTAAGACCTCCACTCGCCAACCTCGACAAGCTGTTTATTGTCGTTTCTCTGTGCGACCCCGCGCCTAATCTCTTGCTCATAGACCGCCTCACGGTGTGTGCGGAGGATAAGAGCATAGAGCCTGTGATAGTCTTTACAAAGCTCGATATGGGCGATGTGGAGGAGGTCAAGAGCATATACGATTCCTCGGGCATAAAGACTATATGTGTTGACTACCGCTCAAACAGCGGAATCGACCTTATTAAGCGGGAGATGAAGGACGTTATCAGCGGCTTTGCAGGCAATTCGGGAGTGGGGAAGTCCACCCTCCTCAACGCGATTGAGCCGTCGCTCAACTGCGAGACGGGCGAAATCAGCAAAAAGCTGGGCAGAGGACGGCACACCACAAGAAGCTCCGAACTCTACAATCTCAGTTTCGGAGGGAAAATCGCAGACACGCCGGGCTTCTCCTCCTTCGACATGAATATGTACGACATAACGGATAAAGATAATCTTAAATACTGCTTTACCGAGTTTGAGGAGTATATCCACTCCTGCAAATTCGGCTCATGCACACACGTCTGTGAGCAGGGCTGCGCCGTAATCGAGGCGGTGGAGAGCGGGAAAATATCAAAGTCGAGGCATAACAGCTACTGCGTTATGTTCGACGAGGCTAAAAAGAAAAAGGACTGGTTGTAAATTGATTTCTAACCAATCAGAAACAAAAGAAGACGACAGAGTGCCAAGCGGCGCTGACAGTGCGAGTAGTGCGGGGAGTACAGGTAGTGCGAGTAGCGCAAATAGTGCGGACACCTGCGACAACTCCGGCACGAACTCGGCGGCAGGGGGCACAGGCAGTGCAAATAGCGCGGACGGCGGGTACTTCGAGGGCGGCGCGGGCAGTGCGGATGGAGCAGGAGGCACAGGCAGTGCGGACTGTTCCGACAGCTCCGAGCAGCCCGATGTGTGCGTGATAATGTCGGCGGGGGAGATACGCGACTACGACTTTATCAGGCAGTTCATACCTGAGGGAGTGCCTGTATTCGCGGCGGACGCGGGACTTTATCATCTCGAAAAAATGAATATAGAGCCTTCTGTTGTAGTCGGCGACTTCGACTCCCTCATTCCGGGTAAGGAGATACACTTCCCCTGCGTCAGCTTCCCTCCGGAGAAGGACGACACGGACACAATCCTTGCCGTAGATTTAGGGCTGGAACGCGGCTACAGGAACTTCATCCTGCTCGGCGCGTCGGGAGGACGGCTTGACCACACCTTCTCGAACCTCTCCACGCTCATTTATCTCCGCGAGAAGGGAGCTAACGGAATACTCATCGACAACATGAACGCGGCGTTCCTCATGTGCGGCGGCGAGAGCTACGCTCCGTCGGAGGACGACTTCCTGCGGCAGTTCGGGGAGATTATATCGGTGTTCACCTTTGGGACGGAAACCGCGCTGGTATCGGAGGCGGGAGTGAAATATCCGCTCGAGCGATACTCCCTCAGCTGTGCATTTCCGCTTGGAGTGAGCAATAAGATAACCGATATGGAAAAATGCCGTATTTCGGTTCACGAGGGCAAAATTTTAATAATCAGGGTAAAAAATGACACCTTTTCCGATATATCCGAGTAATATGTAGTAACAGCCGCCGTGATAGGCTGTAAATACAACTTGGAGGTACATTTCATGAAGGTAGTTATATGGAAAAGCCCTAAATTAGTAAGCGCGATATTGCGGCTTATGTTTGGAATTAAAAAATCCGCGTAAGAATAAGATGGTGAGGAGTGCAGAACTTGTATTAACACCGACTGCACTAATTTTGTAAATTTCGGAATTTGATACAAAATAAGAAACCAACAAGCCTTATATCGGATGGTGTAGACATCATCCGATATAAGGCTTGTCGGTTTTTTTATTCCTTTCGGTTATATTGCGGACAAAATACACATAGAATTGCATAGAAAACCGAAAAGGAGAGGAAGCAAATGGATTGTAAGCTTGTCAATGAAAAAGTTTTAGTCAACGAATGTTTATTCGAGGGAAGCACGGAACAGCCTATTGATATCGATATATCACTTCCCGATTACTGCGCTGACATAGGAAAAATCCTCAAGTGCAGGGCAGTACCCAGAGTGACGGAGAGGTTGGTTAAGCCCGATTCCCTCAATATCGCGGGTATGACCAGATTGGCGATTCTCTACGCCGACGGACGGTCGGGGGAGGTCAATTGCTACGAACACGAGATTCCCTTCGCAGCCTCCATTCCGCTCACCGACGCGCCGCACGACGCAAAGGCGTCGGTATGTGTGCGAATGGAGTACGTCAACTGCCGCGCTCTGAGCCAGAGGAAGCTCGACATACACGGCGCGTTCTCCATCAAGGCGAAGGTCACCTGCAAGCGTGAGGCATCCCTTGCGAGCGACGTGGAGGGAGACGGCATCAGGCTCCGCAAAAAAATGTGCAAGGCGGGAAATCTTGTCTCCGACACTCAGAGCAGCTTCATCATAAGCGAGGCTCTCGAGGTGGCGAAGGATAAGGCGTCAATTGGCAGCATAATCAGAAATGACGCGGTGCTGTCTGTAAATGAGCAGAAGATAATAGGCGGAAAGCTCGTCATCAAAGGCGATGCGATACTCACTATCGTCTATATCGGCGAGGCGGGCGAGGGAATAGAGAAGATGGAGTATCTCATGCCCTACAACCAGTTTATCGACGTAGACGGCATAGAGGACGACTGCAAGTGCGACATAAAGCTTGAGTGCGAAAATATAGATATTGGGCTGAGAACCGACCCTGACGGCGAGTACAGGCGCATGAACGCCGACATCAAGGCGTTCGTGGAGGCGAAGGTTTACACCGAGCTTGAAACTCCCTTTGTCTACGACGCGTACAGCGTTGACTACGAGACGGAGGTGGAGAGAAAGCAGCTTAACATAGAGCAGCTCTCCGACACTGTTTCGGAAAACATCATGCACCAACAGCTCCTCGATACAGGAGTTGACATCGCCTCCGTGCTCGACATATGGGGAGATACCAGAGACTGCAAGGTGGGGAGAAAGGACGACAAGCTCACACTTTGGGCGGCTGTCTCAGTGGGTATGATACTCAAAAACAGCGAGGGCGGCATAAGCTACATAGAAAAGCTGTGCGAGCTTGAGCAGGATATAGGAGTTCTCGACACGAGCAAGCAGTTCTACGCCGATGCACAGCTCGTAGTACGCAACTGCAACTACACCCTCAGCGGCAGTAACGGAGTAGACGTCCGCCTGCAAATGCAGCTCAACGCCGCGATCTACGAGCAGCAGAATATATCCTCCGTCGGAGCGATTACTCTCGACGAAAACAAGCCTAAGAACCTGAGCGACGCGGCGGTAGTACTCTACTTCGCACACGCAGGCGAGGAACTGTGGGATATAGCACGCAAGCACAACTCCAGCATAGAGACCATCATGGCGGACAACGAGCTTGCAAGCGAGCAACTCGACGACAGCAGAATGCTGCTGATAGCTATATAGTAAACGAGAGAACAGAAAGGGGAGAGCCAAATGGAAGACACAAGAATCTACAATGATATCTCACAGCGTACAGGCGGAGATATTTATATCGGAGTAGTAGGTCCCGTGCGAACGGGAAAATCAACTCTCATCAAGAGGTTTATGGATACTCTCATCATTCCGAACATCAGCGGAAAGTACAGCGCGGAGAGGGCAATAGACGAGATGCCGCAGTCGGCGGCGGGCAGAACGATAATGACTACCGAGCCTAAGTTTATCCCCGAGGAAGCAGTAGAGGTCACGGTGGAGGATACGGCGACATTCAGAGTGCGTATGATTGACTGCGTTGGATACATTGTACCAAGCTCCCTCGGGTATATCGAAAACAACGCGCCGCGAATGGTCAAAACTCCGTGGTTTGAGGAGGAGATTCCCTTCAACTTAGCGGCGGAGATAGGAACGCGCAAGGTTATCGAGGACCACTCGACTATCGGAATGGTGGTCACTACAGACGGCAGCATAAGCGATATTCCGCGAGAGGAGTATGAGGAGGTAGAGGAGCGTGTAATCAGCGAGCTTCGCGAACTTAGAAAGCCCTTTGTGGTTCTGCTCAACTCCGTCAACCCTCAGTCGGAGGGGACAATATCCCTAGCCAAGACGCTCTCCGACAGATACGGAGTTACAGTACGCCCTGTAAGCTGTCAGGATTTGGACGAAACGGAAATCAGAGGAATCCTCTCAAGCGTACTCATGGAGTTCCCCATTAAGTCCATATCAGTCAATCTCCCGCGCTGGCTTTGCTCTCTCGAGAAGGAGCATTGGCTTAAATCTGACATCTACCGCGCCATGAAGGAGTGTGCACACGACGGGATAAAGCTCAAGGAAGTGCCGGAGGTGTGCAGAAGGATTACAGGGAGCCAGAATGTAGTTTCCGCAAAGGCGGGAGCAATCGAGCTGGGCACAGGCAAGGTAAAGCTGGACGTATCCATGCTCCCCAACCTCTTCTACAAGATTATCGGGGAGAAAACCGGCATGGAGATAGCAGACGAAAGCGCGCTCATGCGTTCTATGCTGGAGCTTTCGGGAGTAAAGAGGAAGTATGACAGAGTGAGTGACGCACTCGAGCAGGTGGAGTCCACAGGCTACGGCATAGTCATGCCCTCCCTCGAGGAGCTTACGCTTGAGGAGCCTGAGATGATGAGCCAGAGCGGCAGGTACGGAGTGCGGCTCAAGGCGTCCGCTCCGTCGATTCACATGATGAGAGCCAACATCACCACCGAGGTCGCCCCCGTAGTCGGAAGCGAAAAGCAGTCGGAGGAGCTTGTCTACTACCTCCTCAACGGCTTCGAGGAGAACCCCTCCACTATCTGGGAGTCGAACATCTTCGGCAAATCCCTCCACGAGCTGGTCAACGAGGGGCTGCACAACAAGCTCTTCAAAATGCCGGACGAGGCGAGAGGCAAGTTTCAGGAGACTATCGAGCGTGTCATCAACGAGGGCTGCAACGGACTCATCTGCATAATTTTATAGTGTGATTTGGTATAATACACCGCTGTTTTGGATTAGTTCAAAACAGCGGTGTGTTGTCGGTTGTAATCTGCACTTGTGTTTCTGAAAAGAGAAAATTCATGTTGAAATCAGCTTGAATTTGTCATACAATAAACGCGTACTATGATGACGGTGCGAGGAGTGCGGCGTGCCGGAAATCACATAAAAAGCACAGGGGAAATAAAAAGGTGATATTGCTATGATGAAGTTAAAGAAGCGTGTATTTGAAATAATTCAAACAGCCAAAGAGGGCGACAGAGCAAGCGAAGCATTTGACATTTTTATTGTGACATTAATTGCAATAAATGTCGTGTTGGTAGTCGCCGACACATTCGCAATGCCCGAATCGGCGAGGGAAATCCTTTCGATTGTTGAGACAATTTCGGTGGTCATTTTTACAATAGAGTACATATTGCGGCTTTGGACTTCAGATTTGCTTTTCGCGAATATCGGAAAGGCTAAAGCACGAATTAAGTACACTTTTTCGTTTATGGCGTTGATAGATTTGTTCGCTATTCTACCGTTTTACATTCCGTTTATTATTCCTCTTGACCTTCGTGTGCTTCGGGTGTTGCGTATTGTTCGGATACTGCGTCTGTTTAAGGTGAACCGATATATAAACGCGCTTTCGACAATAGGTTCTGTGTTTAAGAAGAAATCAAGCCAATTGCTGTCCTCAATGTTTGTTGTTGCACTGCTAATGATAATTACATCGGTGCTGATGTACAATGTCGAGAACGCCGCTCAACCCGACAAATTTCAAAATGCATTCTCCTCTTTGTGGTGGTCTATTGCGACTTTAACCACCGTAGGGTACGGTGACATTTATCCTATCACAGTCGCGGGAAAAATATTCAGCGGAATCATTGCGTTTTTAGGCATCGGGCTGGTCGCCGTACCGACCAGTATTATATCAGCAGGATTTATTGAGCAAATTGAGGAGAGGAAAAAAGAAGAAACGCAGGATGAAAAATGTTTTTGTCCTTATTGCGGACATAAATTAGAGAAATAGAGCCATGATTTATTTGATGGAGTAATACTGATTCCCACAAACAATTCTGCAAGAACAGAGAAATCTGATGGAGTAGTATAATGTGACACCATATAAATACACCGCTGTTTTGGATTAGTTCAAAACAGCGGTGTGTTTTTGCGTATAGTTATACCAAAAACAAAATCCAAAATAAAAGGATTTTGTATTCTTTACAAAGTAAGTCCTATATGTTAAAATAAATCATGTGTATTTGTATTAAAATTAAGGGAGGTATGCCGAATGGAGAAAAGCGTACTGAGCGACGAGGAAATCAATAAACGTCTCAAATCCTGCGGCTTGCGTCCTACGATTCAGAGAGCCGCCGTTTATCGGTATCTTCTCGAAAACAGGACACACCCTTCGGTTGACGAAATTTATACTAATCTCTCGGGCGACTATGCCGCCTTCTCGAAAACAACGGTGTACAACTGCGTGCAGTCGCTGTGTGAGAAGGGCTTGGTCATGCCTGTGACTATCGGCTGTTCGGAGGTTAGGTATGACGGCAACCCTTCTCCTCACGCCCATTTCAGGTGTGAGCAGTGCAACTCGATTACGGATATAGATGTTCCGAACCGAGGCTTTGACATTCAGCCGCCGAGCGGCTCAGTGTGCAAGCGCGTGGATATATACCTTACGGGGAAATGCGAAAAATGCAGTTAGGGTAACTAAGACAGCTAATGCAGTTAAGGCAACGACTGCAATATTTTCTGCGGAGCAACAGCGATACCATCGAAAGCGTAATACTTTTATCTCACCGACTTAGGGGGAAAATATATGAGCGACAATCTAAATAAATTCAGCGGGAGCGAGGATGATTCCGGTCTGAGTATCGTCTACGAGACCTCAGATAAGCCCGCAGAGAAGCCCTCGGACAAAGCCGCAGACAATATGCGTGCAGAGGACGATTCTGGGCTGAGTATCGTCTACGACACCGCAGACAAAGGGAGTTCTGCGGGCAATTCCGAGGAGGATTCCGGCACTCTGAGCTTTTCCTTCGCGAAGGCGACCGCAAAAAAGATAGAGAAGGATTTTCGCTTCCTGCCGTTTCTTGAGGACAACACCGACAGCGGCGACGACTCCTCGGAGGACGACGGCAAGGAGGAGGAGCAGGTAGTGGGCTTTTCCTTCGCCAAGGCAAAGGCGGCAAAGAAGGAGAAGGACCTGCGTTTTCTGCCGTTCCTCAACGTCTCCGAAGAGCCGGAGGAGGAAGACGACGATGATGACCGCGATGACCGCGATTATGACGACGATGACGACGCCGACAAGGACGATTTTACATACCTCCCTTTTCTGAAGGATTCGGACGAGGATGAGGATGAGGACGAAAAGGACGACGACAAGAAGGAGACCGACACAGGAATATATGTAGTCGGCGGCGACGAGGACTTGCAGAAGTACCGCGAGAAGTCGCGTCAGAAGAAACCTCAAAGCGGCAAGAAGTCCGCTCCTCAGGGTAAAAAGGGCAAACGTCCGCCCGAAAAGGGCAAACGTCCTGCCGCACAGAGACAGGGGCAGAACGGGAGAAATCCTACAATCCAGCAGATTATAGACAATATGGATCCCGACATTGTCAGCGCGATTTCAAACGACCCGCGCCAGATGATGCTCTTAGAGGAGACAATCAGGCGCGAACTGATAAATCAGGCGGCATCAAAGGCAGTCGCGAAGATTCTCGAGCCGGACGAAGACGACAAGCCGCAGGCAAGCAAAAACGGCAAGCGTCCGCCCGAAAAGGGCAAGCGTCCGCCGCAGAAGCGTCCCATGAATCAAAAGGGCAGACCAAACGGCATGAAGGGCGGCTCAATGCGCGGCGACCTAACTCCAATGGAACTGGGGCAGCCTATTGAAATAGGCGGCACACCGAGCAGTCCGTCAGGAGGACCGGGCGACTTGCTCATGCGCGGGGTTATTCCTCCTCAGGCTATGATGGACAATCTCGACGGCATACGCATGGAGGAGCAGGGGGAGAAGGTAGCAGAAGCTCCCACCAATCTCGCTCCTAATTTAGGCGAGGAGAGAAAGATAGGCGAGAAGAAGCCGTATACTCCCACCTCTCCCGCTGCAATGAGAGCCGCTATCAAGGCGGGAACTCTCACGTTTGAGGAGAAAAACGAAACTCCCACCATTGAGTCTACGAGGCAAACCAAAAGCGGCAGGAAAGCAAATCAGAAGAGAAGCGGCTGCGTTATCTCTGTCATAGTCATATTTATGCTCGCCTTTATCGGCGTTATCATTATGCTGGTAGCTCCTGCCCTTAGGAATGAATCGTCCTATCAGGAGGCGGTCACTCTCTCCGCGAACGGGCAGTATGAGCAGGCTATTGAGATTTTCACGACAATAAGCACATACAAGGACAGCATGACCAAAATCCGCGACAGCTGGTACAATCTCGGTGTTCAGGCGGAGACGGCGGGCGACTACGAGAAGGCGGCGGAAAGCTTTGGAAAAATCGCCTTGTCCTACGACCTTGCCTACGATAAGCTGTATGAGATATGCAGGAGCGAAGGTCAGCGGCTTGAGGAGGCGGGCGATTACCTCTCCTCATATAAATACTACAATATGCTCGCCGACAACGATGAAGGTATGCTCACTCTCGCGCAGGAGGTCAACGACAGGTACGCGCGTCAGCTCATATCTGAAAAGAAGTATGACGAGGCAGTGGAGCGTTTGTCGATATACCCCACCTACGGAAACTCCGCGAGTATGATGAACGATGCGAAGTACTCCGCTGCTCAGGAGAAGTACAACGCGGGCAGCTATGAGGAGGCGGTGTCGAGGTTCACAGACTTGGGCGACTTCTCAGACTCCGCGCTGATGAGCATTAAGGCGAAGCATTTCCTCTTGCAAAACGACACGGAGCAGAAATATTCCCAGCTTATATATCAGTCTACCCTGCAGGAGCTCGAGCAGTTTGTCGCCGATACGGAAGTTGCGGCTATGATGAACAATCTCATATATAACGAGGCGAAAGCTATAGGTAATTGGAGTGACTTGTACGGCAACAGCCTTACCTACAGCGTAACATCCACGAGTGCGGTGTTTGAATTTTCGTTCCCCAGCAACATAGCGGATAATTCCTACTCCAATCTGAAATTTGAGGGGAGTTCGGTGTATCTCGATTACAACGGAACTACGCAGGAGCTTATGCGGAATATTTCGTTTACTCCCGCCGGAAAGGCATCGCCGGAGGAGATGACGTTTGTCAATCCCTACAACGGACTTGAATATACACTCAGAAGAACAGAGTAAGGCGGCAAGGCGCGATAAAGCACAGCTTGAAAGGGGTAATTAGCTCTATGAAAACTACGGGTAACGGGCTTTGGGGAAAGTTCCGTCAGTCAAATGGCGACGGTGGGGGAGTGCCGCGCGGCTTATCTGCGGCGAAGAAATTCGCGGCAGCGGTGCTTATTCTGCTTATACTTATGATGGCGGGCGGCTGTGCCGCCGTCAATCTGAAAACCGATATTGAGCTTGACAAGCGGTTTAGCGGCGAACGGCTTATGACGGTCTCCTTCGACCTTGCTAAAGGAGAGAAGTATTTCAGTTCTCTCGACGAGCTTGACGCGCTTATTGAGAAGGAGAAGCCGGAAGCTCTCTCCTTCGAGCGGCTTGAGAGTGACGGGCAAACGGCGAAATACGCCTTCAAGCTTTCCTTCAAATCGAAGGCGGAGTACGAACGCAAGCTCAAAGAAATTATCGGTCAGGCGGTAACCGTGGAGTTTGACCATGTGGACAAAATCTTTTCGAAGGGCTTGACGTATACCGAAAGTTTTGAGAGCAGAGATTTATTTAAATGGGTTGATTCTGCCATAAAGGATAGCGGTATGCTAACTCCCTCCGACCTTGCGGCATATGACCCCGCGGAGTTCTGGACGCAGGAGAGCGTCACCGACATCACAGTTTCGGGGAAGAAATACTCCGTGCAGGGCGGCAAGGTGGAGATTAAAGAGGGCAGGAGCAATCTCATTAAGACAATCAACTTTAAGACTGCTATCTCCGGCAACTCCGTTTTTGAGCGGACAATTGAGTTTAAGACCATCCCTTCAATAGACGAGGGGAGTGCGAAAAAAATATCGGAATATATCGCCGATGTAAGCCCTGAGGGCAGTAAGTTCAGCGAATCAAGCTCGGAGGGCGTGTACACCTTCTCCGTCAGCTTTACCGCCGCTAACACGAGTGAGCTTTCGAAAAAGACAGCCGCCGTACTCGGCAATAATTCGGCAGGCTCAAGCCTTTTCCCTACGGAGGACACCTCCGCGCCGTTCTCTCGGCTTGAGGCGTTCGAGGAGAGCTTGGACTTTTCGGCGATTGCAGGGGATGAGCCTGTCGCCTTCTCCTACAAGATTGACTCGAGCAGAGGCGCGCCCACGAGGCTTATCTCCTATCAAGGCGCGAATGAGACAGAGGCTCAGCCCGTCATAAGCGGCAGCAGCATGGTGTTCACCTCCGAGGGGCAGTCGGTCAAGCTGCGTACTATTCTCGAAAGAATAAGTTCGGCGGAAAAAATTCAGGCTAATCTGAATGTCATTTCTCCCAATGAATTTTCGCGGGAGATAACAATATTCATGGCGTCCGACACACCCGACGAGGCACTCGAGCAAATACGGATGTTCTACGAGGAGAAGAAGGCGAAAAACACTCAGATTACAGTTGAGCGTCCGTCCAACCTCTCGCAAGAGCCGTATGTGCGGATATTTATTAAAGGCACGGGCGAGCAGCTTGTAGCCGCCGAAAACGCGCTGTTTTCGGGTTCTAAGAACCGCAAGGTTTCTTATGAGAAAACAAAGAGCCTCTTTAATTTTACTCCAAAGGTAACTCTGACGGATGAGTTTGATATTTCGTCATTGCTCAGTATGACCAACGTAAATTCGCTTGTGTACACGGCGAACTCCATCGACGCCATTAAGTCGATAACGGGAGTTTTCGGCGGCAAGGAGAGTGTCAACAAGCTCGATACCCCCGTCAAGTCGATAGGCGTTGAGCTTTCCACAGGCGTGGGAGCGTACACGCTCGAGGGCACATATTTCAACATAACAGCAGTTGTTACAGTATCGCTTTTGATACTCCTCATGATTGCGCTTATATCATTCGGAGTTGTTTTCGTCCTTAGAAAGAGGGAGGAGAACGGGGAGCAAGCCGAAAAAGAGGAGCAAACTGCGAATGCCTCTGAGAGTACTCCTCCGGCTGAGGAGTTTGCACAGTCATTCGCGGAGGAAAACAAAGCGGCGAGTGAACCCTCCGCTGACATAGCTTTTGAAAGCGGCGCGGAGGAGCAAAGCGATATTATCTCCCTGCTCATGCCCTCTTCCGAGGTGGAGATAGCGGAGGCGGAAATCTGGGAAGAACCGCCTGTAGCAGAAAGCGAGCCTCCCTCTGAGATTTACCCGTGGGAGGAAGAGCCGGAGCCGGAGGAGAAGTTTGACTACGACCTTTTGCCGGAGTTAGGAGAAGAATCTGAAACCGAGCAGGAGCTTGAATCGGAATTTGCCGAGGAATCCACATCGGAGCCACCATCGGAATCTCCGTCCGAGATTTACCCGTGGGAGCAGACCGAGGAGCAAACCGAGGAGCAGACAAAGTCCGAGGAGAAGCACAAGGTGAAGGTAAGTGTGAGACCTATTGCGCTTCCCTCGCACGACTACTCGGAGGAGACGACTGACTATGCGGAAAAGACCACGGACTACACCGAGGAGATAGCCGACTACGCGGAGGGAATCTCTGCGAACGGTTACTCCTCCGATGAAATTTCAGCAGAGGAGTATTCCGCTGATGGAATCCCCGTGGAGAAGGAAGCCGCGCCTGAGGAGTTCTACCAATTTAGGGAAACTCCCATGCCGTATGAGGTGAATTTCTGGAACGACGCAGAGAGCGGCGTGGAGAATACTGCGCCTACTTCTACTCCTGCGCCTGCATACGGGGCGGCGAAGCAGTCGTACACCGATGAAAATATGGTTGACGACTTGGCGTATCTCGGACTGCTTGACAGGTATGTCGAATCGACTGCGAAGGTAAAGGTTCGTGTGAAAAGACGCGATTCGCAGAAACGGTTTTAAACTTAATCTCTCATAAAACGGTACGCAAAAGTCTGCGAAAAAACCGCACAGACCAAGGCTTTTTTCGCATATTTTTGCACCGTTTTTGATTGAGAATTAATATAATACATATTTCCGGAAAGGGTTTGTTAAAAATGGGAGACAGAAAAATAGAAACTATATGCGTTCAGAACGGCTGGGAGCCGAGCAACGGGGAGGCAAGAGTGCTGCCCATATACCAGAGTACCACCTTCAAATACTCCTCCTCGGAGGAGATGGCGGCTCTCTTTGACTTGCAGGCGAGCGGCTTCTTCTACACACGGCTTGCCAACCCCACCTGCGACGCGGTGGAGAAGAAAATAGCCGCACTCGAGGGAGGAGTAGCGGCAGTGCTGACCGCCTCGGGGCAGTCGGCATCCATGTTCTCCATCCTCAATATTTGCAGCGCGGGCGACCATGTAGTCTGCTCAAGCGAGCTGTATGGCGGCACATTCAACCTCTTCAACAAAACCATGCGTGGGATGGGCATAGAGTTCGACTTTATCAATCCCGACGCTCCTATAGAGGAGATTAACAGCCTGTTTAAGGATAACACAAAATGTGTGTTTACCGAAACTATATCAAACCCATCTCTGACAGTGCTGGACATTGAGAAGTGGGCGAACGCCGCGCACTCCCACAACGTCCCGATGATTATAGACAACACATTCGCCACTCCCGTCAACTGCCGCCCGATAGAGTGGGGAGCTGACATAGTGGTTCACTCCACATCAAAGTATATGGACGGTCACGCCTGCTCACTCGGCGGCTGTATAGTTGACAGCGGCAAATTCGACTGGAGGACAGAAAAGTTCCCGCAGTTTAACGTCCCCGACGAAACCTACCACGGAGTAGTGTACACCGAACAGTTCGGCAGCGCGGCATACGCGGTCAAGTGCAGGGTTCACCTCATGCGCGATATAGGCGCGATGATGTCTCCGCAGAACGCGTTTTTGCTCAACCTCGGGCTGGAGACACTCCACCTGAGGATGGCGAGGCACTGCGAAAACGCGCTTGCAGTGGCGGAGTACCTCTCCTCCGACGACAGAATTGCGTGGATAAACTGCCCCTCTCAGAAGGGGAGCAAGTATTACGACATTGCCGGCAAGTATATGCCGAACGGCACTTGCGGAGTTATCTCCTTCGGAATTAAGGGCACGCGTGAGACTGCTACGAAGTTCATGGACTCCCTCGAATTGGCGGCTATCGTCACCCACGTGGCGGATGCGAGAACCTGCGTGCTGCATCCGGCGAGTACTACTCACCGCCAGTTAAACGACGCGGAGCTGGAGGCGTGCGGAGTGTCCCCCGACCTTCTGAGATTCTCGGTGGGAATAGAAAATGCGGGAGATATAATCGAGGATATTGCACAGGCACTGGATAAAGCCTGCGAGTAGGGAATAGAAGAAGATAAAAAGGCACTGTATGCACAAAACTGATGTGCATACAGTGCCTTTTTTGCTTTTCTAACAGAAACGATTACGACACTCACACTCGGGTTTCTTCTTCTGCGTCAGTATACAACATGATGAGTTGCCGCAAGCGAACCTTCATGTTGCCATTTGACAACGAAATTTCATTTCGCGGTGCTTCAATCCACCTTACTTCCCCACAGCGCGGTTTATCTCCTCGACAAGTTCGTTATACCAGCCGGTAAAATTCGCCTCAGTATCAAACTGCGCCACAGCATTAGCGTGAGTAGCCCCGTTTCGCATCAGTTCCTCCACAGTAGCCCTGTCGGCGACTGCCTTATTCTGAAGGTTGTCGTTGATTGCGGCACGCGCCGCCACTCCGCCGTCAAACGCCTTGTTTGTGTAGAGTTCACTTGAAGCGACCTGTGCAAACTCAACCTCCAGTATTTTTCGCGTCACGTCGTCGAGAGGTATGTTGTTCTTCTCCAAAATCTCCGTGTAGGTAGAATAGTCGAGAGCCGCCTTCTTGACGGGCATATATCCCGAAGCGGCGGAGAACACGGTGTTTACATTTATATCGGTCAGCCACTTGAGGAAGACGACACTCGCGTACTCGGCGGCGGGAGTACTCTTAGTTACGACCATACCCGCACCCTGCTGAACCATTACCTGCTCTCCTCCCTCGAAATTCGGAACGGGGAGAGCCTTCAGCTCTATGGGATAGGTTTTCTGCTCGGTGATAACCTCCGTGGGGAAGTAGGATGAGGAGGAAGTAGAACCGATATAAGCCACTATCTCACCCAGCTTCGTGTCGTCACTCCTGTACAGCCCGTAGGACTTGTAGTACCCCGCTATGTAGGGGATGTAGTAAAGCTCCCAGATTTTCCGCATTACGTCTTCTCTTACGTTGATAGTCGCCTTGCCGTTAGTCACGTCGAATATCTCAGTGCCGAACTGCTTCGACGCCATTATGAACAGATTCGCCATGGAGTCTCTGCCGAAAAACGCCTTGCCGTCATTCTTTATTTTGGGAGTTTTGGCATCGGTCCACTCGTAGTAAAGCTTTGAAACTTTCGCCAGTCCCTCCTTCGTCGCTAAATCGTCATAGGTAAGCCCGTTCGCGTCGGCAAAGGGACGCCAGTCGGTGTCGTTGAGGAGGAAAATTTCGGTGGACTTTGCTATGGGGAAGATTCTCAGCTCTCCGTTAAGCCCGATTTTGCCCTCCTCGATATATCCGCTGAAATACTCCGACTGCTCCTCCTCCGAGAAGTAGTCGTCGAGGTTGGCAAGCACTCCGAGTTTTTCGGCTGCATACGCATTGTCGGCGTAGGAGGCGAAAATATTCGGCAGTTCCATGCTGCCCACCTTCTTTTCAACTGAGGACATCACGGCAGTCTCGAGATTGGGTATGCTGTCGAAACCGTGGGTCTCAACAATGATTCCCTTCTCCAAGCCAACAGTCTCGTTGAATTGGTTGACCAATTCACTAAACGCGCCGCTCGTAGCCCCGTTGTAGTAATGCCACAGCGAAACGGTGACGGGATTGTCGGGGTCAAGCTTAACGCTTTTCGCTTTCGCCGTGTCACAGCCCGCTAAAAGTGAAATGCACAGAGCCGCGGCAACACACAATGAAACGAACCTTTTCCCTCTACTCTTTGATTGCATCGGTTTTTACCTCCTGTTTTTGTTCGGGTCGAGAATGAGCGATTCGAGAAGTGCGTAGAGTTTTTCCGTATCAATCGGCTTTGCGATATGTCCGTCCATACCTGCCTCTATTGATTTTTTTGTATCTCCGTCAAACGCGTTTGCGGTCATTGCTACAATCGGCACGGAGCGGGAGTCGGGCCGGCGGGAGTTTTTCCGTATCTCCCTCGTGGCGGAAAGTCCGTCCATGACCGGCATACGAATGTCCATGAGTATGGCGGAGTAGAAGCCGGCGGGTGACTTGAGGAACTTCTCCACCGCGATTTTTCCGTTTTCAGCCTGTTCTATGGTAAAGCCCGCCTGCTCGAGTATGTAGCAGGCAATCTCCATATTAATGTCGTTGTCCTCCACCAATAGTACGGTGTGTCCGGCGAACATTCCGAGGTAGCAGTCTGAGCCCACGCAGGTCGGTTTCTGCTCTGTCTGCTTTGCGTAGGGGAGAGAGACGGAGAAGTAGAAATCGGAGCCTTTGCCGCAGTCGCTCCTTATTTCGATTTTGCCGCCCATTGCGCCGATTATGTTCTGGCTTATGGCAAGCCCCAGCCCAGTTCCCTCCTGCTTATTGCCGAGGGAGGAGGCGGACGAGACCTGCTCAAAGGCGTTGAAAATATTCTTCTGATGCTCCTTGCTGATTCCTATTCCGCTGTCCTTAACGGAGAAGTAGTAGCTCCCGCAGCCGCTCTTTTCAGAGGCGGTTTCATTGACAGTGAGGCATATGTGACCTCCCTTATCGGTGAACTTAGCGGCGTTTCCGAGGAGATTTATCAGCACCTGCCGAAGTCTGTACTCATCTCCCGCAACAGAATCGTGTGTAATGCCGCGAACGACCTCAAAGCTTATGTCCTTTGCCTCCATCTGGGGACGCATGAGAGTAGCTGTACCGTCAATGAGCGAATTGAGAGAGAACTCATCGCTGTTTATCACCATCTTGCCGCTCTCAATTTTCGACATATCGAGTATATCGTTAATGAGAGAAAGCAGGTGATTGGCGGAAAAGTCAATCTTCTCAAGGCAGTCATTGAGTTTTAACGGATTTTCTGTCTCCGCTTTGGCAATATTGGTCATGCCTATAATGGCGTTCATAGGAGTGCGTATTTCGTGCGACATTCGGGAGAGGAACTCGCTCTTTGCCCTGCTCGCGTTATTGGACTTAGAGATGATTATGTTTGCGGAGATTATTTTAGTAATCTCACACAAGCTGTCCTTCTCAAAGTCGCTGAGTGCAGGCTGAGATTTCCCTCGCTTATAGATGCTCATCCCCACAGGAGTTCCGTTTTCGTACATCAGGCAGCAGAATGAGGAGGAGTTTTCGTTCGGTGCTACAAAAAGCAGCTTCTTCACTACATCATCTGAGGAGGAGGAGAACGCCGTGTCGTACATAAGCAAACCGTTTGCATCAAAGCGGCTTCTAAAGCTCTTCATATCGGATTTCTCAATTCTGTCCGAAATATTCTTATAAAGTGATTCCCCTTTTTCCGCATATTGGTAAGCTATCCGAGCAGATCCGAAATCGTCGTCGTAATCGCAGATGACGGCATGACTGAGAGAGAATTTCTCACAGAGAATACGCAGAAGCATACCAATCGCGCTTTGAATGTCGGTAGCGTGCTCGAACATCTCAAACGTGAAGGAGACGATATTCGGCTTTGACATATCGGCGTTTATGCTGACAGACTTTTTCCTTTGGTCGGGAGCGGCGAGTTTATTACTTACAGGCAAATCCTTGTAGTACACAAACGAGCCGGCGGAGCGTCTCTCCGCTGCACGAAGCGCAAGGAAGGCGCAGTCGAGCAGCTTGTCGTGATTCTTGCTGTCGTTCGAGGTGGCAATACCCGCCGAGAAGGAGAAGGCTAAATCGTGATTTTCTCCCGTGTAGAGATAGGGGAGGTCG
Organism: Oscillospiraceae bacterium; assembly: GCA_031262985.1. GTDB lineage: Bacteria > Bacillota > Clostridia > Oscillospirales > Acutalibacteraceae > JAISGQ01. Next base: position 41,126 of record JAISGQ010000015.1, read on the forward strand.
GCGCGCACCTTAGATATTATGGATTCTACCGCCTCAAAGCCGTTTACAAATACGGCAATGTGACTGTTGTCAAGCCGCGTTATAACAGACTCCTCTCCCGCCGCTAAGGTGAGCAGGCGGCAGAAATTTCTCAGGATAACCGCACTGAAGAATCTCCCGTAGTGAGTTTCAAATTCATCGAATCGGTCTATGTTAATAACCATGAGGGAGAATCCGTAATTGCGGACATTGGCGATTTTTACATATTTTTCTGTGAGCAGCTCTCCGCACTCCCTGTTATAAAGACCGGAGGTCACATCTCTCCTCTGAGCGTCAATGAGGGCGTTTTCAGCCTTCTTCTCCTTAGTTATCTGGCGCAGTACGCCCATGATTTTCTTTATCTCTCCGTTTGCGTCCCTTATGTTCGACATCTTGAACAGTATCCAGTAGAATCCCCCGTCCGATTCTGTCTCAGTATCATTTTTGATGAGGGATTTCTGTATTCTGATTTCGATCGGCTCTGTTATGTCGCCGTTTAAAACGGCGATAAGCACATCGGTGTCCTCGGGGTGACAAATCTGATTGCTGAGGACTTTTTTGGAGAAGAAGTCTATTATGTCGGAGGCTATATGAGATTCATTATTCTCCGTCACAAAATAATAAATCATGAACTTGTCTGTTTCCTTATTATATTCCATAAAGGTATCTGTAGCACTCTCGAGAGCCATGAGATAACGCTCCCGCTCCTCCTTCAGCTCCTCCTCAATGGTGATACGCCGTTTTCGCGCGTCGTTTATCGTTTTGCAGAGCAGGTCTATCTCATAGACGTCTGAATCGGTGGACAGTTCCTCGTCCTTTTGGTCCACATTTTTAATTATGTCGGTTATTTGGGTTATCGGTGCGGTGGCATATTTTATGGCAAGATAAATTACGACAATACCGAAAATCAACGCCGCGATGGAGCTGAAAAGTATGCCGCCGGTCACTCTGTCGGATACCGCAAACAAAATATCGTCGGTTTCTATCGACGCTAACGCCCACTGCTCACCGCTAAACGCGGAGCTTCTGTTGTACAAATTCATGTCGAGGAGTGCTACATGAGCCTTGTTGTCCTCAAACTCATATTCGTATATGTCGTCCTCGTCGTCAAAATCCACTTTTTCGAGACTGAGCGTACCGTTTTTTGTTCCTGTAATTCGCTTGATGAAGCTTCCCGTCACTCTGTAGGAGCGTATATCCATCGTTTCTCCGGAGGCGGTGTTTGAGGTGTAGTTAGCGAGAATATAGCCTCCCTTGCCGTTATCCGATATGTCGCTTGCGGGGAAAAACTTCTCGAGATAATCCATCTGCACCTCAGTTCCCAGCATGGCGATAACACGACCTTTGTAGATTACAGGGCGCGTGTAGGAGATACAATCATTTGTGTCTAACTTAGAAGCGAAGCGCACCTTGTGCGGCTCTCCCCAGTAAGATAAGTCGGCGGGCGGAGCATCGGGGTTCGCGAGTGCTGCGTCAAATGGCTTTTTATATGTATTCCAGTTTTCCTTCGATTTAGTTGTTACGTTGAATTTCTCATCCCAAAGCGAATCGGGATGTATCCCTTGATTTTTGGCAATGTTAATAGGACCTCGCAAAAACGATATGTCGGAGTAGCCTAAAGGCGTGGAATTCGGGTCGGAGTCCCTGTAGTAGATTCCGTTGTACAGTTTATCCTCATCTGATGTGTCATTGCTGTCGACAAAATAAACGTATACTCCTGTTGACTGAGTGAGGCGGAGCATATCTATCATAGAATCGGAAACTAAGGAGAGAATCTGCTCCTCCCTCTTGTCGTTTCCGATTACGTTATCTACTGAGAGGGAGTTCTTTCTGAGGTAGGAGTCGAAGGCGACGATTAATTCATCCTCCATATTTTCGACGTTTGACCAGCTGTGAACCATCATGTTTTCGAGAATTATACTGCGGTTCTCCGCGTTTTTGTAGAGAGCGTTTATCGAGCTGTTCTGAAGGGAACTGACCGTTCCGTTAGCATAGACAACAAGACTGATCATCATATTCTGGATAATCATCACCATCAAAACAGGTATTAAAAGTCTTCTGAATATGGATTTATTTTTCAGCATATCGCACATCCTAACCGCAATTTAAGATTTGATAACGACGAAGGGAATTTATAATAATTATAATGTATATAATATTTTAGAAATATTATAGCAAGATTGTAACAGCAAGTCAAACAAAATGACTGTTTTATAAGCTGAAACAACAAAAATTGCATCGAAATTGAAGTTTTAATGAAATTATTCTTGCACAAGAGCAATTGTTGTGATATACTCTCAGTGCGTTTGTGTAAAACACTTTGCAATCAGGTGTTCTCTGACACCTTGGTTTGGTGGTGCTCACACGAGCAAAAATCAAAGAGAATGGTCCTCTGCCAAGCAGGGCAACGCTGATTTTAACCGGTATTGCCGAAGGCTTGTGTTATGAACGTTCGTAAATAATTAGGAGGAAAATTACCCATGGACGCATTAAAAATCATTGCAGAAGACTGTATCAGAGAAACTCCGCTTGAGTTTTCGATAGGCGACACAGTCAAGGTTTATGTCAAGATTCGCGAGGGCGAAAAGGGCAAGGAGAAGGAGAGAGTACAGCTTTTCGAGGGTACTGTCATCGCTCGCAAGGGCAGCGGAGTGTCGGAAACCTTCACTGTCAGACGTGTCTCCTACGGCGTAGGAGTTGAGAGAGTCTTCCCCATCAATTCACCCAATGTCTCAAAGATTGAGATTGTCCGCCGCGGTAAGGTTCGCAGAAGCAAGCTTTACTACCTCCGCGACAGAGTGGGCAAGAGGGCTAAGGTTAAGGAGAAGATTGTCGCCCGCAATAAGTAGGCTATAGTTCTCTTTACTTATGGTTTGGCAATTTAGATATCGGTAAGGTTTTTGCGACCTATCGAGATACGCTGTAATTAGTGGATAAGATGGGACGGGGAAACTCGTCCTGTCTTTTGCTTATATGGGGCATATGGGGAAACACTACCGCTTTATGAGAAATTAGTATATCATCCCGAAAATGAAAGGATATGAGTTTTATGGCGACAAGTAAAAAAAGCTCCAAGGACAAGAGAAAGCTGACGGGAGCCGCGGCGGATATGTACGAGTGGCTTGAGGCAGTGGCGTTCGCGCTTGCTATTGTTGTTGTTCTGTTTACATTCGTATTCCGCGTAATAAGAATAGAGGGCGACTCCATGCTCGACACCCTCCACGAGGAGGACAGGCTGATTGTCCAGAACCTGTTCTACGAGCCTGAAAACAACGACATCGTGGTTGTAGTGCAGGATAACTCGCACACTACAGAGCCTATTATCAAGCGCGTAATCGCGATTGCGGGGCAGACGGTGGAACTCGACCCGACTACGGGAGCAGTCACGGTGGACGGCATTAAAATCGACGAACCCTACATCTCTCCCGACAAAATCATGACCAATGCGGGCGACTCATTTACCTACCCCGTGAAAGTGCCGGAGGGGAAAATCTTCGTCCTCGGAGACAACCGCCCCGTGTCCTTCGACAGCCGCGATGCGCGTCTGGGCTTTGTGGATTTGGATAACGTACTCGGGAAGGCACTGCTGAGGATATATCCTGTGGCTGATTTCGGCGGAATCTACGAGTAGAGGCAGGGTAGGGCGAGTAGGCGGAGGAGCGGGAGCGGCTTGTCTTATTTTTGATTGATTGCCGAAGCAATACACAGCAGGATGAAGGTTCGAGGCTTGGAATAAAAAGCAGTTGTTAAGTGTTTCTTAACAACTGCAAGTGACGAAAAAATTATAATACCAAACACTACAATCCGGATATGATAATCGCGTTGGGCTACAGAGGTTTATTGATGCAGTCCCTACCTACAACTAAACCGCAGTAAGAAGGAGGCACACCACATATGGCTATCGACAGAATTGACTGGCACAGCGAGGCGGAAAACTACCCGCAGGATATGCCCTACGAGAACGGCGGAAACCACATCGGATACTTCATAGAGTACCTCTACAAGCATGATTTCCTCCCCGACTTCGACAGTGGGGAGCATGAGCCGCAGGAGTGCTTAGCTGTTAAAAACGGCGAAAAATCCGGCTTGGAGTTTCTACTCCGCGATTGCGACGGGAAGTTTTGGGATGCTGATACGAACGCAGAAGGATTGGAGTTCACCGAATATATATATGATAAGTATCTCTCAAATTTATATGATATTTTAGGACACAGCCCCTACGAGACCGATTACTCCGAGGAGGACTATCGAAAAGCGGAACAGTGGCTGGACAAAGAATTTGAGGAGTGGAAGAAATAGCGGCGATTAATTAGGGGAAGCTGTGGTTATTTCCAAAATGGAAGTAACCACATAGACAGCAGAAGAAAGTGCAGGCAATAGCGAATGAGTAAAAAAGCGGGTGAAATATATGGCATTTGATTATAAAAAAGAATATAAAGAATTGTATATGCCAAAGGCTAAGCCCGGTATAATAACAGTTCCTGAAATGAATTACATTGCAGTTAAAGGGAAAGGCGACCCAAATGAAGAAAGCGGAGAATATAAGCAGTCAATCGCACTACTTTACGCAATAGCATATACGATAAAAATGAGTTACAAAGGAAGTTATAAAATAGAGGGCTATTTTGAATATTCAGTTCCGCCATTAGAGGGGTTTTGGTGGCAGGATGGAGTAAATGGTTTGGACTATGCACATAAAGAAAATTTTAATTTTATTTCTATAATCAGATTGCCGGATTTTGTAACAAAAAAAGATTTTGAATGGGCAATTGCAGAAGCTGCTAAAAAGAAAAAAACAGACTTTTCTAAAGTGGAGTTTATGAGTTACGATGAGGGACTGTGCGTTCAATGTATGCATATAGGCGATTATGATAATGAACCCATTACTGTCGCAGCAATGCACGAGTTTGCAATAAATAACGGATATGAATTAGATATAACAGATACAAGGTATCACCACGAAATATATATAAGCGACCCGAGAAAAGTGGACAGCACAAAACTAAAAACGGTCATAAGACACCCAATAAAGAAAATGTAATTGAGAAATGATAAATTATTGTAATCCGTCCCGTTCAGAAACGGAATGAATCGCTTATTGCACATTGTATGTAAAAACAGGAGTGAAAAATGATTATAATTGAACAGCTGAAAAAGAGTGATATAGAAGAGTATAAAAATCTAATAGATAGTTGTTTTGGTGAAAGCAATAATACAGAAGAATATGACAAGTACGAAGAAGATAATGAAAAATATGTTGTTTTAGTTGCAAAAGATAACAGTAAAGTTATAGGAAGTATTACACTCTATAAAATAGATTTATTTACTTTCGGTTTTCAACCGGCATTAGAAATATTTAATGTGTGTGTACTGCCGGAATATAGAGGACAAAAAATATCTAAAAAAATATTTGAAGAGGTTTTTAATTTCGCAAAGGAGAACAAATATAAATCTATATATTTAACCTGTTTAGAAACAGCATATACCGCACATAAATTGTATGAAAGCTTAGGTTTTAAAAAGATGTCGAGTATAAAATACAGTATTGATCTTTAATTGGATATAGATATTAGATAGATATTAAAGGAATATAAAAATGAATGATAAAATAGTATGTAAAAATATAAATCAATTAGATTGGAAATATAAGAATGAACATGATAGTTATCAATATAATAAAAGCGAAATAACTAAAAGAAAAGATTTTAGCGAAGCATATGTATGCGTATATGAAATAATGCCGTTAAAATCGTCATATCCAAAACATTATCATACTTGCAATACTGAGTGCTTTTATATAGTAAGCGGCAATGGTAAAATAGATACTAAAAACGATTCATTTAGTATAGCAACAGGAGATATTATTGTTTTTCCCAGTGGGGAAGAGGGAACACACAAAATTACTAACACTTCCGATAAAGAAAACTTGGTTTATATTGATTTTGATACAACTAATTCACCTGATATAATTCACTATGTAGATAGTAATAAGATTGGAATAATAAAACATAATGTTTCCGGCACATTTTATAAGGAAAGTGATAATGTAGATTATTTTGATGGAGAAAAATAAAGGAAGTAAACTAAATGAATAAAGAAAATCACCAAAACCCTACGCAAACCAACATCAACTGGTTTCCGGGACACATGGCAAAGACCCGCCGCAAGATAACCGAAAGCCTCAAATTAGTTGATGCCATAGTGGAGATTATAGACGCGCGTATCCCCATGTCGAGCAGGAATCCCGAAATAGACTCGCTTACAGCGGGAAAGCCGCGCATTATCCTCCTCAACAAAGCCGACATCGCCGACCCAAACGCGACGGCGGAGTGGAAAAAGTACTTCTCCGACATAGGAGCGTCGGTTATCTCCTGCGATTGCAGGTCGGGAAAGGGGCTTAACTCCTTTAATTCGCTTGTCAAGGCGGTGCTGTCCGACAAAATAGCGGCGTGGACGGCGAAAAACATGGCAGGCAGGACGATAAAGCTCATGGTTGTCGGCATCCCTAATGTGGGGAAGTCCTCCTTCATCAACCGCATGGCAGGCTCTCAGAAGGCGAAGGTAGCCGACAAGCCGGGCGTGACACGGGGCAACCAGTGGTTCTCCATAGGCGGCGGCATGGAGCTTCTCGACACGCCCGGAGTGCTGTGGCCTAAGTTTGAGGATCAGACGGTGGGGCTGAGACTGGCATTCACAGGAGCGGTCAAGGATGTGATAATGGACGCGGAAACCCTCTGCCTCGGCTTGCTCGAGATACTGCTGGCGGACTACTCCGCGATGCTAAAGGCACGCTATGGCACTGAGTTTTCGAACGGTATGCCCTCCTATGAGGCGATGGAGGCGATAGCAAGGCGGCGCGGGATGTTCATCTCAGGCGGAGAAATAGATACGGAGCGTGTGTCCGTGATGATAATAGACGAATACAGGGCGGGAAAGCTCGGCAAAATTACGCTTGAGCGACCGCGCGACTACATATCAGGATAAGGCAGGTGCATTCGCGGCAGTGAAGAAGAAAACTAAAGACAACACCCCTCCCGTAGACTGGCTGTTTTACGAAAACGCCGCCGCGGCTAACGGCTGCAAGCTCATCTGCGGAGTAGATGAGGCGGGGAGAGGTCCGCTTGCGGGTGCGGTGTTCGCCGCCGCCGTAATACTCCCTCCGAACACGATAATCGAGGGAGTAAACGACTCGAAGAAGCTGAGCGAAAAGAACAGAGAGCGGCTGTTTGACATAATATGTGAGAAGGCGTTGGCGTACAGTGTCGCCTCCGTCTCCGAGGCTGTAATTGACGAGATAAACATATTGCAGGCGACCTACCGCGCTATGTCGCAGGCAGTGAGCGGATTATCCGTTGTCCCCGATTTTGTGCTGATTGACGGGAACAAAATCCCGCCTCGGATAGATATTCCCGCAGAGGCTGTCGTGGGAGGAGACGCCAAGTCCGCCTCTATCGCCTGTGCTTCTATATTGGCTAAGGTAAGCCGCGACAGGTATATGCTCAGTCTCGCCGAGAGATACCCGCAATACTGCTTTGAACGGCACAAGGGATACGGGACTAAGCTACATATTGAAAAACTGCGCGAGTTCGGTGTCTCGGAGATTCACAGGCGCAGCTTTCTTACGAAAATTGAGGGTGTACAGTTGTGACAGCGAGTGAGATAGGCAAGCTCGGCGAGCTTACGGCGTGCCGTTATTTGAGCGGTACGGGCTTTGAGGTACTCAGGCAAAATTATCGGAGCAGACAGGGTGAGGTTGACATTATAGCGAGCGATAATCAGTACATTATTTTCGCGGAGGTAAAGACGCGGAAGCCCGATTCGGTAGTGTCCGGCATCGACGCTGTAGACCCAAAGAAGCGGCGGCGGCTCTACCTCGCCGCAACGAAGTACATGATGGAAGTCGGGAGTGACAGACAGCCGCGGTTCGACGTCATCTCCATAGTGGCAGAACCTTTCGGGGAGACACTGAAAATTCATTCTATCGAGCATTTTACAGATGTGTTCGGAGCGGAGGTATGCGATGAGGTTTTTTGATATGCACTGCGACACAGCTACGGAGTGTGCCTTTAATTTCGGTGGGCGAAGTCTGTCGGAGGGCGCATTTCACCTCTCTCTGAAAAGAGGGGCGTATATAGATTCGTGGGCGCAGGTGTTTGCCGTTTTTATCCCCGACGAATTGAGAGGGCAGTCGGCGATTGACTACTACGAGCGGGCGCGGGATTATATATACAGCCAGCAGAAGGTGTGCGAAGGTAAATTCTACCTCTGTAAAAGCACCGAGGATATAGATAAGTACGCGGGCAAGGGCAGGTGCGCCGCCATTTTGTCAGTGGAGGGAGGAGCAGCCCTCGCCGGAGATATTTCGAGGGTGGAAGCTCTCCACAATGACGGAGTTCGCTTAATTACGCTAACATGGAACGGTCCAAATGAGCTTGGAGACGGCAACATGACCGAAAACGCAGGCGGGCTGACCGCCTTCGGCAAGGATGTTGTGGCGAAAATGAATGAGCTTGGCATGGCGGTAGATGTATCACATTTGTCGGACAAAGGATTTTACGATGTCGCCGAGATTACTAAAGCTCCGATTACTGCTTCCCACTCCTGTTCGAGGAGACTATGCAAGCACTCGCGCAATCTCACAGACGAGATGTTCTGTGTGATACGGGACACAAAAGGCGCGGTTGGTATAAATTTCTGCACTAAATTTTTGCATGAGGACGAGTACGCGGCGGACATGACGGATATTTTACGCCACACGGAGTATTATCTCTCCTTGGGAGGAGATAATACAGTGTGCATAGGCTCGGATTTTGACGGAACGGATATGCCTAAGGGCGTAACGGGAGTTGAGTCGATGGGAGAACTGTACGAGCTGTTCCTCCGCCACAATTACAGCGAGGACACGGTGCGTAAGATATTTTGGGATAACGCGTATTCGTTTTGGGGCAGAGTGACAGATTTCAGTCGTGCCATAAACAAATCAACCAATTTGAAGGGATAGATAATCAATGCTTTACACCAGTACAAGAAACAACAACGTGCGTGTCGAGTCGGCAAGCGCAATAGCCAGAGGTATCTCAGCGGACGGCGGTCTGTATGTGTCTACCGAAATCCCCCGTATCAGCACGGAGGAGTTTGAGGCAATCGCCGTCATGACATACAACGAGCGGGCTGCCTATGTCCTCTCGAAATTCCTCACCGACTTCACCGCAGAGGAGCTGTCAAAGTGCGTTGCCGATGCCTACACAGGCAAATTCGGAGGAGAAAATATCGCGCCTATTGAGAGCGTCAACAACTCAAAATATGTGCTTGAGCTGTGGCACGGACCTACCTGCGCCTTTAAGGATATGGCGTTGCAGCTTCTGCCGCACCTCCTCAAAACATCGGTGAGGAAAATTTCAGACGGACGTGAGATTGTCATCCTCGTAGCCACCTCAGGCGACACCGGAAAGGCGGCTCTCGAGGGCTTTAAGGACGTAGACGGCACGAAGATTATCGTATTTTATCCGGAGGACGGCGTCTCCAACATCCAAAAGCTCCAGATGGTGACGCAGGAGGGCGGCAATGTCGGAGTATGCGCCGTCAAGGGAAATTTTGACGACTGCCAGACGGGCGTAAAGAAGATATTCACCGACCCCGCGATTGCCGAAGTACTGAGCGAGAACAACATGGCGTTCTCCTCCGCGAACTCGATTAACTGGGGGCGGCTTGCCCCGCAGATAGTGTACTACATCTCCGCCTACGCCGATATGATGAACAACGGGGAGATAGACTACGATGGCGAAAAGGTGAATATAGTCGTTCCCACGGGAAACTTCGGCAACATACTCGCCGCCTACTACGCAAAGCTGATGGGGCTGCCCGTAGGAAAGCTCATATGCGCGTCAAATGAGAACAACGTCCTCACCGATTTTATCAATACGGGAGTTTATGATAGAAACCGAGCGTTTCGCACTACTATGTCGCCCTCCATGGATATTCTGATTTCGAGTAACCTTGAGCGTCTGCTTTTCCACCTCAGCGGCGGCGACAGCGAAAGAGTGAGCCGCTGGATGCACGAGTTGAGTACTACAGGCAGATACGAGGTAGACGACGACGTAAAGCAGCAGCTCAGTGAGATGTTCTGCGCCGACTTCTGCAACGACGAAAGCACACAGGCGGCTATAAGGGAGGAGTACCAGTCGGACGGGTATCTCATTGATACTCACACGGCGGTTGCCTTCAGCGTGTATGACAAATACGTAGCCGCAACGGGAGACGCCGGCACGCCCGCGATTATAGTGTCTACCGCAAGCCCGTATAAATTTTCCGAGAGTGTGCTTGGTGCTGTGTCGGAGGAGATACTCGCGGACAATGAGTTTGACATAATTAATGAGCTTTCTGTTGTGTCGGGAACACCTATTCCTGCGCCTCTCCTCAATCTGAGGGGTAAGGAAGTGCGGTTCGGCGATGTCTGCACAGCGAAGGACATGAAGGCGCAGGTATTTAAGATGTTGGGGGTTGAGAATAATCCTAAGACAAGGGAGTTAGTTTATGCTAATGCTTAGGTGGAAACAACTATTGCTTCTGTAATTAGTTGTCGGAGCAATAATATTGCTTTTCGATTAAAAACGGTGCACAAATCAAGGGGAAACCTTGGTTTGTGCGGCTTTTTCGCGGATTTTTAATCTTTCACAATGAATCAGGGCAAGGAAATGACGCAAAAACAACATGGAGTATCTTGAAATTATCAGTCAAGATACTCCGCATAGCTTTTTGCGATTTTTACGATGAACTATTTGTTTTTGAATGTGGAGCAAACCGTGTCGCTCTCGCTTATGGCGTAGTTCGGTCCTACATTGATGCTCTTAGCGTGACAGCAATTCGCGCTTCCGTGGTAGTAGCAGTTTGTCACATCGCAGTTTATTATGTTGCTGTGGTCATGCTCGTGGGAGTGCTGTTTGCTCTTGCTGTTATTGCTTTGGTCATTCATTTTTTACACCCTGCTTTCAATTTTTATACAGAACTATATTCTGCTCAGTAGTAGTATTTACATTTTTTAGAATGTTATTCATTCGGATAATTGCCACTACTATTGTTTCGCAAAATACCTTTCAGGAGAGTGATTGTCAATTGGCACTTTGGGTAATAGGCGACCTGCATCTGTCCTTCGGGGAGGACAAGCCCATGGAGGTTTTCGGCGGGTGGGATAACTACACCGAGCGTCTCCGCAAAAACTGGTGCAATCTTGTATCACAAGACGATACGGTGGTGATTGCGGGGGATGTTTCGTGGGCGATGAAGCTTGAAAATACATTGGAGGATTTCAGGTTTATACACAGCCTTCCGGGGAGGAAGATTATATTGAAGGGAAACCACGACTACTGGTGGACTACGGTCAAGAAGATGGAAGCCTTTCTGTCGGAGAACGAGCTTTCGAGCATATCATTTTTGCTCAACAACTCATTCACGGAGGGAGATATTGCGATATGCGGCACGAAGGGCATCCCCTCCGACAGCAGCGAAACAGAGGAGAAGATAATCAACCGCGAAGCAGGCAGGCTGAAGATGTCGATAGAATCGGCAAAGAATCATGGAGGAGAAAAGGTTGCTTTCGTTCACTATCCTCCTATTTACGGCGAGTATGTCAGCGAGAGGATAGTAGACGTGCTACTCGAATACGGGGTAAAGCGGTGCTACTACGGACATCTCCACGGATACGCCAAGCACAGGGCGTTCAACGGGGAGTATAGGGGGATAAAATTTCGGCTTATATCCTGCGACAGCGTGAATTTTTCTCCTGTGCCTGTCACAGACTAAAATCTGTTGCCAAGGAGTTAGAGTTTGGCTCAAGCCTTTGCAAAGGCTTGCATGGTTCACATTCAAAATTAACTAACAAAACAATGCAAGAAAAGCCCCAAAAAACCATATGCGAAAGCTTTTTCGCGCTTTTCTTTGTTGTTTTCTAAGTTAATTTAG
>JAISGQ010000007.1 GCA_031262985.1 Oscillospiraceae bacterium
TTACCGCCTTGCATCGTTATCCTCCTTGCTTTGCGTCAGCAAAGCGGCGTCCTCTGCCTCGCAAGACAGTAAAAATCCTCGACCATAATCTGGCAAGGTTTAGCCGCCGAAGCAATAACTTAGAAAACACCAAGAAAACACGGGCGAAAAGCCCTGATTTGTGCGGTTTTCGCCCGTGGAGGCTTGATTGTTTTCTTGTTAATTTAGTGCATGGCATAGAGGTTGACATGGCGGGAGTGCTGTGATAAACTGAGGTTGATAAGACGGTTTGCCCCATGAGTATCTTACTCATGAAACAACCTCCCGACTTTTTATAAGTCGGGAGGTTGTTTCTTTTTACTGCAATATTTTGTATTGGTCGTAAGCCTTACGACCCAAAACAGTCAAAGCCTTCTGCGGACATCGGTTAAAACAGCGGTAACAAACCGTGCAATTTTCGCCTGACACCACCTCGCCGCCGACTACCGATATGTTGCTCATAGGGCAGATTCTCTCGCACAGTCCGCACCCGCTGCACTTGGCTTTATCTACTGCGGGGGCGTGTATGCAGCGGTCGGTGGTAGGGTAAAACCAAAGCCAACTCAGGATACCGCTCAGAATATAATTGAAAACGGACAAGCCGCTTCTTACGGGCTTGTTCAGTCTGAATCTCCGCGCCGCTTTTGCTATTTTTCTGTCGGCTCTCTCAATTATTTTCTCGTAGTTTTTCGAGAATACGAGTTTCGTAATGAGCATATCCCCTATGTTGTTCGGCATATTCAGTTGCAAGCTCCCCGCAACGCTCCCTCCGCAAGACTTAAACATTCTTGCGGCATTTACTATGCCTCCGGCGTTAAATGAAGCTCTTGTGGCGATAATAAATACTTTCTTGCCGCGAAAACACTCGCTGTTTTGAGCGATGAAGTCCTTTGCGATTTTAGGAATATTGCTGTAATAAACGGGAAATCCGAATATGATTGTATCGTGACGTGCAAGCTCCGAAACCGACTGCGTGTCCTCGATAGAAAAACATTTTGCTTCGCTGTCAATTTCGGATGCAAACCGCTCGACACAGTGCTTAGTATTGCCCGTCCCGCTGAAATATACTCCTACCATGCTGTCTCTCCACCCTGTTTTTTCTTCATGATACACGGGTTTGAGGCGGTTGTCAACACCGCTTAATGTGCGATTGAGACATCGGTATCTTTTCGGTATCTTGTCGGTCTTTTTCACACCCTTCTTGATGCCTGTTTCGGTAGTGCCGACCTTTGCCGAAGAAAGGATACCATGAAATTTTTATTTTATGATTGAATTTGTTTTGATTGACTTTATTTTGATTTTGAGGTAAAATTATCTTATTAAAATATTTCTCAAAAGGTTTGATTTGGATATTTTAACGAATTTGTGTATTAAGTTGGTTTTTATCATGCAAAAACATAACAAATGCGCTAAGAACAATTAATACTATTCCGCATTTAAAACCATTATATCTTTGCGGTCTTTTTCTCGCAAATCTAACAACGCTTTTAAACGCGGAGCAGTATAAACTGAAAATTGGAGTTGGATAAAATGAAAAAAGTTATGTGCGAAATGTGCGGAAGTGTAGATTTGGTAAAGCAGGACGGAGTTTTTTTGTGCCAAGCTTGCGGCACAAAGTACTCTGTTGAAGAAGTTAAAAAAATGCTTGTGGAAATAGATGGTGCAGTCAAAATTGACCACTCTGAATTTGTCGATAAGCAACTGGCTAATGCCAGAAGAGCCTTAGAAAAAGGGGATTGGGAGGAGACAGAGAAATATTATAATCTTGTGGAACAGCACCAACCCAACAGCATTGAAGCCGTGTTTTTTTCGTCATACAGCAAAGTTATGCAATCCTTTACAGACGCCGATAAATTTAAGAGGGCGCAAAAATTCAGTGTTTTAAACAAGTCAGTCTCTGTTATAGATGAATACTACGAAAAAACAACCGAGGATAAAGAAGCCGTTATAGAAAAAATAAGTTCATATATTATAAAGATGGTGAATACTCCTTTTGTATTTACACAACGCAAAAACGGCTATGGCATTGTGATATCTGATGAGAGAGGCGAATGTCATATGGAAATTGCAAACGCCAACTCGGCATTCATCCAAGAATTAGTCAGTATTGTGGGCAAGAATAACGAGTTATACATCAACAACTTGATTATCAAGCATTGTGAATTAGCATTTACCATTACTAAGGTTAAAATTAACAGAGATGCTTATTTTGAGATTATTCGAAGCGCTCATTTAAACATCCAAAAACTTGATCCTTCACATACAGTCCCTTCTATAAGCGATTTTGCCGCTCTATACCCCGTTAATAAAAAAGTGGGCTGTTATATTGCCAGTGCCGTATATGGTTCTTATGATTGCCCCGAGGTCTGGACTTTGAGGCGTTATCGTGATTCCACTTTGGCAAGCACGTGGTATGGCAGAATGTTTGTGCGAACATATTATGCTATTAGTCCCGCATTGGTACGCCGATTTGGTGAAAAGAGCTGGTTCAAGCGTATATGTCACAACAAGCTCGATGTTTTTGTTGCAAAATTACAGTCAAAGGGATTTGAATCCACGCCGTATAATGATAGATTTTGGGAGTAATACATATCCCCCCCTCACTCCTCATACTCCTCGAAAATCAGCTTGGTAAGATTATCGGCGATATACTTATACACAGGTCCGGCGGTTGCACCGCCGGACTCTCCGTTTTCTGCGAGTACTACGCACACATACCGTGGGTTTTCGGCAGGGAAGAAGCCGGCATACCACGCCTGCAGCACCTTCTTCCCCTCCTTCTTCATGCCTGTTTCGGCAGTGCTGGTCTTAGCGGCGGAGGACAAAATATTCGGCGCGCCCGGCTTTGCAGTACCCTCCTGCGTGGCGGCTACCATGAAGTTTTTAATGTCGTTCGCCGTCTCCCTCTCCCACACAAAAACCTTGGGGGAGGAGGGGTATTTCTTTATAAACTCCCCGCTTTGGTTGACCACTCCCTCCACAATGGACGGAGCAAGGTATTCGCCTCCGTTGGCTATAGTCAGTATAAGGGAGGCGACCTGCACGGGATTGGCTTGCAGTGTCCCCTGCCCGAAGGAGAAATTCGCAAGCCCCGAAGGCAGAGCAAGCTCCCCCTTATCGGGAAGATTGCCCGAGGAGGTGAAGTAGTTGTCGCCGAGCTGAACCTTCTTGCCGAATCCGAGCTTCTTCGCGGCGGCAAGGAGCTTTTCATATCCTATCTGCTTTGACAGCTCTATGAAGTAGCAGTTGCACGACTGCGCGATAGCTCCCCTCATGTCGAGGTTGCCGTGTCCCGCGCGTCTGCTGCACCGAAATGTGTTGCTCCCGATAGTCACGTGACCGCCGCAGCTGAAGATTATGTCGGGGGAGATTCCGTCCTCCAGCGCGGTAGCCGCCACAAGCAGCTTGAATACGGAGCCTACGTCGTAGGAGGCAAACGCCTTGTTGAGGAGGGGTGAATCCTCCCCATCGAGATAATCGGCTACATTCTTCGGGGAAAAATCGGGGTAGCTGACACAGGCGCGTATTTTCCCAGTCTCAGCCTCGAGGAGTACTATCGCGCCGCTTTTGAGATACTTTTTCGCCGCTCGCTCCGCTATAAGCTGCAAATCGGTGTCAATTGTAAGTACCACACCCGCGTCGGAGTTGTGGAGTGTGTCGGTGATGACAGGCTCTGTGTTCTTTATGGAGCTGCCCCGCGCGTTAACCGTATACCGCGCCGTGAGCGTGCCTCCGAAATTTTGGAGGAGGCTGTCATACGCACGCTCTATGCCCGATACTCCCTCGCCGTCTCCGTTCATGTAGCCGACGACATGAGCGGCGGGAGTAGTGGGGGCGTACCGCGTGACGGTTTTGAACACTCTGATTCCCTCGCTGTCTATTCCTGCGTCGGGAACATCTATCAAGAACGGGCGGTTCGCCTTGAGCTTTTCCTCTATGTCGAAAATCAAGTCGGGATTCTTCATGCTCATGAGCTTGGCAGTTGTGGCGGCGGATGGCTCTACTACTGCCTTGAATACTGCCTTCCCGCCCGCGAGCGAACGCATTTTGCAGTCGTAAATTTTCCCGCGGGATGAGGCTACCGTAACTGTGTAGCTGCTCTGGGAGTTTCCCGCCTCCACGTACTCCGAGGAGAGCGAGAGGAACAGTATTCTGACGATAAGACCGCCCGCAAGCAGTATGAAAAAGGAGAAAAAGGCGACAAGACGTTTACCCAAAATTCAACACCTCCGAAATGATAACTATATGATGTGCAGAAAATGGAAATAAATACATTTTGATTATGGGGGGAGATAGGATTGTAAGTCAAAGGCAACACCGCACAAATGTCGGTGTTGCCTTCAAAGCTTAGGGCAAATTATACTAACTCAACTTTACGCGATAGTCACCGTGCACTCGTTCCTGAACTGGGTGAGTATAACCTTAGTCTTACCCGAATTCCACTCCGCGCGGTAGTCGTAGGTGCTGGCATTTCTGCTGATTTTCGCGGGCTTTCCAAGCTCATCCGATATAGCGTCGGTCAACTCGGCGGTAGTTGCGTTAGTGGGGGAGATTTGAATAGCCGTGACATAACCCTTGTCGTTTACCGATGTCAAAGCGGAGTAGTTGTGTCCGAATAAGTTGTAGTTGAATTTCCTGCCGCTTACGGTTTTAACTCCGTTGATTAAATCCACCTGCTCTACGCCGTTGGGGTACTTCTTGACAAAGTCGGAGTTTCTGACACCGATAAACTCCGACAGCTCTGTCAATCCCGACTTCGCGGAAACCGCTCTGCCTGTCGCCGTAGTAGTACGGCTTGTCGCGGAGTTGTTGTAGCTGCGTGTGCCGTCATACTGCAGCATATCGTCGAGATTGGTGTCGGTAGTCGCTCCGTAGGTGTCCGCGCCGTTGGCAGTTCCGTCCATCGCGCCTCCGTTTGTGCGGTAGTTTGACCTGTCGGCGGAGTAGTTAGCTCCGTTTGTGTTGTAGGAGTAACCGTTTCGTGTAACCGTGTTGTTATCTCCCACCGCGCTTCTTCTGTAGGAAACGTCGTTGACGCCGTCGCCTGTTGTGGTGCTGTCCACATTTTCAGAAGAGCAGGAAGCTAAGGAGAGTACAACTAAGAGGGATGCAAGTCCTATTATCGCTTTTTTCATAAAAAGGGAACCTCCGTGTTATTTTTTCTTACACTCAATTAATTTGCTTTTTAATTTTCAAATTAGTTCAATGTAACCGAGCGTGCAATTAAAAATTGATATTCCAAACGCTCGATTATATTATTAGCTTTGGACAGCAGTAAATTAAGATAAAATTATGGAACACGCGAGTTTTCGGCTTGTTTCTGTAATGTGAAATTTTTGTAAAAATATTTTTCTCAAAAATAAAAAACCTCGCAGTCAAAAACTGCAAGGTTTTTCGGTAATTTTAAAAAAAGCAAGATATTGTGACCGAGAGTCGAAACACTCGGATAAAAGCGAACACACAATACCTGACAAGCTTTGTGTGGTTTTGTCGCTAAAGTGCGTCAAAACCGCCTATTTCTCCTTGGGCTTAAATGTAATCACAAGGTCGAAATCCTTTGGTACAGTGACCTTCACAATGCTGTTTCCCTCATTGTCGAAGGTTATTTCCGCACTCTTCGCCGCCTCGGACGCAGCCTCGGACGCAGCTTTCTTAGCCGCCGCCATTTGAGCTACGCGGAACGCGGCGTTAGCCTCCTCAGCTGCTTTTTTTGCGATAGCGGCAGCCTCCTCAGCGGCCTTCTGAGCCGCCTCCGCCTCCGCTCTCTTGCGGTTAATCTCAAATTCTTCCTCGGAAAAAGTGAGGGGAACTACCTCAGGCGCGCTGATTTTCAGCGCGGCAACGCGTGCCGCCTCCTTGGCAGCTGCCGCCGCTTTGGCTTTTGCCAACTCCGCAGCCTCATCTTCATAAGGTATCGGCAAAATAATAGGCTCCTCAACTTCTTCACATTCAGCACCCGCGCTGATTTTTGTCAAATCGTTCAACATAGCCGTCATCTACTCCTCTTTAGATTTTTTGAACTTTATACTGCTGACATATTAGGTGATTTCCAACCCTATCAAGCTAACACGTTAATTTTATCACAAATAGTTAAGTAACACAATATTAAACTAAGCTAAAAAAATACGAATTTTAATGTGCATTTTGTATAACTATGGAAATAACCGCAGTGTATTAATCAGTGTCACGCTTTCCGCCCTATGGCTTCTCCCATCTTGACTACCGTCTCCAAGCCGTTTTCGGTGTTTCTGAGTATTTCTCTGTCAATTTGCGCGGAGTTATGCTCCAGCAGAAGGACTATAGTAGAGCCGCCGAACTCAAAACGACCCTTCTCCTCTCCACGCCTGAAAACGGATGCGCCGTTATTGCAGATACGCCCCACCATCATAGCTCCCACCTCGACCTGCACGGCTGTGCCGAAATTTTCGGTGAGCAGTACGGTACACTCGCGGGTGTTTCGCTTATATATGTCGCAATGCCGAAGGGCGATAGGCTGAACCGTGTGGAACTCCCCACCGATATGCCGCACCGCCTCTGCACGTCCGCCGTCGAAGTAGCAGTAGCGGTGATAGTCGTCCACCGCGAGCCTGAAAATCAGGCAGTAGCCGCCGCTGTACCTCTTTGCCATAGCCGCGTCGGAGAGCAAATCGGCTACGGAGTAGGAGGAATCCTTGATTGAAAAGACGCTCTTGTCGGTAATTATGTATGCCGACAACTTCGCGTCGCACGGAGAAATCAGCACGGAGGGGGCATGAGCAATCGGACGCTTTTCGGGGAGAACACTCCTCGTGAAAAAGTCGTTGAAGGAGAAAAATTTCCGCTTTTCGTAGTCGGACATATCTATGCCGTTTTTCTCTATAAAAGATTTTACAAAGAGAGCCGACAGCCTGCTGTCCATGAGTATTCCCGCCGCCTTTGAGACAAACGGCATAGTCAGCGGTTTTAGCAGAACTCGCCCGAACAGCGTCGTGTACAGGAAGCGGAGCATGGCTGAGGGCGGCTGGGGAGGGAGAGTTTTGCGCGGAATCAGCCCCATATTCTGCCACCGACAATGAGGAAAACAAGCTCGGCGATACCTATGATGCTCATGATGATAACGCCGACTGAGCCGGGCTTTCTCACCCTTATTTTGGAGACGAACGCAAGGGCGATAATTGCCATTGCCACAGTCAAAACAATCGGGAATTTTTCCCCAAACAGCGGTCTGAACGCGTACACAAGCGGCAGGAGTATAGCCACTGTCGTCACAGGCATTCCCAAAAACTCCTTGCGGCATTCGGTTGTCTGCGCCTGCCGCTCCTCCTCCACCACGTTGAAGTAGGCGAGGCGTATCATGGCGCAAAGCACGTAAATGGAGGCGACTGCCATTGCCGCGAAGGGGATTTTCTCACTGCCCGACACCCAAATTGAGCAGAGGACGGAGGCGGGAAGTACTCCGAAGCAGACGAGGTCGGTGAGCGAATCAATCTGTATGCCGAACTTCTTTTCGCTCTCCGTGCGTCCCTTCTTGGTACGCGCAATGCGTCCGTCAAACATATCGGTACAGCCTGCAATCATGAGGCAGTAAACCGCAACGGTGGGATTGCCCGTCAGCGCGAACAAAATCCCTATAACTGCGGCGGTAAGCCCCGCGTATGTAGCAACGACTGTGTAGTCATAATATCCTATCATTTTTGTTTGTTTCATCCTTTCAAAACTAAAATCTGTTGCCAAGGCGGCAAAGCACACAACTTCAATCTGTTGCCAAAGACTGAAAAGTTTAGGTCAAGCCTTTCCAAAGGCTTGCGGGTCGTTAGGGCAGAGCCCTGACTCGCTCTCCGCAGAGAGCGAAATTCTTTTATCGTCAGAAAAGCGCAGGAGGGTAGTAAAATGTCCCACTGGACATTTTTCGTAGGGAACCCTCGCCGGGGGTTCCCTGTGTAGGTCGCCTTGCGACCTACTTTTGCTACTTACTAACATGAAAACACAACTCAACACATCAACCCCATCACATCGGCAGTCGGTACACCGTGTTCTTCCCGTAGCCATTGGCGCGGATTTGTCCGCTCTTAACCATTGCCTTGAGTATGTTTAGGGCGCGTGTCTGCCCGATTCCGAGCAGCACCTGCACCTCGGGTCTGCTGATAGTCACATGGGTTGCGAGGTAGCCCAAAATATTCTCCTGCTGTAGGTCGCTGATGTGCTTCTTCCGCTTCGGGAGCTTTAGGGAGAGGGAGCGTTTATGTTTCGCTGAAACCTCCTCCGCCGGTTGCGAGAGGAGCGGCACAGTCACCGAAAACACATTCTCGCTTATCTTAATGAGCGAATCGGAGGAGGGGTATCGGGAGCTCCTGAACTCGTAGAACAGCGAACTTAATCCAAATCCGCAGAGCCGCACATATCCCCTTTGGGCAAAGAAGGCGGCGAGAATCGGGTTTCGCGGCTGAGAGATTCCCAGCTTTAGGTCACTCACAGAGAGCGAACCTACCGCGCCTCCCGGGGAGACGACCTCCGCCTTCTCGCTGTAGATATTGATGAGCGTGCTTCCGCTGAAGGAGTAGTCGCGGTGTATCACTGCGTTTATCGCCGCCTCCCGCAGAGCCAGCTTCGCGCCGCCCGACGCGGAGTAAATAAGACACTGCTCAATTCTCTCAAGCGCGTTTTGGAGCTGGCACAAAAGCGAGCCGGAGAAGGTGTCCATCGACACAATCTGCCGATTTTTGTCGAACACGGAGAAGCGGAGCGTATGCTCGCATTGGTCGGAGAGGAGCAGTGCGGCGTTGTTGTAGCTCCCGCCGATTTTGAGAGAGGACATAAACTTATCCGAAAGAGAATCCCCGAAAGGGGCGGACTTCTTGAGATATTCAAATGTCAGCTCCTGATTGTTAGAAAGCGTTTTTTCAAACAACGTATCACTTCTCCCTGCACTTGCGGTATTTGTCGTTTATGAGGTATGTATGTATTCTAACACAGTTTATTTTGAATATCAATAGTAAAGTGATAGAAAATGAAAATGGCTTTATAATCAGAAAAATTCAAAATACTAACACTTTATAAAGAAAAAATTAAGATATTATTAATTTGTGTGTCAGATTATTTTTTGCCTGCGTAGTATTATAAACGTTCATAAATTTAACGATTGCTTTTGAGTGGTATTTGTAATATAATTTTTTATACATAATAAGGAAATTGCATATACATGAAAACGCATATACATAAATAAATCACAGAAAGGTACGCCGCATTATGAAAAAAATTTCTAAAACTGCACCTGTCCGTACCGTCAGAGTAAAGAAGATAGACGCATCGGTGAAGCCTGTTGTCAAACTTCAAGCAGAGGTGAAAAAGACTGTCTTTGTCAGGCAAAATATGTCGGACGGATACTACTCCGTGACATATTACTACACAAAAGGTCCTTACGGCGAGCTAATCGCGGAGGACTTAAATCTCGCGGATTTTTACGAGCGTGTGATTTATGACAGTGCGGGCAACCCCTTAGGGAGCAGTATCGGCAAGTGCCGCCGCGCGTATGAGGCGGAGAAGTGAGCAGAGAAAGGAGCAACAAAATGAGCAACAAAATGACAACAGGCATGAGAGTGGGGAGGTCAGTCTCCTGCGTAGTTCTAACTCTCGCGCTGATACTTGGGTGTTCCTGCACATACAAGCTTGGGAACACCGCACCCTCCGAGCCTCCCGCCACATATGTGCAGGAGGAGTGGCAAGCGGTATCGGACAGCGACAGCGGAGAGGATATAAGCAAAAAGTTTCCTCTGTACGCCTCACTGCCGGAGGACGATTTTTACCTCTACGGGATTCTGCCCTACGGCATGGTGCTGTACCACGACGGAATCGGGCAGTATTTTGACTGGAGCGGTATTACTCCGCGTCAGGTTATGCCGGAAATGTCCTACTACGACTATGACGGCGACGGAGAAAAGGAACTTGCGGTAACGGTCTATTGGGGAAGCGGAACAGGCGTTGCTATGATGGATTTGCACATATTGAAGCAAGAGCCGCAGGAGGAAGGCTTTCCTACTCGATACAGAGACTATGTGTTATCCTCTGAATATAGCGAAGTTGATGGAGAAAGCGACTTATCAAAGCTCCTGAACGAAACATTCCCCATGACGCTGTCGGAGGACGGTAAGACGGTCAATTTCACCATGGACGGAAAACCGTACTCTACCGAAAATGAGCGTGACGAAAAGCTGTCCGAGATTGTACTCAGCTACATAGTGCATTTTTTCCTCAATGACGACAACAGTATTTCGGTCATGATAGGAATTGGGCTTAAATACGAGCAGTCCGCCATGCCGTCCGTTTTCGCATATGTCGTTGCCGATGTGAGCTTTGACGGGGAGAACTTCTCGCTTTCAAACAAGCGGCTTGTTTACGATGACGAAGTGGACAGCCTATGGGAACTACCTTAGAAATAAGCAAACAGAGGAGAAGGTATTACACCTCCTTCTCTGTTGTTTTTCTGCAATTTCCCTCCTCCACTCGCTGATTGTTTACAGTTAGTTAAAACTATTGGAGGAAAATTGTCTTGACCTAAGGTGTTTTATGCGGTACAATAGTAAACAAAAGTTAACTATTTTTATCTCCTCGGCAAAAACGCAGATGAAAGCGAATGTGATTGTATGTTATCGGAGGAAGAACTCAGCGGCAGTCTGATAGATTTGTTTGTGCTGTTTTCACAGCATTTTACACGCCCCTTTGAGGAGCAATTTCGGGATAAATTCACAGTGATGCAGATGCACACCATGCTCCTCCTCGGGCAAAACAGCGCGATGACAATGACTGAGCTTGCCGAAACGCTGGGAGTTTCAAAGCAGCAGATGACCAAGGTGGTCTCCTCACTCCTCAAAATGGGCTTTGTGGAGCGTATGCAGGACGGCTTTGACAAAAGAATAATGATAACGAAAATATCCAACGCCGCCGCTTTATCTATAGCCGCAGGGCGGGAGATATTCTCAAAAAAACTGCTGGATAAATTCTCACTCCTCGAGGAGAGCGATTTTAGGGAGTTTATCTCGGCGGTAAAGAGTTTTAACAATATATTTACCAAGCTCAACAATCTGGAAGAAATGAACGATAAAAACTTTGGGAAAGGGAGAATGAATATGGCTATCGGAGATTTTGATATCACGAGGATTACATCTGAAATTGAAGCCTACGCGCAGCTTTGCCGCGACAACAACAGAATCGACACGTCACTGTATCAGAAATACGAGGTCAAGCGCGGACTTCGCGACCTCGACGGCAAGGGCGTCCTCACGGGGCTGACGGAGATTTCCGAGATTCAGTCGTTTCTCAATGTGGACGGCAAGAGCGTTCCCTGCGAGGGGGAGCTTTACTACAGAGGCTACAACATTACCGACCTGACCGAAGGCTTCCTTGAGGAGAAGAGATTCGGCTTTGAGGAGACTATATATCTCCTCCTCTTCGGCAATCTCCCAACCAAGACACAGCTTGAGGATTTGTCAAAGGTTTTGGCGGACTACAGAACTCTGCCTCCCAGCTTTGTCCGCGACATTATCATGAAAGCTCCCAGCTTTGATATGATGAACACTCTCGCGAGGAGCGTACTGACACTCTACTCCTACGACAAGAACGCAAACGACACCTCAGTCGAAAATATAGTGCGGCAGTGCCTTCAGCTTATCGCCCTCTTCCCCCTCATTTCGGTTTACGGGTATCAGGCGTATGATCACTACCACAACGGCGCGAGCCTGTTTATTCACACTCCCCTGCCGGAGCTTTCGACGGCGGAAAACATTCTCTATATGCTCCGCCCCGACAAGCAGTACACCGAGCTTGAGGCGAAAATCCTCGACCTCGCTCTCGTCCTCCACGCCGAACACGGAGGAGGAAACAACTCGACCTTCACCACTCATGTGGTCGCCTCCTCGGGTACGGACACGTACTCCGTGATTGCGGCGGCACTCGGCTCTCTCAAGGGACCTCGCCACGGCGGCGCGAACATCAAGGTTGTGCGTATGTTCGACGACATGATGGAGAAAATCTCCGACTGGGATGATGAGGAGGAGATTTCCGCCTACCTCGTGCGGGTTTTGGATAAGAACGAGTTTGACAACTCAGGGCTGATATACGGCATGGGACACGCGATTTATTCGCTCTCCGACCCAAGGGCAAAGGCTTTCCGCCGTTTCGTCAAGACACTCTCGGAGGAGAAGGGACTGGAGAAGGAGTACCGCCTGTACGCGAATGTCGAGCGGCTTGCTCCTCAGATTATCGGCGAGAGAAGGAGAACCTACAAGGGCGTGAGCGCGAATATCGACTTCTACAGCGGGTTTGTCTACAAGATGCTCAATCTGCCGCCCGAGCTGTACACTCCCATTTTCGCCATTGCCCGAATTGCCGGCTGGAGTGCTCATCTCATAGAGGAAAACTTGAATGTCGGCAAGATTATAAGACCTGCCTACATGAATGTCATGCCGCGCCGCGACTATGTGGAGCTGAAAAACAGGCAGGAACAGTAGGTCAGCGAGAAAAATATTGCAAAACAGATAATTTTTATTGACAAACGATAACACCGCAGGTATACTGTAAGCATACCTGCGGTGTTTTTGCCTGCTCATTTAAATAACTATAATGGAGTACAATATGAAAAAGTTCTTATGTATAGCGATTGCCCTGATGATTTTAACCGCCTCCCTCTCCTCCTGCGACGGGAGTTCGGATAGTACGGTCTATCCGAAATTTACCTCCGCAAGCAATGAGGAGCTTGGCTGCGTGGAGCTTCACTACAACGGAGTTACCTACCGTCCGTTCGGCTCGTTCTCCTCCTCAGCCGACAACAGGAAGTACAAGGGGGAGCAGATAGGCGTGAGGGAGGAGACAGAGGACAGCAAAATATACGCGATAAACGGGTTTAGCAGTGAGGAGTGGATAGTCGATTATCTCGAGGTAATCATGGGCGGAAGCATGATATTTAAAGCGGTGGGAGTTACCGAAATACCTCCCGAACTGGAGCAGTTCAAGTATTACGACTATTAATACTGCGGAGCAGTATTATTTGTGGAGTATAGTCGTAGAAACGGGAGGTGTATTCCACCTCCCGCGCCGGCTACAGAAGCACCGCCACGCCTCCCGAGTTTCCCGCAGTAGTTACGCAAACTCAAATGCAGCACTCAAATACAGCACTCATTTAAATAGCTCGTCATGGACTCCGCCGGAATTACTCCGTCGGAGTTTTTTCCTGCCCACGGCACAATGCCGCCGAGGCTTTGCATATCGGCTACCTCGTAGAAGGCGGACGCCACCTCCACGCGGTCATACTTCCGCGAAAACGCGGAGTTGAGCACTGCGGGGAGGTAGATTTCGGGAGCGGCGACATTCAGCACTCCGCAGTCGTGAACCCTGTCGGAGAGCAACAAATCTATGCGGCTTCGCGGGTCAAGCTCCGCCGTGTCGTCGGTAGCCACCACAAGGTTGCAGTTGTGCAGTACGCCGCTCTCCCTGCTGACAATGAGGGGAACTCCGCAGCTCCTCACCAGCCTCTCCGCCTCCTCATCGGCGAAGGAGGTGTCGTTCATGAGTATCCTTATCTCGCTTGCCATTGGGAGCACCTTGGGGAGGAACTCCTTTAGCCGCTCCCCCGAATCGGATATGCCGAGACGGATATTCCCCCTGCTCACACTCAGCTTACTCAGTATGCTGTCGGCAAGGTTGAACATCAGCCGCTTCGGGAGCTGTTTCGGCGTGAATCTATTGAGATTCACATCGGTCGGTATCTCTATGTCGTTCTCAGAGAGGAGTAAATCACGCTCCCTCGCAAACGACTCCACGCGTCTCCAGTTGATACCTTTCTTGTGAACCTCACAGCTTATTTTCATGTATGTGGAATTCTCGGCAAACGTGAGGTAGGCGTCGGCACGGGGCTTTCTCAAATTATAGAGAAGCTTATCCAAAAGTCCGTTAGCCGTATTTTGCACAGTTTCAAGTGTAAGCAGCATATCATATCTCCCATCATATGTATCGTAAGCAGTAGAATCTCCTTAAAATATATTGCAGTAAAAAGGGAAATATTCTGCCTGCGAAGTATAATAGCCATTTTGCGGGAGACAATTTTTGTAAGGATATGGAAACCTATATAAAGATATACAGAATGGAGATTGCAATATGAAAAACAGCGAGAAGAAGATAGTGCCTGTAGTTGTAAAAAAGAGAAAGTCGCGGCTGTCGCCTACGTGCAGGGTGAAAAATTCTCCGGGCGTGCAGGCGGTTGTAGACAGCATGGCTTCCCACACCGACCCTATGGGGAGCTACACCGGAGTGCCCACCTTCGGGGTAATGCCCGAGCAGGACGCGGACGATTTGTAGCAGACAGCCCTATAGCTCCGATAAGTATAAATTTTATCGGAGCTATAGGAGCGATTTTCGGGCATTTCGGGAGATATTTTGGAAATTTTTACTTGCTTTTAACGCGTATATGCGTTAAAATAATGAAAACAGTAAAATGGGGCGACATCGTGTCGCATCCAACTGCTTTTGTATCCTTTTATATGTCACTTATGCGCCGTTTACGCGCTAAAAAACAGGAGGAAAATAAATGAAATTCGGATTCTTTGACGACGCCGCGCGGGAGTATTGTATCACCCGTCCGGACACACCCTACCCGTGGATTAACTACCTCGGATGCGAGAACTTCTTCGGACTTATCTCGAACACCTCAGGCGGTTACTGCTTCTACAAGGACGCGAGGATGCTCAGACTTACACGCTACAGATACAACAATGTCCCCACAGATGCGGGCGGTCGTTATTTCTACATAAACGACGGCGGCGATGTGTGGTCGTTGGGCTGGCAGCCTGTAAAGGCGGAGCTTGACAGCTACGAGTGCAGACACGGACTGGGCTACACAAAGATTACCTCGAAAAGAGGCGGTATCACAGCTTCACAGACAGCTATGGTTCCTATGGGTTCGACCTGCGAGCTTCACAAGATTACCGTCACAAACGACACCGATAAGGAGAAGGAGTTTAAGCTCTTCAGCTTTGTCGAGTTCTGCCTCTGGAACGCGTATGACGACATGACCAACTTCCAGAGAAACTTCTCCATAGGCGAGGTTGAGGTTATAGGAAGCACAATCTACCACAAGACAGAATACAGGGAGAGAAGAAACCACTACGCCATCTTCTCCGTAAACGCGCCTGTAGACGGCTTTGATACCGACAGAGAGACCTTCCTCGGCTTGTACAACGGCTTTGATAAGCCGAACGCGGTGTTCGCGGGCAAGTCGGGCAACTCCGTTGCGAGCGGCTGGGCGCCTATAGGCTCACACTGCATTAACGTAAAGCTCATGCCGGGCGAGACGAAGGAGTATGTCTACACTCTCGGCTACTGCGAGAATCCGAACGACGACAAGTGGGAGTCAATCCACGTTATCAACAAGAAGCCCGCGAACGAGATGCTCTCGAAGTTCGACACAGCGGAGAAGTTCGACGCTGCACTCGCGGAGCTTAAAGCCTATTGGCTGGAGCTTCTCTCCGGCTATCAGGTGGAGTGCGAGGACAAGAAGCTCTCACGCATGGTCAATATCTGGAATCAGTATCAGTGCATGGTCACGTTTAATATGTCGCGTTCCGCCTCCTACTTCGAGTCGGGCATAGGACGCGGAATGGGCTTTAGAGACAGCTGTCAGGACCTCACGGGCTTTGTTCACCTCATTCCCTCGAACGCGCGTGAGAGAATCCTCGACATAGCGGCGGTTCAGCTCCCCGACGGAAGCGCGTACCACCAGTATCAGCCGCTCACGAAGAAGGGCAACTCCGACGCGGGTAACGGCTTTAACGACGATCCCCTCTGGCTTATATTCGGTACTGCGGCTTATATCAAGGAGTCGGGAGATGTAGCTATCCTCGACGAGATGACGCCGTTTAACTCCGACCCCTCGCTTGCACAGCCGCTCATTACTCACTTAAAGGCGTCCTTCGACCACGTTATCAATAACTTAGGTCCTCACGGACTGCCGCTTATCGGACGTGCCGACTGGAACGACTGCCTCAACCTCAACTGCTTCTCGGAGACACCGGGCGAGAGCTTCCAGACCTGCTCGAATTTTGAGAGCGGCAAAGCGGAATCTGTCTTCATAGCGGGTATGTTTGTCGGAATCGGCAAGGATTATGTCGAGCTTTGCCGCCTCAAGGGGCTCTCGGCGGAGGCGAACCGCGCAGAAGCGGAAATCAAGAAGATGTACGACGCTGTTCTCACTCACGGCTGGGACGGCGAGTGGTTCCTCAGAGCGTATGACGCGTTTGAGAATAAGATAGGAAGCAAGGAGTGCGAGGAAGGGCAGATATTCATCGAGCCGCAGGGCTTCTGCGTACTCGCGGGAATAGGAGTAGAGGAAGGTCACGCCATTAAGGCTCTCGACTCCGTCAAGCAGAGGCTTGACACGAAGTACGGAATTGTCCTCCAGCAGCCGCCCTATCAGACCTACCATGTCAATTTGGGCGAAATTTCCTCCTATCCCCCAGGATATAAGGAGAACGCGGGCATATTCTGCCACAACAATCCGTGGGTTTCTATTGCCGAAACAGTAGTAGGACGCGGCGACCGCGCGTTCGAGGTGTACAGCAAGATTTGCCCCGCCTACCTCGAGGATATAAGCGATATTCACCGCACAGAGCCGTATGTCTACTCACAGATGATTGCCGGCAAGGACGCGCAGAACTTCGGCGAGGCTAAGAACAGCTGGCTAACGGGTACTGCCTCATGGACCTTCACAAATGTCGCGCAGTACATCCTCGGCATAAGAGCTGACCACAAGGGACTGCTTGTCGACCCGTGTATCCCCTCCGACATGAAGGGCTTTACTGTTACGAGAAAGTTCCGCGGCGACACATATGTCATCGAGGTCGATAACTCCGCAGGAGCACAGAAGGGCGTTGTCAGTATGACAGTTGACGGAAACGCTGTCAGCGGCAATATTATTCCTCCTGTAGGAGACGGCAAGATGCATACGGTCAAGGTTGTCATGGGCTAGGGCAGAAAGAACTGCAAATAAGTAAAAACAAAAGGCGACTACAGCACATATCTCATTGTGCCGTAGTCGCCTTTCTCAGCAGTTTAAATCAAAATACCCTAAACTCACCTAAAATATTTAATTCGTTCATTATTTGTTGCTTGAATTTTTACATCTCCGCATGATAAAATACCTACAATCATATTTTTGAGGTGTTATTTTTGAAATTCAAACCAATCCCCTCCTACGAGGGCTTAAATTCGTTCTCCTATGTGTATTATTGCAACGAGGACGAAAATATTGTCGTCCCTATTTTGACGAGATTATATAACGAGGGGTTTAAATTCTGCCACTCCCACCTGCCGAACGGCTCTGCCGACCAGCTCTATATAACCAAGCGGATGGCGGTATGCTCCATGATTGTCGTCTTTTTGTCGGAGAGCTTCCACGCAGATGTGCGAAGCAGCGGCAAGGAGGCGTTGTCCATCCTCAAAAGCAATTGCTTCAAGATTTTTGTCAGGCTTGACCGCTCCTCCCTTAAAAAGGAGTGGGGGCAGTCAAAAACCAGCAAGATTATAAACTACGTCAGGAGCAACGAGGCGGCATTCTGGCTCAAGCTGTACGACGACGACATTCTGGAGAAATGCCGAGGCGCGTGGCCGGACAAGCCCATTGTCCACGAGCAGGAGCAGGAGGACGACTCCTCCGCCGACAGCTTTGATTCATCTGACGTACACAGCGAGTATTCCTCCCTGCTCTCTATCATGAGGGCGGAGGGAGAGCAGTACTCCGGCGTGGAGGAGGAGTACCACGCGCTCATTGATATGGCTGAAACTCCCGCCCCCACCGTTCGCGCCGCCATCGACGACGCGGACGCAGAGGAAACCATCTCGCTTGGCGGCTACACCCCGACACAGGAGGAGTACTCCGCGCTCGAAAAGCTCCACCACCACGCCAATAGGATAAAGAACCTCAACTCGGAAAACGAAACAGGAACTACCGAAAATTCAGATGAGGAGTTTGACGGGCTAGTTTCTCTTCTCAACGAGCTGGGCGACTCCACGCGGAAAAGAGCCGAGTATGTGAAATTGCAGCTCGAAGGTGGATATACGCCGGAGCCGCCGCCGATTTTCTCCTCCCCGAACGGGCAGGACGGCGCGGAGTTCGATTTGCCGGAAACGCCGAGCTTCTCTCTCGACGACGAAAACGCCGTCTATGTGAATAAGACGATAAACGAGCTGTTCCCCCACGCGTACAACCAGCCGACAGCAAACGCGGAGGAAATCGCGAGCGGCGCAGGGGCGGCGACCTCCAAGCTCAGCGAGGAGGAGAAGCCCTCGCAGACGGAGGAAGCCATGCAGTTTGAGGAAACCACGCAGACGGAGAAATCCCAGCAGACTGAGGAAATCTCACAGCTTGAGGACGGCGAGGAGCTTGAGTTTTTCAGCACAAAGCAATCTGCCGCTCCCGACCTCCCCGCCTTAGGCAGTCAGGCGATGGAGATGGAAATGCCGCCTGCCTTTGCCGAAAACTTCTCCTACGACAGTCAGGTAGAGGAGACGGAAGCGGCGTACACGGAGTTTTCCGACAACGAAAATCAGATAGATTTACTCAGCACCGAGGAAGCCGACCTCCCCGCCCTCCCGCAGACGGATACTGTGGAGGTAAACAAGCTTCTCGCGGACACAGAAGCCGCCGAGGATGCAGTAATAAAGGAGCGCGGAGTGAAAACTACCCGCGAGAGCTCCTATCAAAGCGATACACTCAACTCCCTGTATATAGATGAGCTGTACGGCACAGGTCACAACGAAACGCACAGAGTGGCGTTGAAGCGCGCCTTGATACACGCGGCGGAGAAGGTGTCGGGACACTCCATCAAAATTACTCCCGTCAGGCGTACTCTGCTCGTGAAAAAGCAGGGAGTTAATACGGAGAGTAATAACTCCTCCCGCGAAAATATTGCCGTTTTGAAGGCGGAAACCGCAAAATACAAACAGGTAAAAATCAGGAGACAGGCAAGTGCGGCAGTAGAAAAAACGGCGGCAGAAGGAGATTCTGTACGCGGAATAATCGTAGCTTCCGTCAGTCCTTTGGCTGTAAGCAAGGCGGCGGAGACGACCTATCCTACCGCGCCCGAACGCCCGGCTGTGAAGCTGAGTGCGGTAAAGAAAAGAAGGGAGGATGGCGGCAATTACGATACATCACACGAGGACGGCTCACAGAGGGAGGAACTAACCTCCGAGCCGATTATTGCAAGCTCCGACGACTCCGAGCGGGAGGCGCAGAATAAATCGGTGAGGAAGAGCAAGTTTCCGCATAAGAGCGGCGGACTTCGCCGCCTACTGGGCAGGATGATAAACAATCAGGGAGACAACGCGCCTTCGGCGGAAGCGACTATCGATAAAAGCGAATAGGACTATAAGGGGAGGCTGTGTTGCGGTCTCCCCTTTTTTGTAATTATTTTTTCGTAATTATTTATTCATAATTAATTGACATCAGAGCATAAATTTAGTATTCTTATTATAGGCTCTTATCATGGGGTATTGTTGCCGGAGAGCAAATATCTCAGTATAACTACAGTTCTGAAAGAAGAATCGCGAATGAAAAATTCAGATAACAACATATTCGAGCTAACGCCGAGGCGCAAGCTCATCATATTTTCGGCGGGTATGGTCGCCGCCATGCTCATAGGAGTGGTATTCGTCGGCAGGAGTGAGTTCTCCTCGCTGATATTCCGTCAGGCGTCCAGCCCCATTTTAGGCACAATATTGATGGTGCTGGGTATCGTTTCGGTGCTTTTCTGCCACCTGCTTGTAGTGCGGCAGATACGCATTTTGACAACTCCCGAAATTTCCGACTCCGCAGGAAAAATTGTGGAGAAGGACAAAGGCATACACATAGGAAATCGCCGATTTAAGCCCGTTCTTTTCATCTTCACGCTGCTTTTATCGGGTGCGTTCCTTGTCGGAGTAGGCTTTATCATCACCTTTAGCGAGCTTTGGGCGTACACGATAGCCATCTTTTTGATTACCTCTGTTTTCGCCGTTCTGGGAGTAAAAATGTTTCTCACATCAGTGAAGAAACGCCGCACAAGCAGGAAGATAGGCGTGTCCTTTGCGTTTGTCTGCGCGGTTGTGGTGTTGATTTTCCTCTTCAGGCTGATTCCCGCCGTAGGAGACATAATCTCCGGCGCGGAGCTTATCCCCGTCACGGGAGAGGTGGTCTCCATCTCGGAAAACACGCACAAGCTCTCCTCCCCCGGAGCGGTGAATATAGAAATCAAGAGTACGAGCGGGGAGGAAATCTCCATCAAAGCCCCCGTCTCCGCAGGGAATTTGGAGGTGGGAAAGCGGTACACCTTCTACTACCTCCCGAAAACGAAAATCTCAGAAAAATGGAGTGACGAAAAGCCCTCTCCAATTGATTCTGTGACAGATACCGCCACTGCTAACGACACAAATTAAATAGGGAAACGCCGCCATTGGCGCGGTGTTTTCCAAGAAACGGAGCGTATTTATGACTGCTAACCGACAAATTTTACTCATCCCCTCAAGCTATCAGGGAGAAACCCTCCACACCGTTGTGTGGAACGCGGAAAACCCGAAGGCAATCTTGTTTATAGCTCACGGAATGGCGGAGCATATAATGAGATACGACGATTTTGCGCGGTATCTGTCCTCGAACGGCATTGCCGTGGCGGGGTGCAGTCATCTCGGACACGGGCTTACCTCGAAGTCGGAGGACGATTTGGGCTACATATCGAAGAAAAACGGCTGGAGCAATTTGATCGCCGACCAAGCGCAGGTCAGAGCAAAGCTGGAGTCGCTTTACCCCGGAGTGCCGGTGTTCATGTTCGGTCACTCAATGGGCTCGTTCGCGGCGAGAACGTATATAACCGAAACCTACGCGAGCGGCTTGAGGGGAGTAATCATTTGCGGAACGGGACATGAGCCTCCCATAATGTCGTCTGTAGGGAAGAAGCTTGCGGGTATTGTCGGAGTTTTCCGCGGCTCTCGCTACAGAAGCAAGCTGCTCCACGGGCTTTCCATCGGCAGGTACAACAGCAAAATCAAGTCCCCGCGAACCGAGGTTGACTGGCTCAGCTTCAACGAGGACAATGTGGACGCCTACATAGCCGATTCGAGGTGCGGGTTCAATTTCACAGTAAACGGGTACAAAAGCCTGTTTGAAGGCATAAATTATGTCTCCAAAATGAAAAATATCAGGAAGGCGGATTCCGACCTCCCCGTGCTTTTCATAGCGGGTAGCGAGGACCCCGTGGGCAACTGCGGCAAGGGAGTGGCAAAGGTTTCGCGTATGTTTAAGAAAGCCGGAATGAAAAATGTCGCGGTGAAAATATACGACAATATGCGTCACGAGATTCTCAACGAGGACGACAGAGCGACGGTTTATAGCGATGTAGCGGAATTTATTGACAGCACACTCTCTATCTGAAACACAAAAACACCTATGCGGGATGCCAGTCCCGCATAGGTGTTTTCTCATACTGCGTCAGCAGTATTAATGTTGCCGAGAATTACTCAGCGTCTGTAGCGGACACATCTGTAGCAGATACGTCTGATGCAGATACGTCTGAACCTGAAACTGCGTCCTCTGTAGTCTCAGTCTTTGTGCAGCCCGCGAAAAGTGCAGCCATGAGCATGACAGCCGCGATTAATGCAAAAATCTTCTTCATTTTAATTTTCCTCCAATAAATATGATTTGTGAACAAATAGTTAAGTTCTGCAATATATTACCATCATTTTGCACTAATGTCAAGCTTAGTTTTTAGTAAAATAACACAAAAATCCAATTTTTGTAACTGTTACACCTTTAGTTTTCTGTTTGTGAACTTCTTTTAGTGCAGTTAGTCAAATTACATACACACAGAGCGATACCCTTTATTTAACAAAATTAAATAAAGGGTATTTTTAGAATATAATATTTGCGGAATATAGGAAAAATGCTATTTTAAATTCAAAATTAATATGCTATAATAGAGCAACGGCGTAGGACTGCTTTCAACTCTTATTAAGGTTTCTCGTGGCAAGGTCGTAGATGAATGCTATCATTATACCGAGCGTGAGTAACCTGTTTGATGTGCTTAAAACCGTATCTATGTAGAATATCGACGTAAATTCGCTGTTTTCGAATAAGTCGGGGAGCAGCATAGCCGTCAGTGAAAACAGTAGCAGTGCCACAAAAATCACCAATGTCGCCTTTATTATTCTTACAGAGCGCGGGTTTAGTTCCTTGAGATTGCTTGTTATTTTTTTTATTTCGTTTATCACTGTAGAATCACCTCTTGTAAGTGATTCTATCATAATATGAGCCTCGATTACAAATGTAATGTTTGGCAGGAAGGGGTGTGGCATCTTGAAGGTCGGAGTATCGTCAGCCTGTTTATATCCTATGATTACAGAACGCTCATTGTCGTCGTTGATGGAAATGGGGATATTTGAATTTGAGATATTCTTCAATACTTTTTGCGAGCTTACAAAGCCTTACTTAAGAGGCTTGAGGAGAGAAATTCGCAGCAGTAAGGCGAAGGTGTACTCTGTTCATCCTTTCTCCTCGGCGATAGAGCCTTTCATGTTCTTTTCTGATTACGAAAGACGATTCACAGATATGCTTGATTTATACAAATCTTATTTTGAGGCGGCAAGATATCTCGGCGCGAATGTCGTCGTCATACACGGAGACAAACTCCCCGGCAGAGTGCAGGACGAGAAGTATATCGAGCGGTTCTGGACCATTGCCGAGTGCGGCGCGAAGATGGGAGTAACTGTCGGGCAGGAGAACGTAAACCTGCACAGAAGCCAAAATCCCGACTTCCTCGTAAAGATGAAGCAGCAGATGGGCGAGCGCGCTAAGTTCGTTTTTGACATAAAGCAGTCGATACGCGCAGGGCATGACCCCTATGAATTTGTGCAGAAGCTGGGCGACAGCATAGTCCACGTCCACGCCAACGACAACAGCGCGGTGAGAGACTGCCTGCTCCCGGGAAAAGGCAATATGGATTACTACAAAATGCAGTCTATTATGGAGCGAAACGGCAGCGACCCCACGTGGGTGGTGGAGGTTTACAGGAGCGATTTCGACAATCTGTCGGAGATACGCGACTCCGTGCAGTATATGAACGAGCTGCTCTTCCCCGAGGTGCAAAACGCTCCCAAGAAACGCGGCATGATTTGGAGATAGAGCCTCGGCGGTGTCCGTGGGCGGTCTCGTGAGGGGCGTCAGTGGTCCGGAGGCGGGTTGTGCAGTAGTTGTCAGCTACTGGGCAGTGTCACAAAGCAATACCACTCAGCGGTGCAGTCAATTTAAAATTTTGTAAAAATAACCTATTCACCTCGATTAGGTTATTTTTTTTGTTTTTGAACACAATACAGCAAAAGAGGTGATTACTTTTGGTTATATCAATAATCAGAACTTTTGTGTTGTTTTTTGTTTCAATTATAGCAATGAGAATCATGGGCAAACGCCAAATCGGTGAGATGCAGGCATCCGAGCTGGTAGTCACGCTGATGATTTCAAATATAGCGACTATCCCCATGCAGGAGATTGACATACCGCTCATGAGCGGTATTTTGCCGATATTCACAATGGTCGCGCTGGAGATTTTCCTCTCCTTATTAATGCTCAAATGCGCGAAGGTGCGACACCTTATATCGGGGAATCCCATACTCATAGTTTCACATGGAAAAATAATACAGGATGCCATGAAGAAAATCAGATTCAGCAACGAAGACTTATTTGAGGAGCTGAGAAAGGCGAGTATATTCGATTTATCCACCGTAGAATACGCCATTGTAGAGCCTGACGGAGTTCTGAGCATCAAGCAATACTCCGCTGAGCTGCCGCCCTCCGCCTCCACAATGAATATCGACGCGGGAGAAAGCAGCTTTGCTACCCTTCTTGTCAGCGATGGAGTAATCCAGCAGGGTTCAATGAATTTCGCGAACTGGAACGAGGACAGAATCCTCAAGACCGTGAAGAAGGAGAAGGTCGCGCTAAAGGACATCTACATCATGGTGGGAAACATCAACGGGCAGTACAGTATAGTTAAGAAGGATGATGATAAGTGAAGCGAATAATTCTCTCGATTGTAATCTCGGTGTTTATAATTGCGGGGTGTGTGTTGGCTATATTTCACACAAAACACACAAGAAATACGCTCCTGCCGAAGCTCAATAAAATCACTCACGCCGCACACAACAAGGAAAGCGGCATAGAGGAGTATATAGAGGCGTTTGAAAAAGCGTGGGAGAAGGAGGAGCGGTGGCTCTGGATTTACTCCTACCACAGAGATATTGACGAGATTGACGCCTTAGTCAGCATTTTGCAGGACAGGAACGAGCATGGGGAGCTTACCGATTTGTGCATAGATTGCAGTAAGATAGCTGCCGGAATAGAACACCTCTACGACACGGAGAGGATAAGCATCTACAGCATATTTTAGAGGTATATTAGTATCAGTATAATGCCGCGCGAACTGCGTTCACACGCTCCACAATTCGCCCGAACATCGAAGGAGTGACCGACTGCTCCCCGTCGCACATGGCGCAGTCGGGGTGATTGTGAACCTCGATAATCAGTCCGTCCGCGCCGCAGGCGGCGGCAGCGAGCGACATAGGCTCAACCAAGCTCCTGTCGCCGGTTGCGTGGGAGGGGTCGACGATAACGGGCAGGTGCGACAGCTTCTTGAGAACGGGAACTGCGGAGAGGTCGAGTGTGTTGCGCGTCTTAGTCTCGAAGGTGCGTATGCCGCGTTCGCAGAGGATGACCTGCTCCGCTCCCGCCGACATGATGTGTTCAGCCGCCATAAGAAGCTCGTCGATTGTGGAGGAGAGACCGCGCTTTAGCAAGACGGGCTTATTCAGCCTCCCCACCTCTTTGAGGAGGGAGAAATTCTGCATATTCCTCGCGCCTATCTGTATGATGTCCGCGCTTTGGGAGAAGGTTTCGATATGTGCCTCGGAGATAATCTCCGTCACAATTGGAAGCCCTGTCTCTGCGCGGGCAATTTTGAGAAGCTCCAGCCCGTCTGTTCCGAGCCCTGAGAAGGAGTAGGGACTTGTTCGGGGTTTAAACGCGCCTCCACGCAGGAATGACGCGCCTAAAGCTTTGACCTCTCTTGCTATGGAGACGATTTGCTCCTCAGTTTCGACGCTGCACGGACCTGCGATTACTGCGAAATTCCCGCCGCCTATCGTGCGTCCTGCGATATTGAATATGCTGTCCTCAGGATGAGCGTCACGCCCTGAGAGTCTGTAATTATCCATATAGTTTTCCTCCTTGATATGCCGCAACGGCAAACACGCCCTAACTTAAATCTATTGCCAAAGAGTTAGAGTTTGGGTCAAGCCTTTGCAAAGGCTTGCATGGTTCACATTCAAAATTAACTAACAAAACAATGCAAGAAAAGCCCCAAAAACCCATATGCGAAAGCTTTTTCGCGCTTTTCTTTGTTGTTTTCTAAGTTAATTTAGAATCGGGCAGAGCCCTAAGTCGCTCTCCGCAGAGAGCGAAACACTCCTATCGTCAGAAAAACGCATGGAAGGGAATGAAACCCTCGTCGGGGGTTTCCTGTATAGGTCGCCATGCGACCTATAGGGCATCCCCGTTAGGTGAATTAGGGTGTTGCATAGATTGCGAAGGTTACTGAGTGCAGAGCGGACAGGCGGCAGTTGCTACATATATCCTATAAACGTGCGTTGACCGCACGTTATTAAGAATGCGTTGTTGAGAATACGCTATTCAGGCTTCCGAGATTAGCGGCGAATTGAACTTGCTTCAAATGCATTGCCGTTTTGGATAAACATCATCATTACCCGAATGATAACAGACGGCAGAATCAGACGGCAGAAGCCTTCGCAATATATGTAAAACGCAAGTTCACCTAACGGGGATGCCCTATAGGTCGCAAAGCGACCTATACAGGGGAACCCCCGACGAGGGTTCCCCTGCGAAAAAAATGTCCTTAGGGACATTTTTTTCTACCCCCTCCTGCGTTCTTGAACGATAAGGATTTCGCTCTCTGCGGAGAGCGACTTAAGACGCTGTCTTAAGAATCTGCAAGCCTTTGGAAAGGCTTGACCTAAACTTTTGCCTCCTTGGCAACAGATTGCAGTTGTGCGTACCTCCTTGGCAAACACGCCCTAACTTATCGCCTCAACAATGCCCTTCGCAAAATCAAACACAGGCTGCTCGCTCGCCGTCTTGTACTCCGCCACAAGCCGCACTATCGCGCTTCCCACAATCACTCCGTCAGCAAACTTAGCTATCTCCGCCGCCTGCTCCGCGTTCGATACGCCGAACCCCACCGCGCATGGAGTAGCAGTCACCCTCTTCGCCCGCTCGACCA
The DNA here is from genome assembly GCA_031262985.1 of Oscillospiraceae bacterium. Classification (GTDB taxonomy): domain Bacteria; phylum Bacillota; class Clostridia; order Oscillospirales; family Acutalibacteraceae; genus JAISGQ01. The sequence goes on from JAISGQ010000007.1 coordinate 26,355, forward strand.
TGTGCTTTGCTAATCCGCCGAGCTGTCCGCGTACTCCCGTCACTCCGAGGGAGGAGACGCAGTAGAGGAAGCCCTCCGACTGCCTTGCGATGGTGTCTATCCTCTCGTCAGACGTAGGAGCAATGAGCGAAATAACCTCAATGCCGCCCTCGTGCGCCGGAGCGAGAAGCTCGCCCATCTCCTCAAACGGGAGGTCGGGAACAATCAGCCCGTCTATGCCGCACTGCACGCACTTTTCGATAAACCGCTCAGTGCCGTAGCCGAAAATGGCGTTATAATAGGTCATAAATAGGAGAGGAGTTGTCACATCCTCCCGTAGACGCGTGACCATGGAGAACAGCTTATCCACCGTACAGCCAGCCTTCAACGCGCGTTCGTCCGCCGCCTGTATTACTTCTCCCTCAGCCACGGGGTCGGAGAAGGGAATCCCTATCTCAATGACACCCGCCCCCGCCTTCGCCAGCACGCGTACCAGCTTTTCTGTAGTTTCGATATCGGGGTCTCCGCCTGTGATAAACGGAATAAAAACTCTTTTGTCCTTAAACGCGTCTGTTATTCTACTCATGAACATCAATCCCCCTGTATCTTGCGATTGCCGCAACGTCCTTGTCTCCGCGCCCGGAGACGGTTACTACCATGATTTTATCCTTATCCATAGTAGGAGCAAGTTTCCGCGCATAGGCGACGGCGTGTGCCGACTCGATAGCGGGAATAATCCCTTCCGTCCTCGACAGGTACTCGAAGGCGTCCACCGCCTCGTCGTCCGTTACGGCTACATAGCTTGCCCTGCCCGTCTCAAACAAATCCGCGTGTTCCGGTCCTATGCCGGGGTAGTCAAGCCCCGCGGAGATGGAGTACACAGGAGCAATCTGCCCGAAATCATCCTGACAGAAGAGCGACTTCATGCCGTGGAACACTCCCGTCCTGCCGTTGGCAATAGTGGCGGCATTTTGCGGAGTGTCTACTCCCTTGCCCGCCGCCTCACAGCCTATGAGGGCGACTGTTTCGTCTTTTATAAATTCGTAGAATGAGCCTATCGCGTTACTGCCGCCGCCTACGCAGGCTAAAACAGCGTCTGGCAGCCGCCCCTCCTTCGAGAGGAGCTGTTCCTTTATCTCGCGGCTTATCACCGCCTGAAAATCACGCACGATAGTAGGGAAAGGGTGCGGACCCATGACACTGCCCAACACGTAGTGAGTGTCGTTCATACGCGCCGCCCACTCGCGCATAGTGGCGTTTACAGCATCCTTGAGAGTGGCAGTACCGCTCGTCACGGCGTTGACCTTCGCGCCTAAAAGCTCCATGCGGTAGACGTTGAGAGCCTGCCGCTCGGTGTCCTCCTTGCCCATGAAAATCTCACATTCCATGTCCATCAGAGCCGCCACGGTGGCAGTAGCCACGCCGTGCTGTCCTGCGCCTGTTTCGGCGATTACGCGGGTTTTTCCCATCTTCTTCGCGAGGAGAATCTGCCCGAGTACGTTGTTGAGCTTGTGCGAGCCTGTGTGATTGAGATCCTCTCGCTTGAGGTAGATTTTCGCTCCGCCCAAGTCGCGGGTCATCTTCTCCGCGTAGTATAGGCGCGACGGTCTGCCCGCGTACTGAGCGAGGAGTTCATTCAGCTCCGCCGTAAATTCCGAATCGTTCTTGTATTTAAGATACTCCCTCTCCAGCTCGAGAACCGCGCTCATGAGCGTTTCGGGGATGTACTGCCCTCCGAATTGCCCGAATCTTCCCTTATTCAACCTCTTCGCCTCGTTTCTCACCCTCTCTGTGAGGGCGTGTATTTTTGTTTCGTCTTTCACACCGTCTGTTTCAGCTCCCGAACTGCAATCCACAGCGTAGGGAGCGGCGGACAGTGCTGTATCTATATTGCCCGCGTCAATTCCTCCCGCTAAAAACCAAGGCTTATCGCACATATACTGCTCCGCACTTAAAACCATTGTATCTTTGCGGTCTTTTTTTCGCCTGACTGCGTTATCCTCCTTGACTTGCGACGGCAAGCCTTCGTCCTCTGCCTTGTCAGACGAAAAAAAGCCTCGCAAATCTAACAACGCTTTTAAGTGCGGAACAGTATTAACAACGTCGCCGAGGTCAAAGGGAGTACCCGTTCCTCCTTTCGAGGAATCGAACAGGACATAGTCGGCAAGGTCGCATATACTGTCTCCGCATCCGCGCCGCAGAGCCTGAATGATGGGGACATTGCATACATCCTTTAATTTTCGGATGTAGTCGGCGTTTTCTCCTCCGTGAAGCTGTGCTATCTGTATCACGCCGCTTTTGTAAAGCTCCGCAATCTCGTCGATGGGAGCATTCACAAATACTCCCACAGGAATTATCCTGCTGTCGAGCAAGCTCCTTAGCTCCGCCGCTTGAGCATGGGTGACACGCCGCTTTGAGGGCGCGAATACAAAGCCGATGTAGTCGGGCAGCGCGGAGTTGACATACCGCACATCCTCCTTGCGGCAAATTCCGCATATCTTAATTTTCGCCATCTTTAAGCTCCTTTAGGAAAGCGCGTTTGTCGGAAGCTTTCATCATACTCTCGCCCACCAGCACCGCGTCGGCGCGTATGGCGCGGGCGGCGCGTATGTCCGCCGCCGACTGAACTCCGCTCTCCGACACGAATAGTACGCCGGAGGGAACACGTTCGCGCAGACGCGCCGCGTTGCCTGTATCAACCGAGAAGGTTTTGAGGTCGCGGTTGTTCACTCCGATAATTCTCGCTCCCGCGCCGAGGGCAATGTCAATCTCCCGCTCGTCATGCGCCTCTGTGAGTGCGGACAGTCCGAGTGCGTGTGCGGTGCGTACATACTCCGCCAGCTCCTCCTTCGCGGAGATGGAGCATATGAGCAGCACTGCCGCCGCTCCGAGCAGCTTTGCCTCGAAAATCTGGTATATATCCACCGTGAAGTCCTTACGCAGACAGGGTAGGGAGACGCTTTTTGCAATCTCGCGAAGGTACTCGTCGCTCCCTAAGAAGTAGCGCGGCTCAGTGAGAACCGACACGGCGTCCGCTCCCGCCTCCTCGTACTCCCGCGCTATGCTCATGTAGGGGAAGTCGGGGGCTATCAGTCCCTTTGAGGGGGAGGCGCGTTTGACCTCGCATATGAACGACAGCCCCTCTTTGCCTACTGCCGCCTCAAAGGGGAAATTTTCTGTTATGGGGAGTGCCGCCGCCTGCTTTTCGAGTAGGGCGAGGGGCAGCCTCTCCTTCGCCGATTGCACCCGTTCGCGGGCGGCTGCGGCAAGAGTGTCGAGTATCATGCCTTCTGTCCCTCTCTTGTAAGGAGCACAAACTCATCCAGCCGCCTGATTGCAGCACCCGAGTCGATGAGCTGTCTTGCCTGTTCTACCGCCTCGCCCATGGAAATAGACGGACGCGCTATGTGAATTGCCGCCGCGGAGTTGAGCAGTACTGCGTCTCTCTTTGCTCCTCGCTCCTTGCCGGAGAGAATATCCCTCGTGATAACGGCGTTTTCTGCGGGAGTTCCGCCTACAAGCTCAGATTTATCACAGCGGCGCATACCGAAGTCCTCCGGCTTTATCTCGAAAGAACGCATGAAGCCGTCACGCACCTCGCATACGCTGGTGTTTGCGGAGACCGATATTTCGTCGAGACCGTCCTGCCCGAACACTACAAGCGCGTTTTTAACTCCAAGGTTTGCGAGAACCTTGGCGAGCGGCTCGACTAAATCCTCCGAATAAACGCCGAGAAGCTCCATGTTAGCTCCCGCAGGATTGACGAGAGGACCTAAAATGTTAAATATAGTCCTTATGCCAAGCTCCCTTCTCACAGGCGCGACATACTTCATCGCTATGTGGTAGTTCTGCGCGAAGAGAAAGCAGAGGTTTATTTTGCGAAGAAGCTCCACACTGCGCTCGGGAGCGATAGTTATGTCTGCTCCTAACGCCTCGAGTACATCCGCCGCGCCTGAACGGCTGCTGGCGGCGCGGTTTCCGTGCTTTGCAACGGGAATTCCCGCCGCCGATATGACCATAGAGGAGGTAGTCGATATGTTGAAGGAGTTCGCGCCGTCGCCGCCTGTGCCTACTATTTCGAGCACATTCATGTCGTGGAGCAGACGAACGCAGTGATTCCTCATACCCGCCGCCGAGGCGGTAATCTCGTCGATAGTCTCACCCTTTACGCTCATGGCGGTCAGGTACGCCGCCATCTGAATTTCGCTTGCCTTGCCCTCCATAATTTCGTCCATTACGCTCTGCGCCATGCTGTAGGAGAGGTTAGCCCTTCCCGCCGCAAGCTGAATTGCCTCTTTAATCATTGTTTTTTCCTCCTGTTTCAATAAAATTTTTGAGTATCTGTCCGCCGCTCGGTGTCAGCACCGATTCGGGGTGAAATTGAAGTCCGTAGAGTGGGTACTCGTTATGCTCAACCGCCATGATTTCGCCGTCCGCCGTCTCCGCCGTCACGCGAAGGGAGGCAGGTAGGTGTTCTCTGACGGCGGCAAGGGAGTGATACCTCGCGCCCTTAATCGTCCTCTCCATTCCCTTAAACAGCACGCTGTCTAAATCGAGAGTGATGTCCGACTGCTTGCCGTGCATAAGCTCTTTGGCGTAGGAGACTACTCCTCCTAACGCCTCGCATATTGCCTGATGCCCGAGGCATACGCCAAGTATGGGGATAGTGGGGGCAAACTCGCGTATCACCGCCTCGCACTCTCCGGCGTCCGACGGCTTTCCCGGTCCGGGCGAGATAATAATGCGTGAGGGCGAGAGTTCCCTTATATAGGAGAGGTCAAAGGCGTCGTTTCGTATGAGCGTAATATCGGGGCAGAACGAGCCTGCAAGCTGATACAGGTTGTAGGTGAAGCTGTCGTAGTTGTCAATCAGCAGAATCATTTTTCTCACCTCCGCTCGCTTTTTTAAGGGCGTTTGTAACCGCCTTCATCTTGTTGAGACACTCCTTGTATTCGGTTTCGGGTACGCTGTCGGCGACAATCCCCGCCCCCGAACGGACATACACGCGGTTGTTCTTCTTGTAGGCAAGGCGAATGGCAATGCACACATCCATGTCACCGTTAAATGCCAGATACCCGATTGCTCCGCCGTAGATTCCTCTGTGGCACTGCTCAAGCTCGTCGATAATCTGACAGGCGCGGATTTTCGGTGCTCCAGAGAGAGTGCCTGCGGGGAGGAGCGCGCCTACCGCGTCTACCGCGTCAAAGCCTTCTCTGAGCTTTCCCGTGACCTTGCTCCCGATGTGCATGACGTGGGAGAACCGCTCTATCTCCATGTACTTTTCGACCTCGACCGAGCCGAACTCGCTGATTTTGCCAATGTCGTTGCGACCTAAATCGACCAGCATATTGTGTTCGGCAAGCTCCTTTTCGTCGCGCAGTAAATCGTCCTCCAGCTCCTTATCCTTCTTGCGAGTAGCACCGCGCGGGCGAGTTCCCGCAAGAGGGAAGGTGGAGATTACGCCGTCGGTCACACTGACGAGAGTTTCCGGAGCTGAGCCTGCAATCTCAATGTCGTCGCTGGAAAAATAGAGCATATAGGGGGAGGGGTTGCTCTCTCGCAGTATCTGAAAGGTTTCAAACAAGCTACCCTCTGCCTCTGCGTCGTAGCGGTTGGAGAGGACAACCTGAAATATATCTCCCTCATGGATGTAGTCCTTCGCGCGTGTTACCATGCCGCAGTATTCGCCCTTTGAATGGCGCGGGCGGAAGGGGGAGAGTATGCGCAACTTTTTCGGCTCGTAGGGCTTTCCGCTCTCGATGACGTGGGCGAGCTTCTCAATGTCGCTGACCGCGCGGTTGTAATTCTCCGAAAGTCCGTCTGTTCGGGCATTGACAATTAGGATAATCGTGTCCTTGAGGTGGTCGAAGGCGACAATCTTGTCAAAAAGCATGAGGTCAACGTCCTTGAACACATCGTCCTTTTCGGCGGAGAAGGTGAGGGAGGGTTCGGCGTACTTGATATAGTCGTAGGAAAAATATCCAACCAAGCCGCCCGTGAAGGGGGGCAGACCGTCTACTTTCGGGGAGGTATTGTCGCGGAGTATTTCCTTAATGCGCCTTGCGGGGTTATCCTCCCGCAGATTTATCTCCGCGTAGCTTTTGATTGACATATTGCCGTTTTCGGCGGTTATCTCCATCTTAGGGTCGTAGCCGATAAAAGTGTACCGACCGTAGCGCGTCTCGTCCTCCGCGCTTTCTAAAATGAAGCAGTGTTTCGAGAGGTTTTTGAGAATCAAAAACACGTCGGCAGGGGTTCTGCCTCCCGCCGGTATTGAGGCGGACACGGGGACTGCGCGGTAGTTTTTCCCCAGCAACGCCGCCTGCTCAAAGCTGATATTTACCATATTGCTCCTCCTTATCGAGGGACGCAAAAAAACCGTCCCTGAGAAATAATTCTCAAGGACGGATAAATAATCCGCGGTGCCACCTTGATTGGGGAAAGGCTGAACAATCCCCCTCTTAGCAGAGTGCAAACACACCCCCGACAACTGACGTATGTCCACACGTCGTAAGATACTCGGCATAGAACTACGCCTTTCATTACGCCCTCAGCAGCCCATTTGACAATCCGCATTTCATGCCCGGCTCTCAGCCCTCCGGTGCTCTCTGTAACGCGCGTAACTGCCGTTATCCCTGCCTCAACGGTTTGGTTAAGTTTTGCTCAGTGTAGCATATGCTCGGAGTATTGTCAATAGGAAAATTATCGGAATTTTCAGAAGGGGAAATTTTAATGACGGAAAATCTTTGGAGGCCGAGGAGCTACAATACAGTTGAAGTGTTCCTCCTCTTGTGATATAATAAATAAAATAAAACTGTTAGGGAGTTGTTTTTATGAAGAAATTTTTCTCCGTTTTACTTATACTGCTGCTCATAGCATCCTGCATTGCCGCGCTTTCCTCCTGCGAAATGCCCGATTTCGGCAATTTTGACCTGTCTAAGAAGAATTTCGGTCTGTGGGACTCCGAAGAGGACGATGTGAGCGGTTCTGATTTGAGCGGCTCAGACATAATTATTGAGGGAGCAAACGATGTGGATATGGTTCCCGAAACAGAGGGCGCGGTCTACACAAAGTGGAACGCGGTCGATTCGGCGAACTACATAAACTCCGTTGCCACTCCAAAACTCATTGAGATGGGAAAGATGATTGCCGACGTCAACTCCATGATTCCCGCTCTCAGTGAGAAGTACAAGAAATCTGACGACATTGCCGATGATGAGGAGTTTATAAAGCTGCTCTCCGACATAAGGCAGTGGAAATACGGGGCGGATAACTACAAGGGGCTTGACGACTCCCTCGATTTTGATGTGGAGCAGGCGGCTCTCGTGCGGATAGGCACGCTTGCGAATGAATTTGTTTCGAAACTCCCCGTACTCATAGCGGAGGATAAAACATCGGTTATCGACGAGTACAACAACCGTATTGTCGAGCTGATTATCTCCGCGCAGTCGGAGGTAAGCACTCCTAAAGCCGTCACTCCGCAGGCATAATTAGCCCGCATAACTCACAAAAATACTAACTATACAAAACTACGAAGCTTTATACGAAAACAAAATGTGTTCGTGTAGAGTTTCGTTTATAAGTACGGAGGTTTTACTTTATGCACAGCTTTGAAACGCTGAGAAAAAAATACACCGAATTTATCTACCACTCCTTTTCGATAACTGAGGACGATCGGTTTATAAATATCGAATATCACTTCTCCATCCCGAATCTCAGTGAGTTTCGCCCGCGATGGAGATTTGAGAAGAATGAAAGTATCGCTGTTGACACGAAAAATAACTCCATACTGCAAAATATGGTGTTCTCCCTCGGGATGACCGAGCTTGTCAGCTACTGGAAAATCACCTGCGCTCCGTTGGTCATTGTGAAGGCGGGACACCTCTCCGACAGCCAAATTGACTGGTGGAAGAAGCAGTACTACGGCGGACTGGGAGAGTTCTTCTACATCAACAAAATCAGGACATTGGAAGCCGACTTCATGAAAATAGAAACTACGGGAGAGGAGTTTTCGGGAGAACTGCTGCCGATAGACAGCAGCGTCACCTCCTGCCTTGTGCCTGTCGGTGGAGGGAAAGACTCGGTTGTCACAATGGAACTTTTACGGCATATGGATTGTGAAAAATACGGATACATGGTCAACCGCCGCAACTCCAGCCTCAAAACCATAGAAACAGCGGGATTGTCGGCGGAAAACGCGGTTATCGCGAGCCGTACTCTCGATGCGAATATGCTCGCACTCAACAAGGAGGGCTACCTCAACGGACACACTCCGTTTTCTGCGATAGTCGCATTTTCTTCGCTCATAGCGGCTTATCTCAACAATCTGCGGTATGTCGTTCTGTCGAACGAGTCGAGTGCGAACGAGTCGACCGTACAGGGGAGCGACGTCAACCACCAATATTCAAAAAGCTTTCAGTTTGAGAGCAATTTCAGCGAGTACGAAAAGCAGTATATCGGAAGCGGGATTTACTATTTCAGCCTTCTGCGTCCTCTGTCTGAGTTTCAGATAGCAAAATATTTCGCCAAGTTTCCGCAGTATCACGGCATTTTCAGGAGCTGCAACGCCGGAAGCAAGGAGGATGTGTGGTGCGGTCACTGCTCTAAGTGCTTATTTGTGGCACTTATCCTGTCTCCCTTCCTGTCGCGGGAGGCTCTGCGCGGCATATTCAAAAGAGATATGTTAGACGACGCGGAGCTTATCTCCACCTTTAGAAAGCTTGTCGGAATGGAGGAGGAGAAGCCGTTCGAGTGCGTGGGCAGCAGGGACGAAATCAACGTGGCAATCTGCCTTGCGATAGAAAATTATCTCCGCGCGGGAGGCAATCTCCCCGCCCTGTTTGAGTACTACACAACAACTGATTTATACGAGAAGTTCAAGTCTCAAACCGATATGTTCGATAATTGCTACGACAGCGAGAATCTCCTGCCTCCCGAGTTCGAGGCCGTCCTCCTGCACGAATGTTTCAGTGAGGAGGAGAAGGGGCTATGAGAGAGATTATCGAAACACTTGTAAAGGGCAAGAGAGTGCTTATCCTCGGCTTCGGCAAGGAGGGGCAGTCTACCTACTCCCTCCTCTCGGAAATCGGAGGATACAGCGAGATTGCAGTAGCGGACAGAAACCCTGTGAGCGTACAGCTTCCCTCCTCCACCGCGGTCATTTCGGGGGAGGACTACCAGTCGTGCCTCAACGATTTTGATGTGGTCATAAAAAGTCCGGGCGTGGTAATCGAACGGGATATAGCCTCCTACTCCTGCTTTGTGACCTCGCAGACCGACCTGTTTTTTAGAAAATACCGAAACCAAATAGTGGGAATAACGGGGACAAAGGGAAAAAGCACCACATCCACCCTCCTCCATCACATACTAAAGGAGAACGGGAGGGATACGATTTTAGCGGGCAATATTGGGATTCCTGCGTTTGACACTATCCCTTTGATTAACGCGGAGACGGTCATCGTCTACGAGCTATCCTGCCACCAGCTTGAGTTTACGCGTTCCTCCCCCGCGTTTTCTGTCCTCCTCAATATATTTGAGGACCATCTCGACCACTATGGAACAATGGAGAGGTACATAGCGGCGAAAAAGAATATTTACCTCCACCAGAACAAAGACGATACTTTAATTTGCAATATTTTCACTCTCCCCGAGGAGGGTGAGGCTCACGGAGGAGTAATCTCCGCCTCCGCCTCTGACAGCGGTGCGGACATTTATGTCAGTGGCTCCGACATTCGGTGGCAGGGGCAAAGCTACACCATACCGACCGATGAAATCGCACTGTTCGGACAGCACAATTACTACAATATTAGCATAGCATATTGTATCTGCAAAAAACTGGGGCTGTCGGACGCGGAGTTCGACATCGGGCTGAAATCCTACAAAACCCTGCCCCACAGGATGGAGTACTTCGCGACGGTGGACGGAGTGCGGTATTTTGACGACTCCATCTCCACCATATGCGAGGCGACAATCAAGGCACTTTGCAGTATCCCGAATGCGGAGACCGTGCTGATAGGCGGCATGGATAGGGGGATTGACTACAGCGACCTCGTCTCCTTTCTGCAAACTCACTCCGTGCCGAACATCATACTGATGTACGATTCCGGCAGGCGGATTTTCGAGCAGATGAGTGAACTCCCGCAGACGGGAAACACGCTCTACTTCGCCGAAAATCTCGCACAAGGCGTGGCTGTCGCTAAGAGGACGGCACGCAGGGGGACGTCCTGCATACTGTCGCCTGCTGCCGCCAGCTACGGCTACTTCAAGAATTTTGAACAGCGCGGCGAGGCGTTCAAGGAGCTTGTGCTGTCTGCGGCTGACTGAAAAAACAGCGAGAGGAAAAGCTCAAAATGAAACTCGATCCCAACTAAAAAATCCAACAACATGATTTTATAGTGCTATACTACACACATTAAACGAGTTCGCCTAAAAGTAGGAGTAGTTCATGCACGAAAACAACCGCTTCGTAAAACAAAGGAGGAGTGCTTCATGCACGAAAACAACAGCTTTATAACCGAGTTTCTGCAAGACAAACAAGCCGCTCTTGTGGGCTTTGCGGATTTATCCGAAATTGACTCCGAAGTGCGGCAGGGGCTGCCCTACGGCATTTGTGCAGCAATCGCGCTGAGAGTGTTTCCTCCCACGGGTTCACATCCATCGATAGATTACTATGAGGAGCATTGCAAGCTTATAGCTCACAGAAACAAGCTCACTGAGGAGTTGATTGCCGCCGTCACAGAACGCGGTTATCGCGCAGTCAACGCCGCTACTCCGCAGTACGAAAGCTTTCGTACTGCCTTGCCGCTCAAGACTATCGCAACAAGGGCGGGTTTGGGTTGGATAGGCAAGTCGGCTACGCTCATTACGAAGGAGTACGGCAACGCGGTGCGGTTGGTGGGAATTCTCACCGATATGCCGTTTGAAACTGCCACTCCGATAGACGAATCTCGATGCGGAGCGTGCGAAGAGTGCGTGAAGCACTGCCCAAAAGGTGCTATTAAGGGGAATTTGTGGCGCGTGGGAACTGACAGGAACGACCTGCTTGACCCCTCTGTCTGCATGGAGACGGCTATCATTCGCGGAAAAGGGCTGAATATATCCGAAACCTCGATGTGCGATATTTGTATCTCCGTTTGCCCGTGGACAAGGAGGTATATGAAGAAGGTAAACGCTCCGAAGGAGGAGCAAAATGTCACCCTCTCCATAGCCACCGCCGAGGACGCACCCGCCATGGCGGAGATTCAAAAAGCCGCGTTCAAGCGGCTGTATAATCAGTATCACGATGAAAGCAGCCCCTATCTCCGTGGCGCGGAGGACATACTTTCCCGTCTGCCGCTACCGCAGTGGCACGTTTATAAAATCCTTTGCGGAGATGAGCTTGTCGGCGGCATTTACATAAGCGAAAAGGAGGACGACAGCTACTATCTCAACCGCGTGTTCGTCCATCCCGATATGCAGAGCAGAAGCATTGCCTCCCGCGCGATACTGCTTGCGGAGAAGCTGTTGCCCCGCCGACCTAAATGGACGGTGGACTTCCCCTCCGACCAACCGATGAACCGCCGCTGCTATGAAAAAGCGGGGTTTACGGACACGGGGAAGCTCGAGGCGGTGAGCGAGGGATTGGTGCTGGCGTTGTATGAGAAGCAGGGGTGAAACTCCGCTTGTCGGCGGCGAGGTGTGTAGATGAAGGCGGCAGGATTTGCCACCTGTTTTCTCATAAACGGAAGAGAAAAGCCTGTTGATTGCTGCTCAAAATTGTGAAAAAGGAGGAGACATTTTGATTTTACGATGTGATAGGCAATTCAATCTGTTTCCTTCACATATTGAGCTTAGGAAATATATTCAATACTACAACATTGTATTTCCGCAAAACAACATATTTACGGAGCGTTATACGCTCATGCCTAACGCCTGCGGAACTTTGTCGCTTGCCTTCGACGGAAACGCAATCATTGCCGAGCTGTGGGGAGCGTCTCTCACCCCCGTGTTGTTAGGCGCAGAGCCGAACAGATACAATATTCTGATGCTTATCCAGCTTTCGCCCTACGGGTTATATCAAATTACACGCCAAAGCCAAGCTGAATTTGCGGATAAACGACTTTCACTCGAGGATATTGACAGTGAGCTGTTTCTTTTGCTCCAACAGGCGTTTGCGGCATCGAAAACTGTATCGGATTTAGTAAATACCTGCGAGAAAATCCTATATAAACGCATGGAAAAGCACGTTGTTTCCGACTACTTGCTGTTGGCAACCCAAGCGATTTGCGACAGTCACGGGCAAATACAGGTAAGCGAAGCCGCGCGGCAGTCGGGTTACAGCGAGCGGCAGCTAAACCGCCTGTTTCTCACACAAATCGGAATGAACATAAAAAACTACGCCCGCTTAATTCGCTTTAATTATGTATTAAAGCACATTCAAAAATCGCCCTGCTTTTTCGCCTCATTGTCACAGCAGGCAGGATATTTTGACCAAGCCCATTTTGATAAGGATTTCAAGGCAATCAGCGGGGTTTCTCCTCGTGACTATATGAAAACCATGTCGGATTTTTACTATGACGGCACAGAGATATACGATACAATATCCTCAAAGGAGGATTAAAAAATGAAATATCAAGGTTGTCTTTTAGCGGTTAGGGATATAGCCGCGTCCAAACATTTTTATGAAGAGGTGCTTCACCAAAAGGCGGTGATGGACATCGGCGCACACGTTACTTTTGAAGGATTTTCACTCCAGCAAGGATATGCCGAGCTCGTTGGTTTGTCCGGCGACAGCGTAAAAGAGCAGTCGCACAGCTTTCAGGTTTATTTTGAGGTGGAGGATTTAGACGAGGTGTACTCCGAATTCAAGGGAGTATCCAATTTGCGATGGGTACACGAAATAAAGGAATACCCGTGGGGTCAGCGCGATATTCGGGTATACGATCCCGATGGGCATATTGCCGAAATTGCGGAGGATATGACTACGGTTATCAGGCGGTTTTTAGAGCAGGGAATGTCGGAAGAAGAGGTCGCCAAACGCACCATGTTCCCCCTTGACGTGGTGAAACAGTACATATATTAAACCATAACAAGCAAGCCCGACCAAATGCGTAAGCGTTTTGGTCGGGCGAACTGTTTTGCGGCGACAAAACTCCTGCTTGCTGTGGAGGGGAGCAGTAAAAAACAGTTTGTAAACCTCTTGACAAACTGACATTAGTGTCATATAATTGTTATGACACTAATGTCAGTTTTAGAATGGAGGAGCATAGAATGTCAAAATCTTCTGAAAAGAAAGAGTTTATCTTAGAAAAAGCAACGCAGGTATTTATAAAAAACGGTTTTCACAATGTAACAATGAAAGACATTATAGAGGAATGCGGTATTAGCCGAGGCGGTATTTATTTATATTTTTCATCGACTGATGAAATCTTTATGGAAGTAATAAAACGGCACAATTTATCCAAGGCAAAAGAAGTAAAAATTGATATTGAAAAAAACAACAGCTTCGAGGCTATGTTAGCTAATTACTTTGATATGCAGAAAAACAGGCTGCTGCATATGAAAAACAGTTTGTTGCTGGCTATGTTCGAGTTTTTTATAGCACATAAACATGAACCCGATAAAGATTTCTTTTCCGGCACTTTTAATATGTTGGAAGGCACTTTATATGATGTGTTAGATTACGGAGTTCGGCAAAAATGTTTACGAGCTGAAAACCTTCGTGTTTTATCAGCCAATGTATTGTTCTGCATTAAAGGACTTGAGACATTGGCTATGTCAAGCGGTGTTTCAGAAGAATTACTCAATACTCAATTTGAATTTATTAAAAAAAATATACTGACACGATATGGAGATAGCAGTCATGAAGAATAAACCGATATTATTCCTTGTTCAATTTTCAATTTTAGTTGCAATAGAAGCGTTATTTTGTTTTACGCCTCTCGGCTCGCTTCCTGCCCTCGGTCCCATTGTCGCCACACTCGCTATGATACCTGTTATCATAACGGCTCTTTTGCTCGGCACAAAAGCGGGTACGGCTATGGGCGCGATTGCAGGATTGTTTAGCTTTGTCGTGTGGACTTTTATGCCACCAACACCATTGGCGGCATTTGTATTTACACCGTTTTACTCATTGGGTGAAATACACGGCAATTTGGGGAGTGTTCTCATTTGCTTTGTGCCACGCATTTTAGTAGGCGCAGTAGCCGGAAGTACATATAAAGCATTATCAAAGGCGTTTCCCGCAAAAAATATACTTTGCTATTCATTGAGCGCATTATTGGGAAGCTTTGCAAACACGTTTGGTGTCATGGGAGGTATATGGTTATTTTTCGGAACACAATACGCTTCGATAGCCGGACAAGCAATGATATTGATTGTTGGTACGACGATTTTAACAAGCGGCATACCCGAAGCGATTGTCAGTGCAATTGCGGCATCCGCTGTATGCAAAGGCATGAAAATAGTAATGAACCGAAATCATTAGGAGGATTTATGAATACCTTTGAAGCAATTGAGAACAGAAGAAGTATTAGGAAATTTAAAGATACAGATATACCAAATGAAGTAATATGCAAAATTATTGAAGCAGGTATAAAAGCTCCATCAGCAAAAAATAAACAGCCGTGGAAATTTATCATTACAAAGGGTGTTGAAAAAGATAAGATTATAGCTGTAATCGAACAAGGTGTTGAAACAGAAAAAAACACAGTGGGATTATTGCCAAACAGAAAGAACCTTATCCCCGCCGTACTCAATACAATAAAAGCTATGAAACAAGCTCCTGTTTTATTGTTCGTTTTTAATACAGAGGAAACAAGATTCTTATTTCAGAATGTCAGCACAGAAGAAAAGTTTGTTGAAACTTCAAATCTATTATCAATAGGCGCGTCAATTCAAAACATTTTATTAGCTGCAACGGATTTAGGCATTGCTTCATTATGGATATGCGATACAGTCTTTGCGTACAAGGAAATTTGTTCGTATTTTTGTGAGAAGGGACAATTAGTTTCAGCTGTATCATTGGGTTATTCGGCCGAAACACCTCTCCCCATAGCGAAAAAAGATTTTAATACAGTTGTATTTTGGAGAGGAGAACCAAGTTGTTGACACTTGCAAATGACGCAATAACCGCTCTTTACGGCGCAATTGCCGCACCTCCCCTCGCTACTTCCGCACCCCCTCCCCCCGCTACCTATACCGCCTGAGCGAGAGGGAGTTAGTCACCACGCAGAACGAGCTAAGTGCCATAGCCGCGCCCGCCATTACGGGGCTGAACACTCCGAACACCGCGAGAGGAATCCCGATAATGTTGTAGATAAACGCCCAGAACAGATTCTGCTTTATCTTTCGCATAGTCCTCCTCGCAATCAGAAACGCGTCGGGCACAGCGTTCAAATCAGGGTGGAGGAGGATAACATCGGCAGTCTGAGCGGCAATATCGCTCCCGCTCCCGACAGATATTCCCACGTCCGCAGTTGACAGCGCGGGAGCATCGTTTATCCCGTCGCCTATCATCGCCACAACCGCGCCGCCGCTCCTGAGAGCTTCAACTTCGTCGGGTTTCTTGTCCGCCAGCACTCCCGCGCGGACGTCCTCTATCCCCACAAGCCCCGCAATATACCTCGCGGAACGCTCGTTGTCTCCTGTGACCATCGTCGCCTTGATTCCTATTTCCGAAAGCTTGCCGATTGCCTGCCTGCTCCCCTCACGCACCGTGTCGGAGACCTCTATCGCGCCGATAAACTCGCCGTTCCTCGATACGGCGACTATGGTACTCCCCTGTGATTCGAGCCGGTTGATTCTGTCTGAAATCTCGGCGGAGATGGAGAAAAGCCGCGGCGAACCTATCTTAATCTCATCGCCGAGTATGTTGCCGGAGACAAAGCTCCGCCCCTCCTCAGCAAATCCGCTGACCTCAATGAGCGGCAGTCCGTCCTCCTTCGCCTTTTCGCATATCGCCCGCGCAATCGGGTGTGAGGAGTTTATCTCCACCGAGGCGGCAGTGCGAATTATATCTGATGGAGTATCCGCAATCGACAGCACATTGCCCACCTTAGGCGAACCGACTGTGATCGTCCCCGTTTTGTCGAACACTACGGAGTTTACAGACGCCGCGCGTTCGATATATTCGCCGCCCTTGTAGAGTATACCGTGACGCGCCGCCGTGCCTACTCCCACCATTATCGCCGTAGGAGTAGCAAGCCCCAACGCACACGGACAGGCAACCACAAGCACCGTTACGGCGTGCATGATTGCCGTCTCCCATCCTGAGGAGGGGGAGGGGGCGGAGGAGAAAATCAGCCATCCCGCAAGCGTGAGCAGGGCAACGCCTACCACGCACGGGACGAATACTCCCGCTATTTTGTCCGCCAGCCGCTGAACGGGAGCCTTGGAGGTCTGCGCCTGCTCAACGATTCTGATTATGCCCGCAAGCGCGGTTTCCTCTCCCACCTTGCTGATACGCACCTTGATTACTCCCGAGAGATTGACGGTAGCACCCGTGACAAAATCTCCCACAGACTTGTCCACAGGCATACTCTCTCCTGTGAGCATGGACTCGTCCACACTGGCAAAGCCTTCGGTCAAATATCCGTCCGAGGGGATTTTTTCGCCCTGCCGAACGATTGCTATGTCGTCCTTTTTGAGCTGCTTTATGTCAATTTCCCGTATCTCACCATCTGCGTCAACTATCCTCGCCCTGTCGGGGTTGAGGGAGAGAAGCCGCCTCACCGCGTCATTTGTCTTGCGCTTTGCCCCGCTTTCGAGATACTTACCCAAAAGCACGAGGGTGATTACTACCGCGCTCGACTCGAAGTACATCCCCTCCATGCCGCTTATACTACCGAACAGCATATTGTAGACGGTAAGCGCAAACGCGGCGGTAGTACCCATCGCCACAAGCACGTCCATGTTGGCGTAGCCGTGGCGCAGTGCGGAGTACGCTCCCTTGTAGAACCGCCTGCCTATGACAAACTGCACGGGTACGGTCAGAGCAAGCTGAAACCACGGGTTATGGAGAAACATAACAAAAGAGTTATGCTCGCGTATCACAAAAGACAACAGCATACCTACCAGCATAGGCAGTGTGAGGACGCAGGAGAGTATCAGTTCGATTAGCTGCCTCCTCCGCTGTTTCTCCTCGGAGCTGTCGTTTCCGTCTGTGATAAGCTCGGCAGTAAAGCCGGCGTTTGTGATAATTTCGGTGATTTTACCTACGTCCACTCCCTTGGGAGGAGTAATAATCCCCAGCCCCGACGCGAGGTTAATACTGACGTCAGTACAGCCGTTGGCGCGTAGGACGCGTTCGATTCGCGCCGAACACGCCGCGCAGGTCATACCTCCGATTTTCAGTCTGATTTCCTTCTCCACAGAGCATATCTCCTCTCTTGGCGGTATTTTGGTGCAGTATAATTATATTGCTGACGCTTCAAATCCTATGGCGTTTATGGCGTTTGCCGCCTTTTCGGCAAATCCGCGGGTAGCTGTAAACTCCGCTTTTTCTTCGCTGATGCTCACATTTATGTCCTCACAGCCGAGCGACTGTAGCACCTTCTCCACGCTCGCAACGCAATGTCCGCAGGACATACCCTTCACGCTCAATACTATTCTATCCTTCATTTTCAAGCACTCCTTTACTGTCTTTGATTATAGTATACCATATTAGTATACATTCGTAAAGGGAGATTATGTGAATGAGGGAAATTTATTGTTTTTCACACAAAAATAGCCGTAGCAAAGTGAAATTGCTACAGCTATTTTTTATTGCAGAATATTTTATTATTCGCTGAGAATAGTTCAACCGCCGATATTATATTGGTGCGAAGCCGTTCCCCAACTGTCACTTGTCAACTGTCAACTGTCAACTGCGTCTGTCACTTGTCACCTGTCAACAATGTCCATCGCCGACCTGCCTATATCCGTCCGATAATGCGCCTTGTCGAACTCAATGGCTGACACGCCCTCATACGCCTTCTTCAGTGCCTCGGAGAGGGTAGCCCCCTCTGCCGTCACGCCGAGTACACGCCCGCCGTTGGTCACTGTTTTGCCGTCCTTAAAGGCAGTTCCGGCGTGGTAGACCGTGACGCCTTCGAGCTGTCCGTCCTCATCTAAGCCGCTGATTTCCACTCCCTTAGCGTACTTTTCGGGATAGCCGCCCGACGCCATTATCACGCAGGCAGACGCGCCTTCCCTCCAGCTTATATCTATATCGGAGAGGCGTTCGTCGATTACCGCATCGATAATATCGATAAAATCCGAATCGAGCATATGGAGTACAGCCTGCGCCTCAGGGTCGCCGAAACGGCAGTTGTACTCAATGACCTTAGGTCCGTTCTCTGTGAGCATAAGCCCGAAGTAGAGACAGCCCTTGAACTTTCGCCCTTCCTTCGCCATGTTCTTAACAGTGGGGAGGAAAATTTCCTCCATACAGCGGTCGGCTAACTCCTCTGTAAAATAAGGGTTAGGAGCAATAACTCCCATGCCGCCTGTGTTCAGCCCTCTGTTTCCGTCAAGCGCACGCTTGTGATCCATGGAGGAGAGCATAGGACGCACGGTTTTTCCGTCCGTAAACGACAGCACCGACACCTCAGGACCTGTCAGAAACTCCTCAATCACGATATTGTTTCCCGACTCGCCGAACACCTTGTCCTCCATGATGGAGAGAATGCCCTTTTCGGCGTCCTCGAAGCTTTCGGCTATGATTACTCCCTTGCCGAGAGCCAGTCCGTCAGCTTTTATCACAACGGGGTAGGAGTTTTGCAGTTTTACATACTCCACAGCCTTTGCGGAGCTGTCGAAAACCTCGTACTTCGCCGAGGGGATGCTATGCTTCTTCATAAATTCCTTGGAGAACACCTTACTGCCCTCTATGATTGCCGCCGCCTTAGACGGACCGAACGCACGTATGCCCTCCGCGTTCATTCTGTCAACCATGCCCATGACAAGAGGGTCGTCGGGAGCTACAAACACGCAGTCTACCTCTAATTTTTTCGCGAGGGCGACCATTCCCTCCATATCGGTAGCCGCAACGTCAAAGCACTCGGCAAGTGCGGCTATTCCGGCGTTTCCGGGAGCGCAGTACACCTTTCCCACCCTCTGTGACATAGAGAGCTTTCTTACAACAGCGTGTTCTCTGCCGCCGCCGCCTACAACGAGAATATCCATTTATTCAGGTTCTCCCTTCATTGCATTATGATAGAGTTTGTTCGATAATCGCCAACACGCTATACCTTAGTGCTTAAAGTGTCTCATTCCGGTAAACACCATAGCTATGCCTGCCTCGTCGCACGCCTTTATGGAGTCCTCGTCGCGGATTGAGCCGCCCGGCTGGATTATCGCGGTAATACCCGCTTTCGCCGCAGCGTCAACACAGTCTGAGAAGGGGAAGAAGGCGTCACTGCCCATGACACTGCCCTCTGTCTTGCCCTCGGCGTACTTAATTGCAAGCTCGAGAGCTGTAATTCGGTTGGTTTGCCCCGGCCCTACTCCGATAGTGTGGTTGCCCTTGACAAGGCAGATTCCGTTCGACTTGATGTGCTTAACTACCTTCCACGCGAGCATCAACTGCTCCATCTCCTCCGCCGTAGGCTGACGCTTGGTGACGCACTTTATGTCGCTCTCCTCGCCTATGAGGACGGTGTCGAGCTGCTGAACGAGAATACCGCCCACGACTTTCTTCATGTCGAGCATATCGGGGGTGTTCGGCTTCGCCGCGTCCGGGAGGACTAAAAGCCGTATGTTTTTCTTCAATGTGAGCACTGCCAGTGCCTCCTCGGAGAATGAGGGAGCTATGATAATCTCAAGGAATATCTTCGCAAGCTCGTCGGCAGTCGCCTTATCAACCTCGCGGTTGAGGGCTACTATCCCGCCGAAAATCGAGACGGGGTCGGAGTCATACGCGCCTAAGTACGCCTCGAGTATTGTCTCCCCGATACCAACTCCGCAGGGGTTTGCGTGCTTTACCGCCACCGCCGCAGGCTGTACCGTACCCATCTCCTTGAGGACATCCAACGCGCCGTTTGCGTCATTTATGTTGTTGTAGGACAGCTCCTTGCCGTGAATCTGCTGTGCCGCAGCGAGGGAGTTGGAGATATTGCCTATCTCCCTGTAGAACATCGCCGCCTGATGAGGATTTTCACCGTAGCGCATCTCCTGCACCTTTTCGTATGTAACGGTAAAGCTGTCGGCGAGAGGGCTTTCTCCACGCGCTTTTCTGAGGTAGCCGCTGATTAGCGTGTCATACTGCGCGGTATGCTCGAACACCTTGCCTGCGAGGCGGAACTTGCTTTCGCGGGAGACCTCTCCGTTCGCTTTAAGCTCTGCTATGACGGTTTCGTAGTCGGCAGGTTCGACGATTACCGCCACATCCTGCCAGTTCTTTGCCGCCGCGCGAATCATGGTAGGACCGCCTATGTCGATGTTCTCCACAGCCTCCTCAAGCTCCACGGCGGGCTGCTTGAGAATTGTCGCCTTGAAGGGGTAGAGGTTGATTGCGACTATATCTATGGGAGTAACACCGAGCTTTTCGATTTGCTCCATATGCTCGGGGTTATCGCGCATAGCCAAAATACCTGCGTGAATCATGGGGTGCAGTGTCTTTACTCTGCCGTCGAGACATTCGGGGAAGCCGGTGATGGAGGAAACCTCAGTGACCTCTATGCCCGCTTCTGCTATAGCCTTTGCCGTTCCGCCGGTGGAGAGAAGCTCGTAGCCCAACTCCGCAAGCTCCCTCGCGAAATCGACACAGCCGGTTTTGTCGGAAACACTTATTAACGCTCTTTTTTTCATTGCCATAACCTCTTTTTTATATTATTTGCTATCTAAAATCTGTTGCCAAGGAGGCAAAGTTTAGGTCAAGCCTTTCCAAAGGCTTGCATGGTTCACATTCAAAATTAACTAACAAAACAATGCAAGAAAAGCCCCAAAAAACCATATGCGAAAGCTTTTTCGCGCTTTTCTTTGTTGTTTTCTAAGTTAATTTAG
>JAISGQ010000025.1 GCA_031262985.1 Oscillospiraceae bacterium
TTGACATTAGTAGTTTTATTGACGAGGATTTTTGTCGCCAAACAAGGCAAAAAACGCAGGAATACTTGGTGTATTCCGAGTATTTTTAACGCAGTTTAATATATAAAATTAACTTGAAAACTCAACCAATAAAAACTCAAAAAACCATATACGGAAGCCTTTTGAGTTTTTCTTGGGAGTTTGCTAAGTTAATTTTATATGGCAAAAAGACCGCCTTGAAAGCTGCTCAATGTTAAGCGGAACTGCTATATACCCCTACCGCTTTTTGAACACCCATTTCTGCTGTAGATTATAGCTGACGGAGAACATAAGCACAAAATCAATTACCATCTTGGCGATGACGGTGTCCTCCGCTTTAACCGAGAATATGTGCAGCACTGCGGACATTGCTCCCATAGAAAGAAGCAGGACAATCACGACCGTCACTAGATATTTGACCATGGTGGAAGCGTAGTTCCCCTTCTTATAGAACACTACCTTCTTGTTTATGAGGTAGTTGCAGAAGCAGGAGACCACTCTCGCCGCTACATATGCCACGGAGACAGCGGATTTATCTCCCAAGAAGTCGAGCAGTCCCGTGCTGACAAGTACAGCGTAAAGCCCTATGTCTACCCCGAAGGAGACCAGCCCGCTTGTGAGATATTTTATGTAACGCCCGAGGAGCTGCCAGTACACCTTCACCGAGTCGCGTACAACCTTGAAGTGGGAGCTGTCATTCTCGTCGATGTAGATAGTTTCAATCGGAAGCTCGATTATTTTGACCTTCCGGAGGCTGCACTCGACCAGCATATTCATCTCGTACTCGAATCGTTCTCCCGCTATTTCAAGAAGCCACGGCATTATGGCGTTGGGTATGCCGCGCAGTCCCGTCTGCGTGTCTACTACCTTCTGCCCGTAGCAGAGCTTGAAGACGAAGGAGGTCGTCTTGTTGCCGAAACGGCTTCTGGCGGGAACGTCGTCGCCGTCGAAGCTCCGCGAGCCGAGAATGAGGTTCTGTTTGTCCTCTATCACCATCTGTGCGACCCGTGCGGTGTCAGCGAGTGCGTGCTGACCGTCCGCGTCGCCTGTGACCATGCCGGCATATCTCCCCGCAAAGTGTTCGAGGTAGTACTCAATTCCCGTCTTTATTGCGCGTCCCTTTCCTCTGTTGACCTCGTGCGTCAATATGGTGCACTGGGGGTGCTGCCTGCACTGCTCAAACAGCGGCTCGTACAAGCCGGAGCTGCCGTCGTTGATAATCAGAATTTCAGAAAAGCCGTATTCGCAAAGCTCCTCGACATATTTGACGAGCTTTTGGTCAGGATTAAGCGACGGAATCAGGACTACTATATCCATTAAGTATCATTCCCTTGCTGTAATTTTACTTTATGTTTTTTCAATAGAATTTTTGCCTACATTAATATAACACAGAGGACGGAATAATACAATGGAAAACTTGAGAAGCGGTATGCGGCGGAAAAATTCTCCCTGCCGCATAGCAGTAGAATGCACTTGATACGATTTTTTGTGCTGTTTTTTCATATTTGGTTGACAAAAAAACGGATGGGTGATAAAATTAACTTCGTTGATTCGGACGCATAGCTCAGCTGGTTAGAGTGCCTGCTTCACACGCAGGAAGTCGAGGGTTCGAGCCCCCCTGTGTCCACCATGCGGACGGCGAAAGCCGTCCGCGACGATATGCGCCTGTCGGCGCGTGATATTTGCCTGCGGCAAGTGATATGCTAAATGCGTGATATGCCCTGCGGGGCGTGAGGCGCATATCATATCACTGTGAGCGTAGCGAACAATATCACTGCGAAGTAATATCGCATTGCAACGCAATATATCACTAAACGAGGCGTATATATTACAAAAAGATTTTCTGCGAAAATGGAAAAGAAAAGGTGTGAGCAAGCTCACGATTTTAAAGGCAAAGTTTTGTACTTTTCTCTCTTCACTTTTCGTTTTTCTCTTTTCTCTTAAACTCGCCCGCAGGCGAAATGCTTCGTGGTTGACCGAAGGTAAACCACTTACTATCTTAGAGTGAAAGGAGGCTGTGTATTATGCCAACATATACCTGTAGAAAATGTAACTGTACTGACGAAGTAACAAACAACAAGACTGCTGAAAAGAAAACTATTTCAACACGAATACAAATATGTGTAAGAAATAGTAGACGTGTCGGAAGCTTCTACGATGATGGCTATGAGGCTTCCTCCTCGTGTCATGATTGTGATTTTGTTATAGAAAAATATGATTCTTATGAAAATGAAACAAGTTATCAATGCGGGCGACCATGTGAAGATAGTAAAGTGAATGAAATATATTATAAATGCCCAATTTGCGGTACGGAGTCATTGCTTTTTAAGGATTATGATTTGGTGTGATTTGATGCAACTTTGATATCTTTCTGATGCTGTAAACAATAATATAGTTTGTGGATGTATTAATATCCGTGTGCAAACTAACTACATCTTTTTCATCATATCCCGACAAAACTTTGCCTGACGGCAAAGAGTGAAAAGATAAGAGTTGAAGAATCATTTTCTTCGAAAATGGAAAAGAAAAGGTGTGAGCAAGCTCACGATTTTAAAGGCAAAGTTTTGTACTTTTCTCTCTTCACTTTTCGTTTTTCTCTTTTCTCTTAAACTCGCCCACAGGCGGCAAATTTTCCGTTCTGCGGCAGTTTATTATAAATACCTAACCCATATGAGGAGGAATCGGTGAGAATCATCGGCTCCTCTGTTTTATTTGCCATGATATGCTATAATAATGCTGTAATTAAGCCGATGTTAACTTTAGTTGACACATTTCCAGCGTGTATTGGTAGATATAATTGACAAAAGAAGGTATTATAAACTCATGAAAACAAAAGACGAAAGGATAATCGACTATGAATTTTAACGAAAAATTGATGAACCTGAGAAAATCAAACGGACTGTCTCAAGAGGAGCTTGGATTTAAGCTCGACGTCACTCGCCAGACTGTTTCAAAATGGGAGACAGGGCAGACTACTCCCGAGATGGATAAGCTGATAGAGCTGTCGAAGGTGTTCGGTATCAGCATTGATGAACTGGTGGGCAATGAATCTGCGAGCGGAGAAGGAGAAGACGCTGCGGAGCGTCCGCTTGTGATTTCTCTCCGCTCCTTCCGCTACGAGTACAAATCAAAGCGGACGCTGTTCGGTCTGCCGCTCATTCATGTCAATATCGGTTTCGGAGCAAAGAAAGCCAAAGGCATAATTGCCGTAGGTGCGATTGCAAGAGGAGTTATCTCCGTGGGGGCTTTGTCTGCGGGAGTAATCTCTCTCGGCGCGTTGTCGTTTGGCGTGCTGTCTCTCGGCGCATTGGCGGCAGGACTACTCGCGGCAGGCGCAATCTCCGTAGGCGCGATTGCGGTGGGCGGAATCTCCATAGGGCTTCTTTCGCTGGGCGGATTAGCCCTCGGCAAGTACGCAATCGGCGGCTTTGCCAATGCTTCCGATATAGCTATGGGCGGCTTTGCGCGGGGGCATATAGCTATCGGCGACTCCGCGCAGGGGAAGTATGTGTGGGATAATATTAACGAACTGACTAAAACCGATTACGCCGCGATAAAAGAAACTATACTGGGCGAATTTCCCGATATTTGGAGATGGGTGTTGGGTCTGTTTGTGTAGTAGGTAATATTGCGAGGTGTATAAGACGGTATGGATTTAACGCGGGAAATTTTGTTGACAAGGCTCAATATGATATGGTAGAATAGTGTGGTTTCACAAATGTTTTTTTGAATGCGGAGCAAAAAACGGTTATTTTAACTAAAGAAGGAGAAAAATTATGCAATATCAAATCACGGGAGATTCATTACCTGTAGTGACCTGCACTCTCGAGGCGGGCGAATCCATGGTGTGCGAGGGCGGCGCGATGTCGTGGATGTCGCCTAACATGGATATGCAAACCTCCAGCAGAGGCGGACTGGGTAAGGCTTTGGGCAGAATGGTGACGGGCGAGTCCGTTTTCCAAAACATATACACGGCGGTCGGAGGGGCGGGAATGATTGCATTTGCGGCTAAATTCCCCGGCTCGATTAAAATGCTCCAAATATCTTCGGGCAACGAGATGATAGTGCAGAAATCAGGTTTTTTAGCCTCCACACCGGGAATTGAGCTTTCCCTGTCATTTCAGAAAAAGATAGCCGGCGGTCTGTTCGGCGGCGAGGGCTTTATTATGCAGAGGCTGTCGGGAGAGGGCGTTGCCTTCGTCGAAATTGACGGCAGTCTGACGGAGTACGAGCTTGCCGCAGGGCAGTCCATACTGGTGAGCTTGGGCTGTATCGCGGCAATGTCGGGCAGCTGCACGATGGATATCACAAGAGTTAAGGGTGCGAAAAACGTCTTCCTCGGCGGAGAGGGGCTGTTCAACACCGTGGTGACAGGTCCGGGCAAGGTTCTGCTGCAGTCTATACCTATCTCGGGGCTTGCCTCGGTTATCGCTAAGTATATCCCCACATCGCGTTAGGTGTAGTATCACAAGTATTGCAGAAAAGGCACTTTCTCCCGCTCTGTTTTGAGGAGGAGAAAGTGCCTTTTGAGTAGTATGGAGGCTGTGTACGGTTTCTACTTCAGCAAATCGTCTATCTTAATGAATCGCTGCTCCGGCGGCTTTGGCACTCCGAATCGTTTAATGCAATATGCCTGTATTATTAACATGACATTCAACAAGGAGAACACGAGAAACATGACATTTAAGACAAGCAGGTAAAGCACAGTCGCGAGGAAAGCAACTATTATGCTGTCGCTCATATCATAAAATTTGAAAGATGACAAAATGCTCAAAACAAATAAAATCGCAAGAAGAACAAGCATTACTCCAACGGCAATTCTGCTGATTCTTATAATAGGAATTGCAAAATTATTTTTAAGTCCGCCGCCGTTTGATTTAAAGCACCCCTCAAAAATTTTTTTCTTCACTTTCCTGAACATGAGGAGATGAATGACCACTCCCTCAATCAGCACGACAAGCGCGGCGATTGTTACGATTACATTACCTACAGATTCGACTTTCCAACCCATACCCATCATATACAACTCAGAGAGAAAGAGCCATAAAAACAGCAAAAACATCGAAAGCCCTATTATTAACGAAATCAGATAGGCGATAGGATGACGGAGAGCCTTCTTTTTTGAATCGAACGCAATGCACAATATTATATATGAGGCGTAAAGAAGAGCTAACCCTCTGCCGAACCATACCACATAACGCGGAAACATTTCAGGCAAGGCAAAAACAGATGGGATAAAAAGCAAAAAAACACCAAGAAAGCAAAATAAAAACCACAGATTGCCGCTTGGATATGGTTCTGAATAACTATGAAAATCCTTCAGAAAGTACTCTTTCGGGAGAGAATTTAATGATTGCTTCAAGTACACTCGCCTCCGTTTATTAATTGTTGTCCTGTAATGACATTATATATGTTATACTATATTATAACGCGTATAATTACTGTATTGAAGTATAGCAATTATTAGACAAGATGTCAATTATAGAGTATGTTTTGCCGTTTTTTCTCTCATCTGTTGCCCCCTCTTCGAAAAAAAGTCAAAAACGCCGAAAAAAGTAGTTGACAAGAGTGCGAGGGTGTGGTAATATAGTCAAGCACTCAACGCGAGGGGCAAGGAAAAGACAGGAAAAAGCGGTGGCAGTCTTCG
>JAISGQ010000051.1 GCA_031262985.1 Oscillospiraceae bacterium
TTTTTCAGCACGCGGCGAGAATCAACCATCGCCTGAATACGCCATGAGCTTTTATCTTGCGCTACATCAAACCCCGCTATTGTGCGTGGTTCACGGCTTACCATAGTCATCACATAGACTTTTTCGCGGGTTTCTGTCTTGGATTTTTGCTCCACAAACCAGTAAAGCTCATCAAGTTCCAAACACTGGGGGATAACTTGTTGAAAACTCTGCTCTGACTCAAGACTTTTCGTTGTTTTTTTAATCCGGTTGTACACATTCGCCTTGTTGAAGCCGTAAACCTTTCCCACACCTCGTCCGCTTGCTCCGGCGTAGTACGTTTTTATGGCTTGCTGGCGAATTTCTTCGGAATACGCTTGTTTCTTCGGCTCAAGCGTATACATGATTCCGCAATGCTTGCAGTAGCAACGCCGTGTTCCACTTCGATTTCTTTCGCGATTTACTTGCTCTTCGCTTCTTCCGTACTTCGGGCAGATTTTGCCCTCCTCTATCTTTGTCTTTTTCATGATTATATTATATCATACCGCGCGTTATTTGTCCACTCTCTGAATGAAACTGCAATAATACAATGGTTTTAAATGCGGGGTAGTATTAAAACTACCTCTCGCTGCAAACACAAGGGCAGTGCCGCACAAACAGCGGCACTGCCCTTCGCAGTCGGTATAATTTCAGTATTTTCCGTATTACATCACAATGCGGATTTCATTTTCATCCGTCATGTCGGACTCCTTGATGAGTGTTCCGTCGAGGAGCTTTCCGTTGAGGTAGACCTCGCTGATTCCGCTCTCCGCTCCGTTAGGATTTTCGACAGAGATGTTCAGCTTCTTTCCTCTGAAGGTTTTCTTCATAGTAAAGTTCTTCCAGTCGGAGGGGACAGAGGGGCTGATTACAATTCCGTCCACACACGGGCGTATTCCGCAGATACCCTCGACACATCCTACCATAACGGTGGAGGCGGTACCTGTGAGCCAGTGAACGTGCGAGCGTCCCTCAAACGGGGAGTCCACAGATTCCGTGAACTGACCGTGTGCGTAGGGTTCGAGCTTCCTTATCTCCGCCTTGTCGTTCATGTAGGCGGGGCTGCTCTCCTTGAAGTACTCGAAGGCGCGGTTTCCGTGTCCCATAAGAGCCTCGGCGAGGATTATCCAGCCCTGCGGCTGCGAGAAAATGCCGCCGTTCTCCTTAGTAGAGCCGTTGAACAAAATCATAACCGAGCCGTCAAATGCGTGGTCCTTATAGCTCGGAGCAAGCACTCTCGCTCCGTAGGGGGTGTTGAGCTGCTCGTAGACGGTTTGGAGAGCCTTCTCAGCCTGCTCCTTCGAGGCAAGTCCGCTTATGACAGACCAGCTCTGAGGATTGAGCCACATACTCGCCTCTTTGTCGTTCTTAGAGCCGACGACTACGCCGTTGTCGCGGATACCTCTGACAAAGCGGTCGCCCTCCCAGCAGTTAGTCTGGATTGTATCGTAGAGAGCCGCCTTCTTCTCCGCAAGGTAGGCTGTGTAGTCGGCATCGCCCTTGCCTTCGGCGTAGTTCTGGAGGATATTCATAGCGAGGTAGAGCTGCATTGCAACGAATGTACTCTCTCCCTGAGAACCCATTCTCAGGCAGTCGTTCCAGTCGGCGTGAAGTCCCGCAGGCATACCGTGAGCGGCGAGGCGATTCATGCTGAAGTCGATAGCTCTCTTGAGGTGGTCGTAGACCGTACCCTCGTCGTGTGTCGCGTAGGGGATAACCTTATCGAGGAAGGCAATGTCGCCCGTCTCGTCTATATACTTCTTGACTGTGGGGAAGAGCCACATAGCGTCGTCCGCGCGGTAGGCGGGATGTCCTGTCTCCGCGACATAACTCTCGTCCTCGGGAGAATCCTCGTGACCCGGATTGTGGGAGTACTTAACAAGCGGAAGTCCGCCGCCGTGGTGAACCTGAGCGGAGAGCATGAATTCAATCTGCTTTTTCGCCATCGCGGGGTCGAGGTGGATAATTCCCTGAATATCCTGCACCGTGTCGCGGTAGCCGAAGCCGTTTCTCTGTCCGCAGTAGGAGAAGGAAGCCGCTCTGCTCCACACGAATGTGATGAAGCACTGGAAGGCGTTCCATGTGTTTATCATGGCGTTGAACTTGTCGTCGGGAGTGTTCACTTGGAAATTGTCGAGCTTGCTGTGCCAGTAGCCGCTAAGCTCCGCTATTTCCGCGTCCACAGCGGACTTGACGTCGGAGTAGTGCGTCATGATAGCGCGTGCCCCGTCGTCCTCCTTCTGTCCGAGGACAAAGCAAATCTCCTTTGTTTCGCCTGCCGCCAGCTCCACATAGCTGTGAAGTGCGCCGCAGGGGTTGAGGTTGTAGTTGAGTACGTTGTTGCACTTGCCGTCCTTGAGTGCCTGCGGCTTTGCGTAGCCGTTGTACAGCCCGAGGAATGCCTCCTTGTCGCCGTTGTAGCTCGCAACGGGAGAGCCGCACAGTCCGAAGAAGCGGTTGGCGCGTTTGTTGCCGTTAAACTCCTCCTTGCAGTTCTCGTTGATTGTCATGGAGATGAAGCTGTCGTCAACAAAATATGTGCGTGTGATAAACTGAGTGTACTGGAGGTTTACCTGATCCTGCTCGTAGTTGTTGTCGGTGGTAAATTCTGCGTAGCCGAATATGCCGAGCTTGCGGGGCTTGTCGCTGTCGTTTGTCAGCTTGAGACGCCACACTTCATATGTCGCGCCGAGAGGTACATAGTAAAGCGCCTCCGAGGAGATGCCCTTGTACTCCGCCGAGATAGCGGTGTACGCAGTGCCGTGGCAGCACTTGCTCTTGTACTCGTCGAGCGGCTTGCCAACAGGCTGCCATGAAGCCGACCAGAAATCTCCGTCCGCCTCGTCTCTTATGTAGATGTACCTTCCGGGATCGTCGTTGTCGTTGAAGCGGTAGCGGAGTATTCTGCCCTTCGCGCCGCTCTTTACAAAGCTGTAGCCGCCGGCGTTGTTGGAGATAATCGCACCGTAGTTGGGGTCTCCGAGGTAGTTCGCCCACGGAGCGGGAGTTGCGGGATTGGTTATGACGTACTCCTTCTTGGATTCGTCAAAGTATCCGTAATTCATTTTCTTCTCTCCTTCTTAATAATTGAAAAATTTAAGTGAAAAATGCAGTTTTTACCACTTTAGTAAATGATAGATATACTATATCATCTTACTTTTGAAAATGCAATGAGCAAGCCGATTTTTTTGGGTTAAAGGCGAGTATTTTTAGCTTACATTAATATGTAAAGTTAAAAATAGAGCCGCAGAAAGCACGAAAAATCTTCAATTTAATTCTTAAAACTATTGTTAAGTAAATCGGTTAGTCGTATAATGTCCTGAGAATATTTTATACGGAGTAGTATCAATATCTGATTAATTTCATCAAGATGCAATTGTTTTAGCACAAGTAGGTCGCAAGGCGACCTACACAGGGGAACCCCCGACGAGGGTTCCCCTACGGAAGAAATGTCCTTAGGGACATTTTTCCTACCCCTCCTGCGTTTTTTGACGATAAAGGATTTCGCTCTCTGCGGAGAGCGACTTAGGACTCTGTCCTAAGAACCTGCAAGCCTTTGAAAAGGCTTGACCTAAACTTTGCCTCTTTGGCAACGGATTTTAGTCAGATGTTGGTATTACTTAATTTTTCTGTTTTTTGAGAGGATAGTAATTAAAATGGCAAAGCAAAAAGAAATCGGTATGCTTTTGACAAAAGGCAACGTGACTAAACAGCTGATTATTTTCAGTATTCCCTTCCTTCTTTCCAACATAGTCCAGTCGCTCTACAATGCGGCGGATATGTACATGGTAGGGCAGTTCGCCTCAACCGCCAGCGTTTCGGGAGTTACAATCGGCGGGCAGATACATATGCTCATCGTGCAGACTGTCATGGGGCTGTGTGTCGGCGGCACTATCATGATAGCGCAGTATAAAGGCGCGGAGAAGGGGAAGGACGTAAACGAAACTATAAGCACTCTGCTCACCCTTCTCGGTATCGCCTCGCTCATTGTCACCGCAGTGGTACTCGCGCTCAATGTGCCGATACTCAAGCTGATTAAGACGCCGGAGGAGTCGTTCTCCGAGGCGCAGTACTACTTCAACATCTGCATACTCGGAACTCCCTTTGTCTTCGGTTACAACGCCATAAGCGGCATACTCAGAGGAATGGGCGACAGCAAGCGTCCGCTTGTGTTTGTCTCCATCTCCTGCCTCCTCAATGTGGGGCTGGACCTTTTGCTCGTCAAGTATTTCGCCATGGGAGCGGCAGGCGCGGCTATAGCGACCATAGTGTCGCAGGCGGTAAGCCTCATCCTCTCGTGGATATACCTCAGGCGGTCTAACTTCTCATTCGATATGCGCCTTCGCAGCTTCAAGATGCACAAGGATAAGGTTTTCAGGATATTCAAGCTGGGCACTCCCTCCGCTATCCAGAGCCTTATCGTCAACTCCTCTTTCGTAATCATGTCCGCGCTGGTCAATTTCTACTACGGAGTGGACGCGTCCGCAGGAGTTGGAATATCGGGCAGAATAAACTCCTTCGCCATTCTCCCCGCATTGGCTATCGGTATGTCGGTCTCCGCTATGGTAGCTCAGAACTACGGTGCGTGGCAGCTTGCCCGCGCGAAGAAAACCATGTGGGTGGGAATCGGGATTTCGTTTGCGTTTTGCGCGGTGATGTTCACTCTCTTCCAGACTATACCCGACAAGCTGATAGGCTTTATATCGGACGAAAGTCCGAAGGTAGTGGAGTACGGTGTTGAGTACATGAAGGCTTGCTCCTACGATTTGCTTGTTGTTCCGTTTGTGTTTTGTGCAACAAATTTCGTCAACGGGATAGGCAAAACTACCCTCTCAATGATAAGCAATATGCTCAGCGCGGTCATACTGCGCGTGCCTATCGCCATACTGTTCTCGCAGTATATGGGTATGGGACTTGAGGGAATAGGCTACGGCGTACCGCTCGCGACAGTGGGTACTTCCATCATACTCATGGTGTACATTATGTCGGGAGTATGGCACAAGAAGGACAAGCGGCACCTCTCACGCGCAGCTTCGGGAGAGGCGTAGTATAGAAGATTCATTCACAGGGCGGATTTGTCTGCCCTGTGAATTTTTGCTATATTGCTATAGTTAATTAACTTAGAAAACAACAAGAAAACACGGGCAAAAAGCCTTGATTTGTGCGGTTTTTGCCCGCGGAGGCTTGATTGTTAGGGAGTTAATTTAGTATATATTCCTGCGCGTATTTTGTAGAATTGTGAAAATTTCGGAAAAATTGGGAGTTCTTAAAAAAGTTTTTTGTGCGTTTCATATATTTGTATTGACATATCGGATTTTTAGGTGTATTCTATTCATGAATCATGTCAGATGAGGTGGTGTTTTGCAGTCTTCAGTTGATGATGAAACACTCGTAGCTCAGATGAAGCAGGGCAGTGAGGAGTCCTTTGATGTGCTGCTTTCAAGGTACGACAGTCTTATTAATAAGAAGGCGCGTCTCTTTTCGGGAGCGTCTGTCGATTCGGATGATTTGATTCAGGAGTGCAAGCTGGCGTTGTTCTGCGCCGCTGACAGCTTTAACGAAAGCCTGTCGGTGCAGTTTAAGACCTACGCCTCCCATTGTATGGAGAACAGGCTGATTTCCGCTGTTCGTTCGGCGAACAGGAGGAAGCACCGCGTGCTGACCGATTCGGTCTCCTTCGAGGGCTTAGATGCCGCGGCGGAGGACGGGAATCCCGAGGCAACGATGTTTTCGCGGCTCGAGGCTGACAGTATTCTCAGAAAAGTCGATTCCGTCCTCTCAGGAAACGAGAGGAGAATCTTCATGCTCTATCTTTCCGGCTATTCCTACTCCGAGGTTGCGGCTATGCTGGTTATCCCCGAAAAATCGGTGGACAACGCATTGCAGAGAGCGAGGAGGAAACTCCGCTCGGCACTCTCCGACTACTCCTGCTGATGGGGTGGGGAGAGGGGCAAGGCTTCGGGTGCGTGGGAGTAAGGCAGGTGCAGGTGAGAAGGCTCATGCAGGCGTGTAGGTGTGCGGCTCGTGCGGGGATAGGTTCAGGTGCTGGAGTAAAGCTTGCTACATAGGCGATTTTCGGTTCTGTTTCATTTTGGTTTTAGTGTCCTGCTGCTTGGCGGAAGGATATTGAGCATATATGCCCTTGATATTAAAATTAGGTTTATGCATTCTCATTTGTGTTTCTAACGATGCGGGATCAGGACTTGGCGGGTAGTTACCGTCCGTGGGCGAAATTTATTATTATCCAAAGCGAGGTAAAAACAATGTACGAAGACAAGACTCTCATTTGTAAGGATTGCGGTGAGGAATTCGTGTTCACATCCGGTGAGCAGGAGTTCTACGCAGCGAAGGGATTCGTAAACGAGCCCCAGAGATGCAAGGGCTGCCGCGACGCAAGAAAGAACGGTGGAAGACAGGAGCGCGAGATGTTTGATGCTACATGTGCATCATGCGGCGGCGTAGCTAAGGTTCCATTCAGACCGCGTGACTCTCGTCCTGTTTATTGCAGCGAGTGCTATGCTAAGATGAGAGAAGAAGGCTAATATATATTGCCCTTTTGCGATCATTGAAATGAACAGAAGAGGTTCGTCTGCTTTATGCGGACGAACCTCTTTTCATGCTGCAACACGGGCTAAAAGGAGGGTTTATACCTGCCATTCGTGAGGCTTAACGGGTGTATAGTTAATTAACTTAGAAAACGCCAAGAAAACACGGGCGAAAAGCTTTGATTTGTGCGGTTTTCGCCCGTGGAGGCTTGATTGTTTTCAAGTTAATTTAGTGTATTGCTCCGTTACTCGTGTCGCAAGACAGGCTTACGCACTGCTATTTGTGTGCAAAATGTTGTGAAATCTCATTAAAATTTTTAAATTACTGTCTGAAAGGTAGGTTTTCCCGAAAAATATTGTTATCTCCTCATTCGTGGTGTATAATAATACCATGGATTAATAAAAGGGAGGAACAAATTACCATGAAGAAAGTCATTAACAAAAAAACATACAATACAGAAACCGCAACCGAGGTCAAGAGAAACACCGTCAGCTTTTTCGGCGACCCTCTCGGCTATGAGGAGGTTCTCTACAAGACAGCTAAGGGCGACTTCTTCGTCTACGGCGTTGGCGGCGAGGAGAGCAAATACGCTGAGGAGACGATTATCGCCCTCACGGCAAAGGACGCTAAGGAGTTTTAATTATACTCCTAACGACGTTACTTCGGATAGTACACATATTTTAGAGGGAAGCGGTTGTGTCAGTGCGGTATTGCCGCAGTAGCTGATACTCCCGCTTCTTTTTTAAGGAGTTGTTAAAATTGAGTTACAGCAATATAGAATTTGTCACAGTAGAAAGCAGTGAGCAGATAGAGCTTCTCGCCCGTCTTGCCGACGAGATATGGCATGAGCATTTCCCCGGAATCATCACATACGAGCAGGTAGATTACATGGTGGAGAAATTCCAGTCTGCCCCTGCCATAACAAAGCAGATAGCTGAGGGCGGCTACACCTACAATCTGATATACTCAGGCGGCGTACTCAGCGGTTACACAGGCTATGTGAAGGAGGAGAGCAAGCTCTTTCTCAGCAAGCTTTATGTGAAAAAGGAGATGCGCGGCAGGTCAATCGCAAGCGAGGCTTTTGACCTCCTCGAAGGTATTTGCAGAGAAAACGGACTGCGTGCCGTCTACCTCACGGTCAACAAGAACAACCAAACTACTATCGACATATATAAGCACAAGGGCTTCTTTGTGCGGGAGGAGAAGTGCGCGGACATCGGAAACGGCATGGTGATGGACGACTATGTCATGGAGAAAATTATACGTTGATTAAGGTATATTTGCAGGAATAAGGAATATGGTATTTCCAAAATTTTTATGCGTTAATCAGATATACTAAAGTTAGCATAAATTAATAACAATATTGCTCAAAATGTATTGCAATAACTTCCTGTTTGTGGTATCATCTAGACGAAAATTGTCTGTTTTTAGAGGGATTTGCAGTATGATACCAAAAATAACCTTCTCAAAAATAGTAAAGATTCAATTTTCAGCCAAGCAGAACTGCTGCAAATTAAAATTAGGAGGAAAACAACATGGATGAGTACATTGGAGCAATTTGTCCTGTATGCAATGAGGAGATTGGGCAGGAAGACGAGGTGAAGGTTTGTCCCTCGTGCAACACTCCCCACCACCTCGCCTGCTGGGAGGAGAACGGAGGCTGTGCCGCACAGGATTGTTCCGAGCAGGAGGAGGAGCAAGTTGTGCCTTCTGAAACGATTTGCTCAAAATGCGGTGCATCCTTAAGCGAACAGCAAGAGTTCTGCCATCTTTGCGGAACTCGCAAAGATGCCGCAAAATCAGCAAATATCTGTCAAAAATGCGGCGCGCAATTGAAGCCGGAGCGGAAATTTTGTCCGGAATGCGGGCAGGCGGTAAAAAGCTCTCCCTTGACCTCAATTATAGATAAGATAAAATCTATCGCCCTTGATATTCTTTCAAATAAGAAAAAACGCAATATAGCAATTTCTGTTGCCGCTTTGGTTATTGTGCTTTCGGTGGTAGGCGGAATAGTTACCAACTCCCTGTTGGAGGCGAAAGCCGAAAGAGAAGCTCAGGAAGCCGCTGAAGCTGCGGCTAAAGCAGCTGCACAAGCTGAGGAGACATATGTAGAGCGTGCTAATCTTTTCGCCGAAAAA
This sequence comes from Oscillospiraceae bacterium, assembly GCA_031262985.1. Lineage (GTDB taxonomy): Bacteria > Bacillota > Clostridia > Oscillospirales > Acutalibacteraceae > JAISGQ01. The sequence continues at coordinate 8,703 of JAISGQ010000051.1, forward strand.
GTTATTAACGCAGGAGTAGTGATTGAGGACGTAGTTGATACAATACAGCAATATTGGCGCGAAAATATATATGATGACAAACACGGCGCAGATATTAACGCGGCTATAGGGAAAGCTAAGTCGGATAAGAGCGAAGAGATTGCAAATTCGGGAATAAGCAAGGCTGAGATTGATGCAATATTTTCGTTTGTGGAAAACGTGCCTGAAGAGGTCGGTGAAGAGAATAGATTAGGGCTTATTTGCTATGCTGTAAATGATTTGTATTCGGTGTACTGCGATTTCTATGATATGGCAGTAGATCCAAGCGGCAGCTATAACTCATACTCCGTTAGCAACAGTGAAACAACAGGAAAATTTGTTGATAAATACCAAGCACTTGTCGAAGCCTTGGAGGCATATTCACAGGAGGGGTCTGAGCCCGAGTCCGAGTCTGAGTCGGATTCTGCTGTTGCTTAATCTGCGTTGTCTTAACACGGATTATTCGGCAGAGTGAATATAAGGAAATAAAATACACATAATATTCTCAGCGTAACAAAATGATGTAACGCTGAGAATATTTTTATGAAAGAGAGGAAAAAACATGACATCTAAGGAATTACTTTATATCGAGGATGTGTTGGCACACGAGAAGGTTATGCAGACCGCGTGTTCGGAGTTCTCAAATCAGGTTCAGAACACTGAGCTGAAATCCTTCCTGACAATGCTTTCATCAAAGCACCAGCAGTACTTCGGGACGTTTTACTCACTTCTCGGCTAAACAACGAAAGGGGAAATAAAATCATGGATGACAAGACAATAATGAGCACAGTGCTTACCAATGTGAAAAGCCAGTGCGACCTGCTTATGCACGGTACGATAGAGTCCTCAACGGCGAATGTTCACAGCACATTTGACGATGCTCTGAGAGACTGCATGGATGTCCAGAATCAGATTTACTGCAAAATGGCGGAAATGGGCTGGTATCCTATGCAGCAGGTGGAGGAGCAGAAAATCAATCAGACCAAGCAGAAGTTCTCAGCGAGTTAACTTTATAGTTAATTTAGTATAGTATCCGCATCATCTAATCAATCAGTTCTTTTCTTTTGAATTTTTTCAGCATTTATCTCATACTAAAATGTCTTAAAGTCAGCCTTTCGGCTGACTTTAAGACATTTTTCGTTCGCACTAAATTGCGAAACAGATACTCCCATGAGGAGAAAAAAACAAATATCGGAGGTCAAAACCTCCGATATTTTCGGCTTTGCTGCAAAGTATACTAAATTAACTCCCAAACAATTAAGCCTCCACAGGCGAAAACCGCACAAATTTTCACCATAATCCATCAATGCTTTAAGCTTTCAAGCTTGTTTTCGCTGATATATTTTGGTTGAAATAATTTGCAATATTATTATAAAAAGAATAAAACTCCAAATCTTCAATTCGATCATTTATCTTTGCATTCTCACTTGCCGCTCTTATTTTGCTGATTCCAGTGAAAACAATATCTGGACCGACACCAGACCCAATAAACGTACTGCCTCCACCGCTTACACGACCTAAACCAATCTTAGCTTCTATCGGGTCTACCCCCATTTTAAGTGCTATATTGGTTAGATAGGGTAAAAACCTGAATGAGTAACACAGAAACGACGGACAATGCTTAATTAATTCATCATCATTAAATCTTTTTGCGGCATTTTTCGCGTCGGCTACAATCACTTGTTTCCTGTTTTTTATTCTGGAAGTGTACATTATTAGTGATGTGATTGGAATTATAGGCAGAATAAAAGAAATATAAGGTGCGAGGTCAAACAGCCCGTCAAACGCCCCAAAGAGAGATGCAATAAAGAATGTTGAAGTTTGTAATATTACAATGGCTCCTACGCTCTTAATAATCTCCTTAACATTGTCTCTGTACCAAAAATGCTTCTTGCCGTACTCCTGCCATTCGGCTTCTGCATAATCATCTATGATATCATTATGATAACTGTTGTCGCCGCCAATTCCTAAGGCGGACTCCATTAATAGAACTCCGCATTTTATCTTGTTTTCCACACTTTCTTCTATTTCCCAATCAAACCCACTTTCAAGTTGATTGACAAAGGAATTCAAAATATGCTCGGACAGTTCAGGTATCTGCTTCATTTTATCGTATCCACCTCTCTGATGTATTATTATTGCTCCTATTTACGTGATTGCTGCGTTGGCATATCCGCTGTTTATCTGTACAACTTTAATATTGACTTATGTTGCCATAAGAACACCACCTAAATTTCAAGCACTTTACGCGGCTGGGTTTCCGCAGTACTCGACATAAATCACGATAATTCCCGATAAAATATTTCGGTTTTTATTATATATATATATATATATTGTCAAGTCTTTTTTAAAAATTTTTTCAAAGTTTATAATGACTTAACTATAACAAAAATATCGAAGGTCAAAACCTCCGATATTTTCGGCTTTACCGCAAAGCAGTATTAGGCGGCGTTGTACACTTGTGTCAACACCGCCTAATATAAAACGTATAGTTAATTTAGTATAAGCAACTTCATCACGCGGTGTAGGAGAAGGTATTGACAGTGCATTCGATACTGCACTCCACCGCCGCGTCTTTGTATTGATTCGCCCAGTAATCGGGGTGGTCGTCGAACCATTTCGCGTGTGCCTGCCTCATTTCGCTCTGAAAGGCGAGAAGCTCAGGGCAGGAGTTCTCCTGACTGTAGTTGATGAGGCTGTTTATGTTGTCGGTGAGATTTTGGATTATCAGAGCCTCCATTTTCTTAAATTCCGTATCGGTTTCATATTTTAATTGGGAGTCAATTATATCGCAGTCCAATGTTATATACATATGAAAATAAGGCAAACCGTCCTTGAAAGTAATATATCTGCGGCAGTTGGATTTTGTAATCGCGTAGCATATTACGTTGTTGTAATTATCGAACGACATATATCCGTCGCTCTGTTTTCCCGAAATAAGGCGTGCTATTTCAAGTTCGGTATTGCCCAACATTCCGTAGAGCTTGCCTCCTTTAAAATAGCTTAAACCAGTGATAAAAAGAGCCTTTTCATCATCGTGCGAAGTGTCAGTTTCGGATAGAACATCTCCGTTTGCGGAGAAATTATCTGTACTGTAATCACTCAAATTGAGGAGGAAAAAATCGAGATTATTCTCGAGAGCAATGTACAGCTGCTGGATGTTGAAGGAGGGGAGAACGCCGTCTCCGCGAACCATATACTGTGTGATAATTTCACTGATTCTTATGCATGAATCCATTTCAATATCATTGTTGAGTATCAGATCCTTCGCCTTTTCATCCGATACTACAGCGAGACTTTTCTTCCTCGTGCTGTTCTCCTTGAAAAGCTCCTCAATAACCTTTTCGAAATTCTCCTTAGACATATCACGCCCTATAACAACCGTCCGGAGTTGTTCAAATGTAGTCGAGGCATCGAAATTCTTGAGAAGTTCTCTCTGCGCGAGTGACAAGGAACGCGCCTTTACAGTGGTGTTGACAAATTTGAAGGATGTGGCATTGAGCTCCCACGCCGACGCCTTGGGGTAGAGAAACTGGAAGGTGAAATCGTACAGTCCCTCGGTGGTGGTCGTGTCCACGCCTATGCCGACTACGATAATTCTGTCCATGGAGTCGGTCATGTCCCAGCAGCCGCAGCACAGGAACATGAGTGAAAATGACAGTATCGCGGCAACTGCGCGTCTAATTCGTTTGAGCATTAGTCTTCGCCTCCTTGCCTTTCTTTGAAAAACCGCGAATGATGAAGATGATGAGCAGCAGCGGAACTACAACGAAAAGAATCCCCATCTGAGAATAGACAATCATTTGCTTGAGCGGTTTCATGAGATTGAATTTGTAGACGAAAAGCATCCCCGCAACAACAAACGCACCGTACAGCCATGAGCTTTTTGGGAATGTTTTCGAGTAATCCTTCTTTGAGAAGCAGGAGTAAATACAGTACATCATTATAGAGAGGAAGAGCGTGTTGTTGACTATTTTTACTCCCGCCAGAAACGTGCTTCCGTGTTCAAAGAAACTTACGTTTTTAATATTAACAATCCTTAGCATTTCTATGGTAGGAGAGGCAATGTGCGATATTCCGTCAATCGTGTATATCCCAGTTTCGCAGATAAACATAGTCAGCAGAAGCACAGACAGAAGCGCGACCGCTATAAATGTAGTCTTTTCTCGTTTTTCTTTGAACTTTAAGTCTCCCATAAAAAAGAAAATCAGCTCAATGGAGGAGAAGGAGGAGAACGAATTGATAAACTGGAGGAAAAATCCGTCCTCGTCCGGCTGCATGAGTACACGAAGCTCCAGAGGATTTATCGAGCTTGTCATAATTATCAGCAAAACGAGCGATATCATAATAACGATAGGACAAAATATCTCCGCTGTTTTCGATATTTGGAAGCGTCCCTTCTGCACCATGACCACAGCGCAGAGGACAAACAGTCCCATAATCACAACAAGCGGGGTGAGCCGCATAACATAGGCGGTAATCGACTCTATCTGAATAGTCGGTATGACCACTGAGCTTGAAATCAGATGTATGCCGATTAGCCATAGCAGTACGCTGCCTGCTTTTTCCCCGAGTACCATGCGGCACAAATCGCGAAAACTTTTTGCTCCTGTTTTCTTAAATAGGAAGAGGACGAGGGCTATTGAAGCAACGGCACACAGTATGGAAAGAATCTGCGCGGCTAACCAGTTTCTGTTAATCTCCGCTGTGAGGAGAGTGGGGTACAGGTTTATTCCGAAAAGTCCGGAAAACAAAATGACGGAAAAATACTGATATGCCGAAATGCTGTATTTTTCGCTTGATGAGGTTGCATTTGCCGAGGCTGTATTTTCCATTTTCGGAACATTCCTTTCTGTGTGAGCTATGATGATTTATGATCTATCGGATTGAGGTGCTTAGGTCGGAAGTTTCTCAGCCTTGTCGGCAGCTGAAGGATGTAGGCGAACGCGGTTTTCTTCTCAATAGGAGAAACAGGCGCGAGGAACGAAGCTCCGAACGATTCCTTTACCGCCAGCTGTGAAACAGTGATGATAACTCCTATGTGAAACCCGAATAATCCCAAAGACGCCGACATAAGTATCTGGAAATACTTAATCAAACGGAAGGTATTCGAGAGAGAGCAGGCGGGTATGACGTAGCTTGCTATCGTGGAGAGGGCGACCACTATAATCGGCAGTGGGCTTACAATTCCCGCCCTGATAGTTGCGTCTCCGATAATTATACCGCCGACAATCGAGAGCGCAGTGCCGATTTTTGAGGGCATTCGCGTGTTCGCCTCGCGAAGGAACTCCATAGTCCCCTCGAGGAGGAGAATCTCCACTACTGCGACAAAGGGTACGCTGATACGGTTTAAATATGTGAAAATCAGAAGCTCCAGAGGGAGGATATTCGAGTTGAATGACACAGCGCATATATACAGTGAAGGGAGATAGATGGAAATCAGAACGCCTAAAATCCTGAGTACTTTCACTAAAATCGTGTAGCTCCAGCGGTGGTAGTTGTCCTCGTTTACCTGCAGCATGGAGAGAAGTGTAGTCGGCAGTATCAGTGCGAATGGGCTTCCGTCCGCCATGACGATTACGCGTCCCTCGCACAATGCCCCCGCCACCTTGTCGGGCAGCTCGCTTCCGTCGTACTCGGGGAAAATGCTGTAGGGATTTTCCTCAATCAGCTGCTCGAGCTTGCCCGCGTCGCCCACAATGTCGGTATTTACGTTGCGTATCCGCTCCTTTACGTCCTCGACAATTTTCATATTGGTAACGCCCGTGATGTAGCAGACGCACACGGCAGTGTGAGAACGAAGCCCTACGGACATATTTTCGATAGTGAGGTTCGGGTCGGACACTCTCTTCCTCAGAAGCGCGGTGTTGAGGCGCAGCGTCTCGCAGAACGACTCGTGGGGAGCGCGGATAGAGCCTTCGTTCGGGCTTTGCTCCACTCCTCTGCCGACGATATAGCGGGAGCTTATGTTGAAGACGGTCGGTTCGTACTCCGCGACAAGCATAGGGTCGCCCGACAGCATGAGGAGGTAGGATTTCGACAGGCTTGTTTCAGGCACAATTCTTTCGTTGCTGAACAGCTGAGAGATGTCGCTTTCTCCCTCCTCCTGTTCCTCCTGCTCCAATTTGTCTGCGGTCTTTACAGTGAAGAGTATGGTTTGCTCCACAACTCTTTTGTCGTACATTCCCTCCACCATGACGACAGACGCCTTTCGCCCGTCGGGGAGGGAAATTTCGCGGATAAATATATCCTCGTTTATGCCGATTAACGCCTTTATATAGTCGAGATTCTTTTCGTAGCCGCCAGAGCCGGTGAACACGGGCTGATTGTACTCCTTGCTTATATCAAACCTCGACTGCTCGCTGCACAGCGGCTCATTTTTTCGGGGAGCTTCAATCCACTGCTCAAACCTGCCTCGTATAGACATAGGGAACACCGCCTTTTGGTATAGTTAATTTACTGCTCGTGGTAAGTTTTTACAGAAAAAAGGATAAATATTCAAGCTATGTACTTATTTTGAAAATAAGACTTTAATTAGTCGTTATTTTGTTATATAATAATCAGCAGAGCAGTAAAATTGGATATACTCCGATGCAATCTTTTATGAAGGGATGTGCAGTATGGCGCAGACATTCACTGTAACTGCAGAGCAGATAATTAAGGAGTTTTCTCTTGAGATAATTGAAATGCCGCGCGATCCGGTGACGATACTCATCTCCTCGAGCGAAATCAACCGCCCGGGACTTGAACTGACGGGCTTCCTCGATTTCTACGACAACAAACGCCTGCTGGTCATAGGACGAACAGAGCAGTCGTTCTTACAGGGCTACACAGAGGAGGAGCGGCAGGACGCTCTCGATAAGCTTATATCGAAGGGCGCGCCGGGAGTAATCCTCACGCGCGACATACAGCCGTTCCCCGAGCTTATAAAAGCCGCCGTAAAATACGGTATGCCGATACTTCGCACATCGGAGTACACGAGCCAGTTCATCTCCGCGCTTGTGGCGTACCTCAATGTCGAGCTTGCCCCAAGAGTTACACGCCACGGCGTTCTTGTTGAGGTGTACGGCGAGGGCGTCCTCCTCGTAGGCGACAGCGGAGTTGGAAAGAGCGAGACGGCGATTGAACTGATAAAGAGAGGACACCGCCTGATTGCCGACGACGCAGTTGAGATTAGGAAGGTTTCGAATAAGACGCTGGTCGGCTCAGCTCCGAACAACATACGGCATTTTATCGAGCTTAGGGGAATCGGCATAATCAACGCTCGCCGCATATTCGGTGTGGGAGCGGTAAAGATTACGGAGAAAATCGACCTCGTCATCAATATGGAGGTGTGGGACGCCGCGAAGATGTACGACCGCATGGGCATCGACAACGAGTACACTGAAATTCTCGGAAACAAGCTCCCGCTCCTGACTATACCGATTAAGCCGGGGCGAAATCTGGCGATAATCATCGAGGTTGCGGCGATGAACAACAGGCAGAAGAAGATGGGCTACAACGCGGCACACGAACTGCTCCGAAGTCTCGGCATGGAGATTGACGATGAGCCGAAGGAGCAGAAGGCCGATTGGGATATATTTTAGTATAAACAAAAATCAAGGAGGAAATTTGTATGGGTAAGTATAATTTAGGAGTAGACCTCGGAGGAACAGACATCAAGGTAGGCGTAGTTAAAGAAAATGGCGAAGAATACACCATAATAGCGCGCGGAGAGGCTAAAACGCAGGTGTCAAAAGGTTCGGGTGCCGGTATACCCGCCAATAAGGATGCGGACATTATTGTCAGCAATATAGTCAAAGCGTGCAACGAGGCGATTGAAAGCGCGGGCATTACATGGGATGAAATAGAAACAGTGGGAGTAGGCAGTCCGGGAGCTATAAACAGAGCGGACGGAATAGTGGTATTTGCGGGAAATTTAAATTTAAACAATTTCCCATTGGCAAATGAGATAGAAAAGAAGATAGGGAAGAAGGTATTCCTTTGCAATGACGCGGATGCCGCAGTTGTCGGAGAGTTTGTGGCTGGAGAGGCAAAAGGTAAGACAAACGCAGTTTGCGTGACCCTCGGCACAGGTGTCGGAGGAGGAATAATTATCGGCGGCAAGCTTTACAGCGGCTCTAACCTTATCGGCGGAGAAGTCGGACACATGGTTATTCAGTATAACGGAATAAAGTGCAACTGCGGGAGAAAGGGCTGTTTTGAACGATATGCTTCCGCATCTGCTATTATTGAGAAGACAAAAGAGGCAATGAAAAAAAATCGTGATTCTCTCATGTGGGAAATTGCCGGAACAATCGGTAAGGTTGATGGAAAAACCGCATTTAAAGCTATGAAGCAAGGTGATGAAGTGGCGAAAGAAGTTGTAGACGAGTACATAAAATATGTAGCCTGCGGTTTAATGAATATAATTGCTATCTTTCAGCCTGAGGTTCTCTGTATCGGCGGAGGAATGAGTAATGAAGATGAGAAGTATCTTCTTGAGCCTATCAATGAGATTATCAACAACGAGCAGTTTGCCCACAAGGCACTTAAAGATGAGAATGTTAAAATAATCCCTTGCAAAGTGGTTATAGCAAAGCATAAAAATGATGCGGGAAGAATCGGCGCGTCCTGCCTCCACAAATACGTTTAGGGGTGTACTTAAATTGAGAGTATTGGGGGCGGTATCATGGGCAATATTTCCGCTGTCGGCAGGCAGCTTGAAGCTATGGGCTTCTCGGTGCGGTATAACGAAAAAATGTGCGGCTACACCTCATTCAAAATAGGAGGAGCAGCCGACCTCCTGCTGGAGGTAGGCTCAGCCGCCGATTTGAGCAGGGCAGTGCGTCTCCTTCGGGAGAATGAGGTGAAAACCACCATTCTCGGCAACGGGAGCAACATCCTCGTGTCGGACGAAGGCATAAGAGGAGCAGTACTCAGGCTCACAGGCGAGTTTTCCTCCATCAGAACCGAGGGTACGCGCATTGTGTGCGGCGCGGGCGTGCTTCTCTCCAAGCTGTGCAGAACGGCGGCGGAGAGCGGCTTGTCGGGGCTGGAGTTTGCCTACGGAATCCCCGGCTCAGTCGGCGGCGCAATCTACATGAACGCGGGTGCTTACGGCGGGGAGATGAAGGACGCGGTCGCTTCCTGCGAGTATATGGACGAGAGCGGTCAGCTCCTATCCATTTCGGTTGCCGACATGGATATGTCCTACCGCCACAGCTTTTTCGGCGGCAAGAATCTTATTATATGCTCCGCCTCATTTGACTTTTGTTCGGGAGACAGGGAAGAGATACTCTCCAAAATGAAGGAAATCATGCAAAGGCGAGTAGATAAGCAGCCTCTCGAAATGCCATCGGCGGGCAGTGTGTTCAAGCGACCGGAGGGGTACTTCGCGGGAGCTTTGATAGAGCAGTGCGGGCTGAAAGGCTGCTCTGTAGGCGGGGCACAGGTCAGTGTAAAGCACTCCGGCTTTATAGTCAACACAGGCGGCGCAACCTGCAAGGACGTACTCGAATTGGTGCGGCACATACAGCAGACCGTGCAACGGGAGACGGGAGTACTGCTTGAGTGCGAGATAAAAGTGATAAGCTGAGCAGATAGGCTTAGCTCCACAAAATGGTTTCAACAAACGGGTTTGTGTGTTCTTTTTGACACGGATGTGAAAGGCATGATGGAAAATGGATTTCTTAATAATTACAGGACTTTCGGGAGCGGGCAAGTCGAGAGTAATAGACTCGCTTGAGGATATAGGATACTTCTGCGTAGATAACGTGCCTCCCATGCTTATAGGCAAGTTCCACGAGCTGTGTGTCGCCAACAACGGCATCGACAATGTAGCCGTAGTAACGGACATACGCGGCGGAGATATGTTCGCCAGCCTTGCCGATGAAATCAAAAAATTCAAGGCGCAGAAGAAGAAGTTCCGCCTTCTGTATGTTGACTGCGCGACTGAGACGCTGATAAACAGATATAAGGAGACGCGCCGCAAGCACCCCCTTGCCGACAAGTACAATCGGTCGATAAACGACGCCGTGGAGGCGGAGAGAGTGCTCCTCCAGCCGGCGAGAGGCGAGGCGGACTACATCATCGACACAACTCAGCTATCTTCCTCCGAACTCAAAAAGAAGGTGGAGGAAATGTTTTCCTACACGGGAAGCTCGTCCTTCATGGTCAATGTGGTGTCCTTCGGGTTTAAGTACGGCAGTCACCACGAGTCGGATTTGATGTTCGATGTACGCTGCTTCCCCAATCCCTACTACAGCGAGGTTCTGCGCGAGCTTACGGGGCTTGACGAGGCGGTTCGCGATTTTGTTTTAGACAACTCTCAGGTCGAAGGTTTCATAGAAAAGCTCAACGATATGCTCGACTACCTCATCCCCCTCTACATAACCGAGGGAAAGACACGTCTGGTAGTCGGAATCGGCTGCACAGGCGGGCGGCATCGTTCTGTAGCTATAGCCGAATCGGTAGGTCAGCATCTGCGCGAAAATGTCAAACGAGTGATAATTACTCACAGAGATAAAGACAGACGATAGGGAGTGATTGCTCAGTGTCTTTTTCATCTCAGACGAAAAAGGAGCTTACACTGCGAAGTGCCTGTAACGATAATACTTGCTGTAAAAAATCGGAGGTCTACGGGCTGATGATTTTTTCGCATTTGCTGACGAAAAACAAGGCTGTTTACCGCACTAAGCATGAGTATGTAGCGCGGTATATCTCAGAATCCATAAGCTCCGTTTGCGGAGTTATGGTCGATTTCATAAAGCCTAAGACTGCGGAGCATGACATCTACTTAGTTTCGATTCCATACGAAGCCGACAGAGTGAAGGTCATGACCGCTTTCGGCTATTCGGGCAGGGAGATAAACTCCAGAATCAATTTTGATATAATGGAAAACGACTGCTGCAAATCGGCTTTCCTGAGAGGCGCGTTCATAGCCTGCGGCAACATAAGCGAGCCGAGGAGCAGTTATCATCTGGAATTTGTCCCTCAGCACAAACAGCTCTGCGGCGACTTGGCGGAGCTGCTCTCGGGGATGAATATGCCGGCGGGAACTTTGGTGAGGAAATCAATATATGTCGTCTATTTTAAGAGTGCGGAATGTATCGAAAAGATAATGAGCCTTATCGGAGCGAAAAACGCCGCAGAAGCAATACGGACTATAATAGAGGAGAGAAACCGCAATAATTTAACTCAGCGAATGGTTAATTGTGATAACGCAAACATACAAAAAACGGTAAACGCCTCCGTTCGGCAGACGGAGGCAATCAGAATAATCGAAAAGCACAAGGGGCTGTCCTCCCTGCCTAAGGAGCTGTACGAGGTCGCCCTTCTCCGGCTTGAGAATCCCGAAATGACGCTGAGCGATATGTGCGCTCAGTTTTCGGGCACTGTCACGAGGAGCCAGATTAACCACCGCCTCAAAAAGCTGATAGACTACAGCGAACAACTACAGAAGAAGGAGTGAATACGGTGAAGGGATTTGTACATCTGCACGTACACAGCGAATACAGCCTGCTTGACGGAGCTTGCCGTATTCCCGAGATGGTTTCGGCGGCAAAGGCAATGGGGCAGACCGCCATCGCCATAACCGACCACGGAGTAATGTACGGCGTAATTGATTTCTACGAGCAGGCGAAGGCACAGGGCATAAAGCCCGTAATAGGCTGTGAGGTGTACGTCGCTAACACCTCCCGCTTTGACCGAGGTCACAGCAAGGAGAACGAGAGCTTTCATCTGGTTCTGCTGTGCAAGGACTACGAGGGCTACAAGAACCTCTGCAAGCTGGTGTCGCTCGCGTGGACTGAGGGCTTCTACATGAAGCCGAGAGTGGACAGGGAGCTTTTAGAGCAGTATCACGGCGGCTTGATAGCACTCTCCGCCTGCCTTGCCGGAGAGGTCGCACGTTCTCTTTCGAGGGATAACTATGAGGCGGCGAAGGCGGCTGCCCTCTACTACAGAACTCTCTTCGGGGAGAACAACTACTACCTCGAAATGCAGGACCACTCGATGCACGAGCAGTTAGTGGTAAACGACGGCTTGGCGCGTATCTCGAGGGAGACGGGTATTCCGCTTGTCGTGACCAACGACAGCCACTATATAAGCCGAGCAGACGCCAAGATGCACGAGGTTTTGCTGTGCATACAGACTAAAGACGTTATCACGAACCCCGACGCCTTTCGCTTCCCCTCCGACGAGTTCTACCTAAAGTCGGAGGAGGAGATGGCGCAGCTCGTGCCAGACTACCCCGAGGCAATCGAAAACACGGCGAAAATAGCCGAGCGATGCAACGTGGAGTTTGTGTTCGGAGAAACCAAGCTCCCCCGCTTTGACGTACCCGATGGCAGGGAACACTACGAGTATTTCAGGGAGCTGTGCTTTGCGGGCTTGCATGAGCATTACGGGGAGAACCCTGCCGAGGAGGTCACTCAGCGGCTGGAGTATGAGCTATCCACCATAAACTCAATGGGATATGTTGACTACTACCTCATAGTAAACGACTTTGTCCGCTATGCCAAGAACAACAAGATTCCGGTAGGTCCGGGACGCGGTTCGGGAGCGGGAAGCCTTGCGGCGTACTGCATGGGAATTACGGCAATCGACCCGATAAGGTTCGGACTGCTGTTCGAGCGGTTCTTAAATCCCGAACGCATCAGTATGCCCGATTTTGACATAGATTTCAGCGACGAGCTTCGATGGAAGGTCATAGATTATGTAGTGAAAAAGTACGGAGACGACCATGTGGCGCAGATAGTGACCTTCGGCACACTAAAGGCGCGTGCCGCTATCAGAGATGTGGCGCGGGCGATGAATATCCCCTACAACATAGCCGACAGAGTGGCAAAGCTTGTGCCGGAGGAGCTGAAAATGACCCTCGATAAGGCACTCAAAATCTCCTTAGAGCTTAAATCTCTGTATGAATCCGATATGCAGATACGCAGTCTTGTGGACATGGCGTTAAAGGTGGAGGGAATGCCGCGCCACGCCTCAAAGCACGCGGCGGGAGTAGTCATAACCGACAACCCTGTTGACACCTACGTCCCCCTCGCGAAGAACGACGACGCGGTGGTCACGCAGTACCCCATGAATACTCTCGAGCATCTGGGACTGCTCAAGATTGATTTCCTCAGCATACGAAACCTCACCGTGATAGAGGACACCGCCGACATGATACGTCTGCAAAACCCCGATTTCGACATAAACAAAATCGATATGGACGACAAGGGAGTATTCGAGATGCTCTCGAACGGCTTTGCCGAGGGTGTTTTCCAGTTTGAATCGGAGGGGATAAAGCGCGTCCTCACACAGCTTATACCCGAAAGCATTGAGGATTTGATAGCCGTTATCTCCCTCTACCGCCCCGGTCCTATGGCGTCTATCCCGAAATATATAGAAAACAGGCACAATCCCGCGCTGATAACCTACTCCCACCCGCTTTTGGAGGGCATACTGAAGGTGACAAACGGCTGTATTGTCTATCAGGAGCAGGTAATGCAGATTTGCCGCGAGCTTGCGGGCTACTCCCTCGGGAGGGCAGATTTGGTGCGTCGCGCCATGAGCAAGAAGAAGCACTCCGAGATGGAGCGTGAGCGGGAGGTATTCATTAACGGTCTGAGCGACGAAAACGGCAATATCATCGTTGACGGCGCGGTTAGGCGCGGAGTACCTAAAGACGTTGCGGAGGCTATCTTCTCCCAGATACAGGTCTTTTCGGAGTACGCGTTTAACAAGAGCCATGCGGCGGCATACGCCGTAATCGCCTATCAAACCGCGTTTCTAAAGTGCAACTACAAGCAGGAGTATATGTCCGCGCTTTTTACCAGCGTACTCGACAGGCGTTCAAAAATATCCGCCTATATGGCGGAGTGCCAGCGGATGGGAGTAAAGGTACTCCCCCCCGATGTCAACGAGAGCAGCCTGAGATTTACAGTTAACGGCGACAGCATCCGCTTCGGACTGCTCGCTATCAAGAACCTCGGCAGAGGCATGATAAACGGACTTATCGAGGAACGCGAGAGGAGAGGGAAATACAAGTCGTTTTACAACTTCTGCGAACGCCTAAACGGCAAGGAGATAAACAAACGCGCTATCGAAAGCCTCATCAAGAGCGGCGCGATGGACAGCCTTGCGAAAAACAGGCGGCAAATGCTCGAGTCGCTGAATACTGTACTCTCCGATGTGACCTCCAAGCGAAACGGCACTATTGACGGTCAGCTCGGATTTTTCGACCTGCCTCAAGCCTCCATGCCCGAGCCTGCACTCCCTGATGTAGAGGAGTATCCGCAGAAAACCCTGCTCGCCATGGAGAAGGAGGTGACCGAGCTTTATTTGAGCGGTCATCCCATGCTTGCCTACGAAGCTGTCGCGAAACAGATAAACAAGGGCATTGCCCGCATCTCCGAGCTGATTAACGCGCAGGAGGAGGGTAAAGCCGATAAGCTTGACGGCATGAAAATCACTGTTTTGGCGATGGTTGAGGGGGTAAAGAAGAAAACCTCCAAGGCGAATGAAACCATGGCATTTTGCATGATAGAGGATATTTCCGCCTCCATGGAGGTTATCGTGTTCCCCAAGCTCTACACGCAGTCTCAGCGGATTCTCATTGAGGGCGACATTATTGCCGCCGAGGGCAGAGTGAGCATACGGGAGGACGAAGAGCCCAAGCTCATAGCCGAGAGGATTTACTCCCTCGACGAGTGCAGATACAACCTCGGAGACGAAACTCTTGACGTGAAGGCATACGAGAAGAAGAAGCTGAAGGATACACTCCTCAGCGACCGCAGGAGGCTTTATATACGCACTGTTTCGATCGATTCGGAGGCGTTCTGGGAGGCGAAGTACGTCATCAGAAAGTACCGCGGGCCTCTGCCTGTCTACGTCTACAGCTTAGTTGATGAGAAAACCCGCCAAGCACCTATGGATATGTGGATTACTCCTGACGACGAGCTGATAAGAGAACTCCGAAAGCTGCTCGGGGAGGACAATGTTGTGCTGAGGTAGGGGAGGGGGTTGACACTTCGACAATTTCTCTGACAACGCGATTACTCCTGCGCCTGTTACCAAGTGCAGGAGTAATCACGTGAACGCAGATTATGACCTGCTCAGAACCGGCAAGTACAACCCCAAAATCAAACCTCAGAAAAATTTTGCAAATAATTTTGAAAAATACGAAAATAACTGTTGACAAAATATGCGCTGTATAGTAAAATAATCCAGTCGCTGAGAGGAACACACAGAGCAAAGATGTTCTCGGCACGTTTGGGAGCATAGCTCAGCTGGGAGAGCACCTGCCTTACAAGCAGGGGGTCACAGGTTCGATCCCTGTTGTTCCCACCAAAAAGTGGCCCAGTAGTTCAGTTGGTTAGAACGCTAGCCTGTCACGCTAGAGGTCGACGGTTCGAGCCCGTTCTGGGTCGCCACTTTTTTGCCTCTGTAGCTCAGTTGGTAGAGCAATGGACTGAAAATCCATGTGTCGTTGGTTCGATTCCGACCGGAGGCACCAACAAAATGCGGAATTAGCTCATCTGGTAGAGCGCCACCTTGCCAAGGTGGAGGTAGCGAGTTCGAGCCTCGTATTCCGCTCCATTTAAGACGACGTATAAAATATATTTTTACGTCGTCTTAGATTTACGGCGCCATAGCCAAGTGGTAAGGCAGAGGTCTGCAAAACCTTTACGCCCCAGTTCAAATCTGGGTGGCGCCTCCATAGAATCACGTCAGGAAACATATAATTTCCTGCGTACGCTGAAGCCCTGTATTTACGGGGTTTCAGCGTTTTTTATGCTCGGATTGACAAGTGATTTTGCCGAAAAGGACAAGTTGTTTGCGATTCAAAATATCAGTCACGTGAAATCACATATGCACCTATGTCCTACTTTTTTCTATTGTCTACACGATTCTCAAGTCAAAATGCACCCATGTACACTATATTCCAAAAGAGATGCATAATATGCAATTGTGCACATTATGCATTCGTTGACTATCTGAAAAACATCGTAATTATGTTTATTCAAGTGGGGATTGTCCTCATTACAACAGAACTCGTCCGAATTGAAGATTTTTCTGCAAGAAACATAAAAATATGAACCAACAAATATTTACACATCGGCTATTGAAATTTGTTTGCAGTTATGT
>JAISGQ010000006.1 GCA_031262985.1 Oscillospiraceae bacterium
ATGAATGTAAGGAAGATATATCACCCTGCGCCGCCACCAAAAAGAAAACGAGTTGCGGCATATGCGAGGGTTTCAACGGGCAAGGATGCAATGCTTCACTCGCTGTCCGCCCAGATAAGCTACTACAGCGATTATATCGCAAAACATCCCGATTGGGAGTACGCCGGAGTCTTTGCGGACGAGGCATACACAGGAACAAAAGAAAATCGCCCCGGATTTCAGGAAATGCTTTCAAAGTGTAAAGCCGGAGAGATCCAAATGATACTAACGAAGTCCATTTCAAGGTTTGCAAGAAACACAGTCACCGTACTTCAATCGGTGAGGATGTTAAAAGACCTTGAGGTGGACATCTTTTTTGAGGAACAGAATATACATTCTCTTTCAAGTGAAGGCGAGCTTATGTTGACGATTTTAAGCTCGTATGCACAGGAAGAATCACGGAGCGCATCTGAGAATGTTAAATGGCGTGTTCGCAAAGATTTCAAAGAAGGCAAAGTCTCCGGCATGAGTATGTTCGGATATCACTTGGTTGACGGAGTTTTGACCGTTATCCCGGAAGAAGCAGAAGTAGTAAAAGCCATATACGCAGACTATATGAGCGGCATGGGTATTCTTGCGATTGTTAAGAAATACAAAAAGCAGGGTTTGAATATGAGCCGCAGTGGAATTAACGGCTTGTTACGCAATGAAAAATATTTCGGAAGTATGGTGCTTCAAAAGACATTTGTAAATAACCATATAGAAAAGAAAAAAGTTATAAATCGCGGTCAGCTTCCGAAATATTTCGTATCCGACAGTCATGAGGCGATTATACCGAAAGACGAGTGGGATGCAGTTCAAGAAGAAATTAAGCGCAGAGCTGAAAAATATCTGAATAAGTCAAACCCTAAACAGTTATATCCTTACAGTAGTCTTATCCGTTGCGGTAAATGCGGGGCGAATTACAAACGCAAGCACACTGCCGCCGGAATGAAGTATGAAAAAATAGTCTGGATTTGCAGCACCTTTGATACGCTCGGCAAAAGCGAATGTGGCAGTCAGCAGATACCCGAAACTATACTTGACGGCTTGGTTTCGGAACTCGGCGGTATTGATAAAATTTACGAAATAACAGTGCCGGAGGCAAACCGCTTAACATTCAAGCTTAAAGACGGAAGTGTCGCAGAACGCACATGGCAAAATCCGTCACGCCGTGATTCTTGGACACCCGAAATGCGGGAGGCGGCACGTCAGAAAGCACTTTTGCGGAATAGAGAGAAGGTGAATCAAGAATGATGGAAAGAAAAACGAATGTAACGGTTATCCCTGCCACTATAGGGCTTCATCAGAGAATTGAACTCCGCGACCCGACAGCAAAACGGCGTGTTGCCGCTTATGCACGTGTATCAACAGATAAAGAAGAGCAGGAAAACAGTTTTGAGGCACAAGTGGATTATTACACTAAATATATAAATGAACGTCCCGACTGGCAGCTTATTGAGGTATTCACGGACGAAGGTATATCCGCTCTTAATACTAAAAAGCGTGAAGGATTTAACCGAATGATTTCCGATGCGCTTAACGGACGCTTGGATTTGATAGTAACAAAATCTGTGTCAAGATTTGCCAGAAACACGGTGGACAGTTTAAATACAATCCGAGCTTTGAAGGAAAAAAACGTGGAATGTTTCTTTGAAAAAGAGCAAATTTGGACTTTTGACGGCAAAGGCGAATTGTTATTAACTATAATGTCCTCATTAGCGCAAGAAGAAAGTCGTTCTCTGAGCGAGAACGTAACTTGGGGGCAGAGAAAGCGTATGGCAGATGGGAAAATCACCATGGCGTACAAACATTTTTTAGGGTATGAAAAAGGCAAAGACGGCAAACCGAAGATAGTTGAATCTGAGGCAAAAGTAGTTCGAGAGATATATTCGATGTTTTTAAACGGCAATACTATCCGGCAGATATGCAGAACTCTTACCGAGCGAAAAATCCCGACTCCGTCCGGCAAAGAAAATTGGGCGGTAAGCACGGTCAGAAGCATATTAACAAATGAGCGTTACAAAGGAGAAGCCCTCCTCCAAAAGAAGTTTACGGTGGATTTCCTAAAAAAGAAAATGGTTAAAAACGAAGGTCAAGTGCCTCAATATTATGTGGAAAATTCTCATCCGGCAATAGTTTCTGCCGAGGTGTTCGATATGGTTCAGGCTGAAATGGCAAAAATAAAAGAGCGCGGAAGGTCGCGCTCCGGGATAAGTTGTTTCTCGGATAAGATAATATGCGGTTCTTGCGGCAGCATATTCGGCTCTAAAACTTGGAACTCAACGAATAAATATAAGCGGCGAGTATGGCAATGCAACGGCAAGTACGCGAAGGGAGCGGATAATATATGCCGCACTCCGCACCTTGACGATGAACAACTGAAAAAGGTATTTATAACAGCATTCAATAAAATACTTCAGAAGAAAGAATTCTATATCGAGGCTTTAGCTCCGCTTATTGCAATGCTCGAAGATACGAGTGAAACGGATGTCAAAATACAGGAAATGACAGAGCGTTCGCTTGGGATTTACACTCAAATGAAAGAGCTTGTCGAGGGTAACGCAAAGTACGCGCAAGACCAATCAGAATTTACATCTAAATACAATGAACTGAACCAGAGGTACGAATCTATAAAGGAAAAGCTTGCGGAATTGGAATCTGAAAAGCAATCGCGGCTGCTGAGAATAAACAACATTCGCAATTTTATTGAAACTCTGAAAACGCGAGATAAACTCGTAGAAAACTTTGACGAAAGCCTCTTTTCGGCAACGGTGGAATATATAAAGGTGTATACCGATAAAGATATCTGTGTGACTTTCAAGGACGGGAAAGAAGTAAAAATATAAACACACACAATAGGTCAACGAATGCATAATGTGCACAATTGCATATTATGCATCTCTTTTGGAATATCGGTGGACATGGGTGCATTTTGACTTGAGAATCGTGTAGACAATAGAAAAAAGTAGGACATGGGTGCATATGTGATTTCACGTGACTGAAATTTTGAATCGCAAACAACTTGTCCTTTTCGTCAAAATCACTTGTCAATCCGAACATAAAAAACGCTGAAGCCCCGTAAATACAGGGCTTCAGCGTACGCAGGAAATTATATGTTTCCTGACGTGATTCTATGGCGGAGAGAGAGGGATTCGAACCCTCGATGCGCTATTAACGCATACACGAGTTCCAGTCGTGCGCCTTAGACCAGCTCAGCCATCTCTCCGAATTTCGTGAGCCTCAAGCTCACCTTAGGTAGTATATCAATTTTGCCGTCCTATGTCAAGCTTTTTCTGCACAATTCCGCTCGCTGCCGCGCAGATTCCCCTTGCCATCACCCCCGCAAGGGACACCTCGCAGTAGGTCTCGGAGAGTACCCGTTCGCACTCCTTCGCCTTGTCCTCGGAGGCGGAGCAACATAAGCTATATTCTATATAAAAGATGGATTAATCAGAAAAGTCTCTAAAGAGAGTATCGAGTTCAGACTTTGGGTATAGTGTTCCGTCGCTGAGAAATTTTTCGATTTGGACTTCACCTGTTTCAAAAAATTCCACTTCCCACCGTTGACCGGGAACTGCAACTTCGACAAGTATACTGTCTCGGACCTTGTTAATTTTATAATAAATCTTTCGCTCATCCAGTTGTTCAAGAAATGACATCAGTTCTTTCAATTTTTAAACCTCCACGCTTTTTACAGCTTCACAGAAAGCCTATGCAGTTCTCCGCAATTCCCCTCGCCACTGCCCCTACAAGAAACACCTCGCTGTAGGTCTCGGAGAGTACCCGTTCGCACTCCTTCGCCTTGTCCTCGGAGCTAAAAATGCCGAACACGCACGAGCCGCTCCCCGTCATGCACGCACCTTCCGCGCCACAGCGGAGCATACACTCCTTTATCCCCTCTATCTCGGGGAGCTTGAGAGCCTCCTCAAATACGTTTCGCAGGCGCGGCGCAATCCGCGCTATGTCAGCCGATTGCAGTGCCGCCATAAAGCCCTCTCTGTCAGAGGGAGCAATCGAGGCGCGGCAGTTGTCCGCCGCCTCATACGCCGCCTTGGTGGACACTCCTACAGGCGGCTTGCAAAGGAGGAGAAAGCAGTCGGGGAGGGGGGCGACAGGCGTCAGCCTATCTCCTATCCCCTCGCACAGCATTGTGCCGCCTACTATGCAGAAGGGGACGTCCGCGCCTATTGTAGCTCCAAGCTCGCACAGGCGGCTTTCGGGGATGTTAGCCCCGTACAGCCTGTCAAGCCCCACCAGTACGGCGGCGGCGTCGGCACTCCCGCCGGCAAGTCCCGCCTCGGAGGGGATACGCTTTTCGATATATATTTTAAGCCCCTTAAAATCGGGAGAAAACGCGGAGATAAACTCCCGCGCCGCCTTGTGCGCGATATTTTTCTCCCCCGACGGTATGCGGCAGTCGGAGCAGGAAAGCTCCACTGCTCCGCTTGTCGTCTCGCTTATTTCGACAGTGTCGCAAAGCCCCACCGACTGCATTACCGAATACAGAAGGTGGTAGCCGTCCTCCCGCCTGCCGGTTATATCGAGGAACAGGTTGATTTTCGCGTAGGCGTTTATCTTAATCATAGGCTGCAAAAAATCCTTTCAGAGGAGTACATATAGCAGTCCCGCTTTGCATTGGCAGTTCTCAAGGCGTTTTTGCCGCTGATAAAATTACCTATGCAAAGTGAAACCGCTATAGTTAATTATCTTAGAAAACACCAAAAAACACGGGCGAAAAGCTTTGGTTTGTGCGGTTTTCGCCCGTGGAGGTTTGATTGTTTTCTTAGTTAATTAACTATGTGCAACTCCATACTATTACTTCTGCGGGAGAGAAAGTCCGAGGTCGTCGTCGACAAACCGCTTAATTCTTGTCAGTGCCTCGGTTATATGGCTCAGGGAGTAGGCATATGACACACGCACAAAGCCCTCTCCGCAAGCCCCGAAGGCGTCACCCGGAACGATAGCCACCTTGTGGAAGAGAATGAGCCGCGTGCAAAATTCGGCGGAGCTAAGCCCGCTGCTCTTTATGCAGGGGAACACGTAGAACGCGCCGCCGGGGAGCATACACTCGAAGCCCATCTCCCTAAAGCCGTTTACGATAAACTTGCGCCTCATGTCGTAATCGTTTCGCATATCGGCAACTCCCTCATCTCCGTTTCGGAGAGCCTCGATAGCGGCGTACTGAGATGTGGTGGGAGAACACATAATGGCGTACTGGTGAATCTTGTTCATTATCTCAATGACAGGCGAGGGAGCAAGCACAAAGCCGAGCCGCCACCCCGTCATTGAGTACGCCTTAGAAAAGCCGTTTACCACAATTGTCCGCTCTCTCATGCCGTCAATGGAGGCGATGGAGACGTGTTGCTCCCCGCCGTATGTAAGCTCCGCGTATATCTCGTCGGACAGCACCATTATGTCAGTGCCGCGAAGCACCTCAGCTACAGCCTCAAGGTCAGCCGCTCTCATGACCGCGCCTGTGGGGTTGTTCGGGTAGGGGAGAATGAGCAGCTTGGTTTTAGGAGTAATCGCCGCGCGGAGTTGTTCGGCTGTGAGCTTAAAATCGTCCTCTGCGCGTGTCTCAATGGGAACGCATACGCCGCCCATAAGCTGGGCTATGGGGGAGTAGCACACGAAGCACGGTTCGGGGATTATAACCTCATCGCCGCTGTTTACAAGTGTGCGGATAGCTATGTCGATAGCCTCCGAGCCGCCCACCGTCACCATTGCCTCCGTCACGGGGTCGTATTCGAGGGAGAACCGCCTGCTGTAGTACTTTGTAATCTCCTCGCAAAGCTCCGACATTCCCTTATTCGCGGAGTATCGGGTCTTTCCCTTTTCGAGAGTTTGGATAGCCGCCTTTCGTATGTGCCACGGAGTGAGAAAGTCAGGCTCGCCCACGGAGAGGGAGATAATATCGTCCATCTCGGCGGCAATGTCGAAAAATTTCCTTATTCCGGAGGGCTTTATCTCCCGCGCGGTATCTCTGAAAACGCTGTTATAATCTATCAAAACAGAGGGCTCCTCTCATCAGGAGTTTCACCCTCAAGACGCACTCCGTTCTCCTTGTATTTTTTCAGCATGAAGTGAGTGGCTGTGGAGATTACAGAATCAATGGGAGCAAGCCTTGTAGCTACGAACATGGCTATATCCTGAAAGGTCTTGCCCGTGACGTACACGGCTAAGTCGTAGCCGCCGCTCATGAGATACATACTCTCCACCTCGGGGAAGGAGAGTATTTCGTCCGCCACAGCCTCGTAGCCGCTGTCACGGCGTGGAGTGACCTTGAGTTCAATAAGTGCCGTGACCTTCTCCGAGCCGGGCACTTTATCCCAGTTTATAACGGACGAATAGCCGCATATTACGCTGTTTTTCTCGAAATCCGCAATGCGTCTCTCGACCTCCTCCTCGGTGGTGTCGAGCATAACCGAAAGCTGGGAGTTCGTGAGCCTTGGGTTTTCGGAAAGTAAAGACAGAAGCTTGTCCATGATGATTCCTCCGTTTATATAAATTTGGTGTTATACTACATTCTGCGTTTTGCAGTTTTTCGCCTGCTGTTTTATAAGATTGCAGTATCAGGATACGCTTTGCAGTTTCAGTCCCTCAGGCACACCTAATTCTACTCGTTTTGCGTTAAACTCGCTTTCCTCGGTGAAAGGTCCGTAAAGCTCTGCGTTATCCGAATCCTTTGTATCGAGAATCCAGTAATTGGTTTTAGAATAGTCGTGGAGATGCTCTAAGTCGGACGATTCAAAAAAGCCTATCTGTTTTGCCAGTATCCAGCGTTCGTCAGACGCGTATTCTACTACTGTTGCGGGGATAATCGGGTCATTGGCTCCCCAGCCGCGAATCGGCGCAATCATTATTTGATGGACTGAAGTTTTTGATATTTCATACCCGTTTCCTACAGGAATCCATCCATAATCAAGAGAGGAAGAAGCCTCCTCGTTTGCACTATTGAAACTACAGCTCGTCAAAGCTGCCGCCATCATCAAAAGAACCGCTACTAACATAATTTTTTTCATATATTTTCCTCCTTATACTGCTCCGCACTTACCTGACCGCACTCCGCACCCTCCGCGCCTACTTGCCGCCCCGCAGCTTGTCACGGTACGCCTTGGCGGCTTGCTCCATCTTGTTTTCGCCGTAGGAGTAGTAGCTCCTCCCCGCAAGTTCCGAGGGGAGATACTGCTGCTTGACATAGCCGCCGGGGAAATCGTGGGGGTACTTGTAGCCGTTTCCGTGGGAGAGCTTACTCGCGCCTTGGTAGTGGGAGTCCTTCAAATGAGAGGGAATATTTCCGATATTCCCTGCCTGCACGTCCGCCATAGCCGCGCCGATTGCCGATACTCCGGAGTTTGACTTAGGGCTTGTGGCGACTAAAATAACGGCGTCGGCAAGCGGTATCTGCGCCTCGGGAAGCCCTACCATGAGGGCTATATCCACAGCCGCCTTGACTATGGGGATTATCTGAGGGTAGGCAAGCCCAACGTCCTCACAGGCGCACACGGACAGCCGCCTTACGATGGAGGGCAAATCCCCCGCCTCCAAGAGCCGCGCGAGGTAGTGGAGAGCCGCGTCGGGGTCTGAGCCTCTGAGCGACTTCTGGAAAGCGGAGAGAATGTCGTAATGCTCGTCGCCGTCTCTGTCGTACCTCATGGCACTTTTCTGTGAAAGCTCCTTCGCGCGTTCGAGTGTGATAACGCGAGTTTTGCTGTCGGACATGGCTGTACTCAGTACGCACAGCTCGACCGCGTTGAGCGATTTCCTCACATCTCCGCCGCTGCTTATTGCTATATGCGCCGCAACGTAGTCCTGTATCTCGTATTTCTCCTCCCGCTCTGTCTCGAGGTAGGAGAAGGCTCTCGCCACTGCCTTTTCGATGTCGGCGGGCGTGACGGGCTTAAACTCAAACACGGTTGAGCGGCTGAGTATAGCTCCGTAGACGTAGAAGTAGGGATTTTCGGTAGTGGAAGCAATGAGTGTGATTTTGCCGTTTTCGATATACTCAAGCAGGGTTTGCTGTTGCTTCTTGTTGAAATACTGAATCTCGTCGAGGTAGAGAAGCACGCCGTTAGGGGCTATTAGAGTATCCAGCTCGTCTATAACCGCCTTAATGTCCTTCGTGGAGGAACTTGTGCCGTTGAGCCTGTGAAGCCGCTTACTGGTCGTCTCCGCTATGATTCCGGCGAGGGTAGTTTTCCCCACTCCGGGCGGACCGTAGAACACCATATTGGGGATATGCCCTGAGAGTATGATGTTACGCAGAGCGTGTCCTTCTCCTAAGAGGTGCTGCTGCCCGACCATGTCGTCAATTGTACGCGGACGAAGCCTGTCCGCAAGAGGTGCAGCCATAAGAACAGCTCCTTCAATTTACACCAAACTAAAATCTGTTGATTTCCAACCTGAAATTTCGTAGAACTTCAGTAATAAGTAGGTCGCAAGGCGACCTACACAGGGAAACCCCCGACGAGGGTTTCCCTACGGATAAAATGTCCTTAGGGACATTTTATCCTACCCCTCCTGCGTTTTTCTGACGATAAGAGAGTTTCGCTCTCTGCGGAGAGCGACTTAGGACGCTGTCCTAAGAACCTGCAAGCCTTTGAGAAAGGCTTGACCTAAACTTTAACTCCTTGGCAACAGATTTAAGCAAGTGTCAACACGTCACCTTGTAGAAGGCACAACCGCGTCCATTCCGCGCTGTATCGCCACATCCCAAAAGCCCCACTCGTGACCTGCCCCCGCCTGCTCGAAGGTGTAGTCCACACGGTACTTGTCGAGTACCTCCTTGAGCCGCAGGTTCTGCTCGAAAAACTCGTCGTTCTTACCGCAGGCAATGTAGAATTTCGGACATACGTTGACGAAATTCCTGTTGTTCTCAATCAGCCTGAATATGTCCATCTCCATAGGGATAATCAGGCGTTCACCGCAAATTCCCTTCCACAGAGCCTCGTTCCCACTCTTGCAGTCGCGGAGAATGACCTGCTCTATGTCGGTTATCGCGGAGATTGCAATACATCCCGCATATCGCTCAGGTCGCATTAAAGCACACTTTAACGCGCCGTAGCCTCCCATGGAGACGCCGCCGATGAAGGTGTCCTCCCGCCGAAACGAAACGCGGAACATAGACGCCATTACGTCGTGCAGTTCGTTTGTCACCATGGAGAAGTACTTCGCCCCGTTCTGCATATCAGTGCAGTAGCTCAGTGATATGTCGGGCATTACTACCGCAAG
This sequence comes from Oscillospiraceae bacterium, assembly GCA_031262985.1. Classification (GTDB taxonomy): domain Bacteria; phylum Bacillota; class Clostridia; order Oscillospirales; family Acutalibacteraceae; genus JAISGQ01. Next base: position 9,253 of record JAISGQ010000006.1, read on the forward strand.
CCCGCGCTGTGTGGCGTACCGCTCGATATTGCTCCTGTAAAGCCAAGTGTTGGCGTTGTCCGTCCTGCCGTGGAGGAGATAGAGAACGGGGATTCCCCACTCCGGAGCGGTTTTTGTATCATGAGGAAGTATTGCCGTAAAAGCAACCTGCTTGCCTATCTCCGAGGAGAGAAAGCTGCCGCTGATAACTGCCATTGCGTTATCTTCCTTTCGGTGTAGTTGTTACTCTGCGAGTACTCGGAGTATTCGCAGTACTCCGACTAATTCGCCTCTGCCGCCAATTTCAAACATCAAAGGAAGTTGGCGGCAGATGAGTAGCAGATGAGTATATATTGAGTGTATATTAGATGTAGAGAGGGTACTTCTCCAAAAGATTCGTGACCTTTTCGCGGATTATGTCGCCGCTGTTGTCGAAATCTCTTATCGCGAGAGTAATGCACTCGGCGATTATCTCCATATCAGCCTCGACAAGTCCTCTTGTAGTTACGGCAGGAGTACCGATTCGCACTCCGCTTGTCACGAACGGACTGAGCGGCTCGTTGGGTATGGTGTTCTTGTTTACTGTGATGTAAACCTCGTCGAGATTGTGTTCGAGAGCCTTGCCTGTGATTCCCTCCTCACGAAGGTCGAGAAGGAGGAGGTGATTGTCCGTGCCGCCCGAAACCATCTTCACTCCGCGCTTGTCGAAGCCGTTCGCGAGAGCCGCCGCGTTGGCGACTACCTGCTTGCCGTACTCCTTGAACTCAGGCTTGAGAGCCTCGCCCAAACACACAGCCTTAGCGGCTATCGCGTGCATGAGAGGTCCTCCCTGAGTGCCGGGGAACATAGCCTTGTCGATTGCCTTGGCGTACTCCTCCTTGCAGAGAATCATGCCGCCGCGCGTACCCCTCAGGGTTTTGTGCGTGGTAGTAGTCACAATGTCGGCGTAGGGTACGGGATTTTGGTGCACTCCCGCGGCTACTAAGCCCGCGATATGCGCCATGTCTACCATGAAGATAGCTCCCGTATTTTTCGCTATGGAGGACATACGCTCGAAGTCGATAGCTCTCGGATACGCACTCGCACCCGCTACAAGCATTTTCGGGCGAACTGCCGCCGCCTGCTCCTCAAGCTTGTCGTAATCAATGCGGCCTGTCTCGCCGTCTACGCCGTAGGAGACGAAGTTGTAGTATTTACCCGACATATTTACGGGAGAGCCGTGGGTGAGGTGTCCTCCCTCGGCAAGGCTCATGCCCATTACGGTGTCGCCCGGATTGAGAAGAGCGAAGTAGACGCCCAAATTCGCCTGCGCCCCCGAATGAGGCTGAACATTGGCAAAATCCGCGCCGAAAAGCTCACAGGCGCGTTTTCGGGCTATATCCTCCACCACATCAACGCACTGGCAGCCGCCGTAGTACCTCTTTCCGGGGTAGCCCTCGGCGTATTTATTCGTGAGAACGCTGCCTATCGCCGCCATAACAGCGGGGGAGACGATGTTCTCAGAAGCTATAAGCTCCAGATTCCTCCTCTGGCGGAGAAGCTCCTCATTCATCGCCGACGCGACCTCGGAGTCCCACGCGGAGAGTGCGCCTATCGTGTCAATCATATCACCGTACATAAAAAAACATCCCTTTCGTTATACTATTGTATTCTGAGATTATATCAATAATATGTGAACATTTCAAGGCGGAAGAGCAAAAAAATCGGGATTTATCAGTTCCTGTTTCTCTGATAAATTCAAATATTAAGCTAAAATGACTTTTCGATAACTTTTTCGGATGTCAAAAGTGACAGTCCGGTCGCTTTTGACACTGTTTTTAGGCAGGAGAAACCCGCATGACCGGTAGCCATGCGGGTTTTAGATGGAAGTATAATCCAAAAAAATGCCATTCTCTTTAGAAAGTGCGATTATTCTAATTTCACTCTGCCCTCTGCGTTCGGAGTGAAGAGTGAAACAACAATTATGAATGATGAAAACAAAAAGTGCCGTACGCAGACGGCACTTTTTGGAGCTGCTAAGCAGATTTGAACTGCTGACCTCGTCCTTACCAAGGACGCGCTCTGCCGCACTTTTATGCCCTGAAACCCTTGATTTTACTGGGTTTCTTCATTTCGACTTTGTCCAAAATCGGGTTTTGACCCAAATGTTGACCCAAACGAGAATGAAACGGGATGAAATTAGATAAAACACTTTAGAAAATAGGTTTCAAACTTTTAACTGTTACAAATCTAAATACTTCGCTTTTGTTTACGCTCATTTTAACATGAGTCCGCAAAATATTCAACGAAAAATTACTGTGTTAATACAGATTTTACAACGAATATCTAAAAATGTTGTTCTAATTACTGTGACAATTTATCTTTTGCAACTTTTTGCATATAGTCATTGCTTTTGGATTGAATTTTAACTCAATACCTTTCGCAAAGCTCAAAAACCTTACCAACGAAGTATAGCGGGATATTCGTGATTGCACCGTTTTTCAGATACTCCATCGTGCTGAAACGCACGGCAGTATCGGGCTTGTATTTTTCGATATAGTTCTTAAAGCTGATGGCGTTTTTGCTGTTACCCGATTTTACTTCAATCGGCACAATGCTCTCGCCGTGCTGCAATATAAAGTCAATCTCGCGGTCTTGCGCGTAGGAGTAGAAATTCGGTGAACGTGAGAGTATCGGCAGTAGCTGCTGGAGTACATAATTTTCTGCAAGCTGACCTTTGAACTGGAATGAATCCGAAAGTAAAATTGACTTGTTTGTCAACCCTGCTATGTGCTTGAGCAATCCTACATCCACCAAAAACAGCTTGAAGTAATTAAGCATTTCATAGGCTTTCAGCGGATATTCGTTTTTAGATACGTTTAAAATACGATAAGCAATGCCGCTTGAAATCAGCCATTCGATAGCATCCTCAAAATCCTTTGCTCTGGCACTTTTAGCAATTGCCGAATACATAAACTTCTCGTTGTTCTCTTTTGCAAGCTGCGGAACAATGCTGCGGAACACTTGCAGGATTTTCCCGCTATTTACTGTGCCGTTGTGTTTCGTGAAGTCGTTTTCATAAAAGGTTATGATTTCTTCCTGTATGGTAGAAACTTCTTCCGGGTCGGCGTTATTTACCCAAGACTGTACACACTCCGGCATACCGCCCACGATGAGATATTTTTTGTAATGCTCCGTCATTCGTTCATGAAAAGCGGAAACGTAATCGTTGCCCGATTTTGCAGAGTGGAAATACTCGTACATACCCGGTTCGGCGGAGGCTAAATATTCCTCAAAATCAAGTGGGTAGATGTTCAGCAGATTAACCTTGCCGACAGGGTAGGACATCGGCTTTGCAAGATATGTGCCGAGCAGACTTCCCGCCGTGATGACATGGTATTCATTTGCATCCTCACAGAAGTATTTTAGACTGCCTAAAGCGTTAGGACACTCCTGTATCTCGTCCAAAACGATAAGCGTTTTTTCGGGCATGATGGTCTTACCGTGAATCAGCCCCAAGCGTTCCAAAATGAGCTTTGGGTCTTTGGTTTCGTCAAAGATTTTTTTCGCTTCGGCGTCCTTGTCAAAGCTGACATATATAAAGTCGTCGTAATGTTTACGGGCAAACTCGTTCATAAGCCATGTTTTGCCCACCTGTCTTGCACCTTTCAGCACAAGAGGTTTGCGACGGGGGTTATTTTTCCACGCCATAAGCTCACTCATAGTTTTCCTAAACATATCGCAGCACCTCCAATTTTCTTGGTTGATTACAGTATATCACGTTTTTAAGAAAAAACCAAGGGCAATAACTGTGTTTTTAAGAATAATTTCTGTGAATCCACTGCGTTTTTATGAATATTACCGTTCCGGCACGGCTTTCTTTTTGGTCTTTGCCGCCCGTTCTTGCTCGGCATAACGGCGTTTCATTATGGTGTATTGGGCGAGTGTACCTAACAAAACTTCCTTATCTTGAGAGGTCAGATTTTCAATCGGTTGGCATAGAATATCTTCACAAACACTCAACACTTGCATTACGCTCTTTTTTGGAGGCATATTTTTGGAACGTAAAATTACCTCGTCAATTTGAGTTTTAACAGAAGTGTTTTCAAGGCTTTGCGCCGTACCCATAACTACTTGCTCCAGTTCGGCGGCTGTAATGCCGAGATGTGTGATGTTCTGCTCTTCAATTTTAGACAACTGCGTTACAGCTTCGGTGTTGATGTACCGAAGGCTATTTGGCATTTACGGCTTAGGTAAAGTCTTTAATATTTACCTTTTCTAATCCGAAAAGCTTCACCTCCTTGTTTTGTCGGAAATGAAAAGGCACAAAGCAAGCAATTAAGCCGCTTGTGCCAGATTAGAGCAGAATTGTTTTATTCTTATTACGCACCGATAAGCCGGAGGTTAGTTCATTAAAATAACAAGACCGGCTTGGGTTCGGGTTTATGGTTGCATTGGTTTTAGTGTTGTAGCGAGTACCACATTTGACTGTCCTTTCAACTTTTTCTCTCATATCGTGATTTAATATCACTTGCACAGGGACAAAAAACCTCGCCGCAATATATTTTTAGCGGCGAGGTAAATCTTGATAGTGAATTGATAAGTTGTTTCATCATGTTTTACACATCGCTGTATATTTTGTTTTGCGAGATAAATGTGTGTTAAAATACATTATCGGGCAAAATATTACAACTTTATTATAGCAAATAATGGGATAGATTGCAGCAGCTAAAATAACCGACTATAAGCATCCGATGTTTTTAAAGAATGTCTTGTGTCGTGAAAGATTTAATTATTTGATTTGTCAGCATTGTGACCACAAATCGATGAGGATAATCCAAGGTGCTTTTAATGTGGCTTTTTAACGTGGTTATGTAAAATTACAGCTCTGCGTATATCTAATTTAATTCATCCGCAGAACACCTCGGCAAAATGATATATTATATAAACCATATAGGATATAAAGAATACAATTGGAACTATTTTTTCTACATGCGACAAAGGCCAATACTTCTTTTTGTTCTCGCCGTTCTTCAGAATATCCCATTCATATTCGTAACCAGATAAAGGTAAAAGCTTCTCAATTTCGTGGATGACCTTAAATTTTCCGGAATTTAATTGTCTATAACTATTAAGCGTAAAATACCATGCAAAGCAAAGTATGCAACCTAAAACACCAATCGCTAAATTCCAAAGTGTAGCTGTCTCTCCTAAATAAGATGCAACTGCGAACAATAGGGTGTTTACACTGATAAAAAAAGTGTTTGCATTCATTCTACGTTGGCTGATTCGATCTGCCATTTCTACATATAGCTTGTACTGCTCAAAGATAAGCTTGTTTTCTTCATCATTGAAGGACGGTTTATTCATTAGACTCATTGTTTACAACCCTTCGTTTTAATTTTGATTTTTCGACGGTTTTAGACTCGATGTAGTAGTTTCTAAAGACGCGCAAGATTTCTTCTTTCGATAAACCATATGAAGACAAAACTGGCCACTGGTCAAAAATGCTTGAAAATGGCGGTATAAATATAGTGCTTTCATCCATCATGTATATTTCTTTTGCAAAATTGATAGCTTGTGATTCTGATAATGATTTATGAAACCATGTGTCGTTCTCGTTTTGGAAATCATATTCATTAAACAGAGACTGATTTTTTTCATTTCGAGCAGGTGTCCACACATTTACTCTTGCCAAGTCCGATTTGCATGAAGCTATGTAATTCATTGTCTCTTTTATTGTTAAATCAGTCTCACCTAAAAAACCAACCATCAAAGATATATTAACAATTATTCCGGCATTTTGCAATTCCGAGATTGATTGTTTCAATTTATTTAGATCAATGTTTTTATTCATTATACCTTGCATAAAAGTGCTTCCAGACTCGACGCCTATAGAAACAAAATCACATTTCGACGCGGACAAAGCTTTGATTAACTCAAGGGAAATGTTATCTGCTCTTAAAAAACAAGACCAATGAAAATCAAAATTCTGTGTTTTAATAAATTCACATAAATTAATTACTCTTTCATTATCGACATTAAATGTTTCATCAGCAAAGCGAAGATGATTTAAACCCTGTTTATTGGTTTTGCTCATTGTAACAAGAGTTTTTTTAATTTCAGACAAGTCAAAAAAACTATGGCTCTTATATTTATCTTTGTATCCACAAAATGCACAATCATATACACACCCTGTTTGAGTAATTAAAACAGTATGCTTCGAATGCAAAGATTCATCAATATCTTTCAACGAAAAGTCGTCACAAGATAATATGTACTTATCTTCAATTTCGATAATCTCACATCCATAACAAATGTGTATATTATCTACAGCCCAGCTTAATTTTGACAGACCATTATCAGAAATAATTATATATCCCGTGGCCAAACTCAGGATTGATGAAAAAATTTGTATGTTTCTCAGATATAGTTTTTTTATTCCAATTCCGCCAATTATGCTTTTAATACCTTTTGATTTTAATTTTTTCAAGATATCTATCAAGCGGTACTCCCAATTGGTGGTGCCGTGAGTTGTTGAAATAATTACAACATCTACGTCATCAAACGAATAATTGTCATCAAACGAATTCATAATTACGATCTTGTTTGATGGTGTTTTTAGATGATTTGAGATTAATATTCCAATTGTGTAAATATGACGATTTGGATTAGGAGAAAGGGTTCCTGTTCTTGAAATTTGATAATAATCAACAGCATCAATAGGGGAATTCTCACGAAACAAAGCTAAATCCCAAAAGGGAGACCACTGAAGCTTCCTTTCGGCGTACTTACCTTGATAGGTTTGCTCACCGATACTTGAAACTATACATATTTTCATTACTTTTTTACCTCGCAATCAGATAGTGTACTCGCAATTCCCCACAATGCCCATGAATATCCTGTGAATCAGTAATCAATTTCTGTAGTATTATTTCTCCATTTATTTGCAAAATATAATTTGCTCGATGTATTAAATTTTCATCTACTATCAATATTTCTGGTTTCCTTCTTGATTGGCTCCACCAAGGTGTGTTCATTCGTGTTTTAAGAACAATCCAATTACCGAGAAATGTTTTAATTTTGCATAAATCATTCTCGTTGATAGGTTTTGTTATTATCATTTGATGTTCTGTCATACACTTGATTTCATCGTCGCGTTTTTGATATGCAAGTAAATTGTCACCAACTTCCAAGCCAATCGTTTTACGATTCCTTGAATCCGATTCGCTTAACATAGAAACTAAAAGTCTGTCTAAAGCGTGAAAAGTAGAAGCTCCTGTGCTTTTTACAATTAATTCAACTGAACCCCCATATAAGTTAGCCAACTCTCTTTTTAAGCTTTCAATTATACAACTTGCTGAATTTTTGGTTTTGGGTTCGAAAAAGAACGGCAATAAATGCAATCCAAACCCTCTTCCAGGAAAATGGCATTCAAAAGGAATTGCAATCCCGTCACATATAAAAAAGTCAATAGAAAAAAATGCACAGTCAAAAGCAAAATCACCCTTTTCGAAATACCCATGAATAATTTCGTGCGAAGCACACCTGATTTGTTCTATCAACTTGTCATTTGTAACTATTATGCTCGTATCTGTAGAATAAGGAATAACATAATCATCTCTGTTTTTTCTTAATTTAATCAATGACCACGAGGAAAACTTGTCCATGCTTGTGTTAATGAAATGCACATCCGAAGGTAGTTCAATACTCTTCGTAGAATTATACAAAGAATTATTGATAGAGCAATTAAAGATCGGAGATATACCACCACGCAAACCGATATCGTTTTTTATTACTGTGCTAATTAATATTTTTGAAACGTAATCCAATTGCCGAGAAATATTTGATGTGGTGGACTTGCTGCTTAAAGTATTATGATAACCGTCATCCCTGTTAAGAAGAATGTCCATCCATCTTGCAACATCTTCATTTTTAAGGCTTTTTCGAGTTAACTCCCTGACATCATCAACGTTAGAATATTTGTTAAAAGGGAAATCACGGAGTTGTCTTAGTGAATGTCTCCACGCATAAAAATCAATTTCTTTAATATACACCTCCGTACACTCCTTCATTAAAACAAGTGTTGTCAACTAAACTCATTCCATTGTCAAAAGCTGTTTTGTATTGACAAAGTAACCATTCCCTGGTTTTAAGTGTAATTTTGATATGATCATGAATTTTGGATTTTCTGTGATATAGAACCTCACTTCCAATTTCATTATTGTGGGGAAGTGAATGAAGTACAATTCCATTTTCAGAGAGTTTGTTGCAGTACGATGGTAAGAATTTTTCATACTTCGGTTCAACCTTCCAGCGTTCTTGTTGCAACCGGGTTATGTAAAAAATATCAATATCATCTCTTATATTTTCAATTGAGTCAACAAAGGTGATGTGTGCATCAGGATAGAAACGATTAATAAGATTAAGTGTCATATTTTGTTCTGAAATTCCGGGAATAGAACAAATTGTTACATTTGCCCCTAACGCAGAAAAGGCAATTGCAACAGAATGAACTGTTCTGGATTTTAGGAAATCTCCCCACAGGCAAATATTCAACCCTCTAATTTTACCGAATACTTTATACGCATGCACGAGCGTTGCTAATCCTTGTGTTGGGTGTTCATTCCCTCCGTCACCTAAATTAATAACTGGAACAGTAGAGTGCTTACTAACAATATATGGTACCATTTCTTTCTGAGAACGTATCGCAATCAAATCAAAGTAATTGCTCCATAATTCCGAACTTTCCTCTAGTGTTTCTCCTTTTTTAATTGATGTTTCTTCGAGAGACGAAAAATGTATAACATTACCGCCTAGCTTTTGAATAGCAGACTCTGTGGAAAAACGAGTACGAGAGCTACTTTCTTCACAAAGCACGCCAACAACAAAGCCACTAGGAGCATAGTGACTTCTAATATCAAACGATAGAATATCATTATATATTTGCTCTGTCACGGTCTTTGCAATGTAAAAACTTGAAATAAAACCTTTTGCAACTATATCTTGCATAAGAAGTCACGCACTCCTTTTCCCATAAGATATTGTGGCTGACTTACATCCCAATCATCGTTTCCTTCTATGATTATTGGCCCCGATGGAGTTATTGCCACATCCCAACCTACACTCTTCATATCAAATAATTCTCTGTGTGCTTTTTCTACAATTATTTTTGCTTCGTGAAAAAAAGGAATAGTATAACCCTTTGTTATCTCATTAACTGGATTGGGTTCTGTTGCTTCTTTTTTTATTGCAGTCTGTGCAATGCCTGTATCTATATCAATATTTGCTGCATATCCCCCTGATGACCAATTATCAATGCGTCCTTCGTTGCATGAAAACCTTACACAGGCAAAAAATGAAACTATTTCGCCGCCTCTTGTTTTTGCAGTTATTATTCTCAAAGTATTTAGGGAGGTTTTGCTCAATGCGGCCAATTTTGTATGGTTTTTAACTTTTTCCTCGACCAGCATAGATTTGTAATCTCCATATAATGCTTGTTTTATACTATCGCAACTAGACACCGCAATGTCATTTTGTAATGATATGAAAACAATTCCTACTCCCCAACGTTGATCTAATGGTTTAATAACATAATCGCCTTGTCTGATCAGTTTTGCTTCGTTTGGTAACGGATTAAAATTATCATCTAAATCAAAAACTTTACCCTGAGTAATTATATAACGAGGAATGCTTGCCGGAATTCCCTTAGAGTGTAGGAATTTTAATGTTTCAAATTTGTTTTGTAGAATAAGACATGACGGTGATTTGTCATTCCCTCTTGTTCTAAACATTCTGCAATATGGAGTATAATTAATCACGATATTTCGAATAGTTTTTTCTGCGAAACCATAGTTTCTAAAATCGTTACCCGTAAATCCTCCAAAACAAAGAAATAATCTTTTGAGGAAAGAACCCGGAAGAATTTTTCCGTGTTTATATTCAGATGTGAAATCCAAAAACGATCTAGAAAACCAATTTTTCTTATAATATTTTTTTCGATAATTCTTCCTCATAATTTTAGTCTCCAATTTCCTCAATCAATCGCTGCAATATGTTTTCGGTAAGATTTTCAGGAGAAGAGCAATTTCTTATAGGCTTGATATTATTGCTTTCAAACTCATCTATCCACATTTTATGAAACACTAAAAAACGAGAAAGTCTTTCGCAATCATATCCATCTATAGTTAAATGCCTATATGAAGATACTGTTCTATTAGGAAGCAAAACATTTTTAAAATAATCGAAATCCGTAGTCAGGTAAATAAACACCATTTTTAAATCTGGAAAAGATTCCTGTTTCTTTAGCATAATCGATGGTAAAATATGTATCCCCTCGATAATTGTGTTCTTTTTATGTCTATACGCATCTTGCAATACATTGTCCACAGCGTCACAAATTAATTTCGATTGCTTCCTAAATCCAGAAATCATATTATTTTCAGTATGTTCGTCGTAATATTTCCAGCATTCATGTGAGAAATACCGTAAAAGAGGTTTCCCTTCTTCTTTTGATGCTAATATATATCGCAGTGTATCCGTACATATCAAATTACGGATACCTAACAAATGACACAACTCCATAGAAACCGAAGATTTCCCCAACCCTGCGGCTCCAGAAATAAAGATGATAATCGGGTTTTCAGGATTGATTAAGTAAGTAGTTAATGAATCAATCTTATCGTTCCAATTATTCGGTTCTATAAAGAAGTAGCCTTTCACAAACTAACCCCAACTTTCTCTAAAAGTTGTTGTTCAGATACTGAGAGCATAATCCCATTCTGTAATGCATCATTCATCAATAGTTCTGCATTATCTCCTGGTGTCCGTGCAGGGTCGTCGGGCGAAATAGGTCTTGAATTATTAATATCATTTCGCAGATTTGATGCATTTCTAAGAACAGAATCCATATCCACAAATAAATCCGGCTTGCAGGTGAAGAATAGCATCGCTCTCATTTCACCGTTCTGTTTACCGCATTTTTGATTCAAAAAAGCTCCCGCAAGTAACTCTACCATCAATGCTATAGCACTGCTCTTATACCCACCGAAAGTTGTCAAAGCTCCTTTGAGCGCCTTATTTGGATCAGTGGTAAAATTTCCTTCGTTATCCAACGCAACATTCTCAGGCAATAATTTCCCGCTTTCGATGGACTGTTTAATCTTTGCGGCAGGAATTTTTGTTATTGACATATCAATAACAATAGGATGTTCCTTTGTGGGGAATGCAAAACCAATGGGATTAGTGCCAAAAATAGGTTCCGTGCTACCATAAGGAGCCACTTTGCTGTTTGCAACTGAAATATCAATTGCAATTAACTTATGCTTGTTGACCACATTCCATACAGGGTAACCCGCAGTAATAAAAGGATATGGATTTTTTACACCCACGATTGAAAAACCGTGATTGAGAGTTTTTTCAACCGATATATCCATTGCTCTTTTTGACACAACTGGGCCGATGCATTCACAGCCGTCAAGAAATGCAAATTGTTCGGAATCGCTCAACACTTTAATCCGGTCTGCTCCCTTTGAGGCTCTCTTAACCATTGAAGGAAGCATTAATAACCCGTGAGATTTTTTTCCTCGAATTTGTCCGTAGATGATTTCGTCAGCTACAACTGTTGCATCAAGCTCGGTTGCACCGGCCAAAGTTAAAACTTCAACTAACTTTGCTTTAAGATTATCAACGGTGATTTTCATTTTTTGTTCTCCTCCACTTTCCAGCTTATTGAATATGTATACCCTGTTTTAGGATTGGGTATCTCTAATTGCATATGTACTTCGCCATAACTATCGACCTTTTTTAAACTATTTTCTATTCTTGCAATTTCACCATGATCAACACAATCTTCGCAATATTGCCTTGAACTGTATGCTATAACTTTAAAATCTTTAGCCACAGTTTTATCCTCAAATAACAACTCCAACAACAGCGCCTTGGTTTGTGTGTTTATAAAATAATGATGTTCAACACGATCGTGGAAAAATGGATACCCTGGGCATTCAACCATTTCTTTTAATTTTTCTTTTGAGGCGGGAAAGTATTCTGGGAACTCAACTACAAATCCATACTTAAATACATCGTTTTTCTTTAACGGTGAACTTAAAACATAAGTCCAGTTAAATTTTTGCTCGTTTTGTACGAAATTCTTTATCTCTAACTTTCTTCCGTCATCACAATAATTGCGGATTTCAGGTTTTACGACGCTACAATTTGTATTCCAACATGGAGAATATTGAGTGTAAATAGAATGGCTAAAATCGTTTAGGGCAGCAGCTAAACAAACAATCTCGGCAGTTGTCGAATACTTAACAGAGCCATCCATTTTTAATTCAACTTTATGACGTAGATAATTTCTTGAAAAAGTAGTGCTTGGAACAAATGGGACATCTATTAATCGTGAAAAATTAGCTAAATATGCAACTGTAGATACTGTATCTGTCTTCTCCTTTTTTAGAACTTCAATATTGCTATCAAATACACTAGGAATATTTTCATACGAGGAATAATTTATGATTCCCATCGGCAGATTTCTTCCGCTTGCACAATCCCTTTCTTCTGCCATCCAAAGGGTAAAATTGGTGATTTGACCGTCATCTTGTTTGTTGTCCTCTAACAAAAATAATATGGCTTGACTTTTGAATATTTCTTGTCTTATTTTTTCGTGTATGTCACCTGGGGATTTATAGTCGCAAATAAATAACTCTATGCCGACTTCTTTTGCATAGTCAACACATTGAATTGCAAAATCGCTTTTAGGGAATTTGCAAGAAAAAAACACTCTGCTCATATTGTTTCTCCCAGTTTAATAATTTTAGATATCCTATACTCATCTACGGAACACGCCTCGATCACCACAATATTTCCTTGCTTTAACAGCTCTTTAATATCAAATTCGTTCTTATTGGTTGCTCTATCAGTTATGACAGATATCGTTCCTCTATGGGAAATAATCAAGGCATTTTCAAAACTTGCAAACTCTTTTCTAAACCACGTCATAACTCGATCTGTGAATCGGTTAAAGGATTCTCCGCCTTCGGGCACATATGCGTTGTAATCATTAGACTCCTTCCGCGATAATTCAAGTTCTTTTATCGGTCTACCCTCGAAGACGCCAAGCGAAATTTCACGAAGTTCGGAAACAGTTTCACAATTAATTGAATATTTTATTTTTTCCACGATTGCAGAACAAGTTTGTCTACATCTTAAAAGATCGCTTGAAAAGATAAACTTTATATTTAAATTGTTCGCAATAAAGAGCCCTAGAGAGTTTGCGGTAGCTAATCCAACAGCATTCAAAGGTACATCAGTTTGCCCTTGAGCGATTTTTCCTTGAGAATAATCCGTTTCTCCATGCCTAACTAAATAAAATACCGACACAATCTCACCTCTAATAGATAATGTTTTCATATTAAATTTTTCAAAAAGTTTCTGTCAAACAACTCAAAACTCTCCAATAACTTGTTCGAATCATCGTCCTGCATAAACACAAGTACCATTGCTAAATATAGATGAAATTGTAGTGGACGTTTTCTCGTTTCTATGCTCATAATCGTTGGTCGTGTTACAGCCAGTTTTTTTGCTAATTGATTTTGAGTAATATTCGCAGCCGCTCGAAGCACTGGAAGATAACCTGCCATTTTATCAGCATATTCTCTCTGTATCATTCTTCGTACTTCCTTCGATTTTTTTCACAGCAATACACTTCTAATTATATCAGATTCAGACAAATAATTCAATATCAATTGGAAATATTTTTTATCTTTTTGAATTGATTTATATTAGTATTTCACCTACAATACCAATTATACAAGCAGTGTATTCGGGTTGTTAAATGACAGAACGAAAATTGAATATATCCTCATAATAATCCATATATAAGAGTGAATTATATAAAATCTGTAGGAGGTATTCGTTTTGCAAAGCGAGAAGTGTTCCGTTATAGATATAACTTTTGAAGAACTGGGCGTTGACCGCCTTTTTGTGGACGAGGCGCATATGTTGGTAAACCGGCAAAAGCATATGAAAGATAGAATTCTTTGATTTTTGAATGTTGCGGTTTAAAAACAGACCACAATATCTTATTTTTAAAGAAACAATCTCTAAAATGTCGATTTCAAAATTTCTTATCAACTATTTTTGCATATTACTTGCGATTTTATCAAATAAGTGCTATGCTATATACGAGGTGATATTTATATGCTTATAGGATTTACAGTAGAAAACTTCCGCTCATTTTTGGGCGAAACATCGCTTAGTATGAAGGCAACAACGGATAAGGAGCATCGTGCTTTCAATGTGATGTCGGCACAGTCGGGCGACCTGCTTAAAAATGTCTTGATTTACGGTGCAAACGCAAGCGGCAAATCAAATTTAATTCACGCTCTTTACTATATGAAAAAGATGGTCAGTTCACCCTTTGACGCACAAACCGAGTTGATTAAAACTTGTCAGCCCTTTACCTTCCTTAAAGAAGCGGCGAATACACCGTCACGCTTTGAGATTTTTTTTGAAGAAGACGGTGTGGTTTACGATTATGCTTTTGATATTTTGGGCGGCAAAATCAGCCGTGAATATCTTTATAAAAAATCGCAGCGAAAAACTCTTGTGTTTGAGCGTACCGCTCCCGGATACGAAAGCATTAAACTCACCGCTGATATGACGGATGTTGAACCGCTTAAGAAAAACGTGCGTGAAGATGTGCTGTTCCTCACGTGGGCGGCGTATGCCAACAACAAGCTTGCAATTAAAATTGTTGACTGGTTTGCAAATAAGCTGATGATTTTCGGGCTTAACGGCTATGACAGAGTAAAATCTGATAGTGTCAGCGATTTTGCACAGAATTTTGTTCGCAAGGCCGACAGCGATATTCTGGAAATGAAGTCGCAAAAAGACGGCTATTACAGCTCTCACACGCTCTACAGCGGCGATTGGAACAACACCGGCAGCGTGGATGTACCCTTTGCAAAGTATTCATCCGACGGCACAAAGCGTATGTTTGAATTATCGGACGCATTTTATAAAGCCCTTGCCGGTTCGGCGGTTATCGTTATTGACGAGCTTGATTTGCACTTGCACCCGGCGTTGGTTCGGCACTTGATTTCGCTGATTAATTCGGTTGAACACAATCCAAACAATGCGCAGCTTATCTGCACAACACATGATGTTATGCTGCTTGACGAAGATATTCGGCGTGACCAGATTTGGTTTGTAGATAAGGATTATCATGGCGTTAGCTGCTTGTATGCACTCAGCGATTTTAAGGATGTTCGCAAAAACAGCGATATTTTAAAGCGGTATCTGTTGGGCGTTTACGGTGCTATCCCCGATTTTGAGCGAGGTGGCACGAATGAGTAAATACGACAGAAAACAGCCGTTTCGCACCGCTAAAGAAGAAGTTCTTGTTGTCTGCGGCGGTCAAACGGAAGAAATTTATTTTAAGGCATTCAATAAGATTTTTCGCCCGTCTTTGGGAAGAGTCAGCATTGTAACGGCGGTTGAAGCCAAAAACCCAATGCAGATTGTGGAATACGCAATCAAAGCATGGCAACGCAACGACGCTTACAATGCGGTTTGGTGCGTTTTTGATAAGGATGATTTTACAGATTTTGATGAAGCAATTATTTATGCTGAGAAAAATGGCATCGGCACTGCCTTTTCAAACCAAGCGTTTGAAGTATGGTTCATCTGCCATTTTCGTGAGCAGAATGCTCCGCTAAACCGCAGCCAATATAAAAGAGAGCTTACAAAACTGCTTGATTTTGAATACGGAAAAGATGCCGCAACAATAAGCAAAGTCAGCGAATTTCTGCTGGATATTGATAAAACCAACACGGCAATTGATAACGCACGGCTCGCATACGAAAAGCACGTTGCCTTTACAATTCCCAAGCAACCGTCGGCATAGTTGCCGCTGTTTGTGGATTAGATGACGGCGATGACTCTTTTTTATCGCTCACAGCCGGTTCGGTTGCAGGAATTATATTTTCGCTCGTAACCGAAGTTGTAGAAACCGAATTTTCTTGGCTGTCTGAAAAAGAAGTGGGCTGAGTCGCTGCCATATGTACTTTAAACGCAAAAAAGCCGACTGTTTTGAAATAATCAATACAATCGGCTTAAAATATGAATTTGAGTTTTTCTTTTACGCTTCGTAATCTGCGTGAAAATCGAGCCAGTCGTCAACTAAAGCGGCGGCTAAATAGGGAACATATGGGACTTTTCCCGCAAAATCGGCAAATTGTTCGGGCAAGGTTACGCAAACAGCGTCAGACAGCATATAAAATAGATACACAATTCCGAAAGCATTTTTGCTATCGCTGAGCATTTCAATGTATTCCGTGAGAGAATTCATTTCATAATCCTGTTTAATAAGATTTTCATAAAGTCGGTAAACCAAATTTCCGCTTATGAGCGTTGCGATTTCTTTAACGTCGTTTTCTTCACTTGCAGTAATTCTTTCGTCAGTCGGTTTGCTTAAAAGCAACTGGGTGAACTCATAATTTGTCATGTTAAAAATTTCTCCTTTCTATTTGGGGCAGATTTGGGGCAAATGCGTTTTTTGCCCGTTTTTGAGCCTGCTTTGTAAAATGCAGAAAACCCGCAAAGCCAGTAGCCGTGCGGGTTTTCGATGGAGCTTCTAAGCAGATTCGAACTGCTGACCTCATCCTTACCAAGGATGCGCTCTGCCGCCTGAGCTATAGAAGCATATTAAATTTTTTTGCCCCAAATGTTGACCCAAACCGTGACCCAAATGAGGATGAAATTGCTTGAAATCAGATGAAACGGGATAAAACAATAAAGTGCTGAAAACGGCTTGAAATAAGCGTTTTTCGGATTATTTGAAACTAAATGAAATCAGACGAAACAGCTCAATTGTCCTTACCAAGGACGCGCTCTGCCGACTGAGCTATAGCAGCATGGATTCAGCGAACGAACCAAGAGCAAATCGCAGTTGCCATTCATTCACACGACCGATATATTATAGAATAGAAGCGGTAACGCTGTCAAGATTTATTTTCAGAAAATTCGCTCTCCTTGCAGAAAAAGTTGCTCTACCGCCATTATGCAAACCTCTCCCGCAATCGTCCTTCTATCCAAAACGCTCGCGGAGGAGGAAAAATTCGTCTCCTCTCCCCTCCTCCCCCACATCTGTCAATCTTCATCATTCGCTCCGATACGCCGCGCCGTAGGAGAAGGTACGCTCCTCTGTCAGTGCCGCGAAATCCACATCCTCCCCGTTTGCCGCGCGGAGGAATTGGAGTATGAGGCTTTCGGCGTCGCTCATAGCTCTCTCGAAAATCTCAAAAAAGCTCTCGTTACTGCTCTCCTCCCTTTGTGCGGGGTTGTGCCAGCGCGAGTGGGAGGTATTCGCGTAGTCGTAGTCAAGCTCCTCGCTCAGTGGGCGGAGATATGCGCTTGCCGAGCCGGCGGTGAGCCTGTCGCCCAGTATGCGCGGGCTTATCAGAAGCCTCTCCACAGCCGCCGCAAGAGGACGCTTTACACGGCACGGGTCGTTGAGTATTCCCATAGCGTAGCGGAAATCGGGGACGAGGAGGTTCGCGGTTTTCTGCGGCAGCTCCACGGAGTAGAGAACCTTGAGTAGGCGTATGTAGAGCTGTGCGACTGCTTCTCCTGTGTGTTCTCCGAGAGGAATGCAGTCTGGAAGCGATATTTCGGACATAAGCTTTCGGTCAATGTCGCGCAGTACAATAACATCGAGCATAGACTCGATTTCCGCATGGTATTTGAACGCCCTGCCCCGCTTGCGAAGCGCGTCCATCTTCTCCACAGAATAATTTACATAGGGGTGAGCCGCGCGGTCAAGGCAGTAGTGACAGCACATTCCGAGGCAGTAGCTGAGAACCTCGCTGTAGTACTGCTGCTTCTTGTCGCGGCATATGCGCGACATCTCGAAAAAAAGCGCGGAGGGCTTGTCCACGTGGAGGACACTGCCGAATTTGTACAGCCCCTTGCCCTTCTGCCACGGAAACATACGGCAGAAAAAGAATATGTCAGGACCCTGCGACCCCAGAAGAAACTCCTCCTCCATAAGGTTCGGTATGGTTTCTTTGAGAGAGTATCTTTTCAGCATTTGAGTAGCAAAAACGCTGTGTGTAACTACTGCCGGCATAGATTAATATCAATCCCTTCATATATACTGATATGGCGTGGGAGGGGAGTATTCCTGCCTCCTCCTCGAATCATGGCGCAGGAGGAGTATCCCCGCCTCCCTCTCGAATCAAGGCGCAGGAGTGGGAGTATTCCCGCCTTCTTCTCGATATGGCGCAGGAGAAGTACTGCCCGCCGCCTCTACCTCCTCTTTGAATCGAGGTAGTCCTGCAAAATTATAACTGCCGCCACCGCGTCCACGGTCTCCTTGCGCTTCTTTCCCCGCGTGTTCGTGGAGTTGAGATAGGTGTGAGCCGCCATAGTGGTACAGCGTTCGTCGAACATTACGGTTTCTATGCCGCAAAGCTTGGTCAGCTCCTCGGCGAAAAGCCGAGAGTTTGCCGCGCTTTCGCCCTCACTGCCGTCCATGTTGCGCGGCAGTCCGACGACTATCAGCTCCGCGCCCAAACGCCGCGCCGCCGCCGCAGTCTTCTCGAGGAGGTGCGGCATATAGCCCTCCTTTATGACCTCCACGGGGGAGGCGAGAAATTCCGTCCTGTCGCTTACGGCTATACCCGTTCGCGCCTTGCCCGTGTCAACAGACATGATTATCATAATATATGTACCAATTCCTTCGTTTCATCGTCCGACAGATGCGTTTTATCTCCCTCAATCAGTATTTCGGGGAGGAGGTTTTCATCGAAGTCTATCACTGTGATTCCCGTATTGCCGCACCAGTTTATGTCATTGAGCCTCTCTATGGAGTATCCCTTTGCCCAACACACCAAATTTCTGATGGCACAGCCGTGGGAGACGATGACAACGGTTTTTCCTCGGTTTTCATCTGCTATTCTGACTGCACACCTGCTCATTCTGTCGTAAACGCTCCTCATTCCCTCACTGCCTGAGGGGCAGAACTCCGACGGCGAGTGATTCCAATGCGCGAAGTCCTCGGGGTACTTCTCCTCCATGGAGTCGATTTGCTCCCCTTCCCATACTCCGCCTTTGAGCTCCATGAGGTCGCGCTCCTCCGTGACAGGAAGCCCGTGGTGCTTATTTATGAATCTTGCCGTCTCCATTGCTCTCTCAAGCGGACTTGAGTATATCGCGTCTATGTGAACATCCTTGAGCCGTTCGGTCAGCGCGGCAAGCTGTTTGTAGCCGTTTTCGCTCACTGCGCTGTTGATTTGTCCCTGAAAACGCCTCTTGGTGTTCGCCGTCGTCTCGCAGTGGCGAATACAGATAATTCGTGTAGGCATTGCTGAACTACTCCCTGCTGATATTGATGGATACTACTCCGCATTTAAAACCATTGTATCTTTGCGGTCTTTTTTCCGCCTGACTGCGTTGTCCTTCTTGACTTACGCCGGTAAGCCTGCGTCGTCCGCCATGACATCCTAATCTCTCATAAAACGGTAGGCAAAAATCTGCGGAAAAACCCATATGTCAGAGCTTTTTCCTTGATTTTTGCACCGTTTTTAATCGAGAGTTAGTATCAGACGAAAAAATCCTCGCAAATCTAACAATGCTTTTAAACGCGGAGCAGTATACACTAATTTTACTCCATATCATGAAAAAAATCTACATCAAAATATGAATTATACTGCTGACGCACTTAGGGTGTCGCCCTACTGTTGCGTCAGCTATATTACTTTATCCTCTCCAGCACAGACAACGCCCTGCCGTAGTCAAGCCCCCCGCAGGAGAGCGTCATTTTGCTCCCCTTCGCGCGAAGATGCACGGTGCAGGTATCGCCGATTTTCTGTAGGGGATTGGCGGTGATTTTCGCGACCGAAACCCTACCTTTGAATATTTTCATTTTGTGCAGTGTCAGCCCCTTCTGGGCGCATATCTCCACGCAGTCGCCGCCCAGACGGACAGACGCCTCCCGCGACGCAATCACGGAGACCGCAGTTTTCCACAGGAGGAACAATATCAGCGCGGTGAATACTATGCCGACTATATCGGAGTACTCCCCGAACAAGACCCACAGCCGCAGCCACGTCACCGCCGCGGCAAGGCAGGCAACCGCCCACGGAAGCCAGAAGAACACCCTGCCGCTCGGTGCGGGAGTAAGCTCCGCGCCGTTAGGAGAGGGCTTCGGGAACAGTTCGCCAAGCCGCTCCTCCATGCTGTCGCCTCTTTCGGCGGGGATTAGGAGTGTGTTTTCAAGCTTGCAGTGTCCCTCTAAGACAAGCGCGGCGGAGCGGAGCTTCCACAAGCGACCGAGGAGCGTCTGGCGTATGTCCACAGCGGCGATTCTCGCGCAGTTGACCGAGATAATCCGCCTCGAAAGCACGCCTCTGCTGATGACTATATACTGCCCGCCGCGCGTGGAGAAGTATTTACCCATCTGAAACAGGCGGTGTACTACATGAAAGAGGAAGGAGAGCAGCATGAAGGCGGCGACGCTCGAAAATATATGCGGCACAAAGGGGAGCAGGCTGTCGAGAGTGTAGGACACCTCGGAGAGAATAACTCCGCTCAGATTAACCCCGAGGGTGCTTCCCAGATAATCGACAAAGGGAATCATTAAAAAAACGCTGGAGAAAAAGTTCTCCCCCGATAGTGCCATGAGAAGGAGGTTTTTAAATTTAGGATAGAATATCGGATTGTCGTCCGTCTTAGTAAAGGGCATGAGATAGCGGCATATGTCCCTTGCGCGGCGTTTGCTGAGGAGAATACTCAAGTCGGGTCTCCTGCCGCCCGCCGATGTTCGCATATTGAGGCGAACCGCTCCGAAAATCCCTGTCAATGGGCTTGCCGCAATCTCCATACTGCTCATGTTGTAGCTGCACAGGCTCACGTCGGTGAGAAAGAGTATGCCCTTCCTCTGCGTGATGTAGCCCATGCCTATCCTGAATGTGTCGCGCTTCCACTGCACTACAGAGAGGGCGAAAATCGCGGCAGCAAGCACAATATGGAGTGCTACGGCGGCGATTTTCTCGCTCGCCTGCGCTTGATTCTCCGAATTGATAATTACTACCGGCAGGGATAGCACCGACAGGAGGATGAGCGACGGGGAGTTTTTGAAAAATTGCTCCAATATATATATTCCGTGATTCCTGCCGTAGCGGGGAGCTGTCCTACCTGTCCTCCGCTCTGCACCTCCTCCTGCTCTTTGCTTGGATGGTTCGGCGGAGTAGCCATGACTGTAGCCTGCTTGCGTCCTTGCGTCGTTCAAATTGCAACCCTCCTGTCGAATACCTTGCGTATGGAGTTCGCCTCCTCGGGGGTGATGCCCGACAGACGCACCCGTCCGCCCGGAGTGCAGAAGGTCAGAGTGCATAACCCCAGCTTTCGCTCGAAGGGGTTGGCGGAGAGCAGTAAGTACTGTATCTGCCGCCTCGGAATGACCGTACTGCATTTGAAGAGAACGCCGCGTTCTATCCTCATCCACCCCTTGTAGCGAGCGTAGCTGGTGCTTTCGAAGAGCGCGGGGGCGTACAGGTAGATAAGTAAAACTATTGCCGATATGCCTATGACGAGCAAAATAAGCCCCGCGATTCTGAACAGGAGCAGAAGAATTACTCCGAATATTACTGCGGGGATAAACAGCAGAGAAAAATATATGCGGTAGAGTGCGACGAGTTTTTCCGAACACTTATTTACTGCCGAAACAGCCACGATATTCCTCCTCCTCAATGCGGGATAGGTATAGGTATATGAATATGTTTGGCAGATTTGCGGGGGCGTATTCATTTAGGCAGCTGACGCCGCCTAAATGAATAGTTGACAGTTGACAAGTGATAGGTGACAGTTATGGTTAATTAACTTAGAAAACGCCAATAAAACACGGACGAAAAGCCCTAATTTGTGCGGTTTTTGCCCGTGGAGGCTTGATTGTTAGGGCGTTAATTTAGTATAAACTATAAACACGGCAAAGAGGTGTGCGGCAAATATATTTGCCGCACACCTCGCACATCCGAAAACAAAGAGCTTCATATCCTATGAGTAATATCCCCTATAAATATCTCAATCTGTATTCTCTGTCCTACCCTAACACGACATACTGGAGAACCGCATTGTAAATCAAGAACACCGCAGGAAGGAGCGTATACAACCATATAACAACGCTGTCACACCTCTCCTCCTTGAGCCTCAGTTTGGACTCCACCAGCTTTCCGGGGAAATTCAGCAGGATTAAAAGAATCGCGCAGGCAAGAACTACTCCTCCGAACAGATTCGCTATGTACTCAATGCCGTTGAAATCAAACACAGCGGATGTGACCGCCTTGTAGAGCGAGCCTTTGTCAAGCGCGGAAAAGAGCATACCGGCAGCAAACACCGCGTCATTGTTGAGAAGGCTGAGAACGGCAATCCCTGCCGACAGAAGGAGAAGGAGAATCATATTCAGCTTGAATCTGCGTTTAGAAGCGGCAATGAGTACGGACATCATGGGAAGCATCATCATCGGTCTGTAGAAGGTGCTCATCGCAAACACCGAAAAGAGAAGCGTCGCCGCGCTTCCCGCGTAGAGTGCAAATAGAGGAAAATCCTTCTCGCCTATCTTGATATCCTTGACATAGCAGAAAAAGCATAGAAACACAAAGCACGCGATAAAGGAGGATGCTTCAATGTAGCTGATTCCGAAAATATCGACGGAAGCAGAGAGAATTTTCACTATCTCCCCTGCGGACGGACCTACCTCAATAGACTCCCGATACATCGGAAATGGCAGCATGAGGAGCTTGAACAGCAAGAGGAAGCCAAACGAACCCGCAATTTTGAGCAGTATCCTCCATACATTCTTCTCATACAGGAGCAGAATCGGAATAAACACAAAGATGTAGAACGGCTTTACCGCTATCGAAAGGGCGAAAAGCAGAAGGAATTTTTTCTCCTCCCCCTTGTTTATGAGGTAGTAAAGTCCCAGCACTCCGAGGAACACGAAGAAGATGTCGTTCTGCCCCGCGTAATAGATGCTCTCGTAGGTGAAAATACTCCCCAGCATGATGAATACAGCCCACAATGAGGAGTTCTTCCCGCCTGTAATATGGAACGCAATTTTTCGTACAAGGCGCAGTGTAGCCGCCAGAACTGCTACAAGGAACAGCTTCGACCACAGGAGCATGGGGTATGAGTGGGCGATATTCACGCCTGTAAGCTTGCTTATTATCCATATCGGCAGATTCCACACCGACCACGGGAGCAGGCAGATAAACTCCGCTCCGTTACGCTGGTGCATAACTCCGCTGTGATTTTCGGCGGTGTAGGCGTAGTAGTCCAAAAACCGCCCGCCGAACAAAACCTCCCAAACATTGGTTGACCAGACGGTGAGCGAGGAGAGGTCGATATAGTAGTAGGCGACGAAAAAAAACAGTGATATAGCCGCTATGACAACGAAGTGACTCTTTCTCGAATCGTCAAGACCTGTCACGGAGTTGATGATTTCGGAAAATACGCCCTTGCCTCTTAGCCTGTGCTGCGCGGTACAGTTCTTTCCTTTTTCGGTCATATATCAAAACTCCCGTATATGTTTATTTGTTTCGCGCGGCAGTATTAATCTGCCGTACCCGTGTCTACGTTAAAAGTTTCTCTTACAACAAACTGCGGAATGGTGTTTATGCTTATGTATATCCTGCCGATATATTCGCCTATCATGCCGAGAAGCATCATAATGATACCTCCGACAAGGAGCAGGGCAACCATCATAGAGGCGTAGCCCCCGCTCTGAACTATATTCATAAGTCTGCCCACAAAAACATACAAGCCGTAGAGAAATCCGGCTATAGCGACGAAAAAGCCCATCAACGTCGCCGCTCTGAGCGGTTTTACTGAAAACGCCGTAAAGCCGTTGAGCCAGAGTGAGAACAGCTTTCGGTATGTGTAGTTGGACTTGCCCTCCAGCCGATTCCTGTGAGGTATATCGACATTTTTTATCTTATTTGTAGCCTTGAGGAGCAGTCCCGCGACATAGGGGTAGGGATTTGTGTATCTCTTTATCTGGTCGATAAGGTAACGCTTGCAGGCGAAGTAGCTCATCAGCGAAAGCTCCTTAGGCTTGTCGAGAAGAGATTTTGCCATCGCGTCGTTGACCTTGCTACCTAAGTTTCTGAAAAGAGAATGTTTCTTTGAGGGATAGTTCGCGTACACCAAGTCGCAGTCGTCGCCCAGTCTGTCAACAAGGGTGAACAGTTCCTCCTCGGCGGTCTGACCGTCGTCGTCAAGACAGACGGCAACATCGCCCGTGACGTAGTGGAAGCCCGCCATTAACGCGCTGTGCTGACCGAAGTTTTTCGCTAAGCTGACTCCCTTGACCTTGCCGTTGAGGCTGCATATATCCTTTATTACGTCCATCACGTTGTCGGGAGAGCAGTCGTTCACAAGAATAATCTCATAGTCGTAACCTTCGCGTGAGGTTACGGTTTTCACCAGCCGCTCCACTACGCCTCCTATAGTTTTCGAGGAGTTGTAGCAGGGGATAACAAACGAAATTTTCTCCATTATTTTAGTTTCGCATCCTTTCGTTAACACTCAGACAGAGCAGTACATCACATGAAGTACTCCTTTATCTTCCCCGCGATGTAGGAGACCTCCTCCGCCTTGAGCCCGTAGTACATGGGCAGACGGAGCAGACGCTCGCTCTCCTTTGTGGTGTATCTGTCCTCTCCTCTGAACTCGCCGTAGAGCATCCCTGCCTCGGAGGAGTGGAGCGGAATGTAGTGGAAAACAGAGGCTACGCCGTTTGCCTTTAAGTGTTCGATAAGTCTCTGCCGCTCCGCCTCGTCTTTTAGCTTGATGTAAAACATATGGGCGTTGTGCTTGCACTCGGCGGGGATTGTCGGAAGCTCCAGCAAACCGGCGTCTCGGAGTGCTTCAAGCTCGCTGTAGTAGAGGTTCCACATACTGAGACGCGCGTCGTTTATTTTGTCCGCCGCCTCAAGCTGCGCCATAAGATATGCGGCGTTGAGGTCGCTCGGGAGGAAGGAGGAACCCTTGTCCACCCACGTGTATTTATCCACCTGCCCTCTTATAAAGCGGCTTCTGTTAGTTCCCTTCTCGCGGATTATGTCGGCGCGTTCGGAGAATTTCTCGTTCGAGATGAGGACTGCTCCTCCCTCGCCCATGCTGTAGTTCTTCGTCTCGTGGAAGGAGTAACAGCCTATGTCGCCTATCGCGCCGAGGGAGCGTCCCTTGTACTCCGACATTACGCCCTGCGCGGCATCCTCCACAACGTAAAGCCCGTGGCGTGCCGCTATTTCGAGGATTGTGTCCATCTCACACGCTACGCCCGCGTAGTGGACGGGTACGATAGCCTTGGTTTTCTCTGTTATCGCCTGCTCTATCAGCTTTTCGTCCATGTTCATGGTGTCGGGGCGGATGTCGATGAAGATTATCCTTGCTCCCCGCAGGACAAACGCATTAGCGGTGGAAACAAAGGTGTAGGAGGGCATAATTACCTCGTCTCCCTCCTTTATGTCAAGGAGCAGAGCCGCCATCTCCAGCGCGTGAGTGCAGGAGGTGGTGAGCAGTGCCTTTTTCGCGGAGGTTTTCTCCTCTATCCACTTGTTGCACTGCTTTGTGAAGCCGCCGTCGCCGCATATTTTGCCGCTGTCGATTGCCTTTTTCATATACTCCATCTCTTTGCCCGCATAGGGAGGAACATTGAACTGTATCATTTATTATACTTCCCTTTCGTTTTATGAAACCTTTTCTTGGCTATTTTCCGTGCTTTACGTAGATATACTCCAGCTCTTCTAAAAAATAGCCTGCCTCAAGGTGAGTTGTAATCACACCCTTGTTGTTTGTTGACATATATGTCTGTATCATTTTCCCCTCGCGTTTTTTCGCTTCGCACACGGGCTTATGTACCATAGCTATACCCAACCCCGAGCTTCTGTAGTTTGCGTAAAGCCCCGCAAGAAACGGGTAGTATATATTCGGTTCAATCTCCTTGAATGTAAAAAAACCCACGCTGTTTCCTTTGTAGGCGAGCTTATAGATATCGGAGGTCTTTCTGTTTATCTCATCGGAAATCCAGCCTATGTAACGGTTCGCGGCAAGTCCCTTTGCAAAAGCGGGGTCGAGGAAAACTCTGTCGGTGGAGAAAAGTCCGGCTCTTATTTCACTGTAAAGCTCCTCTATGTCGCTCTCGTCCATGAGGGAATAATCGACGCTGTCGCTCATGCGTTTCTGTATACCGGATAGTTCTGCTCCCTTCAATCTATGGGAGAGACGAATGCTCGTTTCAACAAATGTGTAGCCCATCTCCGACATGAGAAAAAGCGTATCACTGCGCCGCGACGGGATTTTGACTACGGTGTACTGCTTTTCCTCAGAAGGCAGCCGCACTCGTATCTCCTCTGCCGTGTCGCTGTCCTCAATTTTTATCTCCGCGCAGGTAACTCCTAAATTTCGTTTTTCCCAAACGGCGTCAATTACTTTCACTTGCTCTCATTCCTTATTACTATAGTTAATTAACTTAGAAAACATCAAGAAAACACGGGCGAAAAGCCCTAATTTGTGCGGTTTTCGCCCGTGGAGGCTTGCTTGTTTTCAAGTTAATTTAGTATAATTCGCTTTGTTATAGTTAATTATTGCTCCGAGTGCACCTACGCGCAGATTGCTTCTCCTCCTACGCGCTGACTGCTTCTCCTACTGCGACACCTACGAGAGAGCCACTATCCTCGAGAGCGTTCCGATAATATCGAAGCCGTCCCAAATGACGCTTATGTCCATCGCGCTTCCGAACGGCACAATGCGGTCAATTCCGCGCAGTCCGGACGAGATGACGTGTTCGCGCAACTCCTCCGCCGATACTCCGAAGCAGGAGACAGTCTGGTAGCGTTCGTTGACAATGCGGTCTATATCGGAAAAGCCGTCTATATCAAACTGGTAGAAGTAGCCGCCCTTTCCGCGAAGTACGGAGGTGTCCTCCGGCAGTTTATTTAGTTCGGCTACATACACCAAATTGCCGCCGTACCTCTTGACAGAGGCTACACACTCTAAGTCTATCGCGTCCTCGCACATCTTGCAGTATTTGTCCACTGCCACAGCCGCCTGCAAATTGTATTTGCCCGCAGACCTCGCCACTGCCTCCCAGAACTTGTCCTTCGCGCCCTCTGCGGCGTTCTGCCACAGAATGAGCTGTGCGGAGGAGCAGGCGTTCTGGTCCATGAGGTATGTGTCGTTGTAGAAGCCGTCACACAGCTTCTTCATCTCCGCCTCGGACGCGGCTTCTACTGTGGCGGCGTCTACTACAGCGAGGGAGTACCTGTCGGCGAACACAACGTCCACACAGCGGGGCTTTACCTCGTATGTGCGGAGTTGGCGGACGGTTTCGTCTCCTCCCCAAATGATTCGGGCGTCGGCAAGTCTGCAAAATTCGCCTGTAATCTCATCGGAGACGGGGTATTTGACAAACGCGGTGCGTTTGTCAATTTCGGGATAATCCGAGAGAACCGATTTAAGCACATCGCAAATTATCTCCACCTGCGGGAACTCCTTTGACGGAACTCTCACTATATTCGCGTTGCCCGCGAGAAGGGCGAAGAAGTAGGAGAAGGCGAAGTTTACGGGTACGTTTGAAGGGGCGACGTGGAACACAAGCCCGCGTCCTACCCTGTCATTGCCGAGGCTCTGCCTTGCCTGAAGCTTCTCTATATTTGATTTTCTGCACCAAAACCCGAGTGCCACTATATCGGGGAACTGCTTTGCCTTGGGGCTTTTGAGCAGCTTTGCGGAGAAGGCGGCGACAAACTCCTTGATAAGAGGAGAAAACGGAACGAGAGGAGTGTTGATTGTGTCGGGTGAACCGACTAAGTAGTTAACGCTTTTCATAAGTATCACTGCACCCCCTAATCTCCGCGCCGGGTATTCGTCCGTGGATTTTGAAATATTTCCCCAGTCTGCCGCACGGGCAGTCGTCCTCGCCCAGTATCTCCCCCTCGTCCTCAGTTAAGAGGATGTGCCCGGGGTAGCTTGTCGGGAGCAGGGACAGCACCTCCACCACGCCTTTTTCTCCTATATCCGCAGCCGAAAAATCCCTGTGACGGCGAATGATTACGTCGGAGTAGATGGAGCAGTGCATATGTCCGTGCTCGCACTCGAAGAAAATCGAGCCGAGCTGTTCGACCATGCCGTAGTAGTTGTACGAGCTGACGTTGCCCATAACCTCCCGCACTGCGGCGTTGAAGGTGAGCGAATCGACAGCCTGCGCCTGAAGCTTCTTCCAGCCACCCATGTGGAACAGAACTCCGTTCGCTATATTAAGACACACGCCGCGTTCTCTTAAAACGGCGACGATATGCTGCCAAATCATAAAGGTAAAGCCGAAGAGGAGAATAGTCTCGCCCTCGTGCTTCTTTAGGTACTCCTCAAGCTCTGCTGTTTTAAGCTCCATGTTTTCGTCGAGAACGTAGAGGTGTTCTCTCCCGAACATGGAAAGACCGACAATGCCTGCTCCTCTGGCGGAAAACATCGCCCTGTCCTTCTTGATTAAGTCGGTGTCGAGAATTAGCATGGGCAGACGCTTCTTGCCTATCAGTGAACCGATTATCTCCGAGAGAACCAGCGTCTGATTGCGTACATTCTCCTTGTCGAGGTAAATTTTGGAGACGGCTTGTCCCGACGTTCCCGAGGAGGTCATGGTTTTGACTACCTCCTCGCGGGGTATACTCCTAAGCTCATACTCCTTGAAAAGCCGCACGGGGAGCATGGGAAGCCGCTCTATGGCGGACACTCCCGCCGCCTCTGCCTTGTAGGGGTCAAAGCCCGCCGCGTCTGTGATTTTTCTGTAATGCTCCGATTTCTCATAGTGGTTTTTTGTCAAATCGGAGAGAGCGGAGCAGAGGAGCTTTGTCCGCTCCTCCTTATTAAGTCCGTAGGGGTTGCCCCCTGTTATTTCGCTGAGAGAAAAAGACATATTTCCTGTCCTCTTTCGTTAGTATCGTATCGCGGCTCAACTACTGCTCCTCCTGCTATCAGCCGAGCATATCGGCAAGCGCGGAGTACAGCACCTTCCCCGCCTCGTTACGGGGGATTTCGTCAATCAGCTTTGTCTTAAAGCCGCCGCGGCTTATGCCGGTATGGTTTATCACAAAGCTTGTTATATCCGCCTCCTGCGTGCTGTCTGTTAGGAAGATGGTCAGCTTGTCGTCCACTCCCGCGCAGGCACAAACGAAGCCCTGCTTCTTAAGAAGCCCTTCAAGTTCGTCGAGATTGACGCGGTTGCCGAATAATTTAAGGAAACGCTTTTTGCGTCCTACTATGTAGTAGAAGCCGTCCGCGTCGCGCTTTGCCATATCTCCCGTGACAAGCCGTCCGCCGAAGTCGTCGCCTCGGCAGAGGTCGTGCCGTGTCTCGGCGTAGCCCAAGGTCACGTTGTCGCCTTCATATACAAGCTCGCCCACTGTGTCGGGAGTATCTATAGTGTTTCCGTTTTCGTCGATAAGCCCAAATTTTCCGCGGGGGATTGCCACTCCCATACTGCCCGCCTTCTTGTCCGCCATCTCCCACGGCAGGTAGGACATTCTCGCCGTAGCCTCGGTCTGCCCGTACATCACAATGAGCTTGATTCCCTTGTTGCGGCAAATTTCGTTAAACTCCTCCGCCAGCTCCTTCGAGAGCTTGCCTCCCGCCTGTGTCAAGTAGCGCAGGGACGGCAGCTCCATTCTCGCAAAGCGCAGTTTCTTGAGCATTTCGTAGATATACGGCACTCCGCCGAAGGTGGTTGCCCGCTCCTCCTTCATGAGTGCCCAAAAGCTCTTGTCCATCAACGTAGCATCGGTGAGCAGCATTGTAGCTCCCGACATGAGGTGTGTGTTGAGTATCGACAGCCCGTAGGTGTAGCTCATGGGGAGGGTGGTTATCGCCCTGTCGTCCTCATTTATCTCGAGATATTCTATAATCGAGGCGGTGTTTGCCGCGATATTTTTGTAGGACTGCCGAACCAGCTTCGGGCTTCCCGTACTCCCCGATGTGGTCAGGAGGAGGGCAAGCTCGTCCGAAAGCTCGTAGTCACATTCGTAATCTGTCTTTATCAAGCTGTATGTATCGTACTCATACACGCACTCGCCGCTCACCATATCCCCCGCCTGATTTGACGGGAGGTAGCAGTATGCCGGACGGTAGGCGGAGAGGAGATACATCATGAGAGCGTTGTCTATTCCGCTGTTAATGAGCACGGGGACAATGCCGCCGCGAAGGAAACCCACATATCCCGCCACTGACGGAATGCTGTTTTCGCACACCAAAAAGACGAGACAACGTCCTCCCACTGCGTGTGCGATGCCGTCGGCATCCTTTGCTAATTGGCTGTAGGTGAGGAGGCTTCGCTCGCCGGAATCTCCGCTGCCGCAAACAAGCGCGGTCTTATCTCCGAACGAATTAAGATTCTCAAAAAATCCCACGAATTACAACTCCACTTCGTATTTTTTAAGATAGGTCTTGCCGATTTCATAAGAGCTGAACCCTATGATATCGTCTGTGTCGAACATTATGTCAAAGGCGTCCTCCAGCGCGGCGATAAGCTGCATATGCCCTATGCTGTCCCACTCGGGAACACCTTGATAAAGCAAGCTCTCGAGCTGCTCCTCCGCTACACCGAATGTCTCGATAAATGCGTTGTTGTATTTCTCTAAATTAGTCATAAATTTATCTCCACCAACATTTTTTAATAATAATTTTAGCGTAACTCAAAAGTGTTTTTCTTGTCTATACACTATAATATATTATCACATGGCGGATAAAAAGTAAACATAAAAATCGCCGAGGAGTTTTTATGAAATTTTTCATAGGTACAAGCTTTTCTGCAATTCTTGACTTTTCCCATCTCCTGTGCTATCATTGTTTGCAATAAAAGGCGTTGAAGATGAGTTGTCGTGCAGTAGGAGTAAAAACTCCCCCGACAGCAAGTAGCTTTTGCATACTCCGAGAAGAGAGGGCGGTCATTGGCTGAGAGCCGCTTGGGACAATGTGCATAATGCGAATTTCTCCATCGGAGCTTCTGCGTGAAAGCGCAGGTGTCTGTCCCCGCATTAAGGGGATACATGAGATAGGGCAATTGTTTCGGCTATAGTTAATTTAGTGTAACGCAGTCCGCTTAATAGGCGGATTCTGCTAAACCCGCCGAACACAGCCTTAATTTGGGTGGTACCGCGCAGCTTACAGCTTCGCCCCATATGTGGGGAGGAGCTGTTTTTGTTTTCGGCAAGTTTCTATATTTTCGGCAGATTCAGTATAAAACAAAAGGAGTAGATTGACAAAATGAAAGAAATCATTGAGAAGCTCAGACAGAGCTTTATCGGCGACCTTGCGAAGGCGGATTCCTCCGCACAGGTCAATGAGCTGAGAATTTCCTATCTCGGAAAAAAGGGTTCTGTCACCGACCTCTTAAAACAGCTCAAGGACATCAAGGGGAGCGAAAAGAAGACAGTAGCGGAGGGCATTAACGCGCTTAAATCCTTCGTCGAATCCGAAATCGCGGCGAAAACCGCCCTCATCGCCAAGCGCGAGGAGGACGCGGCAATAGAAGCCACCGAGCGTTACGACGTCACTATGCCGTCGGCGGAAAGGCTCGGTTCACTCCACCCCGTGACCATCATCCAAAGAGAGGTGGAGGAGATATTCGAGAGCATGGGCTTTACTATCGAGGACTACAGCGAGATAGTGACCGACTACCAGTGCTTTGAGTCGCTCAACATCCCAAAGCACCACCCCGCGAGAGATATGCAAGACACCTACTACATAGAGAACGGTCAGCTCCTCAAAACGCACACCTCCGCCGCGCAGAACGCCATTATGAGGAAGTACGGCGCGCCGCTTCGCGCGGTATTCCCCTCCCGCTGTTTCAGAAACGAGGCGACAGACGCGAGCCACGAGAACACCTTCTTCCAGATGGAGGGCATCATGATAGACGAGAATATCTCCATCTCCAACCTCATCTACTTTATGAAGAGTATGCTCTCAGAGGTGTTTAGGAAGGATATAAATGTCCGCCTGCGTCCGGGCTTCTTCCCCTTCGTAGAACCGGGCTTCGAGCTTGATATAAGCTGCCTCATATGCGGCGGAGACGGCTGCCCCACCTGCAAGCAGAGCGGCTGGCTGGAGCTTTGCCCCTGCGGCATGATTCATCCTAACGTCCTCACAGCAGGAGGAATCGACACGGAGAAATACACGGGCTTCGCCTTCGGACTGGGGCTTACCCGCCTTGTCATGATGAAGTACGGCATTAAGGATATCCGTATGCTCAACAGCGGCAGCTTAGACGCGCTTTCGCAGTTTACATCAAAATAATTAATTGACAGAAAGGACTTTAAATTATGCTTATTTCAATGAACTGGATTTCCGATTTTACCGATCTGTCAGGGCTTGATATTGACAATCTGATTCATCGGTTCACCCTCTCCACAGCCGAGGTTGAGGAGGTCATGCACATCGGCGGCGACATAAAGAATGTAGTTGCCGCACGGATAGAGTCGATAGAAAATCACCCCAACTCGAAGAAACTCCATCTGCTCAAGGTCAATGCGGGAGATGAAATACTCGACTGCGTTTGCGGTGCTCCAAACGTCCGCGAGGGCATGATTGTGGCGTTCGCCAAAATCGGCGGCTCAGTCCACGGCGGCATGGAGATAAAACGCGCCTCCATAGCGGGCTTCGAGAGCTGCGGTATGTGCTGCTCCGAGGCGGAGCTTGGTATCAGCGCGGACCATTCGGGACTTATGGAGATAACCGACGACATCCCATTGGGAACGGACATAAAGAAGGTTTACGACATCGACGACATAGTGTTCGAGGTGGACAACAAGTCGCTCACCAACCGCCCCGACTTGTGGGGACACTACGGAATTGCCCGCGAGTTCGCCGTTTTGTCGGGCAGACCGCTCCTGCCGTTAGATAAGGCGGACAAGAAGAAATACAAGAATCTCCCCGAGGTGGAGATAGACATAAAGGACAAGGTCAACTGCTACAGATATTCGAGCGTCAAGGTGGAGAATGTTACCGCAAAGGTAAGCCCTGTCAACATGAGGATACGCCTTTACTACTGCGGCACGAGGGCTATCAACCTCCTCGCCGACCTGACCAACTACATCATGCTTGAGCTTGCTCAGCCTATGCACGCCTTCGATTTGCGGAAGGTAGGCAAGGTGGAGGTTCAGCGTTTCCCCGAGCCGTTTGAGTTTGAAACTCTTGACGGACAGAAACGCCGCATCGACCCCGACACGCTCATGATAACAACAGACGACAAGCCCGTTGCGATTGCGGGAATTATGGGAGGTCTTGCCTCAGAGATTGAGGACGACACCGACTCCCTCCTGCTCGAGAGTGCGAATTTTGACGCGGTGTCGACGCGGAAAAGCTCCTCTCGGCTCGGACTGCGTACAGACGCGAGTATGAGATACGAGAAAACCCTCGACCCCGAGATGACTGTAGACGCCGTGGAGCGGTACATCCGCCTGCTGACCGACATAGACAAGGGCGCGAGAGTTATCTCGAAAATCAGCGACAGCTACGTGAGGAAATACAAAAAAATCACCCTCACCTTCGATAAGAAGTATGTCGACAGATACACCGGCATTAAAATCTCCAAGGCGATGATTGAAAAGACACTTCGCGCCTTAGGTTTCGGTTTGGAGATTGACAAGAACGAGTTTACCGTAACTGTCCCCTCCTACAGAAGCACAAAGGACGTGACGATAAAGGCTGACATTATCGAGGAGATTACGCGTATCTACGGCTACGACAACTTCGAGGTGAAAACCACGCTCAGCCCGCTTTACCCTGTCCGCAGTACGAACAACAGAGTGGACGACTACGACATCAAGAACCTCTTAGCTGACAGCTTCAAGCTGCACGAGGTTCACTCCTACATCTGGTGCGACGCGAGGAGGTACAAGGAGATAGGCATTTCCACGCCCGAGAATGTCAAGCTGATTAACTCCATGTCCCCCGACCATATTGTACTTCGCAACAACATAGTGCCTACTCTCCTCCTAATGGCGGCGGAGAACAAATCCTTCGCCGGAGACTACGGCATATTCGAGATTGCGCGGGTAGTCGAGGGGCTGAAGGAGGACGGAATGTGCAATGAGCGAAAGAAGCTCGGCATAGTCCTTTTCAGCAAAACCAAGAGCGAAAAGCAGCTCTACACCGAGCTTCGCGGCATAGTAGACGCCGCTGTCACCGTCGTCAAGGGGGAGAAGGCTGTGTTCTCCTTCGCCGACTGCACCCCCTTCGAGTGGCAGCACCCGAAAAACACCGCCGACATATCTGTTTGCGGCGAGAAGATAGGCGTTATGACTGCGATTCATCCGAGCGTAGGCGCGAAAATCGACAAGAAGGCGGCGATTGTCGCACTGCAGATAGACATGGATATGCTCTCCTCCTTCGGGAAGAAGCCGTCGGAGTACGCCGAAACCTCCAAGTTCCCGACTATGGAGATTGACCTCTCGCTCATGCTCTCGAAGGAGAGAACCTACAGCGAGATTGAAGGCGCGGTAGCGGCGGCGAACTGCCCCTTGCTCAAGAGGATAGTCCCCGTTGACGTGTACGAGGCGGAGGAGCTGGGCGACTATAGAAGCGTGACCGTCCGCCTGACATTCTCCTCCTATGAGAAAACTCTGTCGGGAGAAGAGGTCAACGCCGAGGTTGCAAAAATCCTCGAAAAGCTAGCGGAGAGCGGCATTAATATGAAGTAGAAGCGATAAGGGGAGGCACTGCCGTGCGGGTTTGCGGCAGTGCCTTCTCCCCACTCCCCTCCTACTGCATATTTGCCGTGATTGCTTGACACCTGCCAGTATCTGTGCTAACATAAATACGACAAATACAGGCATTATTCGTGTGTACTGCCAATAAATTTTAAGGAGGAATAGTTTATGTCAAAGCAGAAGTTTTTCATCTGCAAGCATTGCGGAAACCTTATCGGATTAATCAAGGATGCAGGAGTATCAATGATTTGCTGCGGCGAAAAGATGACGCAGCTTGTTCCGAACACTGTTGAGGCGGCTGTGGAGAAGCATTTGCCAGTAGTTTCCGTTGACGGAAATAACGTCACTGTAACTGTCGGCTCAGTACTTCATCCTATGACGGAGGAACACTACATAGCGTGGATTTATATCGAGACCGAAAAGGGAGGACAGCGCAAGGCTCTTTCTCCTAACGGCGAGCCGAGTGTGACATTCACACTTTCCGACGACAAGGCTGTAGCTGTGTTTGCCTACTGCAATATCCACGGACTGTGGAAGGTCGAGCTGTAGAATTTCAGTTGACAAGTGACAGTTGACAGATGACAGTTATCCTCCGAATGACGCAAAGTGTCATTCGGAGGATATTTTCATATCAAAACAATAAAGTGACCGGTAAAGAGTATAGTTAATTTAGTATATAAATCGTTGTCCACTTTAAGTTATATTCAATTTCTGTATCTTATTTTGTAAGGATTAGTTACTCCGGGATAATAAAAATCGCCGTCGTAGCGCTCATCTCGCTCAACTAATCTAAAATAGAGGTATAAATCATCATACCAAAAGTAATTCCCCGCCTCTTTTTTGGAAAGCTTTTGTAAATTTGTCCCATCAAAATTCATTCTGTATAGATATGCTCGCTGATCATATATCGGAACGGTCAAATCATCTATCAACAGGCAATAGATATAATTCTCACCAACAAAGAAATCTTTAATGTAAAAATCGGTTAACAGCTCTTTTTCAGCCGACCTATCGCTTTTTATTCGGCAAAGCACGTGTTTTTCGGCGGTATAATATACAAATCCATCATGCACCTTTAAAGAATGGGCAATGTCATCTGTCACCGATTCAAAATTTGACCCATCAAGGTTGATGCGATTGATTCCGCCGATCAATCCGCCGGACAACAGGTATATTTTCCCATCCGATATATCAAATCTGCTTACATATTCATCTGTCAGCTTATGTAATTGACTTCCGTCAGTTTTCACGCGATATAACCCACGACCATACGATTCAGCCGGACTAAAATAAATCCATCCGTCTGAACAAATAATACTTCTTTCATCTATGTAATTAACTGGAATATTGCACAACTGTGTCTTTTGTGTTCTGTCCTCTTTTATTATATATAAAACAGGCTCGTTATACATATCAACGTGTTTCATCGGAAATTCAGGGTTGTGGGTATAGTCCAAATAATACACCCAATCATCAACGGTAAATAAAAAATCGGAATAAAAATCTGTGAATTTTTGATCTTCCGAACCGTTCGGTTTAACTTTTCTTACGGAATTACCGTTACTGTAGTAAATCCACCCTTGTTTGCTCGGTGTCGCGCTAAGCGTATATTCGGTCGCGCTTGATTTTCGAACCCGGTCAATTTTATCGCTGTGCTGATATATGATTAAAAATGACACAAGCCCAGCCAATGCCAAAAAGAGAATAGATGGGATAACAACATAATAACGCCTTTTGTTTTGCGGCAAAAGAATACCCCCTGATTATTGCACTTTTAGATTGTGAATTGTTGCCTTTATGCTTTTTTGATATCACTGTTGCGTTTGGCATTATCAATATATGGGGATTTGCACCGTTTAGTAAGAATGGTAATGGTTTTTAAAACTATTTATAGTTAATCCACTTAGAAAACGACAATAAAACACGGGCGAAAAGCTTTAATGTATACGGTTTTTGCCCGTAGAGAATTGATTGTTTGGAGGTTAATTATCTATCAATGCACTTTAAAACAAAACTCTACGCCCATTTAATTTTGTAAATATTCGAAACAGCTGGCACTACAATATCGCCATCGTAGCGTTCTTCCCGCTCGACTAATCTAAAATAGAGGTATAAATCATCATACCAAAAGGAATTTCCCGCCTTTTTTTGGGAAAGCTTTTGCAAATTTGTCCCATCAAAATTCATTCGGTATAGATATGTTCGCGCATCATATATCGGAACGGTCAAATCGTCTATCAACAGGCAATAGATATAATTTTCACCAATTAAGAAATCTTTAATGTAAAAATCGGTTAACAGCTCTTTTTCAGCCGCCCCATCGCTTTTTATGCGGCAAAGCACGTGCTTATCGGCAATATAATATACAAATCCATCATTCACAATTAAAGAATGGGCAATGTCATCTGTCACCGATTCAAAATTTGACCCATCCAAGTTAATTCGATTGATTCCGCCGGTCAACAGGTATATTTTCCCATCCGATATTTCAAATCTGCTTACATATTCATCTGTCAGCTTATGAAATTGACTTCCGTCAGTTTTCACGCGATATAACCCGCGGCCATACGAATCAGCCGGCTTAAAATAAATCCATCCGTCTGAATAGATAACACCTCTTTCATCTACATAATGACTGGGAACATTGCACAACTGTGTGCTTTGCGTGCCGTCCTCTTTAATGCGATACAAAACAGGTAAATTAAGTGAAGTTGAAGCTCTATTTTTATCAGGAAACTCCGGGTTATGTACGTAATCTAAATAATAAATCCAATCGTCAATTCGGACGATAAATGCAGATGCAAAACTAATAAACGTCTGCTTGTCTTGCCCGTTCTGTTTTATTCTTTTTACATTTCCGTCGTCGTAATATATCCAGTCGGTTTCGCTCGGAGAATCATAGCGATACGAATTTAGAAGTATTTCTTCCATGCTTGATTTTCGAACCCGGTCAATTTTATCGCTGTGCTGATATATGATTAAAAATGACACAAGCCCAGCCAATGCCAAAAAGAGAATAGAGGGGATAACAATATAATAACGCCTTTTGTTTTGCGGCAAAAGAATACCCCCCTTATTGTTTCGCTTTTAGATTGTGAGTATTATACCGCCCCGCAGTATCAGAAAAACACGCAGTCCTCTATCGAATCATTGACCTTCGCCGAAATAGTGTAGCTCTCGCCCGCGAAGTAGACGGTTACAGGCGGCTGTTCTCCTTCAAACAAGCCGAGGGAG
Source organism: Oscillospiraceae bacterium (assembly GCA_031262985.1). Classification (GTDB taxonomy): domain Bacteria; phylum Bacillota; class Clostridia; order Oscillospirales; family Acutalibacteraceae; genus JAISGQ01. The sequence goes on from JAISGQ010000006.1 coordinate 47,208, forward strand.
GACACCATGCCGCTGTCGCCGAAGCCCGACATAAACAGCGCGGGTTCGGCGGATTTGGAGAGATTGTCTATCCCTCTCGCCGACTGTATCTCCGCCGCCGCTCCCGAGGCGACAACTCCCAGCGTGTCATACAAATCGCCCTCGGGGAGGTAATCGTCGGGGTCAACATCGGGCGAGGAGGCGTCGGGTGCGTTCTCCCCATAGAGTACGCTCTGCGTGAAGGAGTCGGCAACTCCCGTGCTGTCGGGGGATATTTTGAGCTGGAACGCCGCTACTGCCGCCTCCGTCTCACTGCTGTAGTAGCCCGAAATTTCGCCCTCAAAGAAGCCGAGTTCGGATAGCCGCTGTTGCAGACGCTCTACGTCGTCTCCGAGCGAACCAACGCTCAGAGCGGCATAGCCGAGGGCGTCCTCTCCTGCGTTCTGCGAGGAGGAGTTGTCGGCGGTCGTCTCGTTCTCCGTGTCTGACGTAGTGCCTGCGGTAGTCTTGCTTGTAGTAGTATTTTTACTGCTCTTTGAAGTCGTTGTGCCGCCCTCGTTGTCAGCCGCCGAGGTGGTTTTTTCGGTGGTTTTCTTTGTAGTAGTCGCGGCGGTGGTAGTAGTCGCAGTAGCTTTCTTGGTAGTGGTAGTTTTCTTTGTGGTCGTAGTGGTCGTAGTTGTTGTAGTAGTCGTTGTGGTTTTCTTCTTCGTAGTCGTAGTAGTAGTCGCCTCCTGCTTCTTATAACGAGGCGCATCGCTCTTAAAGAGTGCCTTCTGTGTGGCAGGACCTGCCTTGCCGTCTGCCGAAAGTCCCGCCGTCTGCTGGAATAGGAGTACTGCCGCCTCGGTCTTTGTGCCGTAGTAGCCTGTCGCGTCCGCGTCGAGATAGTCAAGCTCAATCAGTCTTAACTGCAACGCCTTTACCGCATCCGAGGTCATGCCGTATTTGAGTGCGGAGTAACCTGTCGTACCCGTAGTGCCTGCAGTCGTCTTTGCTGTGGTTTTCTTAGTGGTAGTCGTAGTTTTCTTAGTTGTGGTTTTGGTGGTTGTCTTCTCCGTCTCGTCCGAGGAGGAGTTGTCTCCTCCCGCGACCTCGCCCTTTAACGCGCCGGATTTTCCGAAATCATATGTAACGCCGTCAACGGTATACTTGCCTACCACAAACTCGCCGTTCTTGTAGTAAAATTTACTGCCGTTGAAGTTATACCAGCCTGTATCGGGGTAGGAAATCATGCTTATTTTGAACCACTTGACCCACGGTGTAGACTTGCTTGCGAGGGAGGCGTACACCACATTAACCTTGGAGTTGCGCGCGTCCACCACCATATCCGTGCCGTCCGCGTTTTTGCCGACATACACACCCGCGTGACCGTCATACCAAAGCCCCAAGCCGTGAACATTCGGCATTGAGGAGATGTTGCCCTTCTTTGACGCCGCGTCCAGCAGTGCCTTAGCCCCTCCTCCCTGCTTGTTGCAGTAGGAGCGGATAAGCCCCGAGCAGTCTATAGCACCTACAGACGAGCCGCCGTAGGAGTACTTCCATTTTTCGTTGTACGCTCTGAGTGCCCACTCCGCCATACCTATGCCTGTTTTGCCGCTGATTACGGCGGCGGACACCGAGGGAGTGCTCTCCTTACTGCCGAAATATACTGCCGGTATAATCATGGCAAAAACAAGGAGAAGGGATATGATACGTTTTATGCACATATTCAAAATATATATCCTCCTGTGTGGAAGTGGTTGAGGTAAAATTACCTATATAAATCCATCTGTATGAACGATTATATAGCAGTGAAAAATTTAAAACAACACATTTTAATAATTGTTTACACAATATTCGTATAAAACTGCGTTAAAATAGTGGTACTATAATGGTGTGAAAATAGTGTGAAGGAGTAGGGGAGAGGGCTGTTCCTTCACTGTGGTTTCGGCGATAGGGGTGAGTTGCGGTGGAGTTGGAAAGAGGTTTGCTCCTCTCTTCTGTGGGTCGCACGCTCTGCTATAGGTGGTAGCCTTCGCAACGTGTGTTAATCCTCAATCTGCCTAACGGGGATGCACTATAGGTCGCACGGCGACCTATACAGGGGAACCCCCGACGAGGGTTCCCCTGCGGAAAAAATGTCCTTAGGGACATTTTTTCCTACCCCCTCCTGCGTTATTG
>JAISGQ010000005.1 GCA_031262985.1 Oscillospiraceae bacterium
TAAATTTAGGCAAGGCGTCAAATCTCCGTCAATCACATTCATGCTGAAAACAAATGTTTTAAGATTTTTCAACTTCTTTATGAAAGAAAGGTTCGGCAATTCATTTTTTCCAAGCAAAACCAGTTCCTCAAGGTTTTCCAAATCTTCCAACACTGAAAAATCCTCAATTTTAGGACAGTTTTCGATTCGTAAAGCCCGAAGTGTGTTTTTTACTGCGGATAAAGCTGATATATCTCGCAATGATCGATTATAATACAAATATAAGCATTGCATCCTATCAGATTGTTGTATGCCTTCCAATGATTTCATTTTGCATTTAATCATAGAGAGTGTGTCCAAAACTTTACTGCAGGATAAATTTGTTAAATCAGCATCGTTATATTCGGAAATACCAAGAGTTTTTAATGTTTCTATTTGTTGGTAATTAATATGTCCTTTCCCCGAAACACTTAAACTTTCTATTCCCTTTATTTGGGAATAGTTGACCTGACTGATAAACTCTTCTCTATGACCATACTCGGTTCTGCAATAAAGCGATTTGATTTCCTGCATTTCATATAACGGAGAAAAATCAAAGTTGTGACCGGCACTATCCGCAGGTATGATGTCGAGATGCCGTAATGTAGGACATTGAGTAATAAAGGAAATATCATCGGCAACAATAATGGCTTTCTCAAGTTTAAGCCGATTGACCAAATCAATTTGTTCAGATAACGAATGTCCCGTATTTACGATTCTGGGGCATAAACAAGTTGCATTCGGAGGACTTTTAATAACAATTGCATCATAAACATTGGCAGGACGTGTTAATGGTTTAAATTCGTATCCATCGCGCAGAATATAATATTGTGAAAATATTTGATAGTCAGTAATTACTTCATTTATTTCATTTTTGTTCATTTACCTAACAACTTCTTTCCGGGACTCCAAATTTTATTATATGTTTCTGCTTTATCATCCCAATGCAAAACACCTCTTTCGGCTTGCATCAGATACTCATCAATAAATGCTGCTATTTGGTTTGGGGCAGATTTCCACCTAATCGATGTAGGCACATCATGCTTAGCGTATCTTTTGGCTGATTGGATTGCTCTTTTAAATCCGCCCTTACCGACATAGTTTTTACCGCTTTCAAAGATAATTTCATATGAGCCGGTTGCCTTTCTAATATCGCTTGCCTTATCAGCAGCTTTATAAATGTCTTTCGCTGCACCTATAACATCATCAGCTTTGTCAGCAATTTTCACAGTTGCCTTTACAACGTCTTTAACTTTGTCAGCAACTTTCACAGCTGTCTTTACAATTCTTGTAACTTCACCAACGCCTGATACAAACGGGATAAGATCAATTGCATCTCCTACAAGGCCTGCCCACGCCCAAGGATCGGTGGGATTAGCACATACTTCAACAATACTTACGCTGAGTGAAATTACATCAAATACAGTTTCCCAAAACGCGCCGCCGCTATCTTCTCGTGCAACAGGATTATTCTCGCAGTACGCGAACATATTTGTTGAAAGCACGGAACTTCCGGTATCCACAATCTCATCCGCATTTATGAATTTCTTCATGTCCGGATCATAATACCTGCTCTGCAGATAGTACAACCCAGTCTCAGTATCATACCGATACCCGCGATACCTGTAGGGATTCTTCACGCCGACAGTATCAGCCAATGTGCCTGTAGTAGAAACCAGCTTACCCCAAGAATCATACAAGTAGCTGACAACATTCGCGCCGGTATCGTCAATCAGCCCGATGATGTCGCCCTGCACGTTCTTCTCGTAGTAGTAAGTCGTGCCGTTCAGCGTCATGGCAAGTATATTCCCGGCCGCATCATAATCATACCATAATATATCCTCGCCTGCAACCTCTTTTAAAACTTTTGTGCCGTTGAGGAGATAAGTATGCTCCACGCCGTTGACGGTTTTTGAGGTTCTGATTCCGTCAGCGTCGTAGGTGTAACTCGCAGTAAGCCCATTCCCGCTGATTCCGGCAAGCTGTCTGCCGCGCTGCCATGTGTAGGTGTAGCCGTCGTAGCTCGTTCGGTTTCCTATCGAATCATAAGTTATCGCCTTGCCGTCGTAGCTTGTCAGCTTGTCTTTCCAGTTGCTGTCGCCGTAGAGGTAACTTGCCGCCCGCACCGCAATTTCTTGCAGTGCGGGCTAAGTGGTTTTTGACGAATAATCTCACGCGTTTATATGGCTATTTGGCATCTTTATCAAACATCCATTCCTGTTCTTCCATCATTTTCTTCGGTAACATATTCGAGATTTGTAAAATTGTTTGCAATTGCATTTTCATAAATCGCTTTAGATATATTTTTGTCTTTAGCATAAATATCAACATATTCACAATCACAAATTAAAAGCAATAACTGACAATCGCTTTTCACAAAATCTTCATAAGTTTTTATATCAAAATAACCACCGTTTTTTAAATATGCTCCCGCTTTGAGAAAAATGATATAATGGTCAACAAGAGCAAGCTTCAAAAACTCGCTACCATCATATGAATCTTTTTTAAAAAATGTCTCACCTGAAGGGCTTGTATATACCGCATCTTGTTCTACATACCAGATATAACTTTCAATATCGATACATTTTAAAATTTGCCACAACATCTTTCCTGTACATTGCTCTATATCAAATGTTACTCCTATAATCATTTTAATTTATCCTCCTATTGTATATAACGGATTATTATCAGTTATGTGAAAATTCAAAAAATGCCTTTAATGACGCTCTTGCTTTATTTATCCAAATACCATGCTTAATCCTTTTTCAAAACCTGCGACAAGCGGAGGAAGCAGGACATCGTCTCCTATACCTACGCCGGTAGCGTTATCAGCAATTATAATAGCCATTCCCACTACACAGCCAACGATCAAAACTGCTCCTAAGGCGCTTTCGGCAACGACTCCCCAGTCAATGTCCCAACCAATCTCTTCTATATATGGGCTGCTTCTGTCGCCATTCGGATTCACGCTCCAGTCCCAATCATGATAATGTCCTCCATTTTCATCGTGAGGATGTTTTTTTGGTTTACCATGGTCATCATAATCATAATCCTTTATAGCCCTACCATCTCCATCATACCATCTGTCTTGTTTAGGCGTACCATCAGGATAATTTAAAGTTACTTTTGAATTTGCCGGTCCATCTTTTGTAGGAAGGCTGTTTACATACATTATTACAATTCCCATGTAATCCAAAAAATCATAATAATCTTTTAAGCTGTTTATTATCGGTGAACCATCAGCTCTGAAGGATATGCGACCACTTGGATCTATCATATTTACAGGATTGTTTAGGCAGTAGGTATACATATCATTGCCCAAAACCCCTTGACCTGTATGAACCAACCCATCCGCGTTAACAAACCGTCCAATACTCGCGTCATAATACCTGCTCTGCAGATAGTACAACCCAGTCTCAGTATCATACCTATACCCGCGATACCTGTAGGGATTCTTCACACCGACAGTATCTGCCAATGAGCCTGTAGTAGAAATTAGCTTACCCCACGAATCATACAGGTAGCTGACAACCTTCGCGCCATCGCCGTCGATTATTCCAATAATATCTCCCTGCACGTTCTTCTCGTAGTAGTAGGTGTCTCCGTTCAGCGTCATCGAGAGGATATTCCCCGCTGCATCATAATCATACCACAATATATCCTCGCCTGCAACCTCTTTTAAAACTTTTGTGCCGTTGAGGAGATAAGTATGTTCCACGCCGTTGACAGTCTTACCAGTTCTAACTCCGTTTGAATCGTAGGTGTAACTGGCCGTAAGCCCATTTCCGCTGATTCCGGCAAGCTGTCTGCCTCTCTGCCACGTATAGGTGTAGCCGTCGTAGTTCGTTCGGTTTCCTATCGAATCATAAGTTATCGCCTTACCGTCGTAGCTGGTCAGCTTGTCCTTCCAGTTGCTGTCGCCGTAGAGGTAGGTGTAGGAGTTCGTAGCTGTAAGCCCGTCAAGTGCGCCACTGGTCAGAGTGTACTCCTCGACCAGCAGGATGTTTCCTCCGTTGTCGTAGGTGTAGGCAATCGTCTTTCCAAGCCATGCGTTATCCTCGCGAATCAGCTGATTCAGCTCGTCATAGTAGTACTGTGCCTTCTGCGTATCACCTTCGCTGATAGTTTCGATGTTGCCCAGTGCGTCGTAGGTGTAGCTCAGTGTCTCGCTCCAGTTTACGCCGGAGTTGATAATCTGGCTGACCACAGAGGAAGTAGTCTGCGCGGCTTCTCCGTTTCGGTACTGATACTCCGTTGTATATATCGGAGTTTCACCTTCAGCGGATATGTCGGTCTGAGAAACTCTGTCAAACCCGTCGATGGAGTAGGAGATTTTCTTGCCGTCCGAAAGCTCCATATCCGTGAGCGTGCCGGTGTTAGAGTATGTGTATACGTTGCCTTTAGTCACACCTTCTGAGGTAGTTTTTGTGCTTGTCAGACGTCCCGTAGTCTTGTCGTAGACGTAGGTCAGCATATCGCCTTCACTGCTGTAAGCCTTGACGGGAGTGCCGTCCGAGTCGTACTCATACCGCCAGTATACGCCGCTGATAAGGTCGTCGTACCTGCCGATTCTGCCGTCGGAGGTGTAGCTCCAGCGATAGGCATCAACACCGTCGTAGCTCATGCTTGTGATACGTCCCGCCTCGTCGTAGGTCGGCTCGGAGTAGTCGCCGTTGCCGTACTCGGTCATCTCGAGATAGCCGTTGTTCGCGCCGTATGTGTTAGCCGCAAGCACCTGATTTCCAACGCTCGTGGAGGTGACGTTGCCGAACTGGTCGTACTCGAATGTGTAGGTTACATCCGGAGTGCTGCCGGTTGTGTTATGAGATATTGTATCAAGCCTTCCGTCATCGTAGGTGTAGGTGTTCGTGCTGTTTCCGGTAGATACTGCCAACAGATTGTCATTATCTGCGTTGTAGGTGTAATCGGTCTCATTTCCGTTCACGTCGGTTACTGTGTTTAGTACTCCCTTTAGGTCATTGTAATTATATAAAGTTTCGTTTCCGAACATATCTGTGTAAGATGACTTATAGTTTGTGCTGTATTCAATCACTCCCGAGGTCATAGTAAGCCCGTCCGCCGAAGTGCTTACCCCTGTGGCAAGACCGTCCTCGTCGTAGGAGTAAGTAGCGGTTTTGCCGTTGATGTCCGTCACGCTAAGCAGCTGCTTTGTCGTGCTGTCGTAGGTGTAGGTCGTGCTTGTTCCGTCGGGATAGGTTATGCTGCTGACCTCAGGTCTCTTGTCCTCGAGGTAGGTGTAGGTGGTGGTTCTGCCCTCCGCGTCGGTGGCGGTCGTCAGTCGTCCGAAGGTGTCGTACTCCATCTTTCCGCCGAACGCTTCCTTGTAAAGCTGAATGTCGTCGAATATCGCCCTGTTCGCCTGCCTCTCGTAGAGCAGTGCGATTTTTACCTGACTATAGGCGTAAGGTGCGGACGCCGAGCCCGATAAATACTGCCAGTTAGGGGTTTTTGCCTCAAAATCAAAGGTGAAATTCTGTGCGGTAACTCCCGATTCCGTCGGCACAAATGTCAGCTTGACCCCGTAGGTTCTGGCTGCGCCGTTGTTGAGGTCGGTCTTCATGATGGCGTTTGCCATTGCCCATGCTCCGAACACGAAATTATCGCCTGCTGCGCCGGACACGGTAACGGTCTGTTCTATTGATTTGGCGGCTGTTCGTTGTCCCGCCATGTAAAATCCGCTTCCGACCCGTCCTGCAACCACCTTGTCGGAGGAGGCGAGCCCCGTTTTTACCCAGCTTGATGCTGTTGCGCTGTCTACTGCCTCTCTGAAATGTCCGTTGTCAAGCAGGTTGTACCTGTTTGCGACATCTCCCTCTTCGAGCTGTACGTTGTCGATATACACCTCTCCTACAACGTTGCGAAGTGTAACTACAGCCTTTATGGTGTCGCTCGCTGAATTTGAGGGTATTGTGAAGGTGTAGCACATTCTCTGCCAATCGAAAGTACCCTTCACCTGCTCGCCGAGCATTTGCGTCTCGTTTCCGTTCTCATCCTGACAGATTACTGCAAGCGCGAATCCGGAGTCGCCCGGCGTGCTGCCTTGTGCTACGTTTACTGCTTTTACATCGGCTGACAGCGTGTAGGTTTGCCCTTTTTGCGTCTCCGATACTGTCTGATATGCACTTACGATTTCTGTATTTGCCGAAGAGGTAAGCTTGAGTGATTTCTGCCCCAGCGAATGTTCGTCAACATTAACTCCCGCGCTTCCTGCAGTGCCTGCATATGAGCTTACCCACGCTGTGCCGGAGCCTAACTCCAGCCCCGAATTTTGAATGTAATTAGTGACGCTTTTCTGCATCTTCGACTGGTATTTCAGTGCGTGCTTCTTGTTGTCGTTTCCGTTGTCGAAGCCGGAATAGACGGCGTTGCCCAAATGGTCTCTGGCGCAGACGGTGTGTCCGGAGTTGTCGAACATCATTGTTTCGCTTCGTCCGAGCCTGTCGGTTATGGTCGTTTCGCCGGAGTTATATGTCCACGTCAGCGTGTTGCCTTCGCCGCCCTGTGTGCCGTATTCCGTTATTTTGCTCACTCTTCTGGGAGACGCGGCTTTGTATTCTACTCCGAGGGAGCTTCCGTCGGCGTCGGTTATCTCCGTCATGATTTTTTTGCTTCCATCCGCACTCCACGTTATGGACACTATTTCGCCGTTCGGTCTCGTTATACTGCTGAGATAGCCGTCCGTGTAGCTGTATGAGGTCGCTCTTCCGGATGGATCTGTTACAGATGTGAGATAGTCGTTCGCATCGTATGCCAGTGTCGCAGTCCGTCCTACTCCGTCTGTAACCGATGTTATTTTGTCGCCGGTATATCCCACTGTCAAGCTCTTGCTTGTCAGCTTATCGGTTATGCCGGTGAGGTAGCCGGAGGAGTTAAACTTAACCTCCGTATCTCCGCCGTCCGAGAGGGTATACGTTCCGTCCGACTCCACCTTTATGGTTGTGGAGGTGTCAAATTCCTTCTCATGCAAAGAGCCGCCCGACGCGCTTGCCTGGTAGTAATGCACCGTTCCGTCGGCATCTGTATGCTTGTAGGTGTAGCCCGACACGTCCGATGTCTGTATTCTCTGCGACAGATTCAGCCGCATTCCGTATCCGAGCTTGCCCTGTCCGGCAGGATTTTCTGTGCCTCTCTTGCTGTGATTATACACATGACTGATGGATATCGGCATATGATTTCCATCCATTGTCAAATCATCATACACGTAGATGAGGTTGCCGTTAAAGTCGCCTACATTCACAGTACCCATAGAGCCGTTGCCCGCTGTCTGGTATGTAAGCTGACCTTCCAGTCCTTCGTTGTTGAGATAGGTTATGCTCGCGGCAGGTCTCCTGTTGACTGTCGCGCCTGTGTAACGAGACGAAAAGAATTGAACATATTTATATGAGTTTGCCGTATCGGGCGATATCAGTGCCAGTCCGTAGTTGTTATTATTCAGATACCACGACTTCACTGCGTCCGTTATATCCCAGTAGAATCGCACCTGATTTTGCGCCGCCGGAATAGCTACGCTGTCAAGCACTGTACTGCTGTAATTTGAGTTCAAATCCCACCAGTTCATGTTTATCAGCGGAATATTTGCCGTAATCTGATGCGCATTTATCGTAAATCCACTTGATCCGGAAAACTGTTTTACCGTCAGTCGGGCATACGCGCTGAGTATCATATCCGATTCCGTTATGCCGCTCGGAAGTGTAAATTTAAATGCCGATCTCAGGTGACCATACGACGACGACTCGCGTCCTACATACAATGCTCCGTACTGATACATTGCGTTTGAGCTTGCATTGTTTGAGTTTACGCTTGTGTTGTCAACTGTTGAGTTGTCGTATACCTGTGTTATGGTTGGGTCTATCACAACGGGATATGCCCGCTCCGAAGAGAGAAGCCACTCCATATCCGGCGTAATTGTTACTGTATATATGTTTCGGTATTTCTCTAAGCTTAAAGATAACGCACTGCTTACCTCATGCTCCGCGTCCTCCATGTAAGGAGCTTCGATTACTCTTACAACCTCGCCGCTCTGCTTGTCCTTAAGGAAGATTTTGTTTTCCTCAAGCGACGCGGTGATGTTGTTCCCCGCGCTGAGAGTAAAGCTAAAGCTCTGCGCCGCTGTCCTTTTGTTTACGATTATGTTTTCCTTTATGTCGTTTCCGTACAGTGTGTACTCCAAATCTACATCGTCCAATATGTTTTCATACACTACTGTATCACTTATACTTTTTGCCTCAGTCTTCTTCTTGTTTTCTTCTCCGTTTTCCTTCTTTACGCTTGCTTCCTTCTTGTTAACGCCGTCAAGACTCCACTTTATTTTGTAATCTCCCTCGCGTATTGTCAGCAATTTGCCTTCCTTCGCCTTCTTCGCAAAGCTTACCTTTACATTTCCGGTGTCCTTGCTCAGAGACGGCTCGGAGGTCTCGTCTTGTCCTTCCGTGAGGCTGTTATTTATCTCCACCCAATTGCCGTTTTCGTCCTTCTCATGCACATCTGTATTGTATATCATCGCCGCCATACGACCGTCTTTGAGCTTGAAATGCTTTACATTTGCCTCTCGTTTTTCCTCTGCTTCGTACAGTATTTCGTCGTCTGTGAACTCACTTTCTTCGTCAGTATCCTCATACGGATTCTCAAAAACATTGTACACGTCAGGCTGAACAATTTCGGGCGATGTGTTTTTATTGCTCTTCGCCGCAGATATTGCCTCTATTGGCGTAAGCTGCAAACACATTGCCAAAATCAACGCGATTGATGTTATACGCAATACTTTCTTCATCATCTTTTTTTACCTCCGATAGTTTATTTTCCATCTCGGAGTATATCAGCTTTTTTCACCTTATATTGTCGAATTATGTCGAATAGTGTAAAAATTCCTCTTTTTGTTACTTTGCACTAATCGGTCGGGTGTTTTTTGTGAAATATTGATACAGTTTCGTTTAGAGATATAATTAAGATGAGAGGGGAGCATACGACAATACTGCGCTACCCAAATGATAGCGCAGTTGTATCGGTCTCGCTTGGATTTTGCGGAGTGTGGGCTGCTTCTCCTCCCGCACTCTCCTCCTACTCCGCCGCCGCAGTCGGAGCAGTGTCGTCAGGCTCAGTCCCCTGCGCAGTAGTAACCGCAGGTGCAGTCTTCTGCTGCCTGCCCGTGTGGTCGATAGTATACCCATCGCGGTAGATATTTTCCGATATCTTAGTGAATGTATATCCCTTCTCCAACAGATTTTCGATTGTAGCGGGAAGTGAGGCGGGAGTATTTACCGCCGCATTGTGGAACAATACAATCGAGCCTGGAATTACTCTCTGCGTAACACGCGCGGTAATCTGCTCGGAGGGAGGATTCTTCCAGTCGTGGCTGTCAACATCCCACTGTATGCAGTACATTCCGAGTGAGTCTGTAACTTCAATCAAAGTATCGTTATACTCCCCGTAGGGGGCGCGGAACAGCAGAGGACGCTCCCCCGTAATCGCCTCAATTTTCGAGTTGCACGCCTCTATTTCCTGCCTCATCTGCTCCCGCGAGAGCTTATTCATGTGCGGGTGAGTGTTTGAGTGATTCATTATCTCGTGACCCGCGTCATAGAGTGCCTTGACTGATTCGGGGAATTTGTCAACCCAATCTCCCACAAGAAAAAACGTAGCTTTCACCTTGTATTTTTCGAGTATTTCAATGAGAATCTCAGTGTCTTCATTTCCCCACGCCGCGTCAAAACTGATACTTACTATCTTGTCATTTTCCTCCCTTCCCACCGCGTAGATGGGGAGTTTCTTTTTTGAAGCGGACACGCCGATAGTCGCACTCCCCGCACCGCTTACCGCTATAGAGAACACAAAAGCGAAGATAATAAGCGATACGCCGAGTAGAGATAATTGCCGTTTGCTTGTAATTGTGAAAAATTTCATTGTACACACCCTCCGGATAAATTATTTATTGACAAAACCGCTCAAAGCTATTGAACTGAGTTTTTTTCGGTGTTATAATTGGACATTAATATAATTTGTTAATTTGTGGGGGAGATGAATTTGGTATGCCGCATAAACTCATCAGTGTAAAAGCCGCGAACAAGGAGCTTTCGCGGAAAATAGCCGCGCAGTACGGTATTCCGGCATACACCGCACATCTTCTCGTGACACGCGGTATCTTACAGGAGGAGGAAATACTCTCTCTTCTCTCCGACGAGCCGCCCTGCCTTGTAAATCCGTTTGATTTTGCCGATATGCAAAAGGCGGCGGACAGGATAACAAGGGCAATTGAAAACTGCGAAAAAATAGCGATATACGGTGACTATGATGCCGATGGAGTAACGTCGTCGGCACTGCTTTTTTCTTTTTTGGAGATGTTTGACGCCAACGCCTTCGTCCTCATCCCCGACAGGGAGAAGGACGGCTACGGGCTGTCAATGAGCGCGGTAGACAAGATTCACGCACAGCAGGCGACGCTCATAATCACAGTGGATAACGGCGTTCGCTCCGTGGAGGAGATAAAGTACGCCTCCTCTCTCGGAATAGATACCGTGGTGACCGACCACCACCTGACGGGGGAAGTTCTCCCTCCCGCAGTCGCCGTGGTCGATCCGCACAGGTCGGACTGCGACAGCGGCTTTAAGGACTACGCGGGAGTGGGGGTAGTATTTAAACTCGTGTGCGCCCTTCAGGGCGACGAGGAGTTTGTACTCGAAAACTACGCGGATATAATCGCACTCGGCACTATAGCCGACTCCGTTCCTCTTATAGGGGAAAACCGCACGCTCGTGAAGGCGGGCTTGCGTTCGATAGAGAACAGAGACCGAATAGGGCTTGATATGCTCATATCGGCGGCGGGAGCAGGGAAAAACGGCATATCGTCCTCCGACGTTGCCTACCTCTTAGCTCCGCGCATAAACGCGGCGGGTCGTATGGGCAGCGCGGACAGGGCGTTTCGTCTCCTCCTTTCGGAGGACTACGACGAGTGCAGGAGCTTAGCGGACGAGCTTAACAGCGAAAACGCCGACAGACAGCTCCTCGAAAAGAAGATAATGCTGGAGATAGACGACATCCTCCTCAAAAATCCCTCTCTCTCACAAAGCCGAGTGATAGTCATAGCGGGCGAAGGCTGGAAAAAGGGAGTAATAGGACTATTCGCAGGCAAGCTCTGCGAGCGATTTGCAAAGCCCTGCTTCGTCATATCAGCCGACGGCGATGTCTCCCATGGTTCGGCGAGGAGTATAGAGGGCTTCTCCCTCAATGAGGCTATGACCGCTTGCGGCAACCTCCTACTCCAATTTGGAGGACACGAGTTCGCGGCGGGCTTCGCCATCTCGGCGGACAACATAGACTTGTTTAGGCTTGCAATCAATGAATACGCTGAAAAACTGCCGGATATGCCAATTCCGGCTATGGAAGTTGAGTGTAATATTTCCCCGAAATACGTAAATACCGATTTTGTCAGGGCAGGTCAGCTCTTAGAGCCGTTTGGATACAGCAATCCCGCGCCGATAGTTTGCCTGACGAACTGCAAGGTCTCCTCCGTAACGCATCTGAGCGGAGGAAAGCACCAGAAGCTGCTCCTAACTAAAGACGGAGCGGGAGTAGAGGCACTGTGGTTCTCCGTTCCCGACGAGTGCTGCCCATTTGCCGAGGGAGATATAGTAGACGCGGCGGCGGAGCTGTCGGTGTCGGTCTACAACGGCAGGGAGAGCGTATCGGCGAATGTCAAGATGATTAAGCTGTCCTCCGCCGACAGGCGAAAAACGATAGAAGATGAGCGTATATTTGAAAAGTTTTGCAGGAATGAGAAGCTTTCCTCCGATGAGGTGCGTAAAATAGATGTAAACCGCGCCGATATAGAAGCTGTCTACAGGTATCTTCGGAAAAACGGCGGCTTTGGGGGAGATACCGAGGTTCTCTTTGAACGGCTGTCGGTACTGGGACTGACCGACTACGGGAAGCTGCTGGTTGTCCTCGCCATGATGGAGGAAGCCGGACTTATAAAGCAGGGAGAACAGAGAGCCGGTACTGTGATAAGGCTTTGCGACGTCACGCAAAAGGTTGATATTTTTGAGTGCAGTCTATATAAACGGATTGAAGATATGAAGTGCGGAGTATTGGAGTGAGTGAGATAATATGAATAATACATACAACGACCGACAGTATAATTCCTACGACGATTTGATTAAGCTCCTTACCGAGAGCGGGCGGGAGTATGATTTGCCGCTGATTGAGAAGGCGTACCTCTTTGCCCATGAGGCACATTCGGGGCAGCGCAGGAAGTCGGGCGAGCCGTACATCGCTCACCCCATCTCCGTCGCCTGCATACTGGTGGAGCTGGGCATGGACACCGAGTGTATCGTCGCCGCCCTCCTACACGACGTGGTGGAGGACACGAAGTTTGTCATAAAGGACGTTATCGACAGGTTCGGTCAAAATATCGCAGTGCTCGTTGAGGGAGTGACAAAGCTTGAGAAAATCACTCATGATTCGCGTTCGGGGCTGACCAAAGAGGAGACCGACACCGAGAATCTCCGCAAAATGCTCTTTGCTATGAACGAGGATATCCGCGTAATCATCGTAAAGCTCGCCGACAGGCTCAACAATATGCGAACTCTGGGAGCTTTGAGCGAGGCGAAGCAGAGGGAAATTTCGCGGGAGACCATGGGCATTTTTGCTCCTCTTGCACACAGAATGGGTATGCGTACAGTCAAGGAGGAACTGGAGGACTTATCTCTGCGCTACCTCGACCCCGTTGCGTACAATAAAATCACCGAGCTTCTGTCCGAACAGCAGATTGACAGGGAGGTTTTTCTCGAGAAGCTGAAAAAGTATGTTTTCAACGAGGTTTCGCAGTATATACCCAATGTGCAGATAGACGGACGCGTCAAGTCGGTAAACGGAATATACAGAAAAATGTATATGCAAAACAGGGATTTCACCGAAATATTCGATATCTACGCTATAAGAATAATCGTCGAGTCACTGCACGACTGCTATATCGCGCTTGGGCTTGTCCACTCGAAATTTGTATTGATTTCATCAAGATTCAAGGATTATATAAATACTCCCAAGCCCAACGGCTATCAGTCGCTGCACACAACAGTTCTGAGCAAGGAGGTCACGCAGAACGGTCGCTCCATTCCCTTCGAGATTCAAATCCGCACACAGGAAATGCACTACAAGGCGGAGTTCGGACTGGCGGCGCACTGGAAATACAAGCACGGACTTAAAGGCTCTGATTCTCTCGACGAATACATCAATTGGATTCGCAAGCAGATAGAGAACAACGTAGACAGCGACCAAACGGAGTTTGAGCCTCCGCAGACAGACGAGGTGTATGTTCTCACTCCGAGGGGCGACGCCAAGGCACTCCCCAGAGGAGCTACGGTCATAGATTTCGCCTACGCCATACACACCCATGTGGGACACAGGATGACGGGTGCGAAAATCAACGGCAGGATTGTGCCTATAAACAGCATTATCCACGACGGCGACATGGTGGAAATTATCACAACCAAAGACAATGACCAAGGTCCTCGAAGAGACTGGCTCGAAATTGTCAAGACGGGCGAGGCGCGCAATAAAATCCGCTCGTGGTTTAAAAATGAGCGGCGCGAGGAGAATATAGCCGAGGGAAAAGACAGGTTTGAGCATGAGATTAAGCGAAACCGCATAAATCTTCCTCCCGAAAATATCGAGGAGTTCATGGGAAGTCTTCTCTATCGCTCAAAAATGGAGACTGTAGACGATTTCTACGCGGCGATAGGCTACGGCGGCATCTCAATCCTCCCACTCATGCAAAAAGCGCGGGAGGAATACCTCCGCATTGTCAAGCGGGAGGATGCGGAGACAGTCACCATAGTCAGCGCAAAAACCTCCTCCGACGGCGTTGTGGTGGAGGGGATGGACGACTGCCTCACGAAAATGTCCAAGTGCTGCGGACCTATGCCGGGAGACGAAATTATCGGGTTTATCACGCGCGGTCACGGAGTGTCAATTCACAAGCGCAGCTGCAGCAACGTGCCTAAGGACTTGATGAACTGCGCCGAGCCGGAGCGTTGGGTTAAAGCATCGTGGAACAGACACATTTCTGTTAGGGAGTTTATGGGAACAATGCTCATAAAGTCGATTAACAGAAAAGGGCTTCTTTCCGATGTTACTACTGCCCTCTCCAATATGCATATAGGGATAAACAATCTCAACTCCAAGACAACGAAGGACGGTATCGCTATAATTATTGTGACTATAACCGTCAGCGGGAAGGACCATTTCGAGCAGATTCGCCGTAAAATAGAAAAAATTCCCGATGTCCTCACCGTTTCGAGAATTTCAAATTAATGCAGGAGAGATACAGGGGATTCTGACTAAGGCAGGAGAAATACAGGGGAGTTCAAACTAAGGCACAGGAGATACGATATACGAGAGCTTAGGCGGTGTCAACACCTCCTAAAATAAAGCAGGGGAGGCGAACGGCAATGCGTGCTGTAATTCAGCGTGTATCGAGCGCGGCGTGTGAGTGCGAGGGAGCGGTCACAGGTGAAATAGGCGGCGGATTCGCGGTTTTTCTGGGAGTACATGAGAGCGACACCGAACAGCAGGCGGACTATATCGCGAAAAAGATAGCAAATATGCGGATTTTCTGCGACGAGGACGACAAGATGAATCTCTCGCTCTCTGACTGCGGCGGTGAGATACTGCTCATCTCGCAGTTTACGCTGTACGGCGATTGCAGTCACGGGAACAGACCGTACTTTGCCGCCGCCGCGCGTCCCGAAAAGGCGGTAGTGCTATACGAATATGTAATATCACTCCTTCGGGATAAGTATAAAATAGGCGTAAAGACAGGGGTTTTCGGCGGTAAAATGAGAATTTCACTGGTCAACGAAGGACCTGTCACCATAATTCTTGACACAGAGGAGATGAGGAAAAAATGAAAATAAAGCGCATTGTTATGGGATTCCTTGCCACTAACTGCTACATCCTCACCGATGAGAAAACAGGCTGTGCCGCAGTCATAGACCCCGCGCTTTACACAGAGGAGCTGTCGGCGGAGCTGGAGAGAATCGGCGCGGAGAATGTCAAGTACGTTCTGCTGACCCACCCTCACCACGACCATATTTTGGGTGTGGACAAGACAATCGAAGCAACAGGCGCGAGGCTGGCAATCCACAAGTTGGATGCTCCCGCACTCAATAGCGCGGACACGAGCGGCTCTGCAAACAAGCGAATAAACAGGACTATAGGAACAAAGCCCGACCTCCTCCTCAGCGACGGCGACGTAATTAATTTAGGGGAGCTGAGTATAGCTGTCATGCACACTCCGGGGCATACGGCCGGCAGTGCCTGCTACATATGCGAGGATGTGATTTTTGCAGGAGACACGCTCTTTTACCTCAACTGCGGACGGTGCGACTTGCCTACGGGGAACTACGCCGCCATGCTCGGCTCTTTAGCAAGACTTGCGGCACTGCCCGGCGACTACACTGTCTACCCCGGACACGACGTTAAGACTACTCTCGATTTTGAACGCAGGAACAACGAGTATATGCGTGAAGGAATAGCAGGAAAAGCATGATTGTATATATAAACGGAACGAACAACAACCACGAAATTCTTCAGGTTTGCCGATTGTTTTTCCCCGAGAGGGAGATAACCGAGGTGTCTGCTCCTCCCGATTTATCCGAAATTACGGCAAGCGGGAGAGTGTATGTCTGCCTCGATATTCACACAGACGACCGATTCATATACGCCGATGTAGGAGTAAAAACCGCTCTCTTTGACGAAGGAGAGCGGCTTTGTGCGGATATTTCCTGCCTTTCCGATGAGGAGAAGAAGGACGAGCTTGAGCATGAAGCAATCGTCTGTATGTATGAAATGATTGTAAAGCTAACCGGATTTACTCCTCCATGGGGGATTCTTATAGGAGTTCGCCCGATAAAGCTCCTTCGCTCGCTGGAGGGCAGGCACGGCGCGGAGGAAGCCATAAGGCTATTCCGCGATTACTACAAGGTGTCTGATGGTAAAATCAATCTCTCCGCGCGGACGCTAAAGAACGAGAGCGCAGTGCTGGCGCAGTCGCGGAGCAACTCCTTCAGCCTCTACATCTCCATCCCGTTCTGCCCCAGCAGGTGCAAGTACTGCTCATTTGTCGCCCACTCGATAGAAAACGCGGGACATCTAATCCCCGAATACGTCAATCTACTTGTAAAGGAGATTGGCATTACAGCAGAACTCGCCCGCAGGCTGAACCTCCGCCTCGAATCAGTGTACATGGGAGGCGGCACACCTACCACCCTGTCGGCGGAGCAGATGACCGCCGTTCTAAGCGAGGTAACGCGGCGGTTTGACATGACTACGGTGAGGGAGTTTACCGTGGAGGCGGGCAGACCCGACACCATAACCGCCGACAAGCTCATCGCGATGAAGCAGTGCGGAGTTGGCAGAATCAGTATAAACCCCCAGACAATGGACGATGATATCCTAAGGAGAATAGGCAGGCGGCACACGGCGAAGGATGTTGCTAATGCCTATCATTTAGCGCGGAGTATTGGCTTCTCCCACATCAATATGGATTTGATAGCGGGGCTTGAGGGCGACACTCCCTGTGGCTTTGAGAAAACGGTGAGGGAGGTTGTCTCCCTTAACCCCGAGGCTGTGACCGTTCACACGCTGTCACTAAAGCGGTCGGCGCGTCTCTCCTCTCAGCGGGAGGACTTTTTCAGAGGTGAAATGCTCTCCTGCCGCGAGATGACCGAGCTTGCCGACAGGGAGCTGTCCGCCGCAGGATACGAGCCGTACTACCTCTACCGCCAGACGAGGACACTCGGCAACCTCGAGAATGTAGGGTGGTCGCGCAGTGGCTTTGAGGGAGTTTACAACATATTCATGATGGACGAAACCCACTCCGTTTTAGCGGTAGGAGCGGGAGGCACTACCAAGCTAAGACAGCAGGGAACGAATAATATCGAGCGAATAACCAACTACAAATTCCCGTATGAATATATATCCATGTTCGATTCGCTCATGGAGAAGAAGAAGGGGATAGAGGAGTTTTATGAGAAATTTTGTTGATTACTATATATACTACAATGAAAGATTGCGGCATATCAACTCCTCCGCGCTGCATGAGCCTGAAAAGCTGATTGCCCAGATGGAACTGCGCTACAGGAGCAGGATAAATGAGATTGCCGATTTCGTACTCCGAAACGGCGAGGGGAACAAGCTTGTTATGCTGGCAGGTCCGTCCGGTTCGGGGAAGACCACTACCGCCGCCATGCTAATGGAGCGGTTCGCGGAGAAAAACGTCAACTCCTACCGCATTTCTCTCGACGACTTCTACCTCCCGAACGAGCAAGCCCCTCTAAATCCCGACGGCACGAAGGATTTCGAGTCGATTTACGCCTTGGATTTTTCTCTCATGCGGGAGTGTCTGCTGTCGATTGTGGAGAAGGACGAGTGCTTACTCCCGCAGTTTGATTTTGACAAGAAGGTACGGCTTCCTCAACCGAGGCATATCAAGCTCAGCGGCAACGACGTTGTCATTGTGGAGGGGATACACGCCCTCAACCCGATTGTCACCGAGTGCCTGCCCGACGAAAAGACGCTGAAAATATACATAAGCGTAAAGCAGGGGATAAAGGACGAGACACGCTCCGTCATCTGCGCTCATGATTTGCGCTTGGTACGGCGCATTATACGCGATGTATCGAGGCGCGATTGTTCCCCCGAGGATACTATCTCCATGTGGAGCTCCGTTATGCGCGGCGAGAAGCTGTATATAAACCCCCACAAACGAAACGCCGACATTACTATTAACTCCATCCACATATATGAGCCGTGCGTGCTTGCTCCCGCCGCCGTTCCAATGCTGCTGGAGATAGATGACGACAGTGAGTATAAGGACGCGGCGAACGCGCTTGTCAGAAAGCTTCGCAGATTTCATCCGATAGATTCCTCCCTTATTCCCGAAAATTCGCTCCTCAGAGAATTTATCGGGGGAGGCATATATTAACAAACAGTAAAATAATCATTATGTATGGGGCGTATTTCTTAAATTTATTGCAATTGCACGCAAACGGGTGTTATAATTGTGAAAACTGTGTAGGAGATGAATTGTATGGGTATTTTTGAAGATGTAGTTCTCAACGCCAAGACGGCGGCTAATACAGTGGGCAAAAAAGCGGGGGAGATTATTGACATTTCCAAGCTGAGATTGTCCGCAGGAGAGATAAACGGCGAGATAGGGAAGAGGTACGAGGCTTTAGGGCGTGTGGTGTACGATTCAAAGAAGGACGGTACTAACATTGATGCTCTTGCAGCCGAGTGCGTAAAGAGCATAGACGCCCTCTACGAGCGGCTTGATATAGTCAACGCGAAGCTCGCCAAGCTCCGCCACAAGTATCAGTGCGGGAGCTGCGGCGCGTCGAACGAGATTGATTCGGTGTACTGCAACAGGTGCGGCAAAAGGCTGTACGACGAGGACAGCGCGGATAACGGCGGGTACGGCAGTGCATCCTCCGAGAGCGAGTTTGAGGAGGAAGCGGCATACGCGCGTCAGGCGGGTTCTGATACGGACAAAACGAAGGACGATATAATTTAAAAATTTCAATTTGTCTTATAGTTAATTAACTTAGAAAACACCAAGAAAACGCGGGCGAAAAGTTCTGATTTGTGTTGGTTTAGTCCGTGGAGGCTTGATTGTTTTGTGGGTTAATTTAGTATAATAAGGAGTTGTATTAAGTGTCAGATAACCAAAATAAAGACAAACCCTCCGGTTTTTTCTCGTTTTTTTCAAAGATTAAAAACAAAATAGCAGGTAGCTCCGCTTTGGGCGGCAGCAAGGGACAGACCCTCACGCAGGGTGCTTTCATCCTCGTTTTTGCCACTATTATCGTCAAAATTATAGGAGCTATATTCAAGCTCCCTCTCGGAAGAGTTATCGGAGAGACGGGAATGGGATATTTTTCCGCCGCATACGCGCTGTATAATCCGATTTACTCGATTACGGCGGTGGGTTTCACCTCCGCACTCTCGCGGCTTATCGCGGAGCATATCGCCAAGAATCGGTACAGAGATGTGCAGAGGACGCGCAGGGTGGCGCGTAGGCTCTTTATAACAACAGGAACACTGGGCTTCATTGCCATGACGGGCGGGTCGTTCCTTTACATCAAGACTGTCGATCCCGATTCGATATACAGTATTTTAGCGATGTGTCCCTCGGTTTTCTTCTGCTGTGTAATGGCGTCCTACCGCGGATATTACGAGGGTACGCGGAATATGTTCCCCACAGCAATCTCTCAGGTTATCGAGTCGCTTGGAAAGCTCTTCCTCGGACTGGGCTCTGCCATTGCGATTGTGAAGATAGGAGACAGCCAGTTTAACTCCACAGGCATAGTTTACGGCGAGTTGGTATCGAATTTAGACCAAGCGCGTATGGTAAGCTACAAATACGCGGCTGCAGGGGCTATTTTGGGTATAACGATAGGCTCGTTTATTGCTCTTTGCTATCTGATATTCCGCTCTAAGAAGTCGGCGGACTCGGTTACAGACAAGGAGCTTCGCCAATCTCCCGTGCCGGTTTCCGACAAAACTACACTTATAAACATATGCAAAATCGGTATTCCCATAGCGTTGGGTGCGCTTGCACTCACATTGACACAGCTTATTGACGCCGCAACCATTCAAACCCGCATAAGAGGGCTTGATTTGAGTGCACTCAATCAGTTCTACACCGAGCTGTGCGGGCTTAACGCCGAAGGAACAGGACCTCTCTTTAATTATGCCAAGGATTTGGACAAAATTCCAGTAGCACTCTACGGCTCGTATAACTACGCGGTCAATATATACAGCCTTGTCCCTACCATAACTCAGGCGGTAGGCATAAGCGCGTTGCCCGCCGTTGCCTTTGCGTGGACGAGAAAAGATTTTACGTTAGTCAAAAAGAATATCAATTCTGTTGTGAGGATTATCACGCTTATAGGAATACCCGCAGGCTTCGGTATTTGCTTCCTCTCAGGTCCTATTCTCAAGCTGCTTTACGGCGGCAATCCCGGAGCTTTCATAGCAGAACCGATGCTTCGTGTTCTCGGAATTATGGTTATATTCGGAACCTTTGTAACTCCCGTCAACAGTATGCTTCAGGCGATAGGCAAGCAGACCACTACCGTCATGATTATTCTGGGAGGCGCGGCAATAAAGCTGATAATGAACTACACACTTGTTGGAATACAGGATATAAATATAAAGGGTGCGCCGTTCGGGTCGCTCTTCTGCTACATCTTCATTGTTGTATCGGGATTTATCATCCTATTGAAAAACACAAAGATGAAGATGGAAATTGTCCCGATGTTCATAAAACCGCTTATTGCAGGCTTGGCTTGCGGAGTAAGCGCGTGGGTAGCATACGGCTTGCTCTCCCGTCTCACAGGCGATGATTCGTCAATTTTTACTGTCATTGCAATAGCCGTCGGAGGAATATTTTATGTGACTTTTGTGTTTTTACTTAAAATTTTTACAAAAGATGACATTTTAATGCTTCCAAAAGGGGAAAAAATTGCAAATATGCTTGCAAAATACAAAATTATAAGTTAAAATGTCAAAGACACGTAATTAAGTGAAGTTAAAAAACGTGAAGTTTTCCAATCTGTTTTCGAGGATTTTGAGATGACATTTGAGATTAAAGAGAAATACGGCATGAGCGACCTGCTTGCTATTATGAAGCTGCTCCGTTCGGAAAACGGCTGTCCGTGGGATCGCGAGCAGAATCACAAGTCGATAAGGCGCAACCTCATTGAGGAGGCGTATGAAGTCGCGGAGGCAATAGACAACGAGGATACCGAAAATCTTAGGGAGGAGCTGGGCGACCTACTGTTGCAGGTTGTCTTCCACTCCGAGATGGAGGAGGAGACGGGTGCTTTTACCTTTGACGATGTGACCGACGAGATTTGCAAGAAGCTGATTGTTCGGCATCCTCACATATTTTCAGATGTCACGGCGGATACTACAGACGAGGTTTTGAAAAACTGGGAAAGCATCAAGATGGAGACTAAAGGGCAGAAAAGTGCTTCGCAGTCGATAGACAGCGTACCTCGCTCCCTGCCGGCACTTATGCGAAGCGAAAAGATTCAGAAGAGAGCGGCGAAAGTCGGCTTCGACTGGAACGACGTCTACGGCGCGATGGATAAGGTTCGGGAGGAAATGGAGGAGCTTCGCGAGGCGATTGAGGAAGAGAGCGATGAACACTCCTTCGAGGAGCTTGGCGATTTGCTCTTTGCCGTGGTCAACGTCTCCCGATTTATCGGTGCGGACGCGGAACACTCCCTGTCGAGTGCCTGCGACAAATTCGCGAGGAGGTTCGCACTGTGCGAGCGTCTGGCGGCAGAGCGGGGCATCGATATGCAAGCCCAAAGCTTGGAGCAGCTCGACGAGCTGTGGAATGAAGCCAAGGCGACACCGAATGAAGCTGAATGAACTCCTGACGAAGCTGAGTAGGGCAGGCTGACGAGTTATCGGCAAACTTATACTCCCCCCACTAAATCGGCATAGCCGAGGACTGATTTTAACAGGCAATGGACTGTTGAATACAAAAAATTTCTGGAGGTATAAAAAATGAACAAAACCGAATTAATTTCTGCTGTTGCGGAGCAGGCACAACTTTCTAAAAAAGATGCGGAGAAGGCTGTTAACGCTGTTTTCGACGCTATAGTCAACGCTGTTGCCAAGGGAGAAAAGGTACAGGTTGTCGGATTTGGATCTTTCGAGGTTCGCGAGCGTGCGGAGAGAGCTGGCAGAAATCCGAGAACAAAGGAGCCTATGACAATTCCTGCTTCAAAGCTTCCTGTTTTCAAGGCGGGCAAGACCTTCAAAGAGACTGTCACGAAGTAATTGATGCTGTATTGAGCCGTCTTCCGGTGCTGATAATCAGTCTATTTGGTTATCGGCATTGGGAAGTCGGCTCAATTTTGTTTATGGAGAAATAAAAATGAGATTAGATAAATATTTAAAGGTATCGAGAATAATAAAGCGCAGGACTGTCGCAAATGAAGCGTGCGATGCGGGGCGTGTCATCATAAACGGCAAGGTCGCCAGAGCCTCCTACGATGTGAAGGTGGAGGACGTTATCGAGCTGACTATGGGTGCGAGAGTGCTGAAATTTAAGGTGCTCGAGGTTACCGAACACGCAACGAAGGACAACGCCTCCCTTATGTACGAGGCGATACTGTAGGAGGCGTATTCAGTTTAGTTTGATTAAGTATAAGTAGGTCGCAAGGCGACCTACACAGGGGAACCCCCGACGAGGGTTCCCCTACGGAAAAATGTCCTTGGGGACATTTTTCCTACCCTTCCTGCGTTTTTCTGACGATATGGGTATTTCGCCATCTGCGGATGGCGACTTAAGACTCTGTCTTAAGAATCTGCAAGCCTTTGCAAAGGCTTGATCCAAACTCTAACTCCTTGGCAACAGATTTGAATTTGTTGCCAATAGTACCCATTTGCATGAGTAGAAACAAGCATATTGCCTCGCTCCCGTTCATATAATTAATTGACCCAAAAAACGGAGGTGTCATGGTTATATGAACGAAGAAATCAGAACAGCAAAAAACAAAATCCACAACGTAATTATGGAGAGCCGCAGGCATCTGCTCATATCAGGCGTGATTGATGTGACGGAGTTCAACGAAAATGAGATACTCCTTATAACCGAGATGGGGGAGCTGTCAGTTCGAGGGCAGGCGTTGTGCATCAACAAATTCGAAAAGGGCAGCGGAGAGCTGGATATCGACGGAGAGGTGAGCGAGCTTGTCTACTTAGAGGCTGAGCTTGAGAAAAAAGGCTTGTTCGCGCGGTTGATGCGATGAATATAGATCTTTTGATTACCAACGGAGAGCAGGCGTTTTCGTTTGTCGAGGCTCTGACAGTCGGTGTGTTCGTCGGCATATATTACGACATTTTCCGCATACTCAGAAAGATTTTCGACTGCAAATATGTGTCCGTTGTGATACAGGATTTGTTTTTTTGGCTCACTGCGTCTGTGGGAATTTTTTTCAGCGTAGTATGGTTTAATCAGGGGACATTCAGACTGTATTTTCTGGTTTTGATTTTTGTCGGATGGCTGATTTACTACTTCACCCTCGGTTTTGTCCTGCTGTTTATAACAGATTTTGCAGTAAAGCGGATAAGGAAAATCTGCCGCTTCATACTCGAGAAGTTTCTGCTTCCTCCCTACAGGAAAATTTCAAGGTGGATAAGCGAAAAAATCGTGTCAAAGGCGAAGAGTAAGGTTAAAAGCAGGCTGCAAATTTGGCTTAACGCTGAGAAAATCAAGGCGATATTCAGGCGAAAACCCAAGCCTTCTCCCGCCTTAGGAGGAGAGATAAGGCGAAAGCCGCAGGGCGGTGTTCGCTCCCGTCTCTTTTTTATAAAGAAAAAATTTAAAAAAGTATTGAAATCAGCGGAAAAGTAATGTATTATTATTGTTGAGACACCAACGTGACGTGAGATGAAGGAACGATTTTATGACTGTTATTATCACTAAATTCCTTGATAAAATAAATAGTGTCGTAAAAAAAGCAGGAAACAAGTGGGTATTGCTGCTTTGTTCAACTGCGTTTGTTATGATTTTTGTCCTTATATTTCACGCTTTTATGACAGTGCAGGCAAAAACAGAAGAGCTTGAGGCGATAAAATTAGAATATCAGCAATGTCTCGAGAGGAATCAAGAAATTAATGCTTTGCTTGAGGGTAC
The DNA here is from genome assembly GCA_031262985.1 of Oscillospiraceae bacterium. Lineage (GTDB taxonomy): Bacteria > Bacillota > Clostridia > Oscillospirales > Acutalibacteraceae > JAISGQ01. The sequence goes on from JAISGQ010000005.1 coordinate 23,750, forward strand.
GGACGAGGAACTGATTGAGCGTATTGCACGGGAAGAGTACGGCTATGTTTTGCCGGGCGAGCGCATTATCGTTGTTTCTCCCGGGGAGTAGATACTATCTCGGGGAGTAGTTATCGGAAGGTGCGGCATAAATAAAAATTTTATGGGAGGCAGCGTTTTTCATATGCAGGTTGAGGTAGGAGCAATATTTGAGGGTAAGGTTACAGGTATCACTAAGTTCGGCGCGTTTGTCGAAATTGAGGGCGGCAAAACCGGCATGGTACATATTTCAGAGGTTGCATCGAGCTTTGTCAAGGAGATACGCGACCATGTGACAGAAGGTCAGATGGTCAAGGTGAAGGTTCTGAGCATCGGTGAGGACGGCAAAATCAGTCTCTCGATAAAAAAGGCGAACGAGGTAAAGCGGGAGAACAATTTCAGCCGTGACCGAGGTCCGCGTCCGAACTACCAGCAGAGACAGGGACGTCCCGGCGGTCATGATTACCAGCAGCAACCGAGAAGCGAATCAGCCAATTTTGACGATATGCTCTCCAGATTTTTGCAGTCCAGCGACGAGAAGATGGGCGACTTAAAGCGTCCGTCGGAGCATGGTAGGCGCGGAGTTTCTTCCAGAAGGAATGTCAACGACAGATAGTTTATCGGCAGAGCGGCGACGCTCTGCCGTTGCAGTTTGATACGGTTGTTTAACTATAGGACGCCGTAAGTGTCCTATAGTTAAACAACCGTATATATTGATTCGCATTGTCGGAAACTCCCAATCACGCGAGTGTTAGGGATCTAATCTATCATACAAAAAAGGACGTGGAGTACGTGAGAGAAATACACGTAGATGAAATAACAAATGCTGTTCGCGATATGTGCATAAAGGCGAACAAGCTGTTGCCTGATGATTTAACAGGCGCGATTGACAGATGCGCCAAGTGTGAAGGCAACAAGCTTGCACGCGGCATATTTTGCAATATGCAGGAGAATATAGAGGCGGCGAAGGAGCTGGACCTCCCTGTCTGTCAAGACACGGGAATGGCTGTGATTTTCCTCGAAATCGGGCAGGAGGTTCACATTACGGGTGGTTCTCTCTATGACGCAGTCAACAGAGGGGTTGCGCTTGGGTACACCGAGGGGTATCTCAGGCTGTCGGTAGTCGCCGACCCTCTCAGGAGGAGCAACACGGGCGACAACACCCCCGCCATAATCCACACGAGTATAGCAGAAGGCGACAGGCTGAACATCAAGGTCGCACCGAAGGGCTTCGGGAGCGAAAACATGAGCAGGCTCGCAATGCTCACTCCTGCCTCAGGGCGAAAGGAGGTCATAGATTTTATCGTCGAAACCGCCAAGATAGCGGGCGGCAACCCCTGCCCTCCCATGGTGCTGGGAGTGGGAGTAGGCGGCGATTTTGAGTACTGCGCTCTAATGGCGAAAAAAGCACTGTGCAGGAGCATAGATACTCCGAACCCCGACAGCTACTACGCCGAGATGGAGAGAGATGCGCTTGAGAGAGTGAACAAGCTCGGCATAGGTCCTCAGGGCTTCGGGGGAGATACAACCGCGCTCTCGGTGAACATTGAGTTCGGAGCGACCCACATTGCCGGACTGCCTGTAGCCGTAAATGTCGGCTGTCATGTCACAAGACATATAGATATTTCACTTTAATGCTTGATTTTTTTGTGTAATGTGTTATAATATAGGTGGAGATGGATATCCCAGCAGAAGGACTGCAACTCCACGGGTTACACTACGGCAAATTAAGAAGGGAGCAATTAAGATGAAGATTACCATAACGGGCAGAAAAGTCAATTTAAGAGATTCTTTTAAGGAACGCGTAAATAAAAAGCTCGCAAAATTCGACAAGTTTTTCGGAGATGATGCGGAGGCAAACGTAACGGTAACTCTCGAAAAAAACAGGTATAGCATAGAGCTTACCATACGTAGCAATTCTTATATATACAGGGTGGAGCATACCTCCGTTGACTTAGATGAGGCACTCGATATAATTGTCGAGAAAATATCGCGGCAGATACGGAAAAACAAAACTAAAATCGAGCGTCGGCACAGGGCTGCAACTCCCCTTAATTTTGATTATATTTACGATAAAGACGACTACTCGGAGGAGGAGAACTACGAGGAACCCGACTATCAGGTAGTCAGAACGAAGAAATTCCCCATAAAGCCCATGGATGTGGAGGAAGCTATATTGCAGATGAACCTCATAGGACACCAGTTCTTCATGTTCCTCAATGTCGATACAAGCGAGATTAACGTGGTTTATGCGAGGAAGGACGGCAACTACGGACTTTTAGAGCCGGAAAACAGATAGAGCCGTCGGCGGGAGTAATGTAATGTGAATACGGCGGGGGTACGGCAAAATTCATTTTGCCGTACCCCCCCTATTTGCGCTGATTTTGCGCTATTGCAAAATTTTGGCATTTCGTGTATAATGCTACAGGTAATTATTATGTGAGGAGGAGTTGTTGTCCGTGGATGTTTTGGTTGGCGATATTCTGCATATGAAGAAGAAACACCCGTGCGGCTCGTTTGAGTTTGAAGTTCTGCGAGTGGGAATGGACTTTAAGGTAAAATGCAGGGGCTGCGGACACGAAATAATGACTCCGAGGCGAAAAATTGAGAAGAATATAAAGAAGATAGAGAGAACACAGCAGCAGTAGTTCTCGAAACGGTGAAAGGAAGATATATTTAATGTTTGATAAGCTTTCAGGCGCGGAGCAGAGATTTCTCGACCTCGAGCAGATGATGTTCAACCCCGAGGTGGTAAACGACCAGAACAGGTACAAGGAGATAATGAAGGAGCATAAAATCCTGCTCCCCATTGTCGAAAAGTACCGCGAGTACAAAAAGGCAAAGCAGACGGAGAGCGAATCGAGGGAGCTGCTCGACGCGGGAGGACTGGACAAGGATTTCCGTGAGCTTGTCGAGCTTGAGATTACAACTGCGAGAGCCGATATAGAACGCATATCCGAGGAGCTGAAAATCCTGCTCCTTCCCAGAGACCCCAACGACGACAAGAACGTAATCATCGAGATACGCGGCGGCGCGGGAGGCGAAGAAGCCGCACTCTTTTCAGGCTCACTGTTTCGTATGTACTCCATGTACGCCGAGCAGAGGAGATGGAAGATTGAGGTCATGAACGCCAACGAAACCGAGCTTGGCGGCTACAAGGAAATAAGCTTTATGATAAACGGCGACGGCGCGTACTCCTGCCTCAAATATGAGAGCGGAGTACACAGAGTGCAGAGAGTTCCCGAGACTGAAACTCAGGGGAGGATTCACACCTCCACCGTGACTGTCGCGGTGCTTCCCGAGGTTGACGACGTGGAGGTGGAACTCAATATGTCCGACCTCAAGGTGGACACATACCGCTCCAGCGGCGCGGGAGGACAGCACGTCAACACCACCGACTCCGCAATACGGCTCACCCATCTGCCTACGGGCATTGTGGTTGAGTGTCAGGATGAGAGAAGCCAGTATAAGAACAAGGATAGGGCACTCAAAATTATGCGCTCCAAGCTGTATGAATCGGTTCTGCGCGAGCAGACCGACAAGATTGCCGCCGACAGAAAGTCGCAGGTGGGAACAGGCGACCGCTCCGAGCGGATACGCACCTACAACTATCCTCAGGGGAGGATGACAGACCACCGTATCGGGCTTACGCTCTACAAGCTTGAGGCGATACTCAACGGCGATTTGACCGAGGTCATAGACGCTCTCATTACTGCCGACAGAGCCAAAAAGCTCGAGCAGTCAATGGAGAGTTAGGGTTACAGAGGGGTAATTACTTTGGGGTTTATTACTCGCAAGTATATCTTTCTTATATCCTGATATTTCGCCTTCTTTGCCGAGAGAAGTGGTGGAGTTAAATAATAAGTAGGTCGCAAGGCGACCTACACAGGGAACCCCCGACGAGGGTTCCCTACGGAATAAATGTCCTTAGGGACATTTATTCCTACCTTCCTGCGTTTTTCTGACGATGGGGAGTTTCGCTCTCTGCGGAGAGCGATTTAGGACTCTGTCCTAAAGACCTGCAAGCCTTTGCAAAGGCTTGACCCAAACTCTAACTCCTTGACAACAGATTTTAGTTTGATAACAGTGGAGCGTTGACAACAGCCCGAAAGGAATCCTCAAAAATGCACTCACCTACAGAGAGAGAAACAATATTAACCGCCGCGACACCGCAGTCGATAGAGCTGGCAGGGCAGCTGCTCCGTGAAGGGCAGCTTGTCGGGTTGCCGACCGAAACAGTGTACGGACTAGCCGCTAACGCCCTTTTGCCCGAAGCGGTTACAGAAATATTCAAAGTGAAGGGGCGTCCTCAGGATAATCCCCTGATAGTGCATATAGCCGATGTAAACGACATCTACCTCCTCGTGGAGGACTTCCCCGAGAGTGCGAGAAAGCTCGCCGAACGCTTCTGGCCCGGTCCGCTCACTATAATAATGAGGAAGAGCGGCTTGATACCGTCGGAGGTCACCTGCGGTCAGAGTACCGTGGCAATCCGATTCCCTTCACACCCTACCGCTATAGCTGTGATTTCGGCGGCGGGAGTGCCGATAGCCGCTCCCAGCGCGAATATTTCGGGGAGACCAAGCCCTACGACCGCCGAACACGTAATGAGCGATATAGGCGGCAAAATCCCCCTCATCATAGACGGAGGGGCGTGCGATATAGGCGTTGAATCTACAGTAATTACAGTGGTAGGTGAAAAGCCCTGCCTGCTCCGTCCGGGAGCGGTGACAAAGCGACAGATTGAAGCCGTAATCGGGGAGATTGACCTGTCACCCGCCGTCCTCTCCGAGCTTGAGAGGGGAGAGGAGGCGCAGTCGCCCGGAATGAAGTACCGCCACTACTCACCCTCAGCAAAAGTCACGCTGGTGAGAGGCTCGCTCGCCGCCTTCTCTGAGTTTTTGGAGAGCAACGCGAGTGACGGCACATACGCCCTCGCCTTTGAGGGCGATGAGACACAACTCCCCGTGCCGTGCATTACATACGGGCGGGAGGGCGACTTCTCCTCGCAGGCGCACGAGCTGTTCTCCGCGCTGAGAAAGGCGGACGAGCTTGACGCAAGGCGAATATTCGCTCGTTATCCCGAGGGAGGAGAGGGGCTTGCAGTACTCAACCGACTGCTTCGTTCTGCGGGGTTTGATGTGATTGAGCTTTAGATGGTGTCGATACCATCTGGGCGAAGTCGGGTAGGTGTGCAAAATCCTGCGAGAGGATAAGGAACGTGATTTATGTCTACAATAGTGATAGGGATAACAGGTCCTACGGGAGCGGGGAAAAGCTCCCTGCGCGAGCTTTTTGAGAAGCGCGATTTTGTCTTTCTTGACGCTGATTTATATGCGAGGAGGATTACCGAACGCGGTTCATCTACGCTTACTGCGCTGGCTGATACCTTCGGCGCGGATATACTCGACCAATCAGGGAATCTTAATAGGAAGAAGCTGTCTGAGCGTGCCTTCTCCTCTAAGGAGAATACCGAGCGGCTCAACTCCATAACCCATCCCGCTATAACCGCACTCATTTCCGAGGATTTAAACTCGGCGAGGAGCAGGGGGCAAAACGCGGTTATTGACGCTCCTCTCCTGTTTGAATCGGGAGCATATAAGCTGTGCGATGTAGTTATCGCCGTCACCGCGTCCTACGAGGACAGGCTGAAAAGGATAACAGAACGTGACCTTATCACGAAGGAACAGGCGGAAATGCGGATGAACAGTCAGCACCAAAACGAATATTATGAGAGCCGCGCCGCATATACAATTTGTAACGAAGGCTCAACCGAACAGTTCCTCAGAGCTGTAGGTGAGTTGATTGACGGTGTTATAGAGAGGGAATCTTCCGCGAAAGGATAATTATATGTTTGATTTGAGAAAATATAAAAAGGCAGTTATATTTTCCGTATGCGCCTTGCTCCTCCTCGCAGGCGGCTTTTTCGCATGGAAGAAATTGGAGAAATCGGTGTTCTATCCGAAGGAGTACAGCGAGTTTGTCGAACGCTATTGCAATGAGTTTTCGGTGAACGAGCATTTGGTTTACGCCGTAATCAACACAGAGAGTGCGTTTGACCAAAACGCACAGTCGGATGTGGGCGCGAGAGGGCTTATGCAAATTATGCCCGACACCTTCAAATGGCTTCAAACCAAGCTCAAAAATGAGGGAGGAAAGCTCCCCGCCGACGAACTTTACAACCCCGAAACCAATATAAAGTACGGCGTTTTCTTCCTCTCCATACTCATGGAGGCGTTTGAGGACGAGCGAATCGCCGTCACCGCCTACCACGCGGGAATGGGGCAGACGGAGAAGTGGCTGGGCGATGCGAGCGTATCTCCCGACGGCAAGTCGATAGAGAACATTCCCTCGCGGCACACGGGTCACTATGTGGATAAGGTAATGAGCCGAAAGGCGAAGTACGATAAATTGTACGGCTAACAATACAGCCATATATACAAAAAAGGAAGGGGATTTTTAATGGAAAAGACAGAAATTGAGGAGCTGAAAAAGAGCTTGTTTCTTGATCAAAAGGAAACTGCCGCAAAGGCATCGGAGGAGAACTTCGCCGCCGCAGATGAGTTTTGCAAGGGTTACAAGAAATTTCTAAACTCAGCGAAAACCGAGCGGGAGGCAGTCACTGAGGCTTTAAAGCAGGCGAAAAAAGCAGGCTTTAAGAAGTTTTCGAGGGAGGAGAAATATGCAGCGGGAGACAAGGTGTATTTCAACAACCGCGGCAAAGCTCTTTGTCTCGCGGTTATCGGAACTGAGAAGGTGGAGGCTGGTACGCGTCTCTCGATAGCACACGTTGATTCTCCGCGCCTTGATTTAAAGCCCAATCCGCTCTACGAAAACGACGGACTTGCCTACTTCAAGACGCACTACTACGGAGGAATCAAGAAGTATCAGTGGACCACTATACCGCTCGCCCTCCACGGCAGAGTGTGCCTTAAAAACGGCAGATATGTGGACATCTGCGTGGGGGAGAAGGAAGATGAGCCGCGGTTCTGCATAACCGACCTACTGCCGCATTTATCAGCGGAGCAAAGCTCGCGCAAGCTCTCCGAAGCCATAACGGGGGAGGGGCTTAACATCCTCATAGGTAGCCTACCTCTCGGCGGCGACAGTGGAGCGGATATGGTCAAGCTCAACATAATGAAGATACTCAACGACAGCTACGGCATAAAAGAGGAGGACTTCCTGTCCGCCGAATTAGAGGCAGTTCCTGCGGAGAAGGCGTATGACATAGGTTTCGACCGCTCCATGATAGGCGCGTATGGACACGACGACCGCGTGTGTGCATATCCCGCGCTAAGAGCGATTATTGAGATGGAGGAAGCACCGAAATACACCGCCGTGACCGTCCTGACTGACAAGGAGGAGACGGGAAGCGACGGCAACACAGGGCTTCAGTCGGCGTATATGAAGAATTTCATATGCGACCTCGCGAAAATGCAGGGAGGGAAGGGGCGAATCGCGCTCTCCAATTCCAAGTGCCTTTCCGCTGACGTGAACGCGGCTTACGACCCGAATTATCCGGAGGTCTACGAGAAGCGCAATTCGTGCGTGCTGGGCGGCGGCGTATGCATAACCAAGTACACAGGCGCGAGGGGTAAGGGCGGCACCTCCGATGCCTCCGCCGAATTTATGGCGGAGTGCCGCACGATATTCGACGAGAGCAATGTTCTGTGGCAGACGGGAGAGCTCGGCAAGGTGGACATCGGCGGCGGCGGAACAGTCGCTAAGTATGTCGCCAATCTCGACGCCGACGTGGTTGACGTGGGAGTACCCGTACTCTCTATGCACGCGCCGTTCGAGATTGTATCTAAGCTTGATGTTTACATGGCGTACCGCGCGTTCTCCGAATTTTTCAAAAAGTAGGGCGGCAGAGATAAGATTAGCCGACACTGCACAAATTGCAGTGTCGGCTGAATGCTGATTTTGATTTCGGAGCAATATTAAAGACTTTATTTCGAAAACCTAGTTTGCGAAGTTCTTTCCATATTTACTCTATGGGATTCATCTTCGAATTATGAAATAAGGGTCTGTAGCAAACTTCGTTTTGCTACAGACCCTTATTTATTCTAACTTACTGTACCTTCTCAAACGCATCCGCGCCTGCTCCGCACACAGGGCAAATGTAGTCGTCGGTCAACTCGCCCTCCAGAATATAGCCGCAGATTGTGCAGCGGTACTGTACTGTCTCTTTAGTCTCACTCATGTTCGATTCACCTCCCTCAGCGATATATGTAGGAGCAGCCTTCGGGGCTTTTCCTTTGATTACCGTGTGGTAGTAGCTGTAGGTCATAGGAGCGGTGTTTTCTCCCGCTATCGTATTCTCCACAGACGCCATTATTACACAGTGAGTTCCCATGTCGGTAACTGATACTACCTTGCAGATAAGCGCACCGCAGGTATCCTCAAGAAGAACAGGCAAGCCGTACTCCACCTTGTGCTTGAAGGAGGAGAACTTGTCGGTGTCCGCACTGCTCGAGAAGCCAAACTTGCCGATAACCTGAGGGTCGGTTTGCTCGGAGAGGATGGAGATTGAAAACTCCCCGCTCTTTTCGATAGCCGAAAAGGTGTAGTTGTTCTTATTGAGGCTGATTGCTATTGTCGCAGGCTCGGAGGTAATCTGCACGGAGGTGTTGATTATACAGCCTACATTCCGCTCGTTCTCCCTTGCGCCGACTACATACATACCGTAGGTTAGGTATCTGAAAACATTCATATCCATGGCGAGAATCTCCTTTTGTTGGAAGTAATTTAACTATATCAAGTATATAAATTAATGCCGGTAAAGTCAATATAAATTTGAGCAAAGGAGCGATAACCTCCTGATATTCGCCCGAAAATACTGTGCGCGATAAAATTATAAAAAACTGTAGATTTATGGTATATTTTTATGTTATACTTGTGCAGTACTTGTACGGCAAAATGTACAAAGGGAAAAATCATTGAAATTTTACTTTTAAATAGTGAGGGATATTGTGAGCAAGCTTAATAATTTTTCAAAAATAACTTCCGATACCATAGCCGAGGCGATAGGGCAGTTCGGCTCTCCGTTCTACCTCTACGACGAGCATTTGCTCAAGGAGAAGTGCCGCGAGGTTCTCTCCATGCCAAACGCCTACGGACTTAATGTCCGTTTCGCGATGAAGGCAAATTCGGGTAGGAGTGTGCTGAAAATAGTAGACGAGTGCGGTCTGATGATAGACGCAAGTTCTCTCAATGAGGCGAAGAGAGCCAACCTCGCCGGTATAGATTACTCAAAAATCACGCTTACCACACAGGAAGTCCCCGAGGGGGAGGAGCGCAAGGACCTTGAGGAGATGATGCTCCGCGGACTTAAATACAACGTATGCTCCATGCGTCAGCTCGCGCTTGCCGCGCCGTTCGCGAGGGAGAATAAAATTAACCTCTCCATCCGAGTGCATCCGGGAGTGGGCGGCGGCGAGTCTGCAAGCAGAAACACGGGAGACGACTACTCCTGCTTCGGCATACACAGGACGGACTTTCAGGCGGCTGTGGATTTTGCCAAGGACAGCAAAATCAAGTTCGACAAGGTTCATGTGCATATCGGCTCGGGTGCTGACCCCATAATGTGGCAGAATAATATTGATTTGGAGCTTGATATAATCGAGCGGTACTTCCCCGATGCAGAAACCGTCTGCTTCGGCGGCGGGCTGAAGGAGGCGAGACTGCCGGGCGAAAAGTGTGCAGATGTCACTGCTCTCGGCGAGTACGCAAAGCTCAGAATAACGGAATTTTACGAGAAAACAGGCAGAAAGCTGAAGATGGAAATTGAGCCGGGTACTTATGTCGCGGCGAATTTCGGCTACGCGGTAACTAAGATTATCGACAAGAAGCGAACGGGGGAGAACGGTCTCAACTTCTTCATCACCGACGGCGGTATGGAGATTAACGCCCGCCCGATAATGTACGGCTCAAGCCACCCGTTCTACATCATCTCCGCAGACGGCAAGCTGCTCTATTCCGATTGGCTCAAGGAGTACGAGGAGTGCGACTACGAGGCTGTAGTCGTGGGCAGGTGCTGTGAGAGCGGCGACTCCCAGTGCCTCGACGCCGAGGGTCGCAGCTTTGCGCGCAAGATGTCCGACGCGAGCATAGGCGACATTATGGTAATCGGAGGCACGGGTGCGTACTGCTCCTCCATGACGCCGTTTAACTACAACTCCCACACTCAGATTCCTGAGGTTCTCGCGACAGAGAGCGGAGAACTCAGGGTGATTAGGAAACGCCAGACACTCCTGCAAATACTGGAAAACGAGGCGTGAGGAGTGCAATAGGAGGGATATTATGTTTGTGAGAAAATTATTGCCCATAATCGTAATTGTGTTTATTCTGTTCTCCGTTACAGGATGCAGGGAGCAACCATATCCCTTCAAAGGACCGATTAGTGAAATTGAGAGCATAGAAATTGTTTCGGCAGAGAGCAGTCTTGAATATACGGTTATAAAAACTCTTTCCGAAACAGAAAAAGAGGCTTTTCTCGGGCAGTTTAAAAGGCTGATATTTCGCAGTTATGTCGGAGACCCGCCGGGGCTTTACGGGATTGCTGTGAAAATCACATATAAGAACGGTCTTTACGAAATGGTTTCTTATTTTGCGGCTGAGTATGTAAAGAATGGTGTGATACAATATCGTTGGCTGAGCTGTGATGAAAATACGTATAACAATCTCCTTGACAAATTTCTTGAAGGAGTTACACTCCCATCGGAATAATAGCTGTTTGCGGTTCACATGATAGATGACAACGTGAAGGCTACCAATCGCAGAGGTGAGAAGCAGTATGTACTTTAACAAAATTATCCCCGAGCTTTCGGTTACCGATTTGGAGAAAAGCATAGAGTTTTACACGCTAATCGGATTTAAAACAGAATACGAGAGGAAGGAGAACAAGTTTGTTTTTCTTTCTCTCGGAGAAATACAGTTCATGCTGCAGGCTGTTGAATGCAATCAAAAATGGGCTGTAGGCGAGCTGGAGTACCCATTCGGAAGAGGTATAAATTTTCAGCTCGAAGTTCCCGACCTTTATAAAATATACAATAGTCTTAAAGAAGTAAATTATAAAATAGCCTTTGAAATAGAGGAAAACTGGTATAAAAAAGATGATAAGCTCCTCGGGAACAGGGAGTTTTTAGTAAAAGACCCCGACGGTTATCTCCTGAGAATAAGCGAGGACATCGGAGAAAAGGAACTATAGTTAATTATTGCTCGAAAACATACATCTCGGAGGAAAAGCTATGACAAATGTGTTTTATTACAGGGATATAGTATCTATTGATAAAGACGGCATTTGGTTTGCTCCTCCTTACAAAACCGAGACTTTTGTCAGCTTTTCGGAGTGTGTGAAGAATTTCGCGAAAGAGTGGTCAGCGGAAACGGGACGGAATATTGACGAAACTGCAATAACGTGCATAGGAACACGCGATCACTCAAGGGGATACTTTAATTTATTTTCATCACCCGAAACGATTATTGTTACATTATCAGCGGATGATCTCAATTTCTTTTTATTAAACAGACTTATGGGAGGAAAGCGTCTTCAAGAAAATCAGTTTAGGGCTTTGCAGGCTAAAATTTTAGAAGTCGGCTACAGCACTCTTGATTTGACTTAAAATATCAATATGAAAATAAGTATGATGAAATTTTATAAAGGCGACGTTATTCTCTTTTTGGTAACGGCATTTTTGATTAATGTCGGAGCGGTTTTATTTGTTTTAAATTTTCATATGGATAGTTATGCCTGTATTTTCCTTGCTATGGGTTTTTTACTAAGTCTTTTGATTGCGCTGTTGCCCCTTATAACCTACCGTCAGTGGACATACGCGATGTTTGGCGAGGGCAGGTGTACTTCCTACACTGTTTTCAACAAGAAACTTTGTGAAATTGACACTTCAAAAAGCGTATACTATGAGTTTTTCGATGTGCATTTCAGAGGAATACCGCCAGTACGGTTCGCTGCAATTTCAAATGAGCCGTTCAGTGTGAATCCTCGGGGAAAAAGCATATTCGCTTCTGCAAAATTTTACGGCACATACGACCGCTCGAAAATAGTCATTTTCATCTATGACAAGCAGTCGCGTAATTTGGTCGATTTGGATAATTGGATTATGACAGATTGACCGCCTTTGACATCCGCAAATAATCGCCCGCCGAAAAATCTGCGGCGAATCCTCCGCTTATTGGTTGAGGAGGAGAAAAAAGAGGAGGAGGCATGACACCTCCTCCCCGCAGAACCTAAAGCAGCCACCTAAACTGAATTATCCTTGCCCTTAAGCCACCCCTGCTCAATCCAGTGACGATTGTCTGCGCCGGGGGTGGTTTCTTTTTTGAGTACTCCCTTGTGCATCTGTTTAGAGATGAAAAACAGAACGCGGACTTTAAGCGATTTTCGTGCGGGCTTTATGCTGCGAAAGCCCTTTGCGAACCGCTTTGTTTTCCTGATGATTCGGGACTTAAGCCTGCCCGAAAGCTCATCCCAAATGACGCCCTCCATCAGTCCGAAGCCGAACCGCTTTATGCTCGGCACTCCCATCCACGAAAGACTTGTGACAATATCCTTTTGCGCCGCTGCGTTGGGCGCGCCTACGCTTTGAGTTAGGATTACGGCGCGTTTCGTGAACATTGCTGGGTCGGGGCGGTGAACCATCCAGTGACAGCCGAAGTGGTCGAGAAGTGCTTTGACCTGCCCCGGAACGCGCATTACATAGACGGGCGCGGCGAACACAATCAAGTCCGCGCCGAGCATTGCGTTCCATATCGGCATTACGCTATCGGAGTGCGGACAGCGGCTTTCGCTCTCGAAAAAGCACAGCTTACAGCCTACGCAAAAGTGCGGCATATCGCGGGGCAGAGTGAACTCGGTCACTTCAAACGCGCCGCCAAGCCCCTGCAAAAACGCCTCCTTCATGTGGTAGGTACACCCTTTGACCTCTGTGCCTGTGATGATTACTGCTTGTTTCATTTTTACTCCTCTTTCTTCCCGCAATCGCTGCACACAGCGTAGTGCATATTGATGATACCGCCGCAATGCTTGCAGGTGTATCGCTCCTTCTGCTTTGCCAAAAACGCCGTTATATCCCGCGCCGCCTCACGTCCATTTTCCTCCAAGTCTATTTTCTGTATGGATTTATAGCGTCTATGTAGCGGCTTTAGCATCCGGCAGGGGAAATCTTCACATTCGGCGCAGAATGTCACGCCACGCTCCTGTACGCAACTCCTGATTTCACAGCGCTTGCAGCTATCGCGGGTAATTTGCTCCTCCGGCGCACGGCAACCGTGGCACGGCTCTTTTCGCTTGGGAAACCGCGCGTAACAAGCAAAGCAGGACACCCCGCATGGGGCGACCATGCTTTTATCTACGATGCCGGGCATTTTCACAATGTTCTGTTCCCACTTTCGTTTTTTATTTGGTCTTGCAGCCACTCTCACAGAAGCATATTCTCCACATCGAACCTCTCCTCGTGCATCGGCGAGGGAGTAGAATCCTCTGCGGGATAGCCGACAGGGAGTATGGCGACAGGCACGATATTTTCCGGCAGGGCGAACAGCTCCGCAGTTTTCGCGGGGTCAAAGTGCATAACCCAGCAAGTACCCAGCCCCAAGTCCTCCGCTTGCAGCATGAGGTGAGTTGTCACAATGCAGGCGTCCGCAACTCCGCACGACTTGCCGTCGAATTTGCGCCTCCAGCAGAGGTTTTTGTCGTAGCAGACGAGCAGTACGGCAGGCGCGGCAAAGCGGCAGGGCGTACACTCGTCCACCTTCGCCAGCGCCTCGGCGGAGGTGATTACCTTAATGCGCTGAGGCTGATTGTTGCAGCCTGTAGGAGCAATTCTTCCCGCCTCCAAAAGCTGTGCCATTACCTCCCCCTCGATTGGTTTATCCGAATACTTTCGGACGGAATAGCGGCTTTTCGCCAGTTCTGCAAATGTTTTCATGATGTTTTCCTCTCTTTCTTAATTTCACTCCGTAGTCAAAAACTGCTTTCCCCTACTTCAATTATATGACCGTCAGGGTCGTAAAAACGAACGGCGCGTTGCCCCCACGAGTGCTTTTTTACGTGGTGGACATATCGAATATTTTCACATCTTTCTAATTTATCCAAAAAGCCGTCCATGTCGTCGGTAGCAAAATACAGCTCGGAGGAGTTGTTAGGTCGTGTAATATTGCCGCCAAACTCTGCGAACTCATTCCAAGTGTCATATGTCTGGAGATAAATTCCGCCGCTGAGCATGACGTTTGCGCCGTTGTCCTCCTCAACTTCAAGCCCGAATAATTCTCGGTAAAACATCTTCGACCGCTCCATATCGTCCACAGCAATCAGTGTTCCCGAATACTTTATCATGTCGCTTTCCTCACTTCCTAATTGGAATCGGTATAAGGGTGACGCCGCACAAATGGCGGAGATACGCCCCTAATCTGCGTCTTTGGTCAAGTTCCTCTCCCATTCGTCCTCTTTGAATCCCACCAGTACAACCCCTCCTGAGCCGACTAAAATCGGTCGCTTGAGGAGCATTCCGTCTGTTGCGAGGAGTTGTAGGCACTCCTCCTCGCTCATAGTCGGCAGTTTATCCTTAAGATTGAGGGATTTGTATACCAGTCCGCTTGTGTTAAAGAAACGCTTTATCGGCAATTCGCTCGCGGAGAACCACGCCCGCAGTTCCTCATAATTCGGATTGCTTTGCTTGATGTCGCGAAATTCGAAGGGGATATTCCGCTCGTAGAGCCACTTTTGGGCTTTTTGGCAGGTAGTGCATTTTGGGTAGCATATGAATGTCAGCATGGTTTATTCCTCCTCCTACAATCAACTTTTACAGTATTTTATAAAAATATTATGTTTCACTTTATCGCAATGTGAAAGGAGTTAAACTCCGAGGACATTTTCCTCCAGCCACTTCGCCACTCCGTCATCGTTATTACTGCCGATAACGGCGGTGGCTTTCGCTTTCAGCTCCTCCACGGAGTTCGCCACGGCGTAGCATTCGTCGCTATTTTCAAAGAGAGGGAGGTCGTTTATCCCGTCGCCAAACGCAACTAATTTGCCGCACTCCATAAGCCTCTTTAGGTGCATTGCCGCGTTTGCTTTTGTAGCTCCATGCGGCAGCAACTCGCACCACAGCTCGCCCGAATAAATATCACGACCTGCAACGCACTGATATTTTGTATCCGATTTAAACCTATGTATCACAGGCGCAAGCGCGGTATCGCTGTCGATACAGGTAATATAGAACACCTTGCCCGCATACAAGCTGTCCTCGTCCTCCGCCTCACGCCAACGAGAATCGCCGATTCGGCTGTCCAGAAAATCGCGTACCCCTGCTGTTGCGGATTTTTCTATGAATGAGAAGCACTCTTTTCCGTCTACGAACGAGTAAACAATAGGAGTGATATTATGTGCGTATAAAAACTCTCTGAGCAGATGAACATCAGCGGGCGAAAAATAGGTTTCATACAAAACCTCACGTGTTTCGTTGTCGAAGATAAACGCGCCGTTGTAGCAAATAACAGGGAGTGAGAGCGTTAATTCTTCCGTCACCTTTTGGGCTGTCACCAACGACCGCGCCGTAGCGTAGGAAAATATCTCCCCTCTGTCAATCATCCTTTTCACGACATTAATCGTATATGCGGACAGCTTCTGCTCACTGTTTAGCAGTGTTCCGTCAAGGTCGGATATGTATAGCGTTTTCACAACACATTCTCCTCCAGCCATCTTGCCACTCCGTCGTCGTCGTTACTGCCGCAGATGTAATCCGCCGCGGACTTCACCTCATCGAGTGCGTTTGCGACCGCAACTCCAACGCCGCAGTTTAGGAGCATTTCAATGTCGTTGCTGTCGTCGCCGAACGCGGCAATCTCGGTGGTTTCAATTCCCCGCTTATCGGCGAGAAGGCGTATGGAGTTCCATTTGGAGGCAAGCTTGCTCTCGATAAAAATCAGCGGGTCTCGTATCAGCTGCGCGTACAGCTTCTGCGGCAGGAGGTCGCAAACCTCCCGATACATCTCGCCTCCCGCTTTTATGCAGATTTTATCGGCAAGCAAATCGGGTAGCTCCTCAAGTCCGCTGTGAATACTCCCCTCCCAATATTCCGATATATCGCAGTTGGTATACGCTATGTCGCTGTACACAACCCATATTTTCAAGCCGTCATAGTGAGCGGTAAAACGACCTACAAGCTCTTTTACTATATGCGGCTCGATACCGAACTCCGTGACCGATTCTCCGCGCTTGTAGACAGCCGCGCCGTTGTTGATGATAACCATATCGGCGAGGTCGGCTATGCCGAGCAATTCGACACGATTCCCCGGACGCGCAGTTGCGAATACCACCTTCACACCGCGAGCGCGGCAGCGGCTGAGTACCTCGGCGGTGTATGGGGAGACGGTTTTGTCGCTCCTCAAAAGAGTTCGGTCGAGGTCGGTGACTATGAGTTTTATGTCCATGCCCGCGCCTCCCTTCATAATACAAACATTATACCGTAAAATGCGGATAAATCAATACCGTATGCCGATTGCGAGCGTCTGCTGTGAATAGCCGAAAAATTATAAGTTTATAGTTAATTATTGATGCACCAATTAAACCTTGCCGTTAATTGCGTGTTTTATGTGCAAAATAGTTGAAATACAGCCGTTTCATCTTGAATGTGTATTAGGGGAGCAATAACTTAGAAAAACAAGAAAACACGGCGAAAAGTTTTGATTTGTGCGGTTTTCTCCCATACAGACTTGATTGTTTCGGGACTAATTTAGTATAGTTTTTGCTTTAGATTCTGTGTGTAGGAGGTGTCATGCCTCCTACACAGGCGACTTTATCGGAGTGCCGAGCATAACCCCCGCCGAGGCGTCTATGGCAATTGCAATGCACAGGCACATCAACTCGTCCTCCCTGCGCGCGAACTCCATGACGAAGGCGTCGCCCCAGTTGAACCACTGCTTTTCGTGCGTCATGACTACGCCGCCGTGGGAGGTCAGAATCCTGTAGGAAAGAGTAGTAAAGTCTCCCTTGAGGCTCCAGCCCGAGCGGCTCAGCTCATATGAAGTGCCCGAAAGTGAGCCGGATTTTTTTACCGTCTCAAACAGTGTACCGCTAATGGTAATGTCAAACTTAGTGCCGCCGAGCAAGCTCCCCCTGCGCCTTATGGAGGCGGCTTTAACACCCGTATTCGTGTATATCTCGATGATGTTGTCCTGCGCGTAGAGCGAGCCTACGCCGCGCCATACGGGATTTCTCATGCGGTCGGCGACGTCGAAGGTGTCTCCTCCCGAAAGATGCTTTTGTTCGAGGTAAAGAGCCATAGCTGTGTCCATCCTTTCGCGGCAGAGCAGAGTGTGGTTTTCGGTTAATTTCTATAATAAATGCTATCACATTCCCGCCCTATTTTCAAGTGACAGTAGAGAAAAATACAGAGTACTTTCGGTTACTGCACCGGAGTACTCTGTATCCATATTCTCACTTTTTGATAAAGCTGACAATCGTAATTACAAGGAAGAACAGCACCATCAAGACGATAAGCACAGACGATACCACCGGTCGCAAAAACAAGCTGAGGAGGAACAATACGCCGAACACCATCATTACTACCCCTATCCGCTTCATCACCTTGCGGTATTTTTCGGGAGGCAGTGCCTTCGCCATAAGCTTGCCGTTCTGCTCCTGCGGCACTTTCGGGAGGTAGTTGCCGAACAGTATAAACACCGCTCCCACTATCAGACAGGCAATCAGCCGTATGTCAAGCTCCTTGCCCAAGGCTATGTACATTGTAACCGAGTACAGCAGGACGGATATAATAGGCACTACCCACAGCGCGATTTTCTGTATTTTCGGGGCACCCTCCTTCGACTGCAAGTCATTCGACACGCACAGTATTATTTGCAGTAACGCCATGAGTGCGGGCAGTCCGAACACGGCGAAGTGCTTGCTCACCCAGCCGTTCGCCTCGTTGTTGTTGTCCCAATGTATGGCTACGGTGTCGGGGAGCTGAGGGAGCAGGACTACCCCCAAAATAACGGGCGAAAGGGCGATAAGCGACGTAATTATAAGCTTTTTCCAATTGATTTTCATTTATTCTCCTCCTTAAAATGCATAATCCAAACCAGCAGTTCCTCAAAAACCGATACATTCAGCTCGTAGTATATGAAATTCTTCTGCTTTTGCTCATATATAAGCTCCGCTTTTTTTAGGTTGGACAGATGATAGGATATTGTAGCTCCTGTCAAATCGAACTGCTTTGCTATATCTCCCGCCGTTTGTCTGCCGCCCTTTAGGTACTCCAAAATCCTGCGGCATACGGGGTTCGAGATTGCTTTGAGTGTCTCCGACAAAGCCAAGCGCAACACCTCCCGAAATCAATTTAGAAAATTTTCTAAATTCAGTATAACGCACCTCCCTCACTTTGTCAAGAGTATTTAGAAAATTTTCTAAATTGAACGAAAAACCTCCGTCGGCAAAAGGAGTAAAGCCATTGCCGACGGAGTTTTATATTGTTTGGTCAGTGAGTTTTAGTGAGTTCTATATGCTTTTTTGCGGCGCATGATGAGTACGAAAGCCGCCGCCATTCCTGCTCCCGAGGTGAGCATAACAAGGAGCAGATGTGCGAGGTCGCTGTCGTCGCCTGTAGACGGTGCATCTGTACTGCCGCCATTGGAGGATGTGCCGCTGCTCTTTCCGCCGGAGGGAGTTTGCTTGGCGGGAGAAGTAGGCGCAGTGGGTTCTGTAGGCTCAGTATCTGATGGAGACACAGGCCCAGTATCGGAGGGTGATACAGGCTCTGTGTCAGAAGGTGAAGCAGGTTTCGTGTCAGAGGGTGAAACAGGCTCTGTGTCAGAAGGTGAAACAGGTTCTGTGTCGGAAGGAGATACAGGCTCTGTGTCGGAGGGTGAAACAGGTTCTGTGTCGGAAGGAGATACAGGCTCTGTGTCAGAGGGTGAAACAGGCTTCAACTTATTTGCCTCCGCCGCCGCCTTCTCGTTCGCCTCGCCGATAATCTCATACGGGGAGATTACAGCCGTGCCGTGCGCACCTGCGCTTACAGCTTCGATGTTGGTCTGCACAGCTTTGATGGTAGTCTTACTGAACAGCTTGGTTTCATCCGCACTCGTTATCGACTCCGCGCCGGCGACCTTCCTCGAATACCTGAAATAAACCTCTTCTTCTTTTGGGATTGTAATGGTTACAGGCTCGCCGTCCTCATCCACAATCTGAAAATCTTTATCGAGATAAATTGTACTCCATGGGCCTTCCTTGGAGGTCGCGTACTGAAGCTCGGAGAGATCGCCCGTGCCAAACTGCGCAAATCCGCCATCGTCCTCATAAACGTCGTTGTCGTTGAGCCATTCGGAATAGTGCGTCAGATTGATTGAGTACGGCTCTGTGTTTACGACAGTGAGAAAATAGTCAAAGCCGGAGCGGTCTTCACTCGCCGATACGTCCTTCTCCAGCTCCACAGTCATCATCATGCTGGTGGTAATCTTAACATTGGAGGCAGTTGGAGAGCGTTCCGCGAAAAAGAGCTTCCACTCGTGGGTTTGGCTTTGAGCGAGAGTTAATTGATCGTCTTCGGCGGCTGTAGACCAATCGGGCACTGCGCGGTAGGTAAGCCCGTCATAGGTGACAGTATCTGAGAGCGAATCTAAAACTCCCGCGTTATCCGTGCCTGCATCTGTCCTCGACCACACCTTGCCGTCCTCGTCTATGTATACCTTACCGTTCTCCGAAGCGTGTATTCCTCCCAAATCCAGTACAAGCATATCGTTGATGTAGAGGAAAACATCGTCGTCGCCCTGAAAGTCGAAGCCGAGCACTTTGCCTGTAAGCTTAAAATATGCGCCTGTCATGACAGTAAAGCCGAAATTGTGGTCTTCTCCCGTGTCGTTTTCGCTGAACTCATTGCCCTCAACAGGGTAGAAGCTGGCGGTCTTGTCGTAGACGTACACATCCTCCGCGCCTTGTGTGCCTTTCTGCAACACAAATTCCATGGTATAGTTGTCGTCATACACAAGCTTGCTGACCTGACGCGCTGTTTCGGCGGAGGTGTAATCCTTGCTGTCGTCCTCAGTCTGGTAGGCGTCGTTAAACCAGCGGTATAGCGCGCCGCCTGTGGTACTGCCGTCTGTGGTAGTTCCCCATATCCCGAGGGTATCTCCGCTTGCCGCCTCCGCTGAATTTGCGCCGTCACGGGGGAGCGGCTTGCCGTCCGCACCGAGGATATTGCCGAATATCCCCTGCTTGAAGCCCGCGTTTACTCCGCTTGTTTGGTCTTGCCATGTGGGCAAAAACTGGCGTTCGGTAGCAGTCGCAATCTTCGCGCCGTTGTTAGCTCCCGATTGAGTATCCCACCTCTGATCCCAGACGTTGGCGGTCAGATTGGCTGATGTGACCTCCGAGATAAACGAGTCGGGGACACCTTCGGTATGTTCGACCTCCTCACCCGCGTAGAAGAAGGAGTTCTCCTCTGCGGCACGTGCGGCGAGCGATATATTTGTAAGCACCGAGGCAAGTATGAGAAGGCATAGCGAAATCGCCGCCGCTTGATAGGATATATTATATCTGTGTGTATCGCTTTTCATAATTCCACCGACTTTCGACATCAATTCACATAATACTCCGTATATTCATTATATAAGAAAAAACGACATATTTCAATATATAAAAAATGTAAACTCGTGAAATTTTCATATAATTTATATAGAATATATCAAAAAATACAGCAACTCCCGCTCATCATTTTCGGATGAACGGGAGTAATACGGTATACAGAAATACTTGTCTACATAAGCTCGCAGATTAAATTCGAGAACGCCACGGGGTCGTCCACGGGCAGTCCTTCAATAAGCAGTGCCTGATTGTAGAGAAGTTCTGCGTATTTCGCCAGCTTCTCCTTGTCCTCCGCGTAGAGCTTGGTCAAGGAGGAAAACACAGGGTGATTGGCGTTAATCTCGAGAACGCGCTGTGCTGAGATTTTCTGCCCGGACGGCATGGAGTTGAGTACCTTCTCCATCTCCAGCGAAATCTCCCCCTCGGCGGAGAGGCACACAGGGTGACTGCGAAGCCGCTTGGAGGGACGCACCGCGCTGACCTTCTCCGAAAGTCCGCTTGCGATATACTCGAACATATCCTTGTTGTCCGCCTCTATCTTTTCGGCGTCCGCCTTCTCCTCCTCGTTTTCTACATCGAGATTGGCGGAGCTTGCCGAGCAGAACTCCTTCTCGTCATACACGCGGAGAATCTTGACTGCGAACTCGTCCACATCGTCCGTGAGGTAGAGAACCTCGTAGCCCTTATCGAGCAGAATCTCAATCTGCGGGAGCTTTGCGATTTTTTCCGCACTCTCCCCGCAGGCGTAGTAGATAGCCTTCTGTTCCTCCTTCATGCGGCTGACGTACTCGGAAAGGGAGGTGTATTTCCCCTCGAAGCTCGATTTAAAGAGGAGCAAATCGCGGAGAACCTCGCTGTGCTGACCGTAGTCGCTGTAAATGCCGTATTTGAGCTGTAACCCGAAGGCGTCGAAGAACTGCTCGTACTGCTCCCGCTCATTTGTGAGCATGGAGAGCAGCTCGGATTTTATCTTCTTCTCAAGGCGGGAGGAGATGATACTGAGCTGTTTGTTGTGCTGGAGCATCTCCCTCGAAATGTTGAGAGACAAGTCCTGAGAATCAACCAAGCCCTTGACAAAGCCGAAGTGGTCTGGGAGCAAATCCTTACAGCAATCGGTGATGAGCACTCCGCTGGCGTAGAGCTTGAGTCCCTTCTCGTACTCCTTTGTATAGTAATTTGCGGGGGCTTTAGCGGGGATAAAGAGAAGGGAGCTGTAATTTGCCGCGCCCTCGGTGTAGGTGTGTATTACCCTTTGCGGCTTTGAGTAGTCGTAGAAATTCTGTGAATAAAATTCATTGTACTGCTCCTCTGTAATCTCGCTCTTGTTCTTCTTCCAGAGGGGAACCATGCTGTTGATTACGGTGTTCTCCGTGTACTCCTCGTAGTCGGCGATGTCGTCCTCCGACTTGGTCTCCTTCATTCGGGTGGAGGTAATATCCATCCTTATGGGGTATCTGATATAGTCGGAGTACTTCTTAATCAAGCCGCGTATCTTATACTGGTCGAGGTAGCTGTCGTACTCCTCGTTTTCGTCGTTTTCGCGAAGGTGTAGTGTGATAGTCGTGCCGTTTCCGTCCTTCTCCGCAGTTTCGATTGTGTAGCCGTCCGCGCCGGAGGATTTCCACAGATACGCCCCTCCTCCGCCGTATGCCTTCGACAGAACCTCTATGCTGTCGGACACCATAAACGCGGAGTAGAAGCCCACTCCAAACTGACCGATAATGTCGATGTCGGCGGCGGCTTTCTCCTCCTGCCCGCTTTGGTTCTTGAAGTCGAGAGAGCCGCTTTTTGCGATAGTACCCAGATTGTTTTCCAGCTCCTCATAGGTCATACCCACGCCGTTGTCGGAGATGGTAAGCGTCCTCTCCTCCTTATTAAGGCTTATATCTATGGAAAAGCTGTCACGCGACAGCCCCGATATGTCCCCTGTGAGCGACTTGTAGTAGAGCTTGTCTATTGCGTCGCTGGCGTTCGATATAAGCTCCCTCAGGAAAATCTCCTTGTGTGTGTAGATGGAGTTAATCATAAGGTCGAGCAGCCGTTTGGATTCGGCTTTAAATTCTTTTGTTTCCATGTGTAAAATCAATCCTTTCTTGATTTGTGTTAGCACTCGCAAACGGAGAGTGCTAAACTGTGCTATTGATTCTACATCACAAGCACGAAAAAATCAAGAGATAATTGTAAACAAATAATTACAAAAAGAGACGATATACATCTGCCATATTTTTTATGCTATAATGTATGCTGAAAAGGGAGGTCGAACAGCGTGCATTACGCCGACTACAAGACAATTTTATCGCCGAAAAACGGGATGAACATATATCGCGGCTGTTCGCACGGGTGTATCTACTGCGATTCGCGGAGCGTGTGTTATCAGATGAAGCACGACTTTGAGGATGTTGAAGTAAAGCGAAACGCGGCGGAAATTCTCGAGGAGCAGCTAAAGCGCAAACGCCGCCCCTGCATGATTGGCACAGGCGCGATGTGCGACCCGTACACCCCGCTTGAGGAGGAACTTCGCCTGACGCGGCAGTGCATTGAAGCTATCGAGCGGCACGGCTTCGGGCTGGCTATACAGACGAAGTCGGCGCGGATTCTGCGCGATTTGGATATTCTTACCGCCATAAATGAGCGGACAAAATGCGTTGTGCAGATGACGCTTACTACCTACGACGAGGAGCTGTGCCGTATGATAGAGCCGAATGTCTCCTCCACCGCCGAGCGATTCGCCGCACTCGAGGTTTTTCGTGACGCGGGGATACCTACAGTTGTGTGGCTTACGCCTATCCTGCCCTTCATCAATGACACGGAGGAAAATCTGCGCGGTATACTCGACTACTGCGTTCGGGCGAAGGTGAAGGGGGTTATCTGCTTCGGTTTCGGCGTCACGCTCCGAGAGGGCAACAGGGAGTATTTCTACTCCAAGCTCGACGAGCGTTTCCCCGACATGAAGCAGAGATATATCCGTGCGTTCGGAGACAGCTACGAGTGCAGCAGTCCGAACCAAAGCCGCTTGTGGAGTATATTTACCGAGGAGTGCCGCAAGCACGGGATAATCTGCAATGCAAACGAGGTGTTCTCCTACTTGAATGAGTTCCCGCAGAAGGAGCGGCAGATTTCGCTGTTCGATGAATGGTAAGTTTGAAAAACTGACTGTTGCAGTTAATTATTGCCTCAATTCTTGTCATTGTAAATTCTTTGTTAATTGACCGTTTATTTTTTAAATACTGTTTACTAAAATAAATTATTGTGATAAAATTCTGGTATATCATCAATTAAAACCGTCGACTGCGATTTATCGCAACTATATTGGGAGGACATTACATAATATGAAAGATTATTACGACAATCCGCAATATGACAATCGGGATACGAGTGCAAACGAGTATTATGATAACTATAATAGCCGCTCAAAATCGGACAAGCGATACAATCGCGAGGAATACGGATATAATCGCCGGCACGGTTTGCCTGAGAAGTACTCTGATATTGACAGCGATTACAGCGAAGATTCATATAAGGGCGACGGATATAAAAGAAGCGGAACTACAGCTAAAATCGCTTCTGCCATACTTCTGATTATTGTCCTTATTGTAAACTTTGCAAGCACCTACGTTTTCGGAAAACTCGGTATGATTATCGACACGAACGACCCTGATATCATTATTCCCACTGAATTAAGCAGCAGCGATGAATATGTGTCAGCAACCGAGGTCAGCGTGTCTGATTTGGAAGTGGTTGAAACAGTTCTGAAAAAACCCGACTACATTTCAAACATACTTGTTGTGGGAACAGACTCCAACAATGCCGATACTATCATGGTAGTTTCCCTCAACAGCAACGACGGTACTTTTAGAATTATTTCATTTATGAGGGATTGCTATGTGAAAATCCCCGACCACAAGGGCAAGCATTACGGGGATCAAAAGATAAATCACGCATACGCATACGGAGGCGGTGCTCTCCTCAAGAAAACTCTGCTTGAGAATTTCGGCTTGGAAATAGACTACTACGCAACTGTTACTTACAATGTTCTGCCCGCGATTATCGATACCTTAGGCGGTATTCCCATGGAGCTGTCATATTCTGAGGCAAAGTATATGAATATGTACTACTATAATTATAACTACGAACCCAATCTGAAGAAGGGCAGCAACTGGCTTAAAGGAGCGCAGGTTCTCTCTTACGCAAGATGCCGTTTCGACAGCGACTACTTCAGAACAAAGAGACAGCAGAAAGTCATTCTTGCGTGTGCAAACGCGCTGAAAAAAGCCTCCGCCACAAGATTTAACAGAGTGGTAAATATAGCCTGTACAAGAGTAAAAACCGATATGTCTAAGGATGTAATCCTTTCATATGCGGCGTCTGCACCTACTTATCTCAAAAATCTCACTGAAATAAATCAGATGACAGTACCCAACAAAAATGACATTAAATCGGGAAAAGTTAAGGGTACATATGTGGTTCTTGTGGACAGAGAAAAATATACCGATATGATTCTCAATTATCTCTATAACGGATTGACAATCGAGTCTGAATCAACATATACCGGAGGTTCTTTCGCTATTCCTTGGTACTGGACTCCGCCGTCAACTGAATCCTCTTCTTCCGATACCAGCGATACCTCAACTTCAGATACGGCGAACAGTTCAAGCAGCTCAAAAACCTCAAGTACGTCGAGTACGTCAAGCGCATCGAATACATCGAATACGTCAAAACCTTTGGATTCAAGCAGCAGTTCAGAGACTGAGGCAACCGACTCAAAAACTGCGGCTAAAGATCCTGTAGCGTCTAAAAGCGAGATGTCCTCACAACAATAATTATGTGCAACACATAATTGAAATAATTTTGTTGCACATATAGGTAAGTTCTGCTATAATTTCATATCGTTAGAGATAAATGGGTTAAATTTAAAATATAACCCATTTATTTTATGCTATTTTACAAATAAGGAGTAATTTTTATGTGGTTTCTATTCGCGTTCATCACGTTCATCACATGGGGAGTAGCCGACCTTTTCTACAAAAAGGGTGCTAATCCGTCGGACAAGTATAGTCATCTCAAGACGGTCATAGCAGTCGGCGTAGTTATGGGGCTTTACGCGCTGGTTTATATGATTGTGGAGGGTATCGAATTCAATCCTATGAGCATGGTTACATACCTGCCGGTATCGCTTATGTACATCATCTCGATGGTGCTGGGCTACGTCGGTCTGAGGTATATCGCCCTTTCCCTGTCGTCGCCTATCCAGAACTCCTCGGGAGCAATCGTCACGATTCTCTGCTTTTTCATACTCGGAGAAACGGTCGATATCTATCAGGCTGCGGCAATCGCCGCTATAGTCATAGGCATCACCTCCCTCTCTTTCTTTGAGGGCAGGAGAGAGAGAAAGCTTGCCGCCGCCGAAGGAGAGGACAAGAAGTACCGCACAGGCTTGGTAGCGTTGATTTTCCCCTTCCTGTACTGCATTATTGATTCTCTCGGAACGCTCTTTGACGCGTTTTGGCTTGATACTGAGGTCAACTTTCTCGACAAGCTGGGAATCGACAAAACCTCATCCTTCTTCGATATGTTCGGATTTAACAAGTCCGCTCCCATACTCAGCGAGGACGAGGCGACGCTTGCCTATATGTTTACATTCGCGATATGTGCGTTGCTCATATTTGTATATTTCCTCATATTCAAGAGAGAGGAGCTCAAGACAGTACCCAACGCCAGCCGCTTCGGTGCCGCCGCCTTTGAGACGGCAGGTCAAATCTTCTACGTTTTCGCAATGTCGGGCGATGCTATAGTGGCGGCTCCTGTGGTATCATCCTACTGCCTTGTGTCTGTCATTCTGTCGAGAATCTTCCTCAAGGAGAAGCTGACGGTTGCACAGTATATTTCCATAGGGGTTGCCCTGGCGGGAATTGCCGTTTTGGGGATATACGACGCGTGATATTGATTACTGATATTTAACATAACGAAGGGGGGTGTAGCAAAACAGAGTTTTGCTACACCCCCCTTCGTTATTCCTGCTCAGCTATATCTCCCCAGCATAGCCGCGCCGATTATTCCCGCGTCATTCAAAAGCTCGGCACACTTAACCAGTGTAGTCGCGACATTTCCCCTTGTGAATCTGCGCTGCTCAATCAGTTTGGCAAGAGGAGTTGTGAGATGCTCCCCCTCCTTGCTAACGCCGCCGCCTATACATAAAATCTCAGGTTGGAGTATGTTTATAATATCGGTAAGCCCGTCGGCGAGATAGTCGATGTATGTATCAACCACCGCAGTTGCCGCCTCGTCTCCCATACGCATTGCCTCAAACGCAGTTTTTCCGCTCACCTTTTCATCGGAGTGGCAGATATCCCACATTTTAGATTGAGGATTTTCTCTCATTGCCTGTGCGGTCTGCCGCTTGAGTGCGTTCGCCGAGGCGTATGCCTCAAAGCAGCCCCGCCGCCCGCAGGTGCATAGCTCGCCGCCCTTCACAAGCAGGGTGTGACCTATCTCTCCCGCCGAGCCGTTGCAGCCGAGGTAGATTTTTCCGTCTGTGATAATCCCCGCTCCTACTCCCGTCCCCAGTGTAACAGCCACGGCGTTCCTCGCACCCTTCGCCGCGCCAGCCAGTACTTCTCCAAGAGCCGCCGCGTTTGCGTCGTTGCCGAGGATAACGGGGATATTTATGCGTTCTGTGAGCATTTTTGCAAGAGGGAGATTGTAAAAATCAAGGTTGTTTGAGTACTCCACAACGCCGCTTTTTGTATTGATTACCCCCGGACATCCCACGCCGCAGTACCCAAACTGTCCGAGCGTCATGCCCGCGTTTGATGCCGCCTCCGATATTGCCGACGCCACATCGTCGCAAAATGATGACGTTCCTAACGCAGGGTAAGACTTCCTCTTGCCGCGTCCCACTATTTTGTATTGCTCGTCCACAATGCCTACTGAAATATTGGTGCCGCCTATATCAACGCCTAAGTACATAATACAGCCGCCTTTCAGGATGAGTTTATGTGATACTGCCGAAGAATCAGTATAATTATAGCAGTTATACTCTCTGCGGGCAAGTGCGGGTGTGCAAATTATTGGCTCAATTTAAAAAGCCGGTGTTTTTGCTCCGGCTTTTGATATTTCAATTGAATTATTGAAATATGTATGGTATAATGTTCCACGTCAAAGTGATTGTGGTTTCACAGCACATGGCAGTTCGTTTATTACGTCCGCCCGTAGCGAAGCTGGATATCGCAGCAGATTCCGATTCTGAAGGTCGGGGGTTCAAATCCCTCCGGGCGGGCCAGCCTGACATGATAAAAAAGATGCAGGCGCGAAAAGTCCCACTACGGTGGGATTTTTTCATGCCCATTTTGCAAAAATCAACCTCGCGTTTTCACGGATGAAAATCGCCGATTTTCCGCTTTCCGAAGAAATGAACCCGCGTGGCAAAACATATTGACACCCTCTCAAATAAATTTCGCATACATAGTTGGAGCAATAATCGCCGAATGCGGACAATTGGCTGGATAAGCCCGACAAAAAGTCGTGAACAACTCATGGAGACTTCCAAGATTGGCATAACAATCCTTGTGGTGGGTCATATCATTTGACATTGCAGAAGAAAAAAAATGAATAATATATAAAATCGCTTGCACAAACATCATGAAATATGTTAGAATCATAAGGAATATACGAATGTCGGCAAAGCGTGTGTGCATTGCCGTAAAATCAGCACTGAATAAAACATAGAGGATACACTTTTTCACATAAATTTGCGGATATAAAATAAATTGTGGGGTAGAAATTATGAGACGTATCATCAAAAAGCTGATAGCTTTAGCCGCCGTACTTTGCCTGTGTACAGCTTTCCTTCCCGCCTCCTTTTCGGCGTCCTCCGTTACATACGAGCTTACCTATGAGGTGTTGACCGACGTAACGAGTGCCCGTAAAGGCAAGGAGATAGTAGTATCGTTCAAGGTCACTAACCACAGTGCCTATGTGGTGAGCAACGCGGAGTTTACTCTCAGATACAACAATACACTTTTGCAGTACAAAACCGCCGCGAGTACAACGGGAACATACTCCGCCTCAGCCGCGAAGAACGCCGGCAACTCAGTGGGGGAGATAGATGTAACCTTTGCCGCCAACTCATTGCAGACCTGCTACAGCGCGAACGGTTCTACCACTCATGATGTTCAGTTTGTTTTCACTCCTATCAAGGCTCAGGCGACAGACACCAAGGTGGAGTTTGAGATTGTGAAAACAACCGCAAGCTGCAAGAAGGAGTATGTCTCCAACAACACGAAGTACGATTTTGACAGCGCGAAGATTGAGAGCAAGAAGGCGTCTGTAACCATTCCCGCCGCCTCGTCGGACAGCACTCTCAAAAGTATGGATTTTCTCGTAAATAACGCGGTTGTCCCTATGACGCCCTCGTTTTCACCTACTACAACCGACTATACTGTGATTATTCCGTATGATAACCCCGGCATCTCCTACAGGCTGACCCTATCCGACCCTATCGGCGCGAGCTACAGCCAGACACTGCCGAAGTCGCTGGCAGTCGGCGACAACAAATTCAGCTTTACCGTAACAGCCGAAAACGGAACGCAGAAAACCTACACCTGCACCGTCAGGCGGCTTCCGTTAGGAACTACGGTAAGCTCATATCTCACAACACTTTCCTCTAACGCGTCCTCCGACACCTCATCCAACAGTTCGTCCTCGGAGGAGAGCAGCAATACATCCTCTCAAGCTTCCAGCGAAGAACCGGACGAATCCTCCGAAGCCTCATCTGAGGAGGAGAGCAGCCCCGTTCCCTCGCAGGACAGCCCCGCTGAATCGGACAGCGAGGGAGGAGAGCAATCTACCGCGGGAATTTTCCCTGTGGTTGAGGTCAATCTCGGCGTGATGTTCGGCATAGTCCTCGGAGCTATAGCTCTTTGCGCGGGTGCGTTCTCGGCTGGTTATATGACCCACAAGAGCGTCCTCAAGGATAAGAGAAAATACTCGAAATACTCGGATGACGACGATTACGAGGAAGTCTACGAGGACAATGCAGTCTACGATGAGGACGACGATTACGAGGATGATTACGAGGACGACGAGTATGAGGACGAGGAGGAGTAGTCCTCCCCTCGCACTGATAGCAGTTTGAGCGATATATACCCCCCTACTTTCAACCAAGAAACGGAGTGGATTTTCTTATATGAACAGAATGAAAGGTAAGCTGAAGGTGTGGCTTGTGGTCACGTTGTGCCTTGCTTTAGTGGCGTTCTCCCTCCCGATACTAACCGCCACCTTCAACGCGGAGGCGGAAGGTCCCGTGGTCATCCTCCTCGACCCCGGTCACGGAGGTCCTGATTTCGGCGCGATAAACAAGGCGGCGGGACTTTATGAATCGGAAATAAATCTCGCCATAGCAAAGGCGTGCAAGGAGGAGCTTGAACGCTACGCCAATGTGCAGGTGTTTATGACCCACACAGGGCTTTCCCATGAGAGGGAGAAGCTCAGCCTCTCCAGCCGCGTCAACATGGCGTACAGCGTAGGCGCGGACATACTCATCAGTCTGCACACAAACGCGTCCACGTCCAACTCCGCGAACGGTTCGGAGATTTACGTCTCTAAGAGTACATATAAGAGCGAGTACAATCAAAAGAGCACCGACCTTGCAATCTGCTTCTTGCGCCGGTTTAAGGACATGGGCATGAATATCAGAGGAGTCAAAACCAGACTGAGCAACGGTTCGAGACAGTACGTACACTCCGACGGAACAAGGGAAGTGGGCGACTACTACGCGGTTATCGGCGACACAATACGCAAGTACGCCATCCCGGGCATACTTGTCGAACACGGCTTTATTGTGGGAGACGCCAACCACCTCAACACACCGGAAAAGCTCAAGGCGTTCGGTATTGCCGATGCTACCGCAATAGCCGAATACTACGGCTTGCGTCTCCGCTCCGAGTCGGATACTGAGGAGGAGGTAAGCAGCAGTGATGAGCCGGTCGAGCCTCCTGTTATCGTGACCGATTCCCAGCGGGAAGAGGCGGTTTCCGTATCCGAGATGATTTTGGCACTCCCCGCCGAGGTGGATTTTTCTGCGGAGGAGAAGATAGTCGCTGCACGTGCGGCATACGAGGGTCTGACCTATGACGAAAAAAGAGTTATCGAAAGTGATGTGACCGAACAGCTCTACCACACTGTCATACAGCTTGAGTATCTGAGAAACCCCGTCAGACTGAGTGCGGACGATAACGAGGACATTTTCATCAATCGCATAAACTCAACTCTCACGGGAATAGACGCGCTTTCGTTTGATTCTAAGGGGACTACGGCGGACACGCTTATCTCCCTTCTCAGCGTGCATTTTGACGAGCAGTCAATTTCGGAGAACGCCGTTAAGCAGGCAAGACAGCGGCTTACAGACGCAATCCTCGGCGGCATGGAGTTCGAGAACACCGAAAGCATCTCACTTGACGAAGACGAAGTTGCCGCACTCGCCGCAGAGATTGAGAATGAAATAAGAAACAGCACATACAAAATAGTGCTGACCGACCGCGATTCGAAACCTGTAAAGGGGAGCGGCTTTGCGGCTACCGGCTATGCCGTACAGCTCCTTTGCAACGATGAGGTAATAGACAGCGCGACTATCATCATATTCGGAGACCTCAGCGGAGACGGAATAATTGATTCTCTCGACGAGCTGATGATAGACAGACACCTCCAAGGCGTTGAGTCTTTAGATGGAGTTGCCCTTCAGGCTGCCGACATGAACAATGACGGATACATCAACCTGCTTGACGAGGACATTCTTTCAAGGAAGATTGTCGCGGGAAAATAATCTGATACTGATTCTCGATTGAAAACTGTGCAAAAATCAGATGGTGTCTACACAATTTAAAATGCTCGGATTTCGAGCAAATTTTTGTGGTAGATATACTAAATTAACAAGAAAACAATCAAGCCTCCACGGGCGAAAATCGCACAAATCAGGGCTTTTAGCCCGTGTTTTCTTGTTGTTTTCTAAGTTAATTAACTATAAGGCGAATTTTTGAAAGCATAATTGGTTTATGGTAAGAAAATTCAACGAAGTATAGCCAAAAATTTGCCAAAATGCGGGCGTTCTTCACTTGTGTAGACACCATCTAAGGGGAAAGCTTCTGACAGCGGGGGTTCTCCGCGGATTTTTGCCTGCCGTTTTATGAGAGATTAGAATGAGGGAGATTTATCAGTGACCAAAAGTAAAAGCTTAATCAAACTATCCATGACTGCGTTGCTTATTTTCGCGTTTGTTGCGGCGGCGTTTTTCTCCGATGGAGCAAAGTTTCCGCTCGACACTTCGGCGGCGGACGCGTCACCTGTTTTCAGCTTGAGTGTGGATAAATCCACAGCTTCTCAGGGCGACACGGTTACGGTTACGTTTGCCGTTAAAAACAACACGAATATGCCTGTTACCTCCTTCAGCGGACGCATTACCTACAACAAGAATTATTATCAGTATATGTATTTTGATTACATATCATCGATGAACGGCACTGTTCAGTCGGATAACAGCAGCGATTATATTACGAACAATTCCGTGAAATTTGTCTTTTCAGATCCTTCAAAAAAGCTTATCCCCAATAATGGAGCAACCATTTCTTTCTTCAAGGTTGTTTTTCAGGTTTTAGACAATGCCCCTGTGGGCAATCCGTATTTCGGCGGCTTTATTGACGACTGCTACGGCACGAATGAGTCCGATAACGACATTGCCTACACTAACCTAACTCCCGTTGTGCAAAAGAGCATAACCATAAAAACAACAACCACTACAAGAGCGACTACCACTACCACACGAACCACAACCACAAAAACTACGACTACAACTACCACAAAAGCGACTACCAGCACAAACGCGATTATCGCGCCGGCAAAAAGCGCGAATTTGCAGTCCTTGCAGATATCGCCAGGCACATTGCAGCCGGAGTTTAATCCGAACAACGTGGCATACTCTGTCACTGTGCCGTATGAGGTTGAGGAGATGCGGATTTTCGCCGTCTCCGCCGACAACGCCGCGTTTGTCGTGGGAAACGGCACAAAGCCGCTCGCTGTGGGCGTCAACATATTCACTATTACAGTCACCGCCACAGACGGCACTCAGAAGGAGTACGGCTTGGTTGTCACAAGAGAAGCTCAGCCGGAAAGCTCCTCATCCGAGGAGGTGTCCTCCGATGAACTTTCATCCGACACCGAGAGCGGGGAGGAGGAGTCCTCCCTCTACATCATCGACTCCTCCTTAAATGATATGCTGGGAGTGGACGACCGCCTCTCCGGCAATGAGGACGACGGCAACACACTTCAGGGCAGTCCTATTAAAATAGTGGGAATTATTTTCGCCGAAATCGCGCTCTTCTTCTTCGGATTCCTCTCGGGCTTCTATATCGACAAGGCGAATAAGCAGAAGCGGGAGGCGGAGGCACGCGCCCGCCGAAGCAGGAGGAGTCAACCACCTCGCCGCAAGGAGACCTACTACCAAGAACCCGAGGAATACGAGGAGTATGAGGAAGAGGACGAAGACGAGTACGAGGAGTACGAAGAGGAGTACGAGGACGACGAGGAAGAAGAATACGAAGACGAGGATGACGACGACTACTATTACAGCTGATTGAGCTGAAACTACGGTTACTGTCACGCTGATTGAGCCGAAATTATCCTGACGAATTGACACAAAATGCAGACACATGGTGAAAATCATGCACTGTCTGCATTGCTGTTTTACGGTATTTTAAAATAACTGCAAAGGAATGAAAATATGACGCGCTTTCTGAAAATCCTGTTACCTACCGCGCTTTTCCTGCTTCTATTTGTAGTGTTTTCAGGTCACACAGCCTATGCCGCCTCCTCTGTCAGAGTGACCTCCGACAGAGAGCTTGCCGTTGCGCTTAAAGACAAAAACGTGAGCGAGATAAATATAGAGTACACAGACGCGGTTATTTTTGAGAAAGTTTCCATATCAAGACCGCTTAAAATCACGGGAAATAAAGCGGTTATCTCCAATTCGGGCGACGGATTTATCGAGGTGCAGACAAAAGGCACGCTCGAACTCCAAAACATCACCATAGCCGGAGTAGAGGACTACCTCATTCGTTCCTCCGGCAAAGTAGTCCTTTCAGGCGGTATCGTTATCAATAAAAATTTCGGCATACTTATACTCGCCCCGGGGAGTATGGAGAGTGACGGAAGTGCGGTCACGGCGACCTCCTCCGTTACAACCGCAGTAGGAGTAACCACATCCGGCGGCGAGGTTTCCCTTACGGGCATAAAACTTAGCGGAGGAAAGCCTGCGGGCGACCTTATCTTCATCTATCGCTCGAAGGGGACGCTTGTCTTTCGCGGAAGCTCTGAAATAATCTCCCCCGATGGAAACGCAATTAGGTCGGCTGTTGGGTATGACGACGACCAATCGGTGAGGATAGCCGAAAACGCCTCTCTGAGAGTAATCGCGGAGAAGGCGACCAACGACGACGGCTTCGCCGCCGCCGTTTTCATCCCCGAGCTGTCGTTTTCAATGGATGCGAAATCGACGCTGGAGGTAACAGGCAGCTACTCGGGGCTTTCCGTTTCCTCCCTCACGGCGGCACAGGGATGCACGATAAACGCCATGAACACAATAGAGAGCAATGTCACAAGATTGCTCCACGAAACGGGAGCGGTGACAATATACCAAAAGTCCTCCTCCATAGGAGCGGACAGCAACCTCATTTTAAGAGGGGCAGAGGGCATTGTGCTTCGCGGGAGCAGTGACCTTTCTCTGGGCAACAATTGCATTGTCTACAGCGCGCTTTCCTCCTCCGGTGTAGGAGATGCGATACACGCAAAGGGAGGAAAAGTATCAATAGGTGCTAACTGCCGCTTTGACGGATACGCTCCCGGGAGAATAATTTTCGCCGCTAAGGACATCACTGTGGGAGAAGAAACCGCCTTCTCCTCCGAAAATACGAGCTATCCCTCAATGGGCGGGCTGTACTCCGACGCGTCTGTTACCCTCCAAAACAGCAGTATGAAGGTGAACAATCTCACCGCCGACGGCTACGCGCTGTACGCAGACGGCTCTGTTTACTTAAAAAATTCCTCCAAGCTCGACATACTCGGCGGAGGCGGCATCTGGAGCAAGGGGGACGCGGTGATAGAAAGCGGCTGTGAGGTAAAGCTGTCGGGTATGACAAAATACGGGATATATGCTAAGGGGAAGGTAGTCGCAGGGGAGCTGAGTACTCTCTTTATAGACTCCTTCGGCACGTGCATTTATTCGGGAAAGTCGATTGAGTTCCTGCAGGGGAGCAAGGCGACGCTCTCCGTCTCCGCGCTCGAGCCTGCTGTAGAGCTTGACGCAAAGAGCGGTGAGGAGGGGTATGTCCTGCTGTCGGGAGCAGAGGTCGATTTGTCGGGGACAAACTCCTCGAACGCCCAGCGCGGAGGTTTGCTGTTTTTAAACGGCAATCTGACGGTGGAGAACCACTCGCATCTCCGCGTCAAGTCGCCCGCCTCCTTCGGTATATACGTAGATGAGGGCGGCATTTTCGCAAAATCCGGAGGGTCTGTGCAGTCGAGTGCAGGCTGCGGAATCTATATAGACAGCGGCAACTGCGAGGTGTCGGGCGGCGCGTCGCTCTACTGCATGGGGTCGCTTGATTCGGGAATCAGAATACAGGACGGCTCGCTTAGCGTCTCCGAGGCTGAAATTGTAGCGCAGGGCGGCAGATTCGGCGCGGAGCTTTTGGGAAAGGGCGACATTTTGCTCCGCAAGCCAACCTATTACGACATAAGAAGCACGGAGTTTAACAGCGTTTTCATAGATAACGGCAAGCTCTCCGTCACCGACACGGCGTTCTCCGCGTGGTATCGCAAGGACGGAGTGAGAAACGAAAACACATGGTGGCAGGACGGGGCAAACGGCATAGACTTCTTTGAAATCCACACAAAGCTGACCCCCGACCGCTTGATGTACGCAGATTATACCTCCGCAGCCTCGGCGGTGTCGCAGAATTACGCGGGCGGCTCTCCCAAAGCATTTGACGGCATGGCGGAGAATATATCGGCGTGGAATCCCTATGACTGCACAAGAATCGCGCCATTCATGACGCGTCCTGTCGCACTCTCGAACCTCTACTACCTCCCCGCCGGAAAATCCTTCTCGTGGATGCTTAGCGGCAGGAGCGTGCAGGGGGGAGGAGAAAAATTCGCCGTCTCCTCCATACTCGGCGAGGGGAATATCTATCTGAGTGAGGACGGCAAATTTACCTACTCCGCGCCGCTTGCCACAAGAGGAGTGCAGACCTTTGAGTTTACCGTAACAGGCTCAGACGGAGCAGTTTCGCTGCCTGCGTCGCTTAAAATAAACGTAACAAAATCAAAGCCCCCCGCCGCCTACACCTCCACCTTTGAGGTGCGAACCAATGCGGAGCTTCTGTCGGCTGTCACCGTCACCGATTTTGACGGGATGATTAACAATGTCGAGGTAGTGGACAAGCCGACGTTTGGAGAGCTTATTATGTCCTCCGACGGGCAGTTTAAATATGTGCCGGAGACAGGCTTTGCGGGGACGGATTATTTCACCTACGTTGCAGTTGACAACGACGGCGACAAAAGCTCGCTGGCAACCGCCACCATCCTCGTCGGGCAGACGAGGTACTGCGCCGCCTTCAACGCAACTCACTTAGCTGCGAGGGATGAGGTAATCACAGCCGGCTTCGACTACCGAGCGACTGCTCTGCCGGCGAACAATCAGGAGGCGACGCCCGCCGAAATAGCCGATGTAGTTATAACGCAAATGTCGCTCTACGGGACGTTTGAGGCGGATAACGGCGGCTACTCCTACACTCCCTATGAGGATTTCGCGGGAACGGACACCATTAAATTTAAGCTAAAATTTTCTGACAAGACCGAGAGCGAGGAGGCGATAATAAGCATTATCACCATCCCCAGCCAGAAGCCTTCGGTTTTCGACTACTCGCTTGAGTGCATAAAGAACCGCACTCTTTCAGAAAAACTGACCGCCGACGATATGGACGGCACTGTGGCGAAATATGAGATTACAGCTCTGCCGTCAAATGGAACTATCGAGCTTGACACGACTACGGGCGAGTTTGTCTATGAGCCGAGCCGCGGCTACACAGGCGCGGACAGCTTCTCGTTCGCCGTGTACGACAACGAGGGGCTGCGGAGCAACGAGGCGAGCGTCTCGGTGGAGGTGAAAACCCTCACTCAATCCCTTCGCGATTCGGGGAAGTACTTCGCCGCGGTGGTGTTTGTGGTTTTAGGAGTGTTAGCAGTTATAGTATTCCTCGCGCTTTTGGCCGTGCATATTGTGAGGAAGCGAAAGGACGAGGAGCGGGAGTACAGAAGACAGATGAAAAAGAAACTTCACTGAGTATGGCAAATTCATTTTGCCATACTCAGTGAAGGAGTTAAGTGCCATGAAATAAAATTTCGTGATGTGGAGTGCTGCGCCAACTGCCGCGCCAATCCCTAATCGCTCATCAGCTTGACATAATACTTCCTGTCTCTCGGACCGTCAAACTCGAGGAAGTATATATTCTGCCATATCCCGAGCAGAGGCCACCCCTCGTCGATAATGACGTTGAGCTGACTGCCCGTCATGCTTGAGCGTATGTGAGCGTAGGAGTTTCCCTCGGAGTGGGCGTAGTCCTTCGAATCGGGAAATGCACGCTCCAGCCCGAGAAGAATATCCTTTCCCACATTTATGTCGGTGTTTTCGTTCATAGTGAGGGCGGCAGTTGTATGAGGACAGAAAATGACCGCCAGCCCCGACTCTATTCCGCCGGATTTTATAGCGTCCGTCACCTCTTTTGTGATGTTGTATACACCTGTTGTTTCGGTTCTGAGTGTAAATTCTATAAGAGTACCCATAATTACCGCCTTTCTTATGCTACACCAAATTATTGCTACACCAAACTACGTTACTACACTGATTATATCGCAATTATGCTCGTTTGTAAATTAAATTTACAGGAGGCGATTAAAATTACCATAAAGAAGAAGCTGAGTATCCTGACCGTGTTGTGTGCGGTACTGTGTCTGATAGCTGTTTTGTCGAATACTTTAGGCGATATCAGCACAGACACCGTCACAATAAACCCCAGCAAATACGAGCCGCAGTACTTCCTCTCCGACAGCACAGAAAGTAGGGGAGAGGGAGGAGGAGAGACCGGCGGCGGGGAGGTCAACTCAGGCGAGGAGGACAATAGCAGTAGGGAAAACGGTGAGGAAACGGACAAAATCAACATAAACACAGCCACCGCAGAACAGCTTGCCGACTTCCTCCCGGGAATCGGTCCGGTGAAGGCGAAAAGCATAGTGGAGTACCGCGAGTCGGTTGGCAAATTCAACTCCGTCTCGGAGCTTATTGAGGTGAGCGGAATCGGTCAGGCTACGCTTGACAAAATCGCGCCGTACTGCACGGTTTAGGGAGCGGCAGCAATAAGAGCAACGCGGCGGCAATTTTAGAGGAACAGCTCAAACGCAAGCACGCCCCTGCATGATTGGCATCGGCGCGATGTGCGACCCGTATATTCCGTTGGAGGACGAGCTTCGCCTGCCCCGCCAATGCCTTGAAATCATCGAGCGGCAGTTGTCGCTGTTTGAGGGAGTTTGAATATGCAAAACCGCCTATTTGAAATCATCTACATCCTGCTGAATCAAAAATCCACCACGGCGCGGGAGCTTGCTGAGCGGTTCGAGGTGTCGCAACGGACTATTTACCGCGACATTGACGCGCTTTCGCTTGCGGGCATCCCCGTCTACACCGAGAAGGGCAAGAACGGCGGCATATCGCTACTGCCGGACTTTGTTCTGAATAAATCGCTCCTCTCCGAAAAGGAACAGCAGGAGATTTTGTCGGCGTTGCAGGGCTTGGCGAGTGTGAAAACCGATGAAACCAAAGAGGTTTTGGGTAAGCTCTCCACCTTCTTCAAAAAACCCGCCGTCCCGTGGATGGAGGTGGACTTCTCCGACTGGGGTTGGCGAACCTCCGGCGCGTTCGCGGCGTTCAAGACCGCCATCATGGAAAAACGTGTCGCGGAGTTCGACTACTACAGTACATACGGCGAGAAGACTCGCCGCCGCGTCGAGCCGATTCAATTGTGGTTCAAATCGCGGGCGTGGTACATCCGCTGCTTCGATTTGGACAAGAACGACCTGCGGCTGTTTAAGCTGACGCGGGTGAAAAATCCCGCTGTGACCGACGAGCATTTCACCGAGCGGGATTTGCTTGCAGTCAAGCCTACTCCTCCCGAACACTCCCGCCACAAGCCGGATGTGACGCTGAAAGTAAAAATCGCGCGTGAGATGACCTACCGCGTCTATGATGAGTTCGACGAGGATAATGTAGAAAAGCAACCGGATGGCAGCTATATCGTCGCCGTCACATGGCAGGAGGACGCTTGGGTGTACGGCTGGATTCTGTCGTTCGGTGAGTATATAGAGGTGCTGGAGCCGGATTATATCCGAGGGATTATCCGCGAAAAAGCGAAAAAAATCGCGGGAAAATATTTATAATATGACACGACGTAGTCAAATTACGGGGTGTACAATAGTGTTATAGTTAATTACTTAGAAAACACCAAGAAAACACGGGCGAAAAGCCCGAATTTGTGCGGTTTTCGCCCGTGGAGGCTTGATTGTTTTCTTGTTAATTTAGTATATAACGTGGCTTGGAGGATGAAAATATGCAGACAAAACGCATACAAAAAGACGTATTCGCGGTTATAGGCAAAGCTGGAGAGGGTGCTACGGCTAACAGCAAGGAGTGGATTCCTCCGCTCTGGCAGGAAGCCAACACGCATTTCAATGAGATTGCCGCTATCGCTAAAAAGGACGAAAACGGCGTACCGCTCATTTGGGGAGCGATGAACGATGTCACCGAGAACAATAAAATGTGGGGCGAACGCGGCAAATACATGGTGGGATGTGAAGCCGATATTGACGCTGAGCCGCCCGCAGGATGGCAAAAGTGGATTGTTCCCGCACAGACTTACTTGGTAGCGGAGTGTACGCAGGATACATACGGTGAGGTTTTTTCGTCTGTAGTGAACGACCCTAACATAAAAATCGTTGCTACGGTTCATGAACGCTATCCGCAGCCGAGTACGGGGATTTTGGAGCTTTGGTTTCCGATAGAGGTGGAAGGCAAATAATTTCAAACTGTTTGCCGATATTGCAAATCTTGTCTTTGCAAACGTCTAATGCGATATTCTCCCGTCTGTACACCATTATCATTGGTGTACAGACGGGAGAATAACGGCGTATATAGCATACTCAGAGGGAAAGGCTGTTTCTGTCGCCGCTGTCTTAAATAATAACGGTGTTTGTTCCCTTGAATTTGTGGCAACTATCCCCGAGTATCGCCGTAGACACTTTGCCGAAGCGGCGTCAATCGCGGCAGTAAATGGTGCTTTTGCAAATGGTGCGAAGATTATCACCTTACGGGCATTTGACCCTGCAATAAAATTATACGAAAAACTGAGGGTCAAGACTTATGTATGTTGAGGAGGAATAACCATGATTGAACTACCCGAAGCCTACACCCTCGCAAAGCAAATAGGGGAAACGCTTGTTGGAAAAACCATTATAAACGCAGTAGCCGATAGCCAGCACCACGTTTTTGCGTGGTATACAGACGACCCTAAGCTGTACGGTCAAAAATTAAACGGTAAAAAAATAACCGATGCGAACCCCGGAACAGGCTATTCCTGCGGCGGCAATACGGAGATTCTCTGCGAGGATATGCTGCTGGTGATAAGCACTCCAATTCGCTACCACGCGCCGAGTACGAAACTGCCCAAAAGTCATCAGCTGCTGCTGGAATTTGAAGATGGCTCACATATGAGCTGTACGGTGCAGATGTGGGGTGCGATGCTCTTATTTCCGATAAACGGCGAGGTTATCCTGCCGGATGGTTTCACGAAAAAATGTCCCTCTCCCTATGACGACGCGTTTGACGAAAGCTATTTTGACAGCCTGCGCCAAAGTGTAAAGCCCACGCTCAGCGTGAAGGCGTTCCTCGCCACAGAGCAGCGCATTCCCGGCTTTGGCAACGGCGTGTTGCACGATGTGTTGTTTAATGCGCGTATTCATCCGAAACGCAAGCTGAATACGCTCTCCGACGCAGAATTTGCCGCATTGTATCACAGCGTAAAGGATACGCTGAAAGCCATGCGTGACGGCGGCGGGCGAGATACGGAGAAGGACTTGTTCGGAAATGCGGGCGGCTACCATACGATTCTATCGAGCAAAACGCTGGCATATCAATGCCCAGTGTGCGGCGATGGTTT
This sequence comes from Oscillospiraceae bacterium, assembly GCA_031262985.1. Lineage (GTDB taxonomy): Bacteria > Bacillota > Clostridia > Oscillospirales > Acutalibacteraceae > JAISGQ01. Next base: position 64,676 of record JAISGQ010000005.1, read on the forward strand.
GAAGCGCGAGGCGTACCTCGGCGGGAATATCTACTTCTGCCCGACTTGCCAGCCGCTTGTGAAATAGGAGGGGAAACATCATGCTCGCACGCGAAAAAATGACGCTCCCGACATTGAAAACGAAAGCAAATGCGGTTGCAAGACAATGAAGGAGTTTATGCGCCGATTTGATGACATGGTTGATGAAACAACAGTAAAAAAACGATTCTGACAAATGTAAGGTACGGACTTAAGCATTCTCAATTTTCAGTTTTGCAAGTGCTGAATTTGTGTCCCCACAAATTCCTTCCTCAGGGTATTCTCTGAAAACGCTTGAGGATTGTTCGCAACTTTATGATTGACTTTTTGGTGTGAATGTGTTACCCTGTTGACCATAGTTGTAGTTATATCTGTAGCTATGGATTTCTAACCCCGAAAGGAGATGTTTTTGATGATGGTATTTGGTATGGTGGTTTCCTCCTAAAACCGAATAAGGGCATACAATGGCAGTGTTGGACGCTTTTGTTGTCATGCCGAAAACAAGTAACCTTTCGGACGCAGTGAATGACTCTGCGTTAATCTGCAAGACGGGTGAGAGTACTCATTGGAAATAATTTTGTCGTTTCTAAGTAAAAAAATTTACAGTTCCGTTGAATCGTTCATACGCCTTGAAATTCAAGCAGCAACACGTTTTCAGCTAAAATCTTGGGATTGATTATTCAGACGTTTTGCTGTATAATTATTATTGTGATTTTATGCTCACACGGCGGCTCTTGTTATCCCACAGAAAGGTAGAGGTGTTTGGTTTTGAAAGTTCGTTTAAGCAGTATTGAAATATTGGGTTTTATAGGTTTGTTTATTTGTATACTGACGTATGTTGTAAGACATATGGGGGTTATTGATAATACTAAACTTAATATATTTTGGTTCGCGCCAAATTTTGGTGGTGCATGGTTTACTACAGCATTAGTAAAACAGTTTTTCAAGCCGTGCGGCACTACAAAGCCATTCTTACCTCTTGGTTTTAGCATAAAAATTTATATGTTGGTGTGTTTTGCAGTAATTGTTTTAGCTGTTCTAAATGAATTAGTATATCCTTTAAATACAAGTGGTGCATTTGATCCAATAGATGTTATAGCAACAATAATAGCACAAATTATAGCTTTCATTGTGCCAATTACAATAAAAGATAACTGTTTAACAAACTATACAAAATAGGTAAACTACAGTGCCGTCGCGGTGTTGGCTGTGACGGCCTTTTGTTGTGTCTGAACAAACCCATCTATATGCCGAAAACGACCATCTATCGCAAAACGATGGTGTAAAAGGAATATTCTCGCCGGTTCATGCCCATGCAGCAACCGATAACAATGCGAAAATTTACGAGCGGCTATATCAAGCCGCCGCCGACAAATGGGTAAAAGCAGGTGCTCGCAGCCATGCAATTGCTTTGTACGCACATGAGGATTTATCTCTTAGGCTGTTTTTTCGTTATGGCTTTGGAATGCGTTGTGTAGACGCAATTCGTGAGATAATACATATATCTACTCAACCGCGCAGCACCTTTACCGTGAGCGAACTAAACGAAAACCAGTTCCCCGCCATGCACACAATGTATACTATGCTCCAACAACATTTACACAGCAGTCCCATATTCTGTGGCGGTTCTTCTGCTTCTGCGCCTGTTTTAATTGAGGATTTCATGGAAAAGAATGTCCGGCAACAAGCACGTTATTTTGCGGCTTATAATAAAGATATTCCCATAGCTTATCTTAAAATATCTCCGCATGGCGAAAATTTTGTCAGTGACGCGCCGGAGGTGATGAATATCTGCGGCGCATACTGTTTGCCTGAGTATCGCGGGACAGGGGTATTTGAGCATATTTTGGATGCCGTTCAAGATGTTTTATTTGCAGATGGCTATATTCGTTTGGGCGTGGATTTTGAAAGCTATAATCCGACTGCGTGGGGCTTTTGGAACAAGCACTTTACACCCTACACCTATAGCGTAGTGCGGCAAATTGACGAAGCTATAGTTAATGTATTATAATATCTCTCAGCCGGATATTTCACGCCGTGCCTCAGCGCGGCACTTCACATCACGCGCAGGCGTGATACTTCACGTCATGAAATGAAATTTCATGACACTTCACAATGGGAGGCGTAGCAAAATAAAATTTTGCTACGCCTCCCATTTGCTTTCGCCTATACCGTCAGCTTTCCTCCGTTTTCGGAGGTGATAATCAAAATATTCTCTTCCACTAAATTCTGCGCGTTTACATATACAAGCACCGTCTTATTGTCCTTCGACTTGCACTTAAACTCCCAGCAAAGTTTTTCGGACAGCCCTTCTGTTGGGATAAGAGCAAGCGACGCCTTCTCCACAGTAAGCTCGCGGCTCACTATCGCTTTCGCCTCCTCCTCAGACTTGAGGACGGAGGGGAGCTGTCTTTCGACATGGTTCATCACATAATCAACAGCGTCGTAGGAGACAATCTCCCCGTTGTCGAGAGCCACGCCGACCTTAATCAAATCGGGGTATATTGTCACGCCGTTTTTATCTCCGGCGAAATTTATGACGCAAACGCCGCCTTGTATTTCGTAGTAGTTGTGCTTCATGTCGCTCATTTTCCTCTGTGAGAGGAATCGTTCGGCAAGCTCTATCGCCTCCTCGGGCTTTACAGCGGAGTCGGTAACATTCCTGCTTATCTGCATATGAGTGACAGCTCCGCCCTGCACGGTCACGCCAACCTCAACCGCCTTCGATGCGAATATATAGGTGGGCAGATTGCCGCCTATAGTCTGGGAGTACCTAAGCGCGCCGCCCTCCTTCGCCATGAAGTCGGAGGCGATTTTCTGCGCGTCCTTTTGGCTTACCTTCTTCTTGTTTTCCACCGACTGCGCGTGTCTTTGGAATATGTGGTCGGAGAACGGACCGTCATATATAAGCGTAGGGAAGTCGGCGACATCATCCTCGATAGAGGAGATTCTGCTCACAGGGTCTTTGTTCTCCTCGTCGTCCTTCTCCTCCTTTTCGACTGCCTCCTGAGCCTGTCCCAGCCACGTTCCCGCGTCCATGTATTTCTGGAACAAATCGTCAATCGAAAGCCTCAGCTTCCCGGCGTAGTCACGAAGCTTCTGCAGAGTTTCTTTCTCCTCAGTCGTAATATCCTCGTCGAGTGAACGCTTGTTGGCAAGAGAGGTAGCGTAGTTGCCGACCTGCGATATAAATTTGTTCGCATTTGTCAGCTCCCCTGCGTGAGTGGGAATCTGTCCGAGGTCGGACTTTGCCATCTCGCTCGCGGCACACAGCTTCGCCGCTAAATCGGAAAACTGTTTGTCCGAGCCGGCGTACATGGTTTTCTGCAATGTTATATCAATGGTATCTATATTTTCAGAAAGGGAGAGCCACGCCCGCTGATACGTGTACTCCACCGCGTATTTATAATTTCTTGCAACGACATAATTATTTACGGCAAACGCCGCTAAAACCGCGACAGAAGCCGATAAATATGTGATTATCCTTATGGCAGTTCTTCTTGAAACCGAAAAATTCATACTTAAACCTCCAAGTTAATGTACTATGCGTTTATGCTCCTATTTTTATCTTATTTTTCCGAAAAATACACATACAAAAAAATCCAAATATCACAGAGTATAATCGGCAGCGCAAAAAAATGACCGCCCGAAAAACGGGCGGTCAGTGCGAATTTATTCAGACTGCATCTGAGCTTACTGCTCCTGCTCTGCGGCGGGAGAGGTAGGTTCGGTAGCCGTCTCCTCAGCCGCCGTCTCCTCAGCAGTCTCAGCTGTAGGAGGAGCAGTAGGTGCGTCCTCCACCGCCGGAGCTTCTACTACTATAGTCTCCTCCACCGCCGTAGTTTCAGCAGACGCGGCTGCTTGCTCAAGCTTGTTTTTCCTGCCGAGCCTTATGAACAGGAGGAAGCACACAGCTCCCGCAACGATAAACGCCGCGCCTCCGAGGTAGCCCACAGGGAGCGGACCTTGAAAAATCCGCACATTGCCCCTGTTGAAGATAACTCCCGCCGCCGCCATGCCGTTGAGTGCGCCGTGTGCTATTGCCGCAGGAATTGCACTCTTCGCTTTGTATGTGAGGTAGGAGAACAACGCGCCGACAAACACGCAGAACAGAATCATGCCGACTATGCCGATGTAGGGATAGCCCGAGTACTGCGTGCCGTAGTTGTGTCCGAGTATAATCATGGGAGCGTGCCACACGCCCCATATAATTCCGTTGACGAGAACGGCGATAGGTACGCTCATGCACTCGTCGAGCTTGGGGAGGAGATAGCCCCTCCAGCCCAGCTCCTCGCCGAGGCAGAAGAATATGTTGAGGATGGGAGCGAGTGCAACGCCTATCACAAGCTGTAGGAGCAGTATCATTTTGATGTAGCTGTCGGTCACGAGCCCTCCTGCTCCCGCCGCTTCGAGCTGAGCCTTAATCTGCTCGGCGGCTGTAGACATGGAGAGGTCGAAATTGGCGGGATAAATCACAAAGTAGAGAGCCGCTCCCAGCGCGATAAGTAAGGGTGGGAGAAACCACGCGGCGAGGTAAGTCAGTGCGTGTCCCTTAAAATTCGGTCGGAGCATGAAATTCTTAAATCCCTCGCGAGTAACCAGCCGTGTAACGACTACGGAAAACGCAGGAACAAGCATACAGATTGAGAAAAGCAGGGTGATTGTGGTGCTTGCGGGAGTCCAAACTCCGAGGATAATCAGCGAGAGCGGAACCCATGTGAGGATGATTGAAAGCGCGGTGAAAACAACAACTCTCAGCGGAGATTTAGAAGCGGATTGCTTTGCCATAATAATATCCCTCCATAGTTAAAGTTTTAGAGTGTTTAGAGATTGTTCTAAATAGATTATAACTCAGAGCGACTGCTTTGTCAATAGTGCGGTTGGAGTATGGGGGAAAGAGGTTATTGGTCGAGTAGGCGTTAGTTTATGTGGTTCTTTATGGCATAACTCTTTGCGAAAGATCTTTCAGTGGTGTATATGATGAGGGTTAAGCAACACAAAAAAAGCATTTTCGCCGATTGATGTGAAGCTGTTCGGTATGGTGATCTGTTTTAAGGAGGAGCAACCGCAGAAAGCCCAATTGCCGATTGATGTGACACTGTTCGAGAGAGATGCGCTAAGACTGAGCAATTAGAGAACGCCCAATAACCAATGGATATCACACTAAAGGAACAAGAACGGTGCGTTATGTTATGAGAAATTAGTGCGGAGAGTGGGCAGTTTTTCTTTCTGTCGGTAAATATTTTACGATACATTATTTGTAAGGCTAATCTGTGAATCAACTTTCTACAGCAAACTTGCTCAATATAGGCTTTGCGGCAAGAAAAACAAAACCCTAATAAATACCCATTTTGTAAAGGCGATGGCAAGTTATTAAGTTTTCAAATATCGAAATATGACACATGATATACATATATAATATATTAAAATTTACAATTTATCATTGACATTCGGAATATTTCGGATTAAAATATGTGACAAATACAGTTCTGAAAAAGGTGTACTTTATTGGAATTGGTATCATGTCCTGCTACATAATAAAAAACAGAATTAAAGGAGCGAAAATTATGTCATTTGGTATCGGCGTAAACGCAGAAATTCTTCACGGACATTCTAACGAAATTAAGGGTGATTCCGGCGAACTCGGTCAGCTTATTGCGAAGATTACAAATCGTATCAACGCATTGGACACAGACTGGAAAGGTCAGGCGGCAACAAGCTTCATCCAACAGTGGGCGGATCTGAAGCCTTCCTTTGACAAGGCTCAGCAGCTTCTTGATGAAATCGGCACCCAGCTTGGTCAGGCGGCAACCGCTTACGAGAGCTTCGACGCTGAAATGGCAGCGAAAATCGGTCACTAAACACCATATTGTTTGCAATTTAAGCCTCATATCTGTTGTTTGCATAATACGATATGGGGCTGTTTTTGTCATAAAGCGGATGATAAAAAAGATAATGAGAAAATTAGTGATATTACTAATCATGTTGATGATTGCGGCGAATTTTATTTTGCCCACGTTTGCCGAAATCGGCGTTAAAGGCGGGTTAGAGCTTGAACTCGGAATATCTCGGCATATATAGATTAGCGCGAAAACGAAAACTGACAAACCACTGACAGTTCGGACATAGAGATTTTGACATCCGACAGCGAGTAGCTTAAAGATGACATAAAGCAGAGCGAAGGTCAGCATCTTAACGATACTAAAGATGGGCTGCTCACAAGAAAGTACGATGGGGAAGCCGAAGACGGTGGATTGTGTGAAACCTAAAACGGACCAGAGGACTCGATTAGCATATATATCATTTAACTTATATTATGTATACCGAAAGGAGATCAACAACAATGCAAAAATTTAAAATCGAATATGAGGAAGTTTATAATCAGACAGCTCAGTTAAAAACCCATATAGACGATTTGTTGTTGCAAATAAACTCCGAATATTCAAGAATCCAATCAATTCTTGATGAGGTTGACAGCAAAACTAATGCCAGCTTAAAAGAAGGCGTTGAAGTTCATCGACAAAAATCTATTAAAGCAGCCAATATAATGAGCAAACTTCTGTCATTTATGGCTAATTCTTCGAAACAGGTTGAGATTCATGACGCAAGAATGTCTAATATTATTTCAAATAACGGAGGAAAAAAATAATGCCAGATGGATTTATTGGAAAACAAAGTAAAAAATACTTATCCATTATTAGCAACGCCTTAACATCAGCACATACAGTCCATAAATCTCCAATTAATAGCAATTATGATGCTCCATGCTCAGAAGAAGACGCTATGTATGGAAGCTATAAGACTGGTGTTGGTGATAGCTCTAACGTGGTTATTGATGAGCAAGCTTACGAGGAAATTGCACAGAGAATTCGTCGTGTGGATGCTGAAATTGCTGAAAGCCTTAACCAAATTGCAGAACAGATTGAGCAAATGTGCAGGACTATTTATGTAGTACCTACCACTACTCCGAAATACTTGGAGACTTTGACCAAAGTAAAATCCTCATTAAGCGAATTCCAATCGTTAGCAGAACGAACAGTTTCTCAAGCACAAAGCTTTGTGAATGATATGTCTAATATCGGTTAACATAATAATTTAAACCTGCTAATAAAAATCAAGTCCCAAAATAAAAAAACAGCAGGCAAATTATGGAGGCTATATCTAATACAAAAATGGCATATTATGGCTTAAACAACAAGCATGGATACATTGCAGTTTCCTGCGATGTTTTCCATATATCTATTGTAGCAAAGGAGTTATTATAATATGGGTACTCAAATTAAAGCTGTATATAATGAACAGGCCATACTCAATTTGAAAACAGAGACCGAGAAAACTATTAATGAACAAGTAGAAGCCATGACCAAAACTAAGAATGAATGTATCGATAGAGCCGGTGAACTTGATCAGCAGGCAGCGGAGCAAGAGCGCCTTGCTATAACTTTGACTAAAAGTGTTACAAAATATGATGAAGAGGGTAACCCATATACAGTTTGGGTGGCAGACACTGTTGGAAGGAATGTTGCTGCTACAAAAGCTAAGGAATTGCACAAACAGGCTCAAGAAAAAAGAGATGAAGCCAAAATTTTAGAGGATTCTATCAAAAGCTTACAGGATGCACTCAGAGAAACTAATGATTATTTAGATAGTCTTTTAACAATTATTCGCAGAACAGATTTGACTTATGCCGAAAAAATTAAGCTTCTAAATGAAGAAACACAAAAATATGTTGATAAAATGGGAAAAATCGGTGAGAGTTTTAATGACACGTTTCCTTTCGAGAATAATCCGTTAGAGACACTTCAAGACTTAGCTATAGATGCTACAGGTCTAGGTGCTGAATTAAAAGAAAAGCTAAAAGGTCAAGCTAAAGCTGCTGGACTGGGCGGAGATCCCATAAACCTTACAACAGGTAATTATCTTTACTATAAAGAGGATATTATAATTCCCGGAAGTTTTTCTCTTGCTTTTAAACGTTTTTATAACGCACTTGACAATTCAAAAGGGATACTGGGTGAGAATTGGACACATAACTTTAATATGTTTCTTGAAGAAAAAGATGATCGTGTAAGAATTACCTTTGACGATGGTCATGTTGAAATTTATCAAAAAATAGATGATGACACATATGTTTCGCCTTTGGTTTCAGATTATCTTTTACAGAAGACAGATAAAGGCTTTTCGATTACATCCAATTCTAAATCACAGTATATATTCGATTGCAATGGACAATTGATAATTATTATTGACCGTAATGGAAATGAGATAGAATTGTTATATTCAAAAGGATTGCTTTCTAAAGTCCAGAATCCTTGCGGGAAGCTTTCCTTTGAATATGATTCTCATCAGCATCTGATTAGAATTGTCGACCACACTGGTCGACAAGTAAAGTTTGAGTATAATGATAATTACCTCATTAAAGTGATACATCCAAACGGCTCCGTTTTTGGATATGAATATAACGATATAGGACGTATTAGCAAGGTTATAAATCCTCTTGGAATTGTAATGATTCAAAATGAATATGATCAACATTATCGTGCAACAAAGCAACAATATCCCGATGGCGGTTTATATTCATTGTCATATGATGATAATACAAAGATAACTACTGTAATTGAACAAAACGGCAATAAGGTTAAATATCTCCGAGATGAAAAATATCGCACAATAAAAAACATTTATTCTGATAGTGAAGAGAGGTTTGAGTATAGCGATTCAAATAACCACACACTGTACGTTGACCGTAACGGTAATGCGTATAAATATGAATATGATAAACTTGATAATTTGGTTAAGTCAATTGACCCGTTAGGCGTAGAGACGTTACTTTCATATAGTGGAAGCAATGTTGCAAGTATTACAAGGGAAGGAAGATTGATATCTTCACTTAAATATGATACCAACGGCAATATGATAGAGTCAAAAGATGGTATAGGCAGATTGTCGCAGTATAAATATGACAAATCAGGACTTATGGTTCAAGCAATTAATCCTGATAATGGAGAACTGTCATTAAAATATGATTCACGAGGCAATATAATTATGGCAACAAATGCCGAAGGCGGTATAACTAAATTCAAATATAATAATCTTAATCAGATTATTGAGGTAGTACAGCCTGAAGGCAACACAACTCAATTTTCTTACGATCTGTCGGGTAATATTTCTCAGGTTACAAATGCCGAGGGTAATTCCAAATACTATACTTATAATAAAAACGGAAATGTTACAAGGATCGTAGATTGGGATGGCAGTTCAATTAATTATTCTTATAATAATATCGGTAAGCCATCTGAAATAGTTGATCAAGTTGGCGGCATTACTAAATATGAATATGACAAGATGTGGAACATCATTAAAAAGACAGATCCTAATGGTGCGGAAACCCATATTGAATATGATGAGTTTATACGAGTTAAATGTGTCACCGACCCGGAAGGATATAAAACTTATTTCAATTATGATAAAAACGGAAATACGGTAAGCGTGACTGACCCTGATGGCGCGGTTACTCAATATGAATATGACCCTCTTAATCGCAAAATTACCGAGATTGATGCAAAAGGTGCTACTACAAGATTTGTGTACGATGAGTTTAATAATCTTGTCCAAATTCGCGATCCTTTGGGCGGGGTTTATTTAAGTGAGTATGACGAGGCTGCACAACTAATAAGCAAAACTGACCCGTTAGGCAGATGCTCGAGATTTGCATACAATGAGCTTGGCTTAATAAAATCAGAGACAAAAGCCGATGGTACTACTACTTATTATGAGCATAACAAGCTTGGTGCTATTACCAAAGTAATTAATCCTGAAGGTGCAATCGAGCGATACAAGTACGATAAAAATGGTCGGGTTACAACTTATATTGATACACTTGGTGCAAAAAGCCTTTACAAGTATGATAGCTTGGATCGAGTCATTACCGTTGTCAATGCTCTTGGACAAAGTAAAAAATTTGAGTATGACGCAATGAATAATATTACCAAGGCAATTGATGAAAACGGGAATGCGACTCAGTATCGATACTCTCCAAAAGGAAATTTAATTGAGGTCATTGATGCTATGGGTGGCAAAATCTCATATTCATATGATAAAGCCAGTCAGCTTAGCAAGTTAGAACAATTGCAAATAATTGATAAAAAGCTTGTAAATATTCAAGAAACAAGATACAGTTATAACAAGCGCGGCGATGTGACCTCGGTAATTAATCCGTTGGGTATTGAAACAAAATACACTTACAATGGTAATGGTCGGATGATAACAAAAACCGATGGCGATGGCATATTGACAAAATATGATTATGACCCTGTTGGGCAATTAACTCAAATTCAATATGCAGACGGTCGAGATGTCAGGATGAGTTATAGTCCATTACGTCAGCTTGAAGAAATACATGATTGGCTCGGTACAACTCGGATTAAACAAGATGCGCTTGGAAGATCACAATCAATTACCAATCCCAATGGGGAAACTATAGCACATCAATGGAACGCTTTAGATAAGCGAGTAATGACAACCTACCCTGATGGTTCTACAGTAAAATATATTTACAACAAGTTAGGTATGGTTTCTGGCGTAGAATCGAGCCTTGGCAAAGTGGAATACGAATATGATAATTTGGGAAGGCTCACACAGAAAGTATTGCCCAATAATGTTATATCTAATTACGAATATGATCCGCTTGGTCGCTTGGAAAGCCTTATTCATAAACAAGGTCGTCAGGTACTTGATCAATACGCTTATCAATATGATAAAGTAGGCAATATATCACAAATTAGGAAAAATAGACAGGGAATTGATTTAGATACTGGTGTATTTAAATATGGCTATGATTTACTAGGTCGATTGATTTCGACTGAGCATGGACGCGATAGAAAGATTTTCTCATATGATAGTTTAGGTAATCAAATTGGTGCGATGCACAATAAGCAGAGAACTGCGAGAACGTTTAATGCAATGAATCAGCTGGTCAGTTCTCATGATATTGACGGCATAAGCGAGTATTCTTATGATGGCCGCGGTAATTTGACGAAGGTTTTACAAAATGGTAAAATAGCGGAAGAGTACATTTTTGATAGCGCAAACAAACTTGTTCAGGCTACTATTGCTGGAAGAGGCGTAGTAAATTACATATATAATGGTTTAAACAAGCGTATAGGTCTCACTGAACTGCCTAGAGTACCTGATCCGCTCAAAAAAGATGTGCATTTTATTGACGATTTGACAATTCCATTTAACAATTTATTATCCTCGGATAATAGAAAATATATATGGGGTGGTTTAGATTTAATCGGTAGTATCAGCGATGAAAATAATGCGTTCTATCTCTGTGATCGTCAAGGTTCTCCCGTTAGAATTATGTATCAGGATGGCACTACCGAAACCATGGCTTATGATGAATTCGGCAAGAGTTTACAAGACGGACCGGAGTGGAATATCTTTGGCTTCACTGGATATCAGATGGATAAAATTAATAATTTACTGTTTGCCGGTAATCGTTTTTATGATTCTGCAATATCTAGGTTTAATAGCCAAGACCCCCACTGGAATCAAAGCAATTCAATTTATGGCGATCTGATTGTCATTATGCCCGGAACTTTAGCACCGATGCCTGATATTTGGGCAATACAACAAAATTCTAATAAGTACGCTTATTGCATAAACAATCCTCATAAGTATATTGATAAGAATAGTGAATGGCTTAACATTCTAATCGGAGCTGTAGCCGGGGCAGTTATAGGCGCCGCTGGTAATGTGATAACTGCTGTAGTTACAGGAGAAGAAATTAACTGGAAAAAAGTAGCTGTAAATGCTGCAACAGGTGCTGCATCGGGCGCTTTAATGTCGTGCGGTATTCCAGTCGGATATGTAATGCTTGGAAATGCTGCGATTGATATGGCAGGTAATGCGATTGAGCAAGGCATTGATATGAGCGAAGGAAACCAAGACGAGTTTAATTGTGGGGAGATGTTCTTTGAAGGTGCTGTTTCTGCCGTAACAACATTTTTCCTCTATGATCCGGGTATAAATAAGCACTTACTGTCGGAAAGCCAAAGATTGTTAAAACAGTTGGCTAACGGTAAGCCATTCAAAAAAGCCTGGAAATACTTTATTTCTCAAACACTTACAGAAACAAAAAGATCATTTGGAAATGCAATTAGCAAACAAGAATTGTTTATAGAAACCATGAAGAATCTCTTCAATTGGTTTGTTGAAGATAAATATTGTCTTGTATAGGAGAATCATATGAAGTTTTGGGAATATGTTTTAATTTCTCTTTCAATTATTATTTGTTTTTTGATTATGTTTTCTACAACTAGAGACTGGGTTTATAGAATAGCTTTTTCATATATAAACCCACCTCAAAAGAAAAAAATACTTGAAAGTAGAAGTTTTATTCAAAAAATAACTTTATCATTTGTTTTAAGAAATTATAATAACAATAGTATTAGGATGAGAGTTCTAATTCATAATGTTAATTTAAGTTGCATGATTCTTTTTGTAGTTTTATTTATTGTAAGGCAGTTTTTTCTAAATATTCAAAATTTCATTACTCCGTTTGGTTTGTTTTTGTTTGCACTGAATATAGTTGTATTCATTATGGACAAAAACGAGCGAAAAAAAGAAATGTCGAAGCTACCAGAGAAGCCTATGAAAATTGCGATATTTAATCCTGAGAAACTAGAGCAAACATATTATTTTAATATCAATATAAGGCTTGGTTTTTCGTGTTGTTTTTGTACTAGAGAAAAAAGCGAACCAGAAATTGATGACTATACTGATGATATTAAGCAAATTGAATCAAGCTCTATAAGCGTAAATGATTTTTTGGCATTAATTAATTATGTTGATGAACTAAAAGAGAACGCTGACTCCCTTTATGAAAATTCATCTGATGCTTGCTGGCATTACATCGTTTTTTACGACGATAAAAGATATGAGATGGATGCTATTCAAGCAAAGGATACGGCGATGCAAAGAATTATTGACAAAATAATTATGCTTTCATTGATTCCTGTTGATTTAGACACTGTTTTCGATACTTAAGTAATTATTGACGATAGGCATCTACATAACGCCATGCGGAAGTTCTTCATAATCTTATCGGTGTAACAAACACGATGTGCAGCGTAAATTATTGTGCCCCCTTATTAAACCTTGCCGCACCTTCAAGATGAAACGGCTCTATTTCAATGATTTTGCACACAACACACGCAATGAGTGGCAAGGTTTGGTATATCAATAACCACCAAAAAACAAGATTCCACGAGCGAAAACCGCACGAATCGAAGCTTTTTGCCCGTGGAGTCTTGTTTTTTTCTAAGTTAATTAGCTATAGTAAAAAGGGACTGCCGCACTTTTTATTGTGCAACAGCCCATTTTATGATTTCTTATTAAGTACTATACTTCACGCATTTTCACTCGACGGACACCGCGACAGACAGTGCAAGCTCCATCATCTGAGTAAAGCTCTCCTGCCGCTCTATGGCTGAACAGCTGTCGAACGGCTCAAACATAAGGTCGGAGATAGTGCAGAGTGCGAGCGCGTTGCGTCCGAGCCGCGCGGCGTTCATGTAGAGTGCCGCCGCCTCCATCTCCACGGCGAGGACGCCCATTTTCTCCCACTCCGTGCTTTTGCGGGAATCGTTGTATAAATTGTCGGAGGAGTAGATATTGCCGATTTTCAGGTCAATAGCAAGTTCCTTCGCGTTGATATTCGCTAAGTTGAGGAGGGGGAAACTGCATATCGGCGCAAAATCACCGGGGAGGTTATACTGCTTGGCGCAGGAGGAGTTTGTACACGCACCCATTCCGGCAACAACATCGCGCAAACGCAGGGATTTGTCTATAGCTCCCGCCGTGCCTACTCGTATGATATTCTCTACATCGTAAAACTTGTACAGCTCGTAGGAGTAAATGCCCATGGAGGGCATACCCATCCCGCTCGCCATTACTGACACACGCACGCCGTTATACATTCCCGTGTAGCCGTTTATGCCTCTTATCTCGTTCACGCACCGCGCAGAGGCGAGGAAATTTTCGGCTATAAACTTAGCGCGGAGCGGGTCGCCCGGCATAAGAACTGTTTTCGCGAAATCACCCTTTTCGCATGAAATATGAGGAGTTCCCATTTGCTGCATCTTCTCCTTTTCTCTATGCTGAACCTTCGGCTAATCCTCCAAATCGAGAGTTTCGGGAGGTACTTCAAGCAGCTCGGGATTTTTCAGCACTCGTCTGAGTGTCGCGAAAGCTTTGGCAAAGTAGCTGCCTGAGGCGATTCGCTCGTCCATCACAACGCCCAGAGGCATTTGACGCTCCAGTTCAATCTCACCGTTTGCCTTCTGTTTGGGGATATACTGAGAGTTTCCCATAGTAACCAGCATTCCCGTAGTACCGAACTCGTAGACATGATGATGAATGTGGTTAGTTCTGATACTCGCCAGATTGGATATTACCATGCTGACGTGGAAAGGGCTTGCGTCTATTATAGCGCGGGGGAGGAGACCGTGTTTATCCGCGAATTTGATGAGTGCAACGCCTGTTTTAAGCAGCCCCGGCACGGATGTGAGTGTCTTCATGAGCTTATCGGTGGAGTTGCTGCCCGCCTGATTGTTGTTGTCGTTTATCATCTTCATCATTTTTTCGTTGACGTCAAAGATAGTGTCGGTAGGCTCAAAACGAACCTTTGTCATAGTGGACTCGGTTTCGCCCGGTCGCAGGACCACCATACCTACCCAAATGCCGTCGCGCTTGTAAATCTTCTTGTTTACGATGAATCTGTTGAGTGCCTTATGCTGAGAGACGGCTCTGACATACGCGGCTGTGACGAGGCACAGATGGCTGATGTCGATACCCTTCTCCTTGTGCATTTTTCTGATGTACTCGTGCATCGGGTCGTATGGAACACGCACGGTTATCGCGTTTAGCGCGTCATACCGCTTATCCATAATGTAGGGTACTATGGAGTACATCAAATCTACATTCTTAACCCTCTTGCCGTCTTTTCTTCCCATTTGAAACTTTCCTCTCTCAATCAAGATATTATTTTTATAAAAAATTAATATTTATTACATAAATTATACCACAATATAGGGGAGAGGACAACCCTTTTATTGTGAAGCGAAAAATTATTCCTCCTACTGCCGACCGGTTTCGACAATAAGCTGATTATCCATAATGTACATATCTTTTATAGCGATACTTATCATATCGCCGAGATTGAACTTCCCGCCGAATATGGAGAGAAAATCGTCGAGTGCGTCCTCTAAACCGGCAATTCCTGCGTTTTCCCTTACCGCCGCTATAATCGCATCGTTGAGCAGAGTTGTGTCGAGGAAGAGAACCCCGTCGCCCGCCTCCATGCCGCTCTGTGAAGCAAGGGAGGTGAGAATCCGATTCGCAATGCTGTCGGGGATACTCAGATAGCCGATTTTAACGGAATCAAGAGTGATAACCACGTTCGGAGTATCAAAGCTGACGTTAAACCGCACTCTCACAGGCAGTGTGATTTTCTTGTAATCGGCGCGGATATATAAAGTCGCGCCGTTGTCCGACATGACGACAAATGTCTCTTTCAGCGTTATGCCCTGCGATAGGAGTGAGGCTTCTGCTTTCTCCAGCTCCTCGCTTATCAGCGCGTTCAGGTCGGCGGAGGTGAGAGTGAGCTTTTCCCCGCTGATTAGAGCTTTCATCGACTTCTGCATCACATCCTCCACGCTCGAGGTCTCAGTTGGAGCAGGAGGCATATTGTCGTAGAGTGCAAGCCCCGTGCAAACTCCCGCTGCGAGGAGCAGGAGAACGAGAAGTGACGCCGCCCACAGCAGAATTTTTTTACCCTTGCTTTTCTTTTTGTTTTTCCGAGGAGCGTTGGCGACTGCCTTTTCGACTTCCTCCTTTGTCGGGATATACGCCTCATGAGCAGAGACGGGGGAGGAGGGGGAGGAGGGAGCTTCTCCTCCGCCGAAAAGAGGTATAGCCTCATCTGATGAGGGGCGGTTGTTTCTGCTGTTTTCTAAAGACATGATGATTCCTCCGTTCGTATCTGACTTTGATATAAGATACCATACACATATGATATTTAGCATGATTTTAGCATAAGTAGGTCGCAAGGCGACCTACACAGGGAAACCCCCGACGAGGGTTCCCCTAACCCCTCCTGAGTTTTCTGACGATAAAAGAGTTTCGCCATCTGCGGATGGCGAGTTAGGACGCTGTCCTAACAACCTGCAAGCCTTTGCAAAGGCTTGACCCAAACTCTAACTCTTTGGCAACAGATTTTAGTTATCATAAGCACTTATTTCAATTCCAAAAATGTAACTCCCGTTTCGCCCTCGCCGAACACGCCGAGGCGGAAGGTTCTGATATTCGGGTGGTGCTTAAAATGGCGGTGCAAGCCCGCTCGGAGCGCGCCCGTACCTTTTCCGTGTATCACGCACACTTCGGACAGCCCGCTCATAAGCGCGTTGTCAATCACCTTATCCACCTCGCTCGCCGCCTCCTCGACATTCATGCCGCGAACGTCGATTTCGCGCGGGAGTTCGGCTACGGGTTCTTTCTTAGTGTTCCTGTACTTTGGAATCTGCCCGTTTATCTTAAAATTATTCCCCTCTATCAGCCGAAGGTTGGAGAGTGCGGCACGCGTCTTGATTATCCCCGCCTGAACCTCCACTTTCCCCGACGCGTCGGGCGGCTTGAGGACAGTTCCCTGCTTGTTTATGTCGAGCAGCAGGACGGTATCTCCTGCCTTGAGCGGTCGCGGGAGGACGTAGTTTTCATTCCGCGCCGCCTCAATCGGGTCTGCGGAGGACTCAAGCTCCCTCATCTTGCCCTTGACCTCAGATTTCGCCTTGCTGAGAAGTGAGGAGATGTCGGCGGAGTTCTTTATCTGCTTTCTGATATTGTCAATTTCAGCAAAAAGCGCGTCTGACTGCGCCCTTGCGGAGGAGACGATTCGCCCCGCCTCCGCCTTGGCAAGCTCGATTACGTTATCCCTGTCCTTTTGCAGTCTTTGCTCGCGGAGTTCAGCCTCGCGCCTGCTTTTCTCCGCATCTGCGCGGAGCTGCTGTGCCGCGAGTTTCTCTGTCTCAAGCTGTTGCCTGCTCTTTTCGAGAGTTTCGACAACCTCCTCAAACTTTGTGTTTTCCGAGGACACAAGCTCCCTCGCACGGTCTACAACTGCCGCGGGGATTCCGAGCCGTTCGCTTATGGCGAAGGCGTTCGACCGCCCGGGCACTCCTATGAGCAGCCTGTAGGTGGGACGCAGTGTGCTGACGTCAAACTCACAGCAGCCGTTCTCCACGCCGTGTGTACTTATGGCGTAGGATTTCAGCTCCGCGTAGTGAGTAGTAGCCGCGACAACAGAGCCGACCGACCTCAGCCGCTCCAAAATCGAAACGGCGAGAGCCGCACCCTCCACGGGGTCAGTTCCCGCGCCGAGTTCGTCTAAAAGCACGAGAGTTTTGCTGTCGGCGATTTCAATTATCCTCTTTATGTTGGTCATGTGGGCGGAGAACGTGGAGAGCGACTGCTCGATAGACTGCTCATCGCCTATATCGGCAAGGATGTGGTCAAAGACAGAAACCTCGCTGTTGTCGCTTACAGGCAGGAGCAGTCCGCACATAGCCATAGCACTGAGCAGTCCTGCGGTTTTGAGAGCGACTGTTTTTCCTCCCGTGTTAGGTCCTGTGATAACCAGCGTGTCGAAGCCGTCTCCGAGCGTAATATCGGTGGAGACTACCTTGTTTTTGTCGATGAGGGGATGCCGCGCCTTGTTAAATTTTATCCTGCCCTCGTCGTTGACCTCCGGCTTTACAGCCTTCATGGTGTAGCCCAGCCGCGCCTTCGCGAAAATCAAATCAAGCTCGAGGAGGACTTCATACCCCGCGATTATGCTGTCGGAGAACGAACCCGCCTCCTCGGATAAGGCTGTGAGAATACGCTCAATCTCGGCGCGTTCCTCGCTTTGGAGGACGCGAATCTCGTTGTTCGCCTCCACAACCGCCATAGGCTCGATAAACACCGTCGCGCCTGAGGAGGAGGTGTCATGCACAAGCCCGGGAATATCCCCTCTGCACTCGGATTTTACGGGAACGACATATCTGCCGTTTCGCTGTGTCACGATTGCGTCCTGCAAATATTTGCTGTAGGAGGAGGAGCGTATCAGCTTGTCGAGCTGTTCCCTCACACGCCCCTGAGCACCTCTCATTTTCCTCCTTATAAGCGCGAGCGCGGAGGAGGCGTTGTCGCTCATTTCGTCCTCGCTCAAAATCGCGGAGTTTATGCTCTCCTCGAGGTACTTATTGGGTACAAGCGCGGTAAACAGCGCGTCAAAGCAGGTTGCAACTCCCTCGCACCGACCTCTCCATTCGCGGAGAGACCGGATTATTCTGAGTGTGTCGGCAATCCTGAGAAGCTCCTTCATGGAGAGGCACGCGCCTGCTCTGGCTCTGACAAGCGAGTTGGTAACGCTTTTTACTCCTCCGAAATTGGGAGAACCGAATCGCCCGATAAGCATATGGCAATCCCACGTCTCCGAAAGCCGCTGTTCTACCTCTGAAAGCGAGGAGGAGGGTTCGATTGCCAATGCCCTCTCTGCCGTATCCTCGCAGGAACATTCTTTTGAAAGCATATCGAGTACTTTGTCAAGCTCGATTGCCCGCAAATGCTTTTTATCCATAGTGTGTTATTCCTTTTGTTGCTGTCTGCAATCTCCTTGCAGTAGCAATGTAACCTTTCGTGAAATTAGTATTTGTATGGTACGCAAGTTTAGTATGCGAATTTAGTATAAGCAAACAGAACTTATGAATCTCATTATAGGTCGCAAGGCGACCTATACACGGGAATCCCCAACGAGGGTTTCCATGACCCATCCTGCGTTTTCTGACGATTAAAATCAGCTCGCAGAATCATGCGGCAGTAACCTTCGTAATGTGTGGTAAAACTCACATTTGCCTAACGGGGATGCCCTATAGGTCGCAAGGCGACCTATACAGGGGAACCCCCGACGAGGGTTCCCCTACGGAAGAAATGTCCTTAGGGACATTTCTTCCTACCCCTCCTGCGTTTTTCTGACGATAAAGGATTTCGCTCTCTGCGGAGAGCGAGTTAGGACGCTGTCCTAACAACCTGCAAGCCTTTGAAAAGGCTTGACCTAAACTTTGCCTCCT